>NZ_JBQKUO010000002.1:0-746878 GCF_052156635.1 Nitrospina sp. 32_T5 | reverse complement strand
CGGAAGAGGCGCTCGACCAGGCGGGCATCACCGTCAACAAGAACACCGTGCCGTTCGAGACGCGCAGTCCTTTCGTCACCTCCGGCATCCGAATCGGCACCCCCGCCCTCACCACCCGCGGCATGAAGGAAAACGCGATGAAGAAGATAGGCGAGATGATCGTGGGTGTGCTGGAGCACGTGGACGATGCCGCCTACATCGAGAAAACCCGCAAGCAGGTGCGGGACCTTTGCGAGCAGTACCCGTTTCACATGGAGCTATCCAACAAGTACTGAACCTCGATGAAATGCCCAAACTGTTCCAATATGGAAAACAAGGTCATTGATTCCCGCACGAACCGGGAAGGGGACATGACCCGCCGCCGCCGCGAATGCCTCAATTGCGGCGAGCGGTTCACCACCTACGAACGGATCGAAACCACACCGCTTCTTGTCGTGAAAAAAGACGGGCGTCGGGAAGAATTCGACCGCCGCAAGATCATGTCCGGTATCCAGAAAGCCTGCCAGAAACGCCCCGTCAGCATCGAGCAGATGGAAGAGATCGTGGACCGGGTTGAGAAACATTTTCAGGAATCCGGGGAAAAAGAAGTTTCCGCTGTCACCGTCGGCGAGAAGGTGGTGAAGGAGTTATACAATCTGGATGGCGTCGCGTATGTCCGTTTCGCTTCGGTATACCGGGATTTCAAGGACGCCAACGAGTTTTTGTCCGAGCTCAGAAACTTCGTCAAGAACAAGGAAGATCACTGAACCGGAGCTTTCGGCACCGTTTGCACCTCCCCCACTGCAAAAGGCTTTCTCTCCCGCCTGTTTTTTCTTTATAATCGAAGAGGAACCCAACCGGTGGGGCGAAGGGCGTTGGACCCTAAATCATTGTAATTCCTTGGCTACCGTGATAGGATGCCTTTTTTCCCCACGCCACCTGATGAGACATGAAAGTCCTGACCTTCAATATTGCCATGATCAGTTATCTGATGGCATCTCTGGAGTATTTCGTTTACCTGATATACCGGCGTCAGTTCGTGTCCTCGCTGGCGACGGTCACCGCTGCGGTCGGACTGTTTTTTCATACGGTGATCATCGGCCTGCGTTCGCAGGAAACCGGCCATGGGCCTTACACCACCTCCTTTGAAGTGGCAATTTTCTTTTCATGGGTGGTGGTTGTGGTGTACTTTATTACCCATTGGAAATACAAGATCAAGGACCTGGGATCGTTTGTCATCCCCTTGGCTTTCCTGATTCTTTTGTACGCGACCTTCCTGTCGGAAGAGGTGGTGCACTTTCCGGAATCCCAGTTCCGGAGCCTCATGACCCTGCACCGCACCCTGTCCATTCTCGGGTTCGCCGCATTCGCCATCGCCTTTGCGGTGGGAGTGATGTACCTGATTCAGGAACGGCAGGTGAAATCCAAAAAGCTCGGCATCATGTATTTTCGCATGCCTCCCCTGGAATCGATGGACCAGTTGAACTTCAAGGTGGTGGCGATCGGATTTCCGCTGTTCACGCTGGGCTTTTTGACCGGCGGCATCTGGACCACCCAGGCGACGGAGTCGCCGTTTTTTTCATGGGACGTGGTCCGGACATGGCCTCTGGTGTTTGGCTGGATCATATACGGCATCGTGTTTTTCGGCCGATTCATGACGGGACTGCGAGGTCGTAAAGCCGCTTGGGGGTCGGTAGCGGGATTCATTACGGTCATGTTCAGTTACCTTCTGCACGTGTGATATGGAACACAGTAATCTGGTGATCGTTGGCGTCAACCACAAGAACACGCCCGTAGAATTACGGGAACGGTTGGCGTTCACGCAGGGGACCATTGAGGAGTCTTCGGAAAAGCTCAACCAGTATCCGGAGATCGAGGAAAACCTCATCATCTCCACCTGCAACCGGGTGGAGATCTACGCCCGTGTGAACGACATCAACAACGGAGTCCTGCGGCTCAAGCGCTTCATCTCGGATTACCACCAGATCCCCATCGATGTCCTCGACGAGCATTTCTACTCCTACACCGAGGACAAAACCATCGAGCACCTGTTCCGCGTGTCGGCGAGCCTGGATTCCATGATCGTCGGCGAAGCGCAGATCCTGGGACAGGTGAAGGACGCCTACAGCCTGGCGCGTTCGCTCCGCACCACCGGCATCTTCCTCAACCAGTTATTCGAGAAGGCATTCAACGTCGCCAAGCGAATCCGTGAGGAAACCGGCATCGCCGAGAGCGCCGTGTCCATCAGTTCTGCCGCAGTCGAACTGGCGCGGAAGATTTTCGACAACCTGGAAAACCATACCGTCATGCTGGTGGGCACGGGGGAGATGGCGGAACTCGCCGCCCGGCACCTCATGACTTACGGTCTCAAAACCGTGTACGTTGCCAGCCGCACGTACGAACGGGCCGCCGGCCTGGCCAAAACCCTGAACGGCAGTGCGCTTGGTTTCGATGAATTCAAGGAAGAATTGTACCGTGCCGATATCGTTATCAGTTCCACTGCTGCGCCCAATTTCATCATCACCAAAGAAATGGTCGACGAAGCTTTGCACAAACGCAAGAACCGCTCCATGTTTTTGATCGATATCGCCGTGCCGCGTGACATTGCTCCGGAGGTCAATGACCTCGAAAACGTGTACCTCTACGACATTGATGATCTGCAAAGCGTCGTGGATGCCAACATGAAGGAACGTGAGAAGGAAGCCGAACTGGCCATGGAGATCATTCACTCCGAGGTGGTCAAGTTCAACAGCTGGATTGAGTCGCGGGACGCGGTGCCCACGATTGTTGGCCTGCGTCGAAAGGCTGAGGACATCCGGCGCCAGGAACTGGACAAAACCCTCAAACGGCTTGAACACTTGTCAACGGAAGATAAAAGCGCTCTTGAACAAATGACGCTTTCCATCATCAACAAGATTCTTCACAAACCCACGGTCAACCTGAAGGAGAAAACCCGCACTTCTGAAGGCCAGGCTTATTTGAAAGCCATCCGCGACCTGTTTCATCTGGACGATTAATGGACCCATTATTTAGATCGATTTACGAAGTCAGTGAAATCCGCATTGGCACGCGGGGCAGTCCGCTTGCGCTCTGGCAGGCCAACTGGATCAAATCCCTGCTTGAAGAGGAGCACCCGGATATCACGGTGTCGCTGATCACCATCAAGACTTCCGGGGACAAGATCCAGGATGTGCCGCTGGCGAAGGTCGGAGGCAAAGGCCTGTTCACCAAGGAGATTGAGGAAGGCCTGTTGCGGAATGAAGTCGATATTGCCGTCCACAGCATGAAGGACGTACCGATGAAACTGCCTCCCGGGCTGGGGTTGTCTGTTATCACGGAGCGCGAGGACCCGCGCGATGCACTCATTTCCCGCGATGGCAAGAAGCTGGACGAACTGCCACAAGGAGCGAAAGTGGGAACGGGCAGTTTTCGCCGGACCACTCAACTCCTGGCATATCGTCCTGACCTCCAAATCGTGCCCATGCGCGGCAACGTCGGAACGCGGCTCGATAAAATGGAGAAGGAAAACCTGGACGGTATCATATTGGCTGCGGCAGGTTTGAAGCGGATGGGCATGGCCGACCGCATCAGCGAATGCATTCCGCCGGAGATCATGTTACCCGGAGGCGGGCAGGGCGCGGTGGGTATCGAAACGCGCAAGGACGACCCGGGAGTCATGATGCGAATTCTACCGCTTGAACATGAAGATACGCATACCGCCCTGGAGGCGGAACGGTCCTTCCTGCATCGACTGGAAGGCGGATGCCAGGTGCCGATTGGGGTTTACGCTACGGTGGACGGCAACCGCATTCACATCCGTGGCATGGTGGGGAGCCTCGACGGCAAGCAGGTGTTTCGTGCTGAAGGGTCTGGAGCCACCCAGGATGCGGTCAAGCTGGGAGACCAGTGCGCGCTGGAGATCCTGGAGCAGGGCGCGGGAAAGGTCCTCGACGAAATCTACAACCGCTGAGCGGATCAACCGCGGAGCGGGCAGACGGTTGATGCGGGTCAGCTTTTATTGCGCGGCGGGCAGTAGGTGCTGATGTCGAACAGGGAGTAGATAAAGCAATTGCCGGCCATGCCGGTGATGATGATCACCACGCCCACCAATGCCGTGGTCCACCCCCAGAATCCGCCGGACGTGAGTCCTCCCAGCACCAGAGCGACCCCCAGCATCATCCGAAACAACCTGTCCCCATGACCGACGTTGTAGCCCATCGAGTTCCCTTTCTATCTTACGTTGAAAATCACAACCAGTATTCTTCCGGCTTGCCCAGCCGTTCTTCCGCCAGCCGGGTGGCCTCTTCACGGAAAATAATATCTTTGCCGGCCCGCTCTTTCAACCTTTTCGTGATGGTGAGGATATTGCGGCTCACAGTTTCAAAGATGAGATTTTCAACATAAGTCCGGCCGTGATTTCCCATTGCCATGACCCGTTCACGGTAGGATTCATCCTGCGTCATTTTCACCTCCACCGCACACCCGATCACCCCTCCTGAGTTGACGATGAAGTCGGTATAGGACAGAATTTTTCTCCGGTTCTCGAGGTAGTATTCGGTCATTTTGTTACTGGGCGTGTTGGCACCCTGAAAAATTTTGCCGCACATAAGACGGTCGGCGTTGCGGGCAGTGATGGCGTCCGGTCGCGCGGCCGGGATCAGGATGTCGCAGGGCGCTTCGAGGAGACGGGACACGTTGCCGTTGAAAAACCGTTTGTCCACCTGGCCGCGATACGAACCAAGTCCTTTGGGGTTGCTCCTTGCCTGATTGATCTCGCGGATCTGAAGGCCTTTAGAGCACCACAACGCGGCATTCAGATCGGAGGCCCCGACAATGAGAGCGCCTTCTTCCGCAAGTTTGTTACCGATAGCGGCGCCGACGTTGCCAAATCCCTGGATCACAACACGCGCACCCCTGATTTGAAAATTGGGATCGATGTCCTCAAGCGTTTTGATGGAAGAATAAAGGCTGTGCCCGGTGAGCCCCCATTTATCGATGGGCACTCCCCCCTTTGCGAAAGGGCGTCCCGCTGCTCCCCGGCCGTGATGCGGGTCTCCCAGCATATCGGTGTTGTATTGAAAGATGCGCTGGGTGTCGTTTTCATCCGTGCTCATGTCCGGCGCCGAGATGTAGTTGTCAATGGGGAAGATGGCTTCCGCAAAGGCACCGATGAGGTCCTGCTTCATTCCCTTGGCCCGGCCAAACTCATTCGGATCGAAAGCGATGCCCGACTTGGCCCCTCCAAATGGAAGGTTGGCGGCACTGTTTTTCAATGTCATGGTACGTGCCAGCCGCATGATTTCCCAAACTGAGAGGTCAGCGGCAATACGTATGCCACCCAGCCCGGGCCCGCGTCGGGTATTGTCTATTACAACATACCCCCACACGTCACCCGTCTTCGGGTCCACCACCTGGTACTTATTTTGAGGCGGTTGATCGGCAGGGGCGAAATGACGCGGGTTCCCCTCGGTTGTCAATGGTTCTGCGACCAGCTTTTCTGGAATTTTTCCCTTACTCAAGCAACCCTCATTTCAGTTCGGTGATTTCAGTAATCCAGGGTTCGTACCGCTTACCATAACTTAGGGTAACGGCATAACGCGGTCCCATTCCATTTTTTTTGCCGGCGCTTCGGCTTCGGGCCGGGCTCCAATATCGGGGTTTAGATACATATTGAAAAAAGCGATCCCGGAACAAATAGGGAACATGCAGCTGGTCTACAAGTATTTTTTGAATATAACCATTTATGACCGCTTCGTTTTCGCCATGTTTGCCCCGTTCACCTGCGGGGAAAACCGATTTTCTTATACGGACGATTCCGCGAACGATGAGGTGCCGGGAACGGTCCGGATAGCGCTCCCGAAGTTGGGAGGGGGAGCTTCCCGCATCAACAGCAAACAGGCGGGACTGGGTGACCATGCTCCGTTTCAGGCTTTCAATCTGCCGGTTGAGGGATTGGATTTTTGATTCATCCGTTTCCTTTTCCAAATCCGATTTGAGAGAGGCATAGTATTCTACAGCTCCTTTCCGCCAGAGATTCCAGGTCGGACCTTCCATTTCCAAAACAATAAATGCATCCCGGGGAAGCTGGTGGCGATAATAGTCGTAAGCCCTCGTATCGTTGACCGGCATTTCGACACGAAATCCGAGGTCGACCAGTTTATCGCGGGTGAACCACCCCGGTTCCGGGTTGTAATGCCCCGGTTTCTGAAATCCGGGCATCTGCCAGTTGAGTCGAAGAAACAAGCCGGTGTTTTCCCGCTCCTGCCAGGCTTTGGGCAGCTCCCGTTCCGTCAGCGTAATGCGGGCTTCGGGTTCTCCGGATCGGTTGTAAACCACACCCGCAATCACCCAGACATTGATGAAGAGAATCAGGCCGACCGCGATGGGCATTCCATAGCGTTTCATACCGCCTCCCGGAATCGATCGCGCATGGAGCGGAAAAGCACCAGCAAACCAATGGTGATCAGACTCAGCACGAAAAAGAAAAGTGACTTCGGCAATGCGTCCCACCACCAGTCAAAAAACTTCGTATAAAAAAACAAGGTGCAGAAAGTCGTTCCAATATGGGTGATGCCGGGATACTGCAGGCGCACGCCCAGCCAGACCGTTATTCCGTAAGCCGCCAGGGCGGCCGTCTGGTAACCAACCTCGATCCTGTTTTCATTGCCCATCAGGTAACTGCAATGACCGCAATAGGACATGATGAGGAGGGCGAGGTGTATCGAAAGCAGGGCAACCAGATGATAAAACCAGGTGAAGTGTGGGTTCTTATGGTGTTTGATGCAAAACGGCAAAGCCAGTAAAAAGATTCCCCCGAAAATGAAATTTTCCGGCCGCTCTCCGAAATGAAGCCAGTATATTCCGGAAAAGGCTCCCACCGTTGCCGACAGGTAAGCCAGTAAACAAAGTAACCCGGCCAGCAAAAGAAGACGCAGTCCAAACCGGTACGCAAGTATCAGGGCAAATGCGCCCCAAACCAGAAAGGCGTTCTGCGAAGGGGTGATGTTGTACAGCGACCCCATTACATTGAGGTTCAAAACGAAACCGATGAAGGCGACGAGCCCGATCAAAGAAGCGTAATAATGTGAAGGCTCGCGCTGGGCGGCGAACCGCATGGTCAGTACCGCAAGAATGGGCAGGGAGATGACTGAAACGATTTGTACCGATTCCGGAATCAGGCCCCAAATCTGATAAAAGAAAAAAAAGATGCTGGCGCAGAGAGCCAGCCCTCCAAGGAAGGTGAGGATACGCATGCCCAGCGAAAGCTGTTTCTCTGCGGCTGAGTTGTCCGTGTCGAATTGGTGCTTGAAACGGGTAATCAGGTCCGCGTGGTAGCCTTCGATCAACCGGCGTGTCTCGTAAGGCAGGCGGATCAGTCCGGAACTTTCAATTTCCTGCAGTTCCTTTTGGAAAGCCTGAATCCGATCCACCCGTTCCTGGGCTTTCTTTTTGCTGGGAAAACGGTCCATCCCGCTCTCTTACCTAAACATGGCGCACAGGGGGGTTCTGTGCTAATTTAAATGACTTTGTCGGCTTTTTAATATGAGAACATGAGACCTCAACCAACACAAGAACAAATAGATGAGTGGGTCGAGCGTTCCCTGGCGGAAGACCTTGGTGAAGGCGATGTCACCACCGAAACCCTGGTCGATCCCACAGTCCTCGCCCGGGCGCAGGTGGTTGCCAAACAGGACCTCGTGGTCTGTGGCATGGACCTGGTTCGCACTGTTTTTCGCCATGTTGACATGGCTGCGACGTTTGCGAATGAACGCGAAGATGGATGTTTTCTGAAGCAGGGTGAGATTTTAATCTCCATCGAAGGCAAGGCCGGCGCGTTGCTGAAAGCAGAACGGACGGCACTCAATATATTGCAACGGTTGAGCGGCATTGCCACCCTGACCCGGGCATTTGTAGAGAAGGCGGGATCGGTTCAGATTCTTGATACGCGCAAAACCACCCCTGGCCTGCGCGTGTTCGAAAAATATGCCGTAGCGTGTGGGGGAGGAACCAACCATCGTTTCGGCTTGTTCGATGCTGTGCTGATCAAGGACAATCACATCAAGATGGCAGGAGGTATAGGACCGGCACTGGAGCGGATAAAGGCGTCGGGTCATGAGGGACCCATCGAAATTGAAACGACCAATCTGGAAGAAGTGAAGGAAGCGATCGAGGGTGGGGCCGACATCATCCTGCTGGACAACATGACGCCGGAGACGATGGCCGGGGCGGTGCGCCTGATCAATGGCCGGGCCCGCACCGAAGCTTCCGGCAACATGACGCTTGAAAAAGTGGAACAGCTGGCGAAGGTGGGCCTGGACTGTATTTCGGTTGGGGGTTTGACCCATTCCGCTCCGGCAGTGGACATCAGCATGAATTTCGACCTTCCGGGTTGATCGGTTCTATCTTTCCCGACCAGCAATTCTCCCTGTATAATGGGAGTGATTGCAAAAAGGAGATGCGGACACCATGCCCTGCAAAGACAGCTCAGCCCGGATGACCGTGCGGCTCGATGCCGAGGACCGGTTGCGGGATTACACTTTTCATAAAATCACGTGCAACCGCAATATCGGCGTGGATAAAACCTACCACGACCTGTGCGCCGGCCAGCCCGTGTCCGTCGTTCTGGACACCCAGTTCGGCGACCTCATCAAAAGGCTGAATCTCCTGGATACGGAGGACCAGTTCCTCACCTACCTGGAATGGGATGCTCTCCGCTCGGCACTGCAGCAGTATGTGGGCCAGTCCGAAGACGTGGAAACGGAACGTTACCAGATAGCCTCCATCGACTACTCGGAGGCAGGAAACGTGGAAATCAATCTCGTCATATACCCGCCGCAAGAATTGCCCCGAATCGAGTCGTGCCTGAGCCGGACCCGGAAAGAGGGCCGGGATTAGTCATCCGGCCACAGCCTCACCGGTCGTACGTACCCCTGCGTGAAATCCTGATCGTAGTGCTGGGCGTTACCGCCCTGGAACTCGAAGTAAAAGGCCGCCTGCTGGTCGAACGGCAGGCACCATGACCCGATGCCACAACCCGGTTCAAACAAGTCGGAGATATGAATCTCCTTGTTGGAACGTGCGTTCAATTTTAATTCAGGGTTGTAGAGTTCCGCTATTTCCTCTTTTTCCGGCATGCGCCAGTCATGAAATCCCAGGTAATCTTTTTTGTTCAATTGGTCGATCAACTGGAGCGCTTCCTGGAAATTAACCCAGTCTCCGGCTATTTGAAATGAATCCTTTTTTGCCCAGGCAAGACCGGTTTTGTTGTCCTGGATGGTGCCGTCGCCGTTGTCCACAAATCTGGGTTGATCGCTCATAATCCATTCCCTTTATCGCTGAAAAAATTTTGTATTGATCGATTTTATCGGACCGCCCCGGAAGATCGGAGCTGGTGAAATGCCGTATGATTGACTGCGGTCCATTCCCCGGAGGCCGGGGAATATTTCGCTAGACGATGAGGCCATAATTTTATACATTATGGCAGAAATTTCAAACCACCTCTTTTTCTCATCCCATCCCGAATGAAAAATCCAACAGTCTCCTGTATCTCTTTTTCGTTTGCGTTTTTTGGTGTTGCGCTGGTTTGTGCGGCAGCGCCGGGGGACCTATGGGCCGGTGCCGGGGCTGCCTGGGTGCAGGGCCAACTGATCCTGGCACAGTCTCCCACGGCAGGAGAGTGCGGCGAGTCGGTCCCCCCCTTGGAGTTTTACGAAACCGTCAGCAACTACGCCCTGTTCGCAGCATTTGGATTCATCATTCCCGCCATCCTGTTCAACAAAAAAAAGGCAAAGCAGATTCTGGGGATACTGGGAGGGTTGTGCCTGGGTGCGTGGAGCTACCTGGCCTACGGGATCGATTACGAGGAAATCAAAAAAGTCATCTTCAACTACAACCTGCAGGCCGAGCAGACGCTGTCCAACATTGCCGAGGCGCAGGACCGGTACAAATCCGAACACGACACCTACATCGAGGACCTGGGTAAACTGCGCTCCCACCTTTATGGCGCGCACGGCATCAAGCAGTGCGTGAAGATTCTGGAACTCAATGTGAAATGGGATCACTGGTCGGCCAAGGCCAAGCACGTATCCAGCCCGGACACAGTGGAGTGGGACAGCACCAGCGGCAGTTCGCTGAAAAAAGGGTAGGGAACCTTCCTCTCGGTCGGCTCGTCTCAAGCCACCTTTAAAACACAAAAAGGGCAAGACCAGCACGCACCGCGGACAGGCCTTGCCCTTGAATAAGTGACCTTGTCAAGCTGGATGATTGCTTGAATCAGGCAGGGGAAGCGGGCTTTTCAGATTCGGGGGCAGGGGACTCTTCGCCACCGTCTCCAGGTGCCGGGTTGGTCTCCGCCGTGTTTTCGATAGCCGCCGGTTGCTGTTGGTCTTCGCCTTCCTTCTCTTCCATGCCGTCGACTTCTTTCATGGAAGTTTTGAAGTTTTTGATACTCTGACCGAACGCACTGCCGATCTGGGGAAGTTTTCCGGCGCCGAAAATAATCATGATGATGACCAGAATGATCATCAATTCGGGGAAGCCAATTCCCATCATAATTGCGGTCTCCAAAAAAAACTGAGATTAATTGTTCGCGCTTGAGTATAACAAAAATAACATAAAAACCAACAATTTAATAGGGTTCGATTGACTTGCGGCCACAACCTTCTAAAATGAGCAAATACGAATTTTTTCAAGGGCTCTCCCGTGAACCAGGACTATGTTTTGGAACTGTTTTTCGCCATGAAGGGCGATCTGAACAAGATCAATGCCGCCATCGACGAAAAACTGCGTAAAAACCAGATCCGTAAAATCACTACTTTTGAGACGTTCATCAAGTCTCGAATCACAGCCAACCCCAAGGTCTTGCGCATGGTGAACATGGAAATCACACCGGCGGAAGCGGCCTACCTCAGTATGTACCCCGACCTGAAGGAGCTGGAAGTGCTGGACCTTCGTCAGAATCATTTGGGGGATGAAGGGCTGGAAGCGATTGTCCGCTCACCGGTCATTAAAAACCTGTGTGAGCTGGATTTGAGAAGCAACGGTATCACCAGGCTGGGTCTGGAAATGATGGCGGGAGTGGAAAACCTGGTCCACCTGAAGAAAGTGGATTTCCGGTCCAACCAGCTTGGAAAGAGGTGGGAGACCAAATTGAAGGAATCCGAATTTTATCCGGAACTGCAGGAAGTGAAAACGGTCTGATTCGAACTCAGTTCATCCAGGGGTTACGCCCATCCCGGATCTTCTGAACCATTTTGTCAGCCAACTCCCTCGCACGCACCTGGTAGGTACCCGTCTTCAAACCTGTGCGGAAATACTCCACAATTTCATGCCGGATTTCCGAGCCCTTTCTCCTTTTTCCATTGTCCGCTTTTTTGCTCATGGTTGTCGCCTCAGCGTTGCATGTTGAATCATGGTTGTTTCTTATCAACCGCAATGGGTTTAATTTGAAACCACTCGGTTATCCTGTACGTCGATGCATTTTCTGCGTTGAACGGCGTACCGGCGTTTCCGGATTGAGAGGGTGAAAAATCACGGCCTGCAATGACGCACGAAGAGGAAAACTCACTTTAGCCCCGGGTAAACCGGGGGCCTGGAGGGCAAACGCTTTCTCCTTTTTTCGGAGTTTTGCGGGCACCATGTTTTCATCCTCCTTGATGTCAATGGCTCAATCATTGGAATTGAACCGTCTTCCCGACGGCCTACTTTATATTACGGAATTTGAAGGAATTTCTTGAGTATCGAGGGGCTATTTTAACCATAGAAAAATTCAGCCGGTTTCATTCAGGAAGGCACGGGGACCAAATATTTATATGGGGTTGCGAAATTGAATGCGGAAAAGCAAACGTAATATAATCGAATAAATCGGTGTGTTTTAACCTGTCCCCGTTTGAGCAAAGAATAAAACTCTTGTCCGGCGGGAATCATTACGCTTTTATCCTGTTTCGCCGAAAATCAGGTGTATGGAGAGTGAACATGGCACATGAAACGTTGAAGGTGGATGGCATGACCTGCGGTCATTGTGTGGAAACCGTAAGCAAAGCTGTCAGCTCGATTCCAGGGGTCAGCAAGGTGGATGTGGATTTGGAAAAGAACCGGGTTGCCGTGGATTTTGACGAAAACCAGACCGCACTTGCTGACATCAAATCGAAAATTACCGACGTGGGTTATGAGGTGGTGGGGGGGTGAGAGTCAGGAAAGGTACTTGCCGATTTCGACTTCCAGTGTGTGCTCCAGGCCATCCCGCAGGATTTTGATCTGCACCGTTTCCCCGACTTTGGTGTCGGCCACGTAGTTCTGCAGATGCTGCGGATGCGCGATGTCCTTGCCGTCGTAGGCGATGATGATGTCTCCCTGCCGCAGGCCGGCTTTGTCTGCAGGGGCACCTTCATCGATGCTGTTCACCACCACCCCGTTTTGATCCCGCGGCACGCGAAACGATTCCGCCATGTCCGGTGTCATGTGCTGGATGCCGATGCCCAGCCAGCCACGTTCCACCTCGCCGTTTTCGATCAGGTCCCGGGCCACCTTCTCCACGGTTTCCATGGGGATGGCGAAGCCAACGCCTGATCCCAGTTCCGCTATGGCGGTGTTGATACCAATGACGCGGCCTTGCATGTCGATCAAAGGACCCCCGCTGTTTCCGGGGTTGATCGAGGTGTCGGTTTGCAGAAAATTCTCAAAAGTGGCGATTCCCAGGTCGATCCGGCCCTTGCCGCTCACCACTCCAACGGTGATGGTCCCCGTCAAGCCGTAAGGGTTGCCAATCGCCATCACCCAGTCGCCCACCTCGATCTTCGAAGAACTGCCAAACTCAGGTTTCTGGAAGTGCGACAGGGAAAATACTTTAATGACCGCGAGGTCCGTTTTGGGGTCCACACCCACCACCTGCGCCGTGTACTCCCGGTTGTCGAGAAATTTCACCAGCAGGCGATTCGCCTTTTCTACCACGTGGTAGTTGGTGACGATGTATCCCGCTTCATCGAAAATGAGGCCTGAACCGAGACTTTCCATCTGGTAGCGTTTCCGGAACGTGCGTTTCAGCCAGTAACGGAAATTGCTGAACCAGGTCCCGGGCTCTCCACTCATGAGATCGCGCTGGGAGTGGGGATTGGAAATTTCCGTGAGGTTGTTGATGCTGACCACGGCGGGTTTAATCTTTCGTGCGTTGGTAACGAAAGCGTGCTGCAGGCGCACCAGTGTTTCGTAGCCCTCCAGATGCGAATAAGGATTGTTTACCGTGGAGGCAAGGGGAAGCTCAAGGGGTTTTTCCACTTTCGCGGAAGGCGCGCCGACCACCCAGTAAAGGGTCACGCAAACCAGCACGATCCACACCCCGAAAACAATGAACTTTTTCATGTCTGCGGCCTTTCCGGCAGAACCCTATCCTTATTCACCCCGAACTCCCACATACAAAGTGACGATGCCAAACGTCATATCCCGGTATCGCACCGTGTCAAAACCGGCCCTGCGCATTAAAGACGCAAACTCGTCTCGTTCCGGAAATACGCCGACCGATTGCGGTAAATAGGTGTACGCTTCCGGATGGCCCGAAACCCATCGCCCGACCTCCGGCAGGACCCGCTCGAAATAGAGCCGGTACGGTTCCCGCAAAACCGGCTGGCGTGGCAAAGAAAACTCGAGTATCACCGCCCGGCATCCCGGTTTCAGCACCCGCACCATCTCGCGAAGCCCTTGTTCC
Organism: Nitrospina sp. 32_T5; assembly: GCF_052156635.1. Lineage (NCBI taxonomy): Bacteria > Pseudomonadati > Nitrospinota > Nitrospinia > Nitrospinales > Nitrospinaceae > Nitrospina > Nitrospina sp. 32_T5. Next base: position 733,200 of record NZ_JBQKUO010000002.1, on the reverse strand, counting down.
CTATCGGCAAAATTGCGAACACCAAAAGCCACACTGATGCCGTCGAAGCTATTGTTGGAAAACGGCAGGGCCTCCGACGCGGCGCAAACCCGGGGCAGGGCGCTTGCCTGGTTCCGTACCTTGAATTTCTCTCCGGCCCGGGTCAGCATGGCCTCGCTGAAGTCCAGAGCCACCACCTGGCGGGGCGATTCGGACCGGTGTTCAAAGTATTCCAGAGCCACATCTCCCGTTCCGCAGGCAATATCCAGGTAGCGACCGCCGGATTTCATCGACAGGCGGCTCACCGCACGTTTCCGCCAAAACCGGTCCACGCCGCAACTCAGAACGCGGTTCAGGAGATCGTACCGCGGTGCAATGGCGTTGAACATCGATTGAATCTGGAGGGAAAATGCCTCCCTTTCCTCATCCAGCTCAGGCATCGGCACTCCGGCCGCAAATAAGTCGCATAACCTTTTATTCTAGCACCCACCCGAGGGGACTACAATGGAGGGAAAAGCCATAACCCGAATAAAAGGATGGGTTTGACAAGGCCTTCAGGCCGCTTTATATTCACGCAGTATGAGGTTTTAAATCTGCCCGTTCCGGCAGGAGGTTTTTTTATGAAAAAGGTCATGGTGGCCGTGGCACCCGGTTTCGAGGAAATCGAGACCATCACGGTGGTGGACATTTTAAGAAGGGCGGGCGCGCGGGTGGACCTCGCCGGAACCCAGTCCGAACCCATCGAGGGCTCACGCGGGGTGCGGATTCTGGCCGACGTTCTTTTGTCCGAAATCGATCACAAGGACTACGATCTGATTGTCCTGCCCGGCGGCCAGCCCGGAACCACCAACCTGCAGAACAATGAAAAGGTGATCGCCATCATCCAGAACATGGACAGGGACAGTAAAACAGTGGCGGCCATCTGTGCGGCACCGATGGTCCTGCAAACCGCCGGGGTGCTGAAAAATCACCGCACTACGTCCCACCCGTCTGTGCAGGAGAACCTGGATGGCGTTCGGTACTCGGACGAAAGGGTGGTGGTGGACGGCAACCTGGTAACCAGCCGATCACCTGGAACCGCACTCGAGTTTGCCATGAAACTGGTGGAGATCCTGTTCGGGCCGGATCGGGTCGAAACCGTCAACAAGGGGGTATTGGCGCGCCTGTAAAGCTTTTTATTTTTTAATTTATAACCAAACTATTGATAATTAGGTTAAGGGAGATTTGTGTAATATTTAAAAAAATTTAAAACTTTTTGGCGCGTGCGACATCAAACCGGGAAAGAGCCCAAATGGGGCTCCCATAATGAAAAGGGGGGTTTGCTATGTATGTGAACATTTCGCGCAGCAAGCTTCTGGTCAACGACAGACGCTATTCCAAAAAGAAGAAGGCGGAAAAATCGGCTCCACGCTGCAATCACTGTGGTGGGCTGGTTCGTGAAAACGGGGAGATGGTGGCCTGTATCATGTGTTCCCGGGAGGAAGGCCATTTCTGCTCCAGTTGCGCCTACACGCACGCTTCTGAAGTACCCCAGAAGGGCAAAAAAAGTGCCTGATATTTACATATGATTCCCAAAAGCCCGGAGGCTTCGGCTTCCGGGCTTTTTTATTTTCAGAGAAACAGTCGTCCTTCCGCCACAGTACGGGCTTTTCCGCCTACACGGATGGAACCAATCTGGCCCCCCGTCATTTTCACAGAGACCTTGATTTCCGAGGGTCTATTTATTTCCAGCCCCTGTTCGAGGGTCAGATCCGAAAGGCGGGTGGTATCCAGCACTTGGTGCTGGGCCAGATAAGCTCCCATTGCCCCGGCCACGCTTCCCGTCGCCGGGTCTTCCGGGATGCCAATGAAAGGGGCAAACCCTCGAGTGTGAACGTGAGCACTGGGATTCACCGTTTCCAGGCAGAATGGGTAAATCATGTCGACATCGCCCAGGATACCCCGGAGGCGGGTGAGATTGAGGGCGATTCTGCCGGCTGGGTCCAACGATTTAAGGGGAACGAGCAGGGCCGGAAAGCCGGTGGAAACCACCTGTGCGGGAAGATCTGGATGAAGGTCCTTTGTGTCCAGCCCCAATGCCTGCGCGATGGCTTGCCGATCGGTTCGCGGGCCCTGGATTTCAGGCTGAGGCTGCTCCATCATGAAAGCGACGCCTTCGCGCGTGACGTTAACCGGGCCGACGCCCATCTCAAACCGGCAGGCATTCCGGTCTGGGCCCAAAAAACCGTGCTGGAACAAAACGTGGGCCGTTCCCAGTGTGGGGTGGCCGGCAAACGGGATTTCTTTTCCGGGAGTGAATATTCGGACCTGAAAATCGCAGTCGGTCTGTTTCGAAGAAAACAGAAAAGTTGTTTCAGACAGGTTCATCTCCCGCGCGATGGCCAGCATTTGGTCGGCATCCAGGCCTTCCGCATCAACGAAGACCGCAAGAGGATTTCCCGCCAGCGGCTGATCTGTAAACACATCGACCTGGTAAAAGGTTAGTTCCATAAACCATTAAAAATCAAACTAATAAAAAAAGGGGACTCAAACCCGCAAAACCCGACCCCAAGCCTTAAGTTCCCATAACATATATTATGTCAACTTGAAGTAAGGGTAAAAAGATGCCATCCAGAGGGCCCTGTTCTCGTTATGGTTGGGGTGAATTTGATGGCGGCCTGTGCCGCCCGTTGTGGAAACGTCAGGCCGGCTGCGCATCGCAAAGAGCCAGGGCGGCTTTGGCGATGTGGTTGTGTGAGAGACCGTATTTTTCATACAGCTCTTTCTTCGATCCGGTTTCGGCAAAATGGTCGCGCACGCCGATCCGCCTGACCGGTACCTGCACGGCATGGTCGGCCAGAACTTCGAGCACAGCGTCACCCAGGCCACCGATGAGATTGTGATCTTCAGCGGTCATCACGCGGCCATGTTTTTTGGCCTGTTCTACGATCAATTCCTGATCGATGGGCTTGATGGTGGAAATATTGACCAGCGTGGCTTTCAGACCTTCCTTTTCCATCTGTTCCATGGCGAACAGGCTTTCTTCAACCATGCCGCCGGTGGCGAAGATTACGAGATCCTTTCCTTCCTGCACCACATGACCCTTGCCCAGCTGGAATTGGAAATTCTCGTCGTAAATGCCTTTTACCTTGGCGCGGCCGAGGCGCATGTAAACCGGGCCCTCGTGGTCGATAAGAAACTTCGTCGCCGCAAAGGCTTCCTGATAATCCGCCGGCTGGATGACGGTGAGGTTTGGCATGGCACGGGTGTAGGCAATGTCCACCACCATCTGAGCGGTCGGCCCGTCTTCACCTACGGCGAGTCCGGAATGAGTCCCTACGAGCTTCACATTGGTATTGGAATAGGCGATGCTGACGAGCACCTGATCCATGGTCCGGCCCAGCAGAAAGCAGGCGAATCCGGTGGCAAAAGCCACTTTCCCTGTGGTCGCGAGTCCCGCCGCCGTGCACACCATATCTCCTTCGCTGATTCCCATGTTGAAGAACCGCTCCGGGTATTTGTCGCCAAACTTTTTACTTCGCGTGCTGTCACTCACGCCGGCATCCAGCACCACCACTTTGGGATTGTTGCCGAATTCCACCAACGCGGCTCCGTAGCCGTCCCGTGTCGCTCCGTCGATCATTCCAGCTCCTTAATGGCTTTTTCGTAATCTTCATCCGAAGGCGCTACGCCGTGCCAGGCGGTTTTGCCTTCCATAAAGCTGACTCCCTTGCCTTTTACCGTGTCGGCGATGATCACCCGAGGTTTTTCCTTATGGAGCGGTAGATTGAGCGCCTGGTGTACCTGCGCCATGTCGTGGCCATCGATGCGATGTACATCCCAGCCAAATGACTTCCATTTGTCTTCAATCGGTTCCAGATCCTTCAGGTCCTTGGTGATATTGTCCTGAGCCACCTTGTTGTAATCGACAATGGCGATGAGGTTGTTGGTCTTGAATTTGGCGGCGGACATGGCCGCTTCCCAGACCTGCCCTTCCTGCAACTCGCCGTCACCCATCAGCACATAAACCCGGTAATCGAGATTGTCGAGGCGAGCTGCCAGGGCCATGCCGTGCCCCGCACTCAGCCCCTGTCCGAGACTGCCTGTGGCGATTTCCACGCCCGGGGTTTTCGGGTGCGGGTGACCGGAAAGGTTGCGCTTGCTGTTGATTTTACGGTAATCGACCAGTTCCTCGTCGGCTATGTAACCCGCCCGGGCCAAAGTGGCATAAAGGAGGCCCGTAGCATGCCCCTTGCTCAGGATAAACCGGTCTCGCTTCGGGTCGCGGGGGTTTTTCGAGTCAAAACGCATCACGTCGAAAAACAGGGCCGCCGCGATGTCCGCCCCGGAAAGGCTGCCTCCCGGGTGACCGGATCCGGCGCGATGGATGATCTCCAGGCTTTTGCGCCGCAAGTCGCGGGCAATGCTTTCCAACTCCCCTATTTTCGAATCGGTTGTCTGCGTGGTGTCATTCATATGGACGAAATGGATTCAGTTCAGAAAATTGATTTGTGTCAGCATATTCCAAATCATCCCAATTTTACAGAGGTAAATTGAGAAAAACCGAATTCAAATGGATTTTCAGGGAATTGGGGATGATTGACGGGAAAAGCTATTCGGCCACTACGTTATCAGATAGGATGGCATTGCATTTTTCGAGCAGATCCTCGAGGTCCACCGGTTTTTTTATAAACAGGTCGCCGCCCGCCTCCTGAACCTGTTTTTCCGTATATTGTGGACTGGCGGAGATCACAATGATGGTCATGAAGCTGGTTTTCGGGTTATTCTTGAGATTGGCACACACTTCCAGTCCATTGAGGCCCGGAAGATTGATATCCAGGAGAATGATGGAAGGTAGAAAGTCGGCAGCCTTCAGACCCGCGTCCAGACCGTTGCCCGCAACTTCAACCAGGTATCCTTCCTTTTCCAGAAACTTCTTGACGAGGCTTGTGTATTTTTTCTCATCGTCCACAACGAGTATTTTTTTTGATGACTTGTCCTCGGTCTCTTTTTTAAGGATTTCCTTAATCATGGCAATGGTGTAACCGCTTTTCTGCAGCTCGTACACCCGCTTGCACCGGTCTTTCACCCATGCCGGATAGTACCCGACAATGCCCTTGCCTCCCGGGTGTGCTTCCTTGGCCGGGTCTGGAAAGAAGTTGTACTTTTTCTGCCATAGCCACAGCGTTTTACGGGTTATCGGAATGACTTTCAATATATCTGCGGCGGTAACACGGGAAGCCGAAGCAGGATTATTCATGGGCTTGGTCACATTTTGGAATTGAATAAGCCAGGCAATTGGGGTGGCCTGGAAGCATAGTCATTTATACTATACAGTTACTGTAAAAATTACAAGGGATTTTTCATTTTTACAGGAGGTCCTATATGGGCCCTGCTCAGGTCCGAATTATTTTAAATCGTGTTTTTCACAAAGCGATGCTCTTGAACCGCCCTAAAAATGGTCGTTTTCGGGGGCGTCCCGAGGCCGGAACCGAGTACCAGGGAATGCAGTACAGGAAGTTTCATGAAAGTGGGAACTCGGACCAATTTCCCTTTTAATGCGGTAAGTTATTATATTAAAATCGTTTTTCCCTATTAACCATTGGAGAATTCAGGGGCTATGCTTATGTTGATGAGGGGTGTGTACTCAGTGCGATTAGTGATGATGGCCATCCAGGTTCTTATTTTTCTTCCGGTGATTGCGCAGGCAGAATCCAGCCTGCTGGGCTCGGAAAACCGGTTTCGCCTGCAGGCAGGACTCCAGCTTACGGAAACGCAGCAAACCCCGGGGACGGAAGCCGGAGACAGTGGGAACACCGAGGGCTCTCCCCAACCTGCGACCGAAGATTCGGCGAACAAGAAACCGGACATCGTACTGAGCAATGTCCTGCAATTGTCATTGACCGATGTCATTCAGACCACCCTCACAAACAATGTCGCCATAGCGGTTCAGGAGTACAACTCCCGCATCCAGCGGCAGAACATCATCAATAACGAAGCCGCCTTCGACCCCAGCGTCAATGCCGAAGTGCGGGCCCAGGACGACACGGTTCCAATCGCCTCCGCTTTCGCCAACCCACCGATTTCGGAAACGGACCAGCAACGGTGGAAAGTCGGGCTCAATCAAAAACTCACTTTCGGCACGGAGTACGAATTTTTCTATGAAGGCATCCGGGATGGTACGAACTCGCTGTTTGCCGGATTGAACCCCCAGTACACCACGAGGTTCGAGGTCAATTTGACCCAGCCCCTGCTCAAGAATTTCGGGCAGGATGTGAACAAAAGCAACATCTATATCGCGCGGAACAATCTCTCCATCTCCCAGTACGATTTCAAAAACCAGGTCATCGACATCCTCACTTCGGCGGAAAATGTTTACTGGGACCTTGTATTCAGCCAGGAGGATTTGAAGGTGAAGCAACAATCCGTCCAGCGTGCCCGCGACCTGGAACAGCGTGTCAAAGCACAGGTGGAGGTGGGCACCATGGCACCCCTGGAAATTCTTCAGGCTCAGTCCGAGGTGGCCTCGCGTGAAGAGGCGGTCATCAACGCGGAAAAACTGATTAAGGATAACGAAGACAACCTGAAAAATATTCTGAATATCGCATTCGATTCGGAAAAAGGAACGAAAAACATCCAGCCCCTCGACGCGCCGCAGTACGATCCCCAGGCGAAGGTCGACCTCAATCATGCGATCAGCCAGGCGCTGAGACAACGCCCGGATTACCTGTCCAAGAAAAAAGAACTGGATACACGTAACATCCAGGTGGAGTTCAATGAAAACCAGACCTACCCTACCCTCGACCTGGTGGCCAGCTACGGCCTCAACGGGATTACCGGTGACGCCCGGCCTGTCGGCCTTGGGGGTGCTCCCCGTATCAGCCAGTTCGGGGGAACCTTTGGACGCGGCATGGAACGGGCTTTGTCCACGGATTTCGACAGCTGGACGGCGGGGGTGGTGTTCAGTTATCCACTCGGAAACCGGGCCGCGGAAAGTCAGTTGACCACCGCCAAGCTGGAGGTCGCCAAGCTCCTTCTCGATATCAAGGACCTGGAAAAAACCATCATTATTGAAGTGCGGGAAGCGGTTCGGCAATTGGAAACGGATATCAAACGTGTGCAGGCGGCGCGGGTGGCCCGGCACCTTGCGGAAGAAACCCTGAACGCAGAGTTGAAAAAATTTGAAGTTGGCCTGTCCACCAGTTTCCAGGTGCTGGAGTTTCAAACCGATCTGGCCGAAGAGCAAAGCAAGGAACTGCTGGCCATCATCGATTTCAATAAATCGCGTATCAATTTCCGCAAGGTCATTGCTTCCACACTGGATCATCACAGGATCGAGCTGGCGGAAGAACAGAAACCATGAAAAAACTCCTTATTACATTGGGGGTGGTCGTTCTTGCGGCTGGCGCCTTCTTTCTGGTCCAGGGTGACGGGAAAGAAAATGAACGCCCCAAAAAACATCCCTTCCGGACCGCCAAGGTGGAACGCGGTACCATGGTGGTGAAGATTTCCGCAACGGGTATTGTCGAACCCAATTTCCAGGTGGAGGTCAAGTCCAAGGCCAGCGGCGAAGTGCTCAGCTTCCCCTATGAAGAGGGGGATGCCATCCGGAAAGGCAAGTTCCTGTTGAGGCTGGACAAGTCGGACGAGGTCCGCAATGTCAAGCGGGCGGAAGCGAACCTCGCCAGCGCCCGGGCTCAACTGGATAAGGCCAAAACGTCCCTCAAACTCCAGATCACGCGTTACGGAACCGACTTGCAGGGGGCCAAATCCCAGGTGGAGGAAGCCAGGGCCAACCTGGTTGACGCACGCGACAAGCTGAGTCGGCAGGAGGACCTGTTTCAGAAAAAATTCACCTCCCGCGAATCGCTGGAAACCGCACAAACGGCCTTCAAAGTCCGGGAAGAGTTGCTGGAACAGGCCAAGGCCAACCTGCGTGCTGCTGAAGACAGCGTGCATGACATCGAGGTCAAGAAGCAGGACATTGAACTGGCCAAAGCCGATGTCAAACGGGCCGAGCTGGAACTGGCTGAGGCCAAAGAACGTTTGGCCGAAACCGAAATCTATGCACCGATTTCGGGTGTGTTGATTGAAAAGCTGGTCGAACAGGGGCAGATCATCGCTTCCGGCATCACCACCGTCTCCGGAGGCACGCCGTTGGCAAAAATTGCGGACATGTCCAAACTGTTCATCGTGGCCGACGTGGACGAAACCGACATCGGCAAGGTGGAGGTCGGGCAGAAGGTGAAGATCACCACCGATGCGTATCCAAACGAGGAATTTGAGGGCGTGGTGACCCGCATCGCTCCCAAGGGCCTGGTCGAGGACAGCATCACCATTTTCAAAGTCAAAATTGAAATCCACGGCAAGGGCCGTGATATTCTGAAACCTATGATGACGGCGAATGTGGATATCATCAGCCGGGAACTGGAGGACGTCACCTTTCTTCCCCGCGAAGCCATTCACCGTGAAGATGGAAAAACCTTCGTCGCCGTTCTTCAGAACAATCAACCCCAGGCCCGGCCGGTGGAACTGGGCGTGAAGAATCCGATCGAAATCCAGGTGGGTGGCGTGAATGAAAACCAGGAAGTGCTGATCGGGGACTGGGAAGAAATCAAGGAACACTTCAAACCGGATGACGACACCATGTCCACCATTCGCAAGATGCTGTTCATTCTCCGGCGTTGACCGTGGCTCTCATCGAAATTCAAAAACTGTCGAAAACCTACGACCTCGGCGCTGAAAAAGTGTTCGCCCTGCGTGACGTCAGTTTTTTCATGGAGGCGTCGGAGTTCGCCTCCATCATGGGGCCGTCGGGCAGCGGCAAATCGACGCTCATGAATCTGCTCGGTTGCCTCGATCTCCCCTCTTCCGGCACCTACCGTCTTGACGGCATTGATGTGCAGAATCTGTCTGCGAATGAGTTGGCCGAAGTGCGCAACAAGAAAATCGGTTTCGTATTCCAGAGTTTCAACCTGCTTCCCCGCGCCACCGCGCTGGAGAACGTGGAATTGCCCCTGCTGTACGGACGGGTGAAGGAACCTGCAAAAAAGGCAATGGACGCGTTGCAGAGGGTGGGTCTCGGCCACCGCGCCAAACACAAGCCGAACGAACTGTCCGGCGGTGAAAAACAGCGCGCCGCCATCGCCCGGGCCCTGGTGATCAACCCGCGCATCATCCTGGCGGACGAACCGACGGGCAACCTGGATTCCAAAACGAGTGCGGAGATCATGAAACTGTTCACCCGGCTGAACGAAGAAGGCGTCACCATTATCCTTGTCACGCACGAAAAGGATATTGCCGCCTACTCCAGAAGAATCTTTCAGATGCAGGACGGAAAACTGGTTCAGGACAGCGGATCGGCGCCCCGCGTCCAGAAGAAGGAAGAGGCTCATGCTGATTTTTGATCTCATCCGAATGGCGCTTCGCAGCCTGGTGGCCAACAAACTGCGCACTTTTCTGACGGCCCTCGGCATCATCATCGGCGTCGGTTCGGTCATCTCCATGATCTCCCTGGGTGAGGGCGCGCGCAAACAGACGCTGGAGACGATTGCCAAGTTCGGCACCAACATCATCTCCGTCAAACCCGGGCAGAAAAGCCGCCGCCACGTGCGGACCGGGAAAGTGGAAACGCTGGTCCTCGACGACGCCCGGGCCATCCGTGAACACATCGACCGCATCACCGGCGTCTCGGCGGAGGTGTACCAGAGCGCGCAGTTGAAGTTCGGCAACAAAAACCGCAATGCCACCGTACGCGGCACGGAAGAAGATTATTACTGGATGTCCAATTTTCAGTTGGACAAGGGGCGCTATTTTGCCGACACGGAAGTGCGCACCGCCCGGCGGGTGGCGGTGCTGGGAGCGACCGTCACCAAAAACCTTTTCGATAACGTCGATCCCATCGGCCAGACCCTCAAGGTGGACGGCCAGAATTTTCTCATTATCGGGACGATGATTGCCAAGGGTGCGCTGTCCTGGTTCGATCCGGACGACCAGATTTTCATCCCCGTCACCACCGCGCAGAAGCGTCTGTTCGGCATCAACTACCTGCAATCGATCGACGTGCAGGCGAAGCGCATTCAGGACATTGAAGCCATCAAACAGGACATCGAATCCCTTCTCAAGCGGCGGCATAACATCCGGGAGGGGCAGGACAATGATTTTCACGTGCAGAACTCGGCGGAATGGCTGAACAGCTGGGGCAACGCGGCCAAAACCTTTCAGTACCTTCTGGGCGGCATTGCATTCATCTCCCTGATGGTCGGCGGCATCGGCATCATGAACATCATGTTGGTTTCGGTCACCGAACGCACGCGGGAGATCGGCATCCGCATTGCCATCGGCGCGAAAAAACGGGAAATCCGCCAGCAGTTTCTGATCGAATCCATTTTCATCAGCTTCTTTGGCGGGTTCATCGGGATCCTGATGGGAGCCGGTGTTTCCATGGGCGTGTCCAAGCTGGGGGGATGGGATATGATCGTCTCCGTTCCCTCGATCCTGCTGGCGTTCGGGTTTTCCATGGTGGTGGGTGTCTTTTTCGGTCTGTACCCTGCCAACAAGGCCGCAAACCTGAATCCCATCGATGCGCTCCGCTACGAATGAGCAAATCGTTCCCATCCTGATATAATCGACTCCAACAATCACTTACACCTGAAGCCATGAAAGTCTGTCCCGACAGATCGCGTTTTATTGAACTGGCCGCCACCTGCCCACGCGTGCCCGTGATCGGAGAACGGCGTGTTGATTCATTCAACCCCGCCGAGGCATACCATCGATTGTACGGGGAGGCGGAGCGGTCCTTCCTGTTCGAGAGCGGCAAGGGACCCGACGAGACGGCGCGCTATTCGTTTTTCGGACGAGCCAGTGAAAAAGCCCTCTCCCTGCGCAACAACCAGTTTCAGGTTCACAACAACGGAGACCGGGAAACGGTTCCTTTCCCGGCGCCGGAGGCGCTCCACCGGTTGAACTTTGAGCCAGGCCTGGATGCGATCGACTACGTCGATCATTTCTGGGGGGGATGGGTGGGCTGCCTCAGCTACGAGATGGCTCACTGGTTCGAAAACATTCAACCCCGGGCCAAGGACGGACTCGACCTGCCTCTTCTGTTTTTCTTCCAGGTGGAACGGCTGTGGGTGTACGACCACCGGCAGGCGACCCTCAAATACATCGTCGCAGTGAACATTGAGGACGATCCCGAAACCATTCATTCGCAGGTCAAGGAAGAATTGGAAACGGCCTGGCGGGAAATGGATGGTCTCATTGAGGAAGCGTCGCAATCGGTCCCCCAAAAAACCTCGCTGCCCCCTTCCCTGCAGTCCGCTTCCCTGAATTCCAACATCACGCAGAGAGATTACGAGTGCATGGTCGAGCGTGCCAAAACGTACATCGAGGAAGGCGACATCTACCAGGCCAATCTGGCGCAACGGCTGTCCATTGACTACGAAGGCGATCCCTTCCCGCTTTACCAGCGCCTGCGCAAAGTGAACCCGTCGCCGTTTTCCGGCTATCTTAAATTCGACGGACTGGTGCTGGCCAGTTCATCTCCCGAGCGGCTGGTGAAGGTGGTGCGGGACCGGGTCGAGACGCGGCCCATTGCCGGAACGCGGCCACGCGGCAAAAACGAGGAAGACGACGCGCGGCTGTCGGCAGAATTGTTGCTCAACGAAAAGGAAAAAGCCGAGCATCTGATGCTGGTCGATCTCGAGCGCAACGACCTGGGGCGCATCTGCGAACACGGCAGTGTGCAGGTGACCGACCTCATGTTTCTCGAACAGTACTCGCACGTCTGCCACATCGTCTCCAATATCGAGGGCCGTCTCAAACCCGGTGTGGATGTGGTCGATATCCTTGCCGCCGTGTTTCCCGGCGGCACCATCACCGGCTGTCCCAAGATCCGGTGCATGGAAATCATCGACGAACTGGAACCTTCCCTGCGCGGCCCCTACAGCGGATCGTTCGGTTATATCGGATTCGATCGCCACCTCGATCTCAACATCATCATTCGCACCATCCTGATACAAAGCGGACGGGCGCATTTTCATGTCGGGGCGGGAATCGTCGCCGACTCCATTCCGGAGAAAGAATGGCAGGAGACGCTGGACAAGGCGGCGGCGATGATCCAGGCGCTGAGCGGGGAGCCGGTGGGATGACGTCGGTGGTATATATCAACGGCCGTTTCGTGGGACACGAAGAAGCGCGCGTGTCGGTGTTTGACCGGGGATTCCTTTACGGCGACGGAGTCTTCGAAAGCCTGCGCGCTTATCGGGGACGTATTTTCCGCCTTGCCGACCACCTGGACCGGCTGCATCAGTCGGCGGAACAGGTTCACCTCACCGTGCCGGAAGCATCGGCCAAACTGGAAACCCTGCTGTATGAAGTGCTCAAACGAAATGAACTGGCCGACGCCATCCTGCGTCTCACCCTGAGCCGGGGCGAGAGCACCGGATTCGACATCGTGCCGGACGTGCCGCCGACGCTCGTCATCACAGCCCGCCCGGTTGATTCGTTGCCGGAAGCACGTTATCGCGAAGGTGTGTCGGTACTTCTTGTTCCCGACAGTGCGCCGCGCCTCCCGGAAGTGACCCGGCAGGCGAAATCGGGAAACTTTCTGCCATACATACTTGCCCGGCGCATGGCGCGCGAGGCGGGTCACTGGGACGCCGTCCTGCTGAATCACCGCGACGAAATCTGCGATGCCTCCACCAGCAATGTGTTTGTCATGCACGGGGGTGTGCTGAGAACCCCGCCCGTCGGGGAATCGGTACTGGCGGGCATCACACGCAAGGTTGTTCTGGAACGGGCCGCGGAACTGGGGATCGAGGCGCGGGAGGAGACGCTTCTGACGTCCGATCTGGTTGAGGCCGACGAGGCTTTCCTCACCAATACGGGAATCGAACTGCTGCCGGTCACTCGCGTGAATGATACGGTCATCGGGAACGGTCGGCGGGGTCCGGTCACGGCGCGTTTGCACGCGGCATTTCTAAAATCGATTGAGTCTTTGTGAAGGTGCATTATAATTGCACGCATTTGAATCGAACTGGAATGGATACGGATTATGGATGCAAAGGATTTGTACGAGGACACTCCGCGCGGGGTGATCGTTGATAAGAAAATGAACCTGGAATGGCTGCCGAAGGACGCCCGTGGTGACCTGGGCAAGTGGGTGACCTGGGACGAAGCCAACTACTACATCCAGACCATGCGCAACGTCTATGCCGGCGGTCACGCCGACTGGCGCCTGCCGACCAAAGAGGAAGCGCTCAGCCTGTACAATGAAGACCTGACGCTCGTGGACTGGGAGGGAGAGGCGATCCACATCCACCCGGCGTTCGTGCCCAAATGCGGCCGGGTCATATGGACTTCGGAAGTGAACGATGAAGGACAGGCCTGCGCGGTCAACCTGCAGGACGGCACCGCCGAGTTCGTGGACAAATTGAACCGCGACGAGTACACCACCCGCCTGGTGCGGTCCTCCAATTCAAAGGGAAAATAAGAATCACTTCGGTGCGGCGCTCTGCCAGAACGCGCGGGCATCCAGCGTACCGGCCTTCGAATCCCGGTACGCCTCTCCCTGCACCGACGTTTCCAGCACGCCGTCGTCGCTGGGCATCACTACCTTGGTGTCGCAGTGCTTGGTGCGGGTGAACCCGTTGAACAGGGACGCCATTGTCTCCGGCTTGAGGTTCAAAGGAAATTGCCGCGCGATGCGCGTCTCGTTTTTGGAATCGTGCAGGTCGACGCACAGCGCGCCGTCTTCCAGCCAGTATTCGATTTCCTGCCCTTCTTCCTGCCCCGGCACAAACACCGTGTCGTCCACCTTGATGGCGAAAGCGGTGCTGACGCGTCCCTTGATCCAGACTTTTCCCGTATCTTTGATCTCCGCCATGACTCAATATATAAGTTGGAGTGGCTTTTGACTTGAAAGGGCTTTTATACCATAATTTTTGTTTCCGAAAGCCTTGGGAGTGGAAAAATCATTGGACTCGCCGCTGGAACGCCGCCTTAAAAAAGAACTCGAGCAACGCCGCAAAGACAACCTCCTGCGCACGCTGAAGGTGGCCCAGACCTGTCGCCTCAACCTGTCGAGCAACGACTACCTGCAACTGCGCAGCGACCCGGACGTGATCGCCGGGGCGCGGCAGGCGCTCGAAGAATATGGGGCCGGAAGCGGCGCGTCTCCCCTGCTCTACGGCTACCTGCCCTGCCACGAACAACTCCTCGACGCGCTGCTGAAATGGAAACGCAAAACGGCGGGGCTGGTGTTCAACACGGGATTCATGGCCAACCAGGCGGTGCTCAAACACCTGACGGGGCCGAAGGACCTTGTGCTGGTGGACAAACTCATCCACCATTCGGTCATCCAGGCTATCCTTCAAGGCAAAGCCGATTACAAGCGCTACTCGCACCTCGACCTGAACCACCTGGAAGAGTTGCTGGAGAAAAACAAGAGTGCGTACGAAACGGTGTTTGTCGTCACCGAAAGCGTGTTCAGCATGGACGGCGATTACCCGGACTTGAAAGCCCTCGTGGAATTGAAACAGCGCTTCGGCTTTGTGCTGGTGCTGGACGAGGCCCACGGCACCGGCGTGTTCGGTCCCACCGGCGGAGGGCTGGCCGAGGAGACGGGGGTGCTGGATCATGTGGACATCCTCGTCGGCACGCTGGGCAAGGCGCTGGCCAGCATGGGGGCGTACGTGCTGGCGACATCACAGACGGTGACCGATCACCTCATCAACCACGCGGGCGAATTCATTTACTCCACCTACCTTGCCCCGGCCTGCGCCGGAGCGGCATTGGCGGCCATCGGCAGGGTGCAGTCCCTGCACACGGAACGGCAGCGCCTGCGCAAAAACGCGGCGTGGTTCCGCGAGGAACTGGTCAAGGGCGGATGGACGACCAACGCGTTCGACTCGCAGATCGTGCCGGTGATCGTCGGCGACCCCGACCGCGCGCTGGCCCTGCGCGACCGTCTGCTGGAAAAGGGAATGCTGGCGGGGGCGGTGCGTCCGCCGACGGTGCCGCCGAACTCGTCGCGCCTGCGCCTGTCGTTTCACAGCGGCATCACGCAGGATCACCTGCATGAACTTCTGGAGATTTTGAACGCATGTCGAACGGTTTGACAATCACCCTCATTTGCGGCTGGGCCATTCCGCAGGACTGGCTGAAGAATCTGGCGCAACCGTTCTGTCCGGAAGCCACGGTTCGCTGCGTGTACCCAAAGGACCCATTCGATGCGGAGGAAGCGATGAGGGCTTTGCAGACCCCTGCTCCGGATATCGTCATCGGGTATTCGCTCGGCAGTCTGTGGCTCCTGCATCACCGTGAGCACCTGCCGGAGGCGGCGGTCAAAATCCTGATGGCCCCGATCCTCGCCTTCAGACAGGAGGCGGGGCTGGGCGGGAAAATCCCGTCGGGTCAACTGGAGTTTTTTCTGCGGACGGTCGAGCGCACCCAGGACCTGCCGACGGTGCTGGGCGACTTCATGGCGCTGGGCGACATCGTTCTGCCGCCCGAAGCGAAAAGCGGCATCCCGGAGCGGGATGTTCTATTGCGCGGCCTCCAGTTTCTGCGCGACGTCACGGTTTCGCCCGAAGCCACAGCGGGGTTCCATGCGGTGCTGGGCGACCGCGACCCGTTCACCGACGCCACCGCCCTGCAACCGCTCATGCCAACGTTGGAAGTGGTCAACGGCTGCGGTCACCACCCCGAACCGCTCCTGCAAAAGATATTTCAGCTTCCCGCAGTGCAGGAACGCATGGCCGCACCGTCCCCAAAACGCATTTAACCCTTCTTCCCTCTGCCGTTAGAAAGTACAATTCATTCCATGAACGCGAATCACAAAACCAGCCGCGGACGCGGCGAAGATGAGTTCGAGTCGAGCCTCATCCACAGTTTTTCGAAACACGTCAAGAGCTACGACAAGAATGCGCAGTTGCAGAAGACCATGGCCGAGCGGCTGGCGGCGCTGCTGCCCCCTTCCCTTCCCGAGCCGGTGCTGGAGATCGGCTGCGGCACCGGGCTGTTCACCCGGCACCTGCTGGCGCGCGGTGCGGAGCGGTTGATCCTGAACGACATCGCCCCGGCGATGATCGAGTACCTGAAAGAACATATGAATCTGCCTGAGGCAACGCAGTTTCTGGAAGGCAATGCCGAGCGGCTGGAGTTTCCCCCGGCCGGGTTGATTGCTGGCAACGCGGTGTTCCAATGGTTCCAGCATCCACAGCCCACACTGGAAATCCTGCATCGGAGTCTGCCCAAGGACGGGCAGATCGTGTTCAGCACATTCGGTCCGGAAACGTTGCAGGAGTTCCGCGACTCCGGCGGGCTGGAGGGTCCGACGCACCTGCTGTCGCTTGAAAGCTGGAAGAGTCTTCTCACCCGGTGCGGGTTTCAGTGGCAGGCGGCCGAACGCGAAAGCCGCGAGATTTTCTTTCCCGGCACGCGCCACCTCATCCGCAACCTGCAACAGATCGGCGCCGCGCCACTGCGCATGATGAAGACGGGGGAACTGCGCCGCCTGATCGAGACCCACGACCGCAACTTCTCCACCCCGCAGGGCGTGTACACCCACTGGGAGTTGTATTACTTCGCCGCAGTTAAATTATAAAAGGCCGAGGCCCGTAATGATCAAAGTACAGCGAATAGTGACTAATATCGCAACCCAGAAAACCAGTGCTGCAAATTGTTTTTACCAAAAAATCCTGGGATTAGAAGTTTTAATGGACCTTGGGTGGATCACTACATTGGGATCTGATGTGAAATCAGCTGTGCAAATCAGCATCATGACAGAAGGTGGATCGGGTACCGCTGTTCCCGACCTCTCTATTGAGGTGGATGATGTTGATGAGGCCTTTAAGCAAATGAAAAAGGAAAAGTTTAAAATAGAGTACGAATTGACTGATGAGCCCTGGGGGGTCCGTCGTTTTTTTGTCCGGGATCCCTTTGGAAGACTGGTTAATATTCTGTCTCATTCCTGAAACTCTGCTTTACAGCCAAACAGTGAAGAAATCCTTCTGATCAGCGTTATCGTCTGATCCCCCGTGGATATCCTCCCCTCTTCCACTCCCCCGGTACACTGCAACTACTTCTTATGCGCGACGAGGACGTGCGAGCCTTCGTCCAGCTTGTGGGTCTGGAACTTGTGGAACCCGGCTTTGGTGAGCAGGCGCTCGGTTTCCGAAAACGTGTAGGTCTTGCCCGTCTCGGTGAACAACAGCATGGTGAGGGAAAACATCGCCGCTTCGTACGGCGTGGTGCGGTCCTCGTTCAAAAAGAAATCCACCACCACCAGCCTGCCGCCGGGTTTGAGCGCCTTGAGGATTTTTTTGAGAAGCTTCCGGTTCTCGGCGGGGTTGTAGATGTGCAGGATGTTGGAGAACAGCACGGTGTCGAATCCGTTGCCGTAATCCGTTTCGAACAGGTCGCCGGGCTTCATGGTGAAGCGGCTGAAAAACTTTTCTTTGCCGAACAGCGCGCGCGCCACGTTGCAGGCGGCGTCACGATCGAGGAGCGTTGCCTCCGCCTTTTTATCCTTGCGCAGGACGGCCGCGCAGTAGGAACCGGGTCCGCCGCCCAGGTCGAGGAATCTGCCAATGGATTTTTTCTTCGCCAGGAGCGCGGCAATTCTGGAGGCGTAGGGTTCGCTTCGCTCGTGCATGGCGTAGGAGAAGCAGTGGCGAAACTCCGGGTCGTCGCCGTCTTCGAACGCCGTGAGGTCGCGCCCTTTGCGGATGGTCTGGATCAGCTGGTTCCACTCATCGTTTTTCTCCATCTTCAGATGAGCGGTGCCCTTTTTGTAGTCCGGGCTGGTCCTGCAGAAGTGCCGGTGCATCTCCGGCGTGTTCGCGAACTTGCTGTCTTTGGTTTTCCTGAGCGCGCCCAGCGCGACCAGCGCGTGCAGGAGTGCCGACATTCCCTCGTCCTGCGCTTCCGCCTTGCGGGCAACCTGCCGGACCGTCATCTCCTTTTTGTCGAGAATGGTGAAGACATCGAATTCGAGCGCTGCGAGGAGAACCCGCGCGTCTTCCAGTGCATCGATGGTTTTGACGAATTTCTGGTAGGTGAGCATGAGGCGCCTCCCGGTTATTCGTTCAGCAACGGCTCGATGAGGTCACTCAGATTCAAGCCTGATCCAAACAGTTTGTGCCTGAGGATGCCCTGTTTGTCAATCAGGATCGTGGACGGCGTGCCGCGGAGCCCGTACTTGTCGAAGGTCCTGGCGTCGTATTCCTTTTTATCCAAATATTGTTTGATCTGCGTCTTGACCGCGTTCAGGGTGTAACCCGGCATGTCCTCGTAACCGGGAAAGTCGCGAGAGAGAAAGGCTTCGATCTCCTCCGGCGTCGCCCCGTCTTCGCGTTTCACCAGCCGGTCCCAGGCCAGTGGAAAGGGAATGGAAAAAGCCAGCCGGCCGTTCTGCAACATGCTGCTGTTCTGCAGGCAGGCCAGCGTCTCGCCCACCACCTCTCCGGTGTGCGCCAGTTTTTTCAGGTTTTCCAGGTTGTTGAACCGGTAATCCTCGAAAGCCGTGGCCAGTCCCCAGATCTTCAACGGCCGCCCCTGAAATTTATGATGCACTTCGAGGACTTCCGGAAATCCACCGACGAAACAGCCGGGACAGTTGACCTGGAACACCATGACGAGGATCACGTTGCCGCGTTCCCGGTCGATATTGGAGGCTTCGCCCTGCACCCACTCGGCCACGTCGAGGTTGGGCGCGGGCTGATTAACTTGCGACATCGGGTTTCTTTCCCTGGGTGATGAGGACGAGGTTTTGCAGGATGGACAGCAGCTCGCCCGTGGGTTTTTCATCCAGCGCTTTCTGCAGGATCCACAGCGCGCGACTTTTCTGTCCTTCTAGATTGTATATCATGCCGAGCATGGCGTGGGCCACCAGCCATTTGTCGGTGGAGGGGTGTTTTTCCACGATGGGATCAAAATAGGATTTCGCCTTTTCGTACTGGCGCAGGCGGTAGTAGTTGGAGCCCAACCCGAACAGGATGTTGTCGTGCAGGTTGGGAGGGAACTCGGTGGCCAGCACCCGGTTGAACACGGTGATGCTTTCTGCATAGCGCGCGTCGCGGAACAGACGGATGGCCATCTGGTACTCATCGAGGCGAAACCGGCGTGCCTCGCGTTGTTTGCGGATGGCTTCCAATTGCTCCTCAAGCAGGGACACCGCTTCACCGGACTTTTGCAGTTCATCCACGTTGCTCTGGTGAATGGCGTCGATGCTTTCCAGGTTTTCGGTGAATCCCTCGTTCCACTGGTGGTACTGCGGGGACTGGAAAGAAACCAGGTTTTCCAGGATGATTTCCTCCCCCAGCGTGTGGGCGTATCCCATGAACAGCTTTTCCAGATCGGAACTCATCGCGTCCAGCACCTGCTGACGTCGGTGACGGGCGGCCAGTTCTTCCTCGCTGGGCGGAGTCCAGATGTGCATTTCCGCCGGGTCGATGGGCGGTGGAGGCGGCACCTGGGCCTCTTCCGGCGCCGATACCGGCACGGCATGCGCGCAAGCCCCGATAAAAAAAACCGATACCAGCATTGCTATTTTAAAAAGGCGTTTCATTACATTAATGAGTATAATATTGGCGACAACAGCCAGTTTAGATTAGAACCACCTATAAATCAAGCACTTAGCTACATGAAAAGCTACTACAACATATTGGGCGTGGAGCGCGGCGCTTCCCAGGACGACATCAAAAAGGCGTACCGGAAGCTTGCCCTGAAGTACCACCCCGACCGCAACAAGAACGATTCGGAAGCCGAAAACCGCTTCAAGGAAATCAGCGAGGCTTACGCCGTTCTGAGCGACAAGGACAAGCGCAAGAAATACGACGCCTACGGTGCGGAAGGGTTCCGCCAGCGCTATTCGCAGGAGGACATATTCCGCGATTTCGACCTGGACGAGATCCTGCGCAATTTCGGCTTTGGCGGGTCACCGGGATATGGCGGCGGTTTCGGCCAGTTTTTCGGTGGACAGGGTGGAGGGTACCCCGACCCGTTCGGCCCGGGCATGGGCCGTCACCCCCGGCGCAACAAGGGCGCGGACATGCTGAGTGACATCACCATCACGTTCGAAGAAGCCGCCCTGGGAGCGGAAAAGCGGTTCTCCGTAGACCGGCCCACCGGCCGCGAGGATACCAATCTGAAAATTCCAGCAGGCATCTCCGAGGGCAAAAAACTTCGCCTGAGCGGCAAAGGTCATCCCGGCATGAACGGCGGACCTCCCGGCGACCTGTATTTCCGCGTTCACGTTCAGCCCCATCCCCTGTTCACGCGGGAGGGGGACAATATCCTCGTCGAGCAGACAATCGGTTTGAGCGACGCCCTTCTGGGCACCACCATCGAAGTCCCTACGCTGGAAGGCACCAAGCAGGTGAAAGTGCCCGCAGGCACCCAGCCCAATTCCAAATTGCGGCTGAAAGAACTGGGCGTGCGCGCCAACGGCAAGCGCGGCGACCAGCTGGTGAAAGTCAAAGTGGCCCTGCCCAAGGAGCTCACCGAGGAACAAGAAAAGCTTATCCAAAAAATGAAAGAAGTAGGCCTATAGTATTAATAAATAATAATTATTTTGGTTAGCGGCGTCGCCCTGCGCGGTGTCCCCCATTTCTCTTTATCTCATTCGGATTCAATCTGGTCAGGGAGTGTTGGTATGGCAAAAGTGGTATTTCAACCGGACAACGTCACGCACGAATGCGAAGACGGCATGTCTTTGATCGATATATGTGAGGAAGTGGAGGTCTCGCTGTCCTTTGGTTGCACCGAGGGCACCTGCGGGGTGTGCGAATTGACGGTGGTCGAAGGACGGGAAAACCTGTCGAAGATAACGGAAGAAGAAAAGGACTATTTGTATGAGGAAGACCTTGAGGAAGGCATGCGCCTGGGGTGCCAGGTAAAAGTCAGGAAAGGCGATGTGACCCTCACCTGGAAGGGCAACCGCGCCAAGTAAGAGGATTCATTTCCATTCGGGAGGCGTCCCCCCTCCCGGTTTCCACAGAATCTCATCGTCGCCGGAGACTTTCGCCAGCCAGCGTCCCAGCACATAAAAGGCATCGGACAGGCGGTTGATGAAGGGGCCCACCTCGGGCCCGATTTCCTCCTGACGGGAGAGCGTGATGATTTCCCGCTCCGCCCGGCGGCACACAGTGCGGCACTGGTGCAAAAACGCCAGTGGCAGGCGCCCACCGGGCAGAGTGAAGCTTTTGAGCGGATCGAGGTCCCGGTTCATCGTATCCATCCAGGACTCCATCCACGCCACCTGCTCCGCCTTGACGCCGATGTCCATCTTCCTGCTCGTCTTCGGATCGGTCGCGAGTTCACTCCCCAGATCGAACAGCCATTGCTGGATGGCGGCCAGGGTCTGGTCCACCCGTTCCCGTTCTGCTTCCGCAGGAATCTGATCCAGCGTGCTTCGCACCAGCCCCACCAGGCTGTTGAGTTCATCGACCGTTCCGTAGGCCTGCACCCGGGGATGGTCTTTCGGCACGCGCACCCCTCCGACCAGCGACGTCTCTCCCTTGTCCCCTTGTTTCGTATAAACTTTGGAAATGCGAACCAATGCGAGGTCCTTTCTTTATTGTTCGAAAAGCAAATCCCCTTGACTTGCTTCCGCACAGTGGATATATTCAGACAACATATAGACCTCTTTAAGACAGTCCTGTGAGATTGTCAAGGGATCCGGAATGATAGATAGAGTATCCTCACATGACATGACTCCTCCGAAGGTGCACACACCCGCGGGGGATTTTTTTTGCCCGCAACCGGCAAAGGGGGATCGATGACGTCCACGGTCCTCAACTCCGACGATATCCAGCGGGCCATCACCCGCATCGCCCACGAAATCCTGGAAAAGAACAAGGGCTTGGACAACCTCGCGCTGGTGGGCATCCGGACCCGGGGCGTGACCTTTGCCGAGCGCCTGCAGGCCAAAATCCAGGAGATCGAAAAGGCCAAACTGGATCTGGGCATTCTGGATATCACCCTTTACCGGGATGACATTGGTGCCGCCAAACAGAAACCGGAATTGAAAAAGACCGCCATCGACTTTTCGCTGGAGGGTCGCAAGATCGTGTTGTGCGACGATGTCCTGTTTACGGGACGCACCATCCGCGCCGCCATCGACGGCATCATGGATTTCGGGCGCCCGGCGATGGTGCAACTGGCGGTTCTGATCGACCGCGGTCACCGCGAACTGCCGTTCCGCCCCGATTTCGTCGGCAAGAACATCCCCACCTCGCGCGAAATGCGGGTGCAGGTGGAACTGAAGGAAATCGACGGCAAAGACCGCGTCGTGGTCCAGAACAAGGAATGATGCGATGACGGGATTGAGTTGCAGGGACATTCTGGGAACCGAATCGCTGACACAGGAGGACATTCACCTGATCCTCGATACGGCGGAATCGTTCCGCGAAGTCTCCACGCGCCCGATCAAGAAAGTCCCCACCCTGCGCGGCCGCACCGTCATCAACCTGTTTTTTGAGCCCAGCACGCGCACCCGTACGTCGTTTGAGATCGCGGGAAAGCGCATGAGCGCCGACGTCATCAACATCTCCGGCTCCACCAGCAGTACGGTGAAGGGAGAGAGCCTGCTCGACACGGCCTACAATCTCGAAGCGATGAGCCCGGACCTTCTGGTCGTGCGCCATTCGGAGTCGGGCGTGCCGCACATGATCGCGTCGCACATCAAGACGCCGGTGATCAACGCCGGGGACGGCCAGCACGAGCACCCGTCGCAGGCCCTGTTGGACCTGCTCACCATCCGCCAACGGGTGAAGAAACTGGACGGACTGAATGTGCTCATCGTCGGTGACATCGCCCACAGCCGTGTGGCGCGGTCGAACATCCACGCCATGAAGAAATGCGGTATGAACGTGACGCTGGTGGGCCCGCCCACCATGATGCCGGTGGGCATCGAGAAGCTGGGCGTGCGGGTGTCGTACAACCTCGCCGATGCGGTGGAGGATGCCGACGTCATCATGATGCTTCGCATTCAGATGGAACGGCAAAAACAGCACCTGTTCTCCAGCATACGTGAATACGCGAACCTGTTCTGCCTGACGCAGGACAAACTGAAAAAAGCTAGAAAGGATGTATTGATCATGCACCCCGGTCCCGTCAACCGCGGCGTGGAAATCGCCCTCGATGTCATGGAAAGCCGCCATTCGGTCATTCTCCACCAGGTCAACAACGGAGTCGCCGTGCGCATGGCGCTCATGTTTCTTTTGCTGGGAGGCGGCGATGAAACTGCTCATTAAAAACGGACGGGTGATCGATCCCGCCAACGATCGCGACGGACAGTTCGACGTGCTGGTGGAAAAAGGCCGTATCCTGAAGGTCGCACCGCAGGGAAAACTCTCGAAAGCGGAGACTGACGGCGCGAAAGAAATCGACGCCAAAGGCTGTGTGGTCACACCGGGATTCCTCGACATGCACGTGCATTTCCGGGAACCGGGATTCGAGTACAAGGAAACGATCCGGACGGGATGCGAATCCGCCGCCGCCGGGGGATTCACCACCGTCGCCATGATGCCCAATACCGACCCCGTCAACGACACGCGGTCGGTCACCGAGTTCATGCTGGCGCAGGCGCGGTCCAGCGCCATCATCAACGCCCTGCCCATCGGCGCCATCACCAAAGGACTCAAGGGCGAGGAATTGACGGACATGAAGGACCTGAAGGACGCGGGAGCGGTGGCTTTGTCCGACGATGGCCGGCCCGTGATGAGCAATCAGCTCATGCGACGGGCATTCGAATACAGCCGCATGTGCGACCTGCTCCTCATCCAGCACAGCGAAATCCTGGATCTCACGAAAGGCGGCTGCATGCACGAAGGCGCGGTCTCCACCGAACTGGGGTTGGGCGGCATGCCGCACGAGGCGGAGGACATTATGGTTTATCGCGACATCGCCCTGCTGGAGAAAACCGGAGGACGCCTCCACGTCGCGCACATAAGCAGCGGCAATTCGGTGGAACTGGTCCGGCAGGCCAAGAAACAGGGGTTGCCTGTCACCACCGAAGTGGCGCCCCATCATTTCATGCTGACGGATACCGCCGTGCGCGGCTACGACACCAACACAAAAATGAGCCCGCCGTTGCGCTCCGACCGCGATATCGAGCGCATCAAGGAAGGGCTGGCCGACGGCACCATCGACATGATCGCCACCGACCACGCCCCGCATGACGTGGTGGACAAGCAGGTGGAGTACTCGCATGCCTGCTTCGGCGTGGTGGGACTGGAAACCGCCCTGCCCCTGAGTCTCAGGCTGGTCGAGGAAAAAGTCCTCACCCTGCCGCAGGTGGTGGAGAAGCTGACCTCCCGGCCTGCGGCGGTGTTCCGTCTCGACAAGGGAACTTTGAGTGAAGGCATGGACGCGGACATCACTATATTTGATCCCGACGCGGAGTACACGGTGGATGTGATGAAGTTCAAATCCAAAAGCAAAAACTCCCCATTTCACGGCTGGCAGGTGAAGGGCCAGGTCCGGCACACCATCTACCGCGGCAAGATGGTTTATTCCAATCCATCTTGACCGCATAAGGGTATCTCATTAATGGAAGCGATTCTCGCATTGGAAGACGGACGGATTTTTCGCGGCAGGATGTTCGGCGCGGAAAAGGAAGTCGCGGCGGAAGTGGTGTTCAACACCAGCATGGCGGGATACCAGGAGGTTTTGACCGATCCCTCCTATTGCGGCCAGATGGTGGTGATGACCTATCCGCTGATCGGCAACTACGGTGTCAATCCGGAAGACTATGAATCGGAACGCCCGTACCTGTCCGCCTTCATCATAAAAGAACTGAGCGGCATTCCCAGCAACTGGCGGTCGACCGAAACGCTGGACGCATTTTTGAAACGGCACGGAGTGGTGGGGCTCCAGGGACTCGACACGCGCGCCCTCACCCGGCATATCCGAGATAAAGGCGCACAGAGGGCGGTGATTTCGAACGATGTATCGAATCCGCAGTTGCTGGTTGAGAAAGCAAAACGGGCACCGCAGATGGTTGGACGCGACCTGGTTAAAGAAGTGACATGCGAGCAACCGTACATCTGGGAGGAAGGCGACTGGGACTTGCGCAAAGGGTACACCCGCTTCGAACGCAAGGCCGGAGCGACGGCCTATTTCGTTGTGGCGATGGATCTTGGGATCAAGTACAACATCCTGCGCCGGCTGACGCAAAGCGGGTGTCGCGTGACGGTTGTGCCCGCCACCACAACGGCGGAGGAAATTTTGAAGCTCCAGCCTGACGGTGTGTTTTTGAGCAATGGTCCGGGTGACCCGGCGGCGGTAACTTATGCCATCGACACCGTACGGTCGCTCATCGGCAAAGTGCCGATCTTCGGAATCTGCCTGGGGCATCAGATTTTGAATCTAGCCCTTGGTGGGAGTACTTATAAACTGCGCTTCGGTCATCACGGCGGGAACCAGCCGATCATGGATTCGGAAACAAAAAAGGTGGAGATCACCTCACAGAACCACGGGTTTGCGGTGGACGCCGCGACCACACAACCCGATGTCGAGATCATCTCCCTCAACCTCAATGACCGGACCGTCGAAGGCATCCGTCATAAAACCCTTCCCGTGTTTTCGGTGCAGTACCATCCGGAAGCCGCCCCGGGCCCGCAGGATTCATCCCATCTTTTTGAACGGTTTGTAAAAATGATGAAACAGGCTTCATGATCCGGGAAACACTCAATAAATTGATCGAGGACATCACCCAGTCGCACTCGATGGACGAGATATACCAGGCCAAGAAAGAATATCAGGCCATGTCGGGTGAAATTTTCGAGGACGACAAATCGTATGAAGCGCGCATGGGTTTGTTCCTGGAATGGTTTGTGTTAGACCGTCCCATCAACGGCAGTGAAACTCCATTGCACAGGTTCATGGAGAACCGCTCGGAAGAGTTTTCCGGAGAAGAAAAGGAGTTGTGCGAGGGATTGAAAGAAAGCCGCCACAGCTTGTTCCTGATGAAAAAGTCTGGAAACGGACATGTGGTGGTGCGCGATCTGTTTGAAGATGAAAAACTGGTGGTGAAGGAGGATGAAGGAAAACTGTTTTTCAACAAGGAGGATGTGTTCGAAGCGCGACTCCTTCCATTCCGCAAAAAATATTTTTTTACAGAAAACTTCTGTCATCATCCCCGGGCCACGTACAAATACATCCTGTCCAAAGTGAAGCCCGTTATTGCGGAAGAAAAGCAGGACCATAAAGCTCTTAAAAAAATGAATAAGGAGTGGGGTTCGCTAAAGAAGGATATCGACAGCCTTACGCGAAAAATAGAAAACCTGTCTCTCAAACGGGATCGCACCGAAGCGGAAAAGAAAAAGGAGAAGCTGGGCCAAAAAGTTGAAAGTCTCAATGCAGAGAAACTCCAGTTGGAGATCCGGTTTTACGAACTCCAGAACAGGATGGATGATTTGGAAACAAACAAAATCCGCATAGGTCATCGAGCCCGGCGGCTTTCACTCATCAAACAACTTGCCTACATGAGCCTCAAGTGGGAGCGCTACCACAACGTGGACGTGAGGGATATTTACCGCGACTGATGCCAAAACGAACCGACCTGAAACGAATCATGATCATCGGGGCCGGGCCCATCATCATCGGGCAGGCCTGCGAATTCGACTATTCCGGCACCCAGGCCTGCAAAGCGCTCAAGGAAGAAGGCTACGAGGTCATCCTGCTCAACAGCAATCCGGCCACGATCATGACCGATCGCGAATTCGCGCATCGGACTTATATTGAGCCCGTGACGCCGGACGTGGTCGAGCGCATCATTGCAAGAGAACGTCCCGACGCCCTGCTTCCCACCATGGGTGGGCAGACGGGACTCAACACCGCGCTGGCAGCGGCGGAGCGCGGGGTTCTGGACCGGTACGATGTGGAGATGATCGGAGCCAACGTGCAGACCATCAACAAGGCCGAGGACCGCAGCCTGTTCAAGCAGGCGATGGAGAAGATCGGTTTGCAGTCCGCACCCAGCGGTTTTGCCACGTCCATACAGGAGGCGTGGGACATCGTGAAAGGTACCGGGTTTCCCGCCATCATCCGTCCCTCATTCACACTGGGCGGCTCCGGTGGCGGCGTGGCGGAGACAGAGGCGGAATTCGAAACGTTGGTGAAACGTGGATTGTATGCCAGCCCCACGCACACCGTACTGATTGAAAAATCGCTCATCGGCTGGAAGGAATACGAACTCGAGGTCATGCGCGACATCCGCGACAATGTGGTGATCGTCTGCTCCATCGAAAATTTCGATCCGATGGGGATTCATACCGGGGACAGCATCACCGTCGCTCCGGCGCAGACCTTGACGGACAAGGAATACCAGATCATGCGCAATGCCGCCATCGACATCATCCGTGAGATCGGCGTCGAAACCGGAGGTTCCAACATCCAGTTTTCCATCGATCCGAAGACCGGCGAGATGATCGTGATCGAGATGAATCCCCGCGTGTCGCGCAGTTCCGCATTGGCGTCGAAAGCAACCGGATTTCCCATAGCCAAAATCGCGGCGAAACTGGCGGTCGGTTACACACTGGATGAAATTCAGAATGACATCACACGGGAAACACCCGCGTCGTTCGAGCCGACTCTCGACTACTGCGTGGTGAAGGTTCCCCGTTTCACGTTTGAGAAATTTTTCAAGACCCCTCCCCTGCTCACCACACAAATGAAATCGGTGGGCGAAGCCATGTCGATCGGCCGCACTTTCAAAGAAGCTCTGCAGAAAGCTTTGCGTTCTCTTGAAATCGGGATTTGTGGACTTGAAGAAAACTTCGAATCGAAGCAGGAGGTCCAGCACCAGCCCATCGAGGATCACGAGGAATTGAAAAGGATGCTGGCCCTGCCGCACTGGGACCGACTGTGGCACGTTGCGGCGGCGCTTCGCCGTGGTCTTTCCATCGAAGAAATTTACGGGTTGACCGGCATCGATCCCTGGTTCCTCCACAACATGAACGAAATCATCGAATTCGAGAAAACCCTTCAGCGCCTTGATGACTGTGACGCGTTGGACGAGCCGACCCTGCGGCAGGCCAAGCAATACGGGTTCTCCGACCTGTACCTGGCAAGGCTGTTGAGGTGCAAGGAAGTTGATATCTCAACCCGACGTAAGGAATTCAACCTCTTTCCCGTATACAAGCGCGTCGATACCTGCGGTGCCGAATTCGAAGCACACACCCCCTATCTCTATTCCACTTATGAGGAGGAATGCGAGGCCGACCCCACCGACCGGAAAAAGATCATGATCCTGGGGGGCGGGCCCAACCGCATCGGCCAGGGCATCGAATTTGACTATTGCTGTGTTCATGCCGCCTTCGCACTGAAAGAAGATGGATACGAAACCATCATGGTCAACTGCAATCCGGAGACCGTGAGCACCGATTACGACACTTCCGACCGGCTGTACTTCGAACCTCTGACCTTCGAAGACGTCATGCACATCGTTCGGGTGGAAAAACCGGACGGCGTCATCGTGCAGTTCGGCGGACAGACCCCGTTGAAACTGTCCGTGTCTTTGTGGGAGGCGGGGGTTCCTATCATCGGCACCAGTCCGGACAACATCGACCGTGCGGAAGACCGCGAGCGCTTCAAGGCCGTTCTCGACAAACTGGGCCTCAAGCAACCGAATAACGGCACCGCAACCTCGTTTGCCGAGGCAAAAAAGATTGCCGACGACATCGGCTACCCGGTGGTGGTGCGCCCGTCGTATGTGCTGGGAGGACGGGCCATGGAAATCGTGTACACGCAGCAATCTCTGGACCGCTACATGAAGCACGCCGTCAAGGCTTCCCCTGAGCACCCCATCCTCGTCGACGATTTTCTTGAAAATGCCACCGAAGTGGATGTCGATGCCATCTCCGACGGAACGGATGTGGTCATCGGTGGGGTCATGGAACACATCGAGGAAGCGGGGATTCATTCCGGCGACAGCGCCTGCTCCCTGCCCCCGTTTTCCATTCAGACGGAGATCATCGAAGAAATCAAAATCCAGACCAAAGCGTTGGCCCGTGAGCTGGGGGTCATCGGCCTCCTCAATATCCAGTTCGCCATCAAGGATAAAGACATCTATGTGCTGGAGGTCAACCCGCGCGCCTCGCGCACCGTTCCCTTTGTCAGCAAGGCCATCGGCATTCCGCTGGCCAAACTGGCGGCACGGGTGATGGCGGGCAAATCGCTGGCAGAACTGAAATTCACCGAGGAGCCGGTGGTGCCGCATATCGCGGTGAAGGAGTCTGTATTCCCATTTATCAAATTTCAGGAGGTGGATGTCCTGCTGGGACCGGAGATGAAATCGACGGGGGAAGTGATGGGCCTCGATGCGAGTTTCGGCAAGGCATTTGCCAAGTCCCAGATTGCGACAGGGACGCCCCTTCCTCTTGAGGGAACGGTTTTCGTCAGTGTCAAGGATGCCGACAAGCCAGCGACAGTGGAAGTGGTCAAACGGCTGGCCGAACAGGGCTATCGCCTGCTGGCCACGAAGGGAACCGCGAAGTATTTGCAGGACCGTGGATTCGAGGTGACAACCATTAGGAAAGTGAAAGAAGGGTCACCGCATATTGTGGATGCGATTCAGGACGGAGAGGTCGATTTTGTGATCAACACCACCTTTGGAGAACAGGAAGTGAAGGATTCCTTCTCCCTGCGCCGGGCCTCGCTGGCCAAAAACCTGCCTTACTTCACCACCCTTTCCGGAGCGTACGCCCTGGTCGGGGCGTTGAAAGCGATCCGCGAATCTTCTTTGGATGTGTGCTCGTTGCAGGAGTACTGGCAGAACCAGAAACAGCGGAGTCAATAAGCCAGGGTCCAATGAACAATATCCAGCAGATTGAACTGCGTCACCTTATTGGGAAAATGTGGGACTTCCCGAATCGGGGACTCAAACGGCGGTTTTTCCTTGTCAGCAGCCTTTTGTAACTCCCTTTCCTTTCGAGTCACCGCCCTCACTCGTTTTTTCTTTTTCCAGTATGGGAGGGGTTTCAATTTCGCGGCGCGCACAATGTGACCCTGGACGAAATTTTCCCCCGCCCGCACGACACCCACGGCAAAACCGGGTTGCACGTCCGCGATGCGGATGGCTCCGACCTTGTGGTACCAATGCCCCAAATCTTCATCATTCAACGGGTCCCTATATTCTGAGGAGACCCGAAATACCTGGAACGTGTCACCCACCTTCACACCGTTGTGTCTGCCGATATTCAGAAACACCCGTTGATCGTTTTCTTTTCCATTCAGGGCGACGATTTGACCTTCCAGCATTTGGTTATTTGCGAAGGTGAGAACCCGCTCCAGAATCTGGTTTGTGGTGTGGTCCAAAACCTGTCCCATGGCCGTGCGATAGAAATCTCCCTGTAAAGGATCAAGGGATGCAGGAGTTTCTCCCAACGCCAGATCCCCGTTCAAGGAACGGTATACATAATCCTGTTTCCAGAACGACCTTCCGGTGAACCCGTTTATTAATTCCACCTCCAGTTGCGCAAGAGCGCTCAGTTTCTTGTCCGGCACCGGCTTGGCGGGTTTTTCAAATGAAAGACGGGGCCGGGGTGGCGGCCTCTTCCCCGGTTCGAACCGCAGTATGCGTGCACGCAGAATCAGTTGAGAGGTTCCTTTAAGGAACATTTCATTGCCGTTGACGTCGGGATTGAGGCCATAACCTTTTCCTGCCCCCGATGAAACGACCATCAAGCGGGATTTTTCGACCTTCTTGACCAGGATATCGGTGATCAGGGAGCCCGGATCAAATTCCCCGGTCCACCCGGATTCATTTTTCACAGGCACAACCGTGATTTTCTTGAGATAATACGCCTCCGCCTCGGTCAGAAACGCGAGGCCCATTGCCATGAAGGCAAATGCTGTTTGGAAAACTGGTTTAAGAAACTGCATCGCAACTCCTGTGTCCGGGGTTCCACCGGCTCCGGTTCTACAATACCCTGGATGACAGTAAATTCAGATATTTCCTTGGCTTGACAACTTTCGAACCCAAAGTAAAATACACCGCATGAAAAAGCTCTTTATTCTTATCGTTCTGTTTTCCACTTTCTTTATATTCGCGACCCCCGTTCTTGCCGAAAACCCGCCGGAGGGCATGGTGAAAATCCCTACCGGGTGCTTCATGATGGGAACCAATAACGTGTACGAATACGAATTGGGACGCAAAAACGGCCGTGAGCGGCCGGTTCACCAGGTTTGCATAGACTCATTTTACCTCGACAAGCATGAGGCCACGCAGAAGGAATATGTGGAGACCATGGGTAAAAATCCATCCTATTTCCCCGGCGACAACCTGCCTGTCGAGCACGTCAAATTCAAAGAGGCGCAGGAATACTGTTCTCTGCGGGGAAAACGCCTGCCCACCGAGGCGGAATGGGAGTATGCCGCCCGAGCCGGTGGTGTGGACGATTACCCCTGGGGGCCGGAGATAGACGGCGATTATGTCTGGTACGACCTCAATTCAGTGCGCAAACCGCATCCCGTCGGCACCCGGAAGGCGAATGCCTTTGGTGTTCACGACATGCTGGGAAGTGTGTGGGAATGGGTGAGCGACTGGTATTCCGACCATTATTACGAGGTCAGCCCGCGGGACAATCCGCAGGGTCCTCAGGAACGCCAGAGCTGGCGCGTGATTCGTGGGGGCTCCTGGGTGGACGATCCTGAAAACATCCGTGTTACGGTCCGTTACCGGGGAGATTCGGACGGCACCTATCATTTTCTTGTGGGTGTGCGCTGTGCCCGGGACCTCACCCTCTCACCCTGACCTTCTGTAAATCTGGAGGATCTTTTGGGGAAAAGGGGCCCTAAACCTTTCTTTTTTCTTTTGGACCTTGGACCGTAAAACCGCAAACACCTTGTTCCTGAAATTGAGCCGTCGCTTTCCCAAAGCGAAATCGGAACTGGAGTATGAAACCCGTTTCCAATTGCTGGTGGCGGTTATCCTGAGCGCCCAGGCAACAGACGTCTCCGTCAACGCCGCAACGGCCACCCTGTTTCCCCAATCTCCCACGCCCTCAGCCATGCTGAAAGCGGGTGAGAAGGGTCTTCTCAAACACATCCGCCGTATCGGCCTGGCTCCGACCAAGGCGAAGAACATCCTTAAGACCTGTAAGATTCTTCTGGAAAAATTCGACGGTGAAGTACCCGAAAACCGGGAAGCTCTGGAAAGCCTGCCCGGTGTGGGCCGCAAAACGGCAAACGTGGTGTTGAACGAAGGCTTCGGCCATCCTACCATTGCCGTTGACACGCATGTGTTCCGCCTTTCCAACCGGACCGGCCTTGCTCCCAGCAAAAATACGGTTGAAGCGGAAACCAGGCTTTTGGAAATTGTTCCAAAAAAGTGGAAACCGAATGCCCATCGTTACCTCATCATGCAGGGCCGATACGTGTGCAAGGCAAAAAACTACAACTGTTCCGATTGCGTGATTGTCCAGGAATGCGAATTTTCAGATAAACGTTTTTTGGCTGAAGAAACCGTTAGATAAAATAAATGATTTTCAATACGCCAAACTCTCATCAACAGGTGGTGGACCGGGTGCGGGCCGCAGCGCCCGCCGGTTCGATCATCGACACACTGGGCACGCTGGAGGCCGGAAACGTCTCCTACCCCCTATTGAAAATCACCTTCGGCACGCGAGGCGGTAAAACGGTTTTGATCTCAGCCGGAATTCATGGAGACGAACCTGCTGGTGTGGAGGCAGTCTGTACATTTCTTGAAAGCAGACTTTACGAACCTTATCTGGCTGAGTGGGAATTCCAGGTCATACCGTGTATCAATCCAACCGGTTTCGAAGCAGGTACCCGGGAAAATCATGCGGGAGAGGACTTGAACCGGGTTTTTCAATCGGACCATCCACCCCTGGAGGTGGCGTGTGTGAAGTCCGTATTCGCCAACGGGCCGTTTGATCTGGATCTCGAGCTTCATGAAGACGTCGATAGCGCCGGATACTACCTGTACCAGAAAGATCAGGAAAATTTTGTGTCCGACCTGGGACGGAGGATTCTGGATGCGGTGGAACTCGTGATGCCTCTCGATGAGAGCGAGGAGATTGAAGAGTCGCCTGCTGACCGGGGTTTGCTGACACGGCTCAAGGGTCCGGAGGAAATGGATTTCTGGCCCATGGCCATTTACGCATACGTCCGGGGATGCCGTCATATGTTCACCATGGAGACAGCGGGCCGTTTCCCCTTGGAACAACGAATAGAAGCTCACCTCACGGGCATAGAGGTGGCTTTACGGGAGTTTTCCCGGGTTCCCCGGTAAAAACAATCAGCGGGATCAGGCCTTGATTTCGGCGATGAGAGGAATTTTGATATCCTCGCCAATGTGGAGGGAATTGAGGTCTTTTCCAGGGTTGTAATAACCCAGGAGCCAAAGCGGAATCACGTACTCGTTGTTGCAAAGTTCCCACAAGGTATCCCCTTTTTTCAACTTCCGCACCAGAACCTTTTCGACCTTGTAAGTGGTGTAGAAATCTTCCTGGATTGCCTTGTGGTACTCCTGGCGCTTGGTTTCAAATTCTTCCGGTGTCACGCGGCGGAAAGGAACCTTGATGGTCTGATTGATATGAATCCGACTTCTCCATCGAAGGTTATTGAGCCGGCGCAGTTCTCGAATTGAGATGCGTGCCCAGTCTGCAAAATGGCTTAAGGTTTCATCGAAGTCCACCCTGGCGATACCAATGGGGTACTCCCCTTCCATCCGGGGTATGAAACGCATTGGGCGAAATGCCGGCCGGTCGGTATTGAACTCCTGAACCCCTGTGCTGGCCAGAACCGTATCGCCCTCTTTTGTTTCATTTTTTGTGGAAACCTGCGGCTTCACTGCGACCTGCTTAACCGTCACCTCCAGCTTTTCTTCCTTGACCGTTTCCGGCTTTTTTGCAACCAGTTTGGCCTCGATCATGTTTGGATCTTTGGGGACCTTAACCCTCTGGCCCACGCGCAGGGCATGCGGGTTGGTGAGGTTGTTGATCTTTGCCAGAACGCCTACATGAACGCCATGTTTTTTCGCGATACGAGTCAGTGTGTCGCGCCGTTTAACCCGGTACAGAAACGTATCGCCTACCTTGAAGTCATACTGGTTCCAGTCGGTTTTGATTTCGGTGACTTTTACCTTTTCATCACTCCAGCCGGGAATTTCAAGAACCTGCCCCCGATAAATCCGGTTGCGGTGACCAATGACGTTCAGTTCTTTAAGTTTGGAAACCGTCGTTCCCAGACGGTTGGCAATACTGATGAGAGTGTCCCCCCATTGAACTTTGTACCAGCGGGACCGCATCTGCTTATTGTGTTTCAGTGCTTCCGGAATATCTTCGTACAGACCGGCAAGGTTTGGATACCTGTCCGCAGGAGCCTTCAATACATAGTGCTTGGGGACGTGCTTTTTACCCGTGATCACCGGGCGACGCAGGGCCGGGTTGTAAAACGCGATCTCCTCCCGGTCCATCCCCAGGTATTTTTCCAGAGTGGAAATATTCACGTAGTCCCGGAGTTGCACCGTACTGTAGCTAATTGGTTTTTCTCTGACATGATTGGGGAAATACAGGTTGGGATTGCTGCTCACTTCCAGGGCTGCCAGGAATTCTGCGAAGAAATTGCGGGAAGCAAATCCAAAGGTACGGCTTTTATAGTTCCGCACAATTTTAACAATATCGTCCCCGTGCCTTTTCTTGGCGCGGGTCATTCCGCGCAACCCGTGGTTGTAGGCGGTGATGGCCAAAGGCCAGCTTCCGATGGATTCGTAATTGTATTTGAGCAGTTTCGCCGCGGCATAAGCGGCAAGGATGGGATCTTTACGCTCGTCCACCTCGTAATTGATGCTCATGAACCGGCGTCCCGTACTTCGTGTGAACTGCCACACACCCGCTGCGCCGGCACTGGAATACGCGTGGACCTGGAAGGAAGATTCAACATGCGGCAAAGCCGACAACTGAACCGGGACCCCCACTTCCTTGAAGATTCTTTTGATCTCCGGCATGTATCGTCCAGCCCGACGGATGCCGTCTTCAAAACGGTCGGCCTGCCCCAGCTGGTCGCGGATGCGACGTGCAGCCTGATAAAAGTCCTTCTTCACCAGACGTGCCACACGATCTTCTTCGTAACTCAGGTTGTTGAAATTGTTGAGCCGGGCCAGTTTGTGAAGGATGGTTTTGTACTTGTTGATGGCTTTTCGGACTTCCCGTCGGCGATAGCGGTTGGATTTGTTGTCTCCCAATTCAACCACATGGTAGATGATGCTGAGGTCTTCATCGTCGTGAATGACTACTTGGCGGGTGGTGTACTTGCTGTAAATGGCCTTCCAGAAACTGACCTGCGTTTCCAACCCCACCGGAACGGTGAAGTTGAATTCCTTCTGCTCGTGGAACTCACCTGGAAACGTCGCCCAAACAGGCGAGGCAGTCAGGCTGACCAGACACAGCACGAACGCAATCAGGAGTTGTTTCAATCGCACGGAACCGAACCTTTCCCCTCAAAAAAAGTCCGAAGAATCGAGTATGGAGTCGTTGCCGGAAAGAAAGTAAATCGCCCCTCCCGGATTTTTCACGAACGCGTAGGCCAGATCAGCCTAAATGATTGTTTTTTAAAGATAACAAAAAGGTGACGGGGGGTCAAGCGCGATTCCAAGTAAATACAAGGGTTTCTGGGCCCCTTTCCTTTCTACGATCCGCTAGAATCAGGGGATCGCACGAATCATTTGGAGGGAGGCTGGTACTCCTGGTTCATTTTGTAAACAAATGCCAGCAACTCCGCAACGACTTGATAAATGGCCGGTGGGATTTCCTGGTTCAGGTTCACCTGGGAAAGGACCTGCACGAGGTCGGGATCTTCTTTTATGGGGATGTTGTGTTCCCGTGCAAGCTCTATAATTCGTTCTGCCATAAGGCCTTGCCCCTTCGCGGTGACCACCGGGGCGGTTTCCCGGGTGCCATCGTAGCGAAGCGAAACCGCGCTTTTGGGCTTTTTTGGGGATTCGTCTTTCATGTCTCGATGTCCACCAGACGGGTGGGTTCCTGGATCACCCACTGGGTCAAATGATCCGGCAGGTCCCGGTCCACCTGCTCCTTCAAAGTCGTGGAAATGCGGACAGCAAATCCCAGTTCCTGCATGCGGGTATTCAGGCCCAGGAGATGGTTTTCCAGGAATGTTTTCACACCCGGATTTTCCGTTTCGATGGAAACCGACAGGGCTTCGGGGCGCACACTGGTATCCACTCTCAAAGGGCCAAGCGCGGTCATGTCGAGGAAGAACACCATGTTGAATGTCTTGTTTTCAGGATTGGAGTTTTGCGAATCCCCTTCCCAGTCGCGGCGCACGTAGATTTTAAGTTGTGACCCACCTTCAAACAACGATTGCGGCAAGGGCAACAGCTGGGGAATCTGCTCCTGCTTTGCAAACTGGTTCGACAACTGGTGAAACTCAATGCTCTGTACAGAACGGTGAACCGCCTGGAGAACTTCCTGCAACTGCCGCAAGGGAGCCCCGGTTTTCTGCGTGGCCTCTTCCAGCCGCGTCGCCAGGTCCATCAATTGACCTTTCAAGTCAAACTGCAGGCGTTGAAAGCGGTCGCTTCCTCCTTCCTGCAAAAGCAGGTTCCGCACTTTGGTTTCATACTGGATTCCCGATCGATCCACCATCTCCTGCATGCGCGGGGCCTCCAGTTTATTTTCAGACGAAGGTGAAAGCAGGCGCAGAGTATCCCGCAGTTTGCTCAGAAGTTCCGGGTCGATTTTCGATTCCCTCAACAGGGCTGGTTGATCGACAGCCTGCTTGAGAGTCGAGACCATCTCGTCGATCGGTTGTTGTGTGGTCATGAGAGGTTTTAAAAGAGAAGGAGTGACCGGGCGGATCACCTGGTCGGCGGAGCGGGCCTCCAGCACATATCCGCCCTGGACCTTCCGGGGAGCCACCACCACTGGGTCACCGGGCCGGAATAAATAAGGGTTTGGAATTTTGATTGCCGCCTCCTCCCGACCCTGGGTTTTGACAACCAGGGTTCCCGCATCCTGTGGACGGACCGCGTGCAATACCGTCCGGCCCCGCGGATCTATTTGCAAACGGTTGAGGTCTTGCCGGGAAAAAACCGGTTCTACAGATGCCTTTTTTTCTCCCTGCGGTGACAAACGCGTAACTGCGGCTGAGGCGTTGCCCTCCTGCCCGGATCGATTTATTTGGGCAGGTGGTATGTTATCCACTTTAACGGGTTGGATTGAACCGGGATGAGGGCTATTTACCCTGTGAGCCTGGGAAGTGGAAGCACCGGAACCGGCTTTGCCTGAAGCCCCCACATTATCCTGTCCGGTTCGGTTGAAAACACCGGTTTTGGTTTCTTTCGATTCCAGGGCACCGGGACTCGAAGACCCGGACTGCCCCTGACGCATCGCCCGCTTGGATAAAGTGGTTGTCACGTCCGCAGAGGACCCGGCTTTGTGGTGTGAGGGAGTCCCCGGCCTTGGGGTGGTGGACTCGGAATCGATTAATTTCAAAACCGGCTCAGGGCTGATTTGTTCCACCTTCGCGGTGAGCAATTGACCGGGCTTCAGGTTTTGGGCCGATCCCAACAAAACCGGCTTTCCCTGAAACTGGACAATGGCGCGTCCACCTTGCAGAACCTGCATCACCTTACCCTGAAGGGTGTCGCCGGGACTGAACATGCTTGCGAAAG
Source organism: Nitrospina sp. 32_T5 (assembly GCF_052156635.1). Classification (NCBI taxonomy): domain Bacteria; kingdom Pseudomonadati; phylum Nitrospinota; class Nitrospinia; order Nitrospinales; family Nitrospinaceae; genus Nitrospina; species Nitrospina sp. 32_T5. The sequence goes on along the minus strand of NZ_JBQKUO010000002.1, from coordinate 695,579 downwards.
CTTCCAGCTTGATTGTATTGAATTCTAATGAAACATTTTTAGGGGAAAGAATTCGGACCAGATTGGGCTGGGAATCGCTGGAAACCATTGCAGGGAAGTATCCCTTTTCAGGCCACCACGTCGAGATGGACTCCTTGCGTTTTTTCTGCCATACCTGCAGACGGGGCGGCGGTGGATGATGAGGCCGGCTCTTTCATATCGGCGGGTTCCTTCTTTTTCTTGATACGCACGCGGCGGCGGCGATTTCCTCCCTCATCGGGGTTGGCCGGGTCGGTGGGGTTGGAATTTTCAGGATCCTGTACTTCCAACCGCTTGGCTTCGTTCTGGCGCGCCTGCTCTTCTTCCGCCAGTTGGTCCAGTGCCAGATGAAGGGCCTGTTGAACCTGAACCTTCTCCACCACGGAACTCATCTGCAGAACATGCTGGGTGTTTGCTGGGAACGTGATAGGCATATCCTAAACCTTTTAAAACAAAGCCTTTTACTTAATCAATATACCCTGTGAGGGGGAATTGTCAAGTTGGGACCCCTTCAGGATGCTGTGACGACAAACTCAGTGAAGAGCACGTCTGTGATAACCCCTGATCCACGAACCAGAAATGAGTTGGACATGGCCAGAATTTCCTGCTTTAACCGGGTTTTAATCGGTTTTTTGGGATTCTGGAAGTCTTTCAAGGTTTTACGGGACAATTGCCGGTAAATTCCTGAGCGCAGGTTGGGAAGAGCCTTTTCGAGTTCCTGGTCGAGTTTGTTGTTGCTGAGCAGAAGGCTGACCTGGATCTTTAAAAACTGACCGGTTTCGGTACCATTCTTGGCCGTGATGGGAAGAAAAAATGGTTTTAATGCGTACACATTTGGCTTTTCAAATGGCAGGGTCTCTTCTTCCTGGGCCTGCTGGGTGAAATCGGTTTCCAACGCCGGGGTGGTGAACATCAAAAAAAGGTAATAGGAGATGCCGGACAACAGCACGGCGCCCAGGGAAACGGCCGCATATTTAAGAGCCTGTTCGCGGTAAATCTGCAGCCAGAGGATCGCTTTTCGGAAGGGAGTCGCCTTTTTGAACTCATCTTCCTGCCTTTTCTCTTCCTCCGCTAACAGGCGTTCGATATCATCGGTATCTTCCAACACGATACCTGGATCCCGATCCTTTTGATCTTTGCCTTCCTGGGCCATGTCTTATTTATTGAGAGCCTTCAAATCCTCGAACACCCTGCGAACATTCTGTTTAAGGAGCTGAAGGTCTCCATCGTTTCGAATGATAAAATCCGCATACGCCAGTTTGTCTTCCATTTTCATCTGGTTGTCAATGCGTCGTTCGATTTCCTCCCGGCTCAAAAATCCTTTGTTAAGAGAATTCTCCAGTTGGGTTTGCCGGTCACACGCGACCACAATTACCTTATTTACTTTACGGTAATTTCCAGATTCAATTAAGAGTGCGGCATCAATAAATACCAGGGCCTCAGGATCGTTCCGGACGATCCCGGCAAACCGCCGTTCCTCCTCTTCGAACACCCGGGGGTGCAGAATGGATTCCAGAACCTGCTTTTCTCCGGGGTCGCGAAACACCACATCCCCCAATCCGGCGCGGTTCAGTGTGCGGTCGGAATTGAGGATGGATTCCCCAAAATGCTCTACAATCTCCCGCCACGCGGGTTCATCCGGGCGTACCAGCTCGCGACACAACAGGTCGGCATCGATCACGTACCCGCCAAGTTCCTGCAACATCCCGGCGACGGTGGTTTTGCCGGAACCAATTCCCCCGGTCAAGCCGATTAGAAGTGCCACCCCGCCCCCTTTATGTTCAAACCCATCATTCCAAAACCCGCTTGAGGAAATCCTCGTACAACCGCATCAATTTTCTGGTTGTAGGCCCGGGTTTGCCATTACCTACAGGCCGGCTGTTCAGGAGGGTGACAGGCATGATTTTTTTCACCGTACCCGTGATGAAAGCCTCCTCCGCCTGTTCCAGGGCTTCCGGAGGCCATTCGCCCTCTTCTACAAGGAACCCGTTTTCACGCGCCAGTCTCAGGATTTTTTCCCGGGTGATGCCTTCCAGTATGCCGCAGTCCAGGGACGGAGTGAAAATGCGACCATCCTGAACGAAAAAAATGTTGCTGGTGGTGCATTCCGTCAGGTAACCGGAGGAGTTGAGCATCAACGCATCGGCCGCTCCTGTTCTGTTTGCTTCCATTTTGGCCAGCACGTTGTTCAGGTAGTTGCCGGTTTTCAACCCGGGGTTCAAAGATTCTTTCAGGTTGCGCTTTACGCTCACCAGCGCCAGGTGAATTCCCTTGTCGTAATTTTCCTGAGGGTAAATCACCGCCTCCTTGGCAAGGATGATTACGTTCGGTGACGTGCAGGAGGTAGGGTCGAGGTCAAGTTCTCCCACCCCGCGAGTTACAATGATCCGGACATAGGACTCGGTATTTCCCGCCGATTGCAGGGTGCGGTGGACTTCCTCGCCAAACTTCGTGTCACTGTACGGTATATCAAGATTCAGTGCGGCGGCCGACTGCCGGAGGCGGCGTAAATGCTCAGCCAAAAAAACGACCCGCCCATCGATTGTGGAAACCACTTCGTAGACACTATCGCCGAATAAAAAACCATGGTCGAGTACGGAAATAGAAGCATCGTTGTCAATGGTTCCATTCAGGTTAATTTTGATGGTCATGGGCCGGTCCACAGGAAATTTGAAAATTATTTTTCGTCATCATTCATTTTATCAAGAATATCATTTAACTTTTCCTTGTCTTCCTTCGTGAAGACTTCCTGGATCTTATCCTTCATCTCAGCTGCTTCATTGAATTTTTCCTTGCCATTCTCAAGAGTCTCTTGAATTCCGTCTTTCAGCTCCCTGACTTCGTCCACAGTCTCGCGCATGGTGCTTTTAAGGTCCGTCTCGTTTAACTTTTCAATATACTCTTTTGGGACATCCACGTTTTCCCCGAATACCTCTACAAGCTCTTCCAGCTTGGGGTGGAAAGAGGAGTCGTCCGTAATGTTGGAGTAGGTATCAGGGAGGTATTGTAAGGGGAACAAGGCTACAACAATGACAAAAATACCCTTTACGGCACCTATAACGCCACCCCATACGTGGTCCATGCGCGAGATGGATTCTGATTTCTCAATGTACTTTTTAAGCAGTTTCCCCAGAAAATAAACTGCTAAATACACTCCTGTGAATAACAGGAAGAACGCAAGAATGTGCGCAATGGTGGGGCTGTCGAGAGTATTCAGTAAAACTTCCGACATCTCATCCTGAAAATTCAACGCCACCACGTAGCCTAAAAACAGGCCGGCAAAAGTGAACAGTTCCCGCACCATTCCACGGTAGGCGGAATAAGCTGCGCTGATTAAAACAATTGTGAGAACGACGATATCAAAAAATGTCATTGTTCAATTATCCGATGTTGCCGGACTCATCCGGACGGCCAGTATCTGCTCCCAACTGGTGAAGTTTTTCTTTTCATACAGGTTTTTATAAATCACAAAATTCCTGAGAACCTTTTTCACATAATTTCGGGTTTCATTGAAGGGGATACTTTCGATGAATTCGATATCACCAAGCGATGAACGGATTTCCCTCCATTGTTTAACCCTGTTCGGACCGGCATTGTATGCCGCCAGCGCATAGACGGGGTTGTCATTGAACATTTCCAGAAGGTGGTTCAAGTATTTCACCCCGAGCTTGATATTCAAGGAGGGGTTCTTCAAATCTTCCGATTCCGGTGCAGGTTCACCCAATGAATGAGCCACCCGCTTGGCCGTTTGCGGAATCAACTGCATCAAACCCATGGCGTTGGCGGACGAGTGGGCGTTTGGATTGAAAGCGCTTTCCTGACGCATCAAAGCCAGTACCAGATAGGGATCCAGACGGTAAGGCTCTGCTTCCCGCCTGGCCTTCTCCATGAACGCTTCGGGAAAAAGGGTTTCAATCAATCTTGGGGGAAGAGAATCGTGGTTGTTGCGTAGAGACAGGGTCCAGGACAATGCAATGGTTTTCTGGTACCCGCCTGCCTTTAGAAATAATTCTATTAAATGGTGGAGAAACGCATTGGACTCGCGTCCATGCGTCACCTGCGCCAATTCATCCAGCCCCTTTTCCAGGAAACCGATGGCGATCAGTTTTTCTGCGCGCTTGAGCCGTTTGCGCCCTATTTCGCCCAGACCTGGCTGCCGCGCCTGGCTTTCCGGCGACGGGAGTTCCTCTTTAACAAAACTCAAGGGCTCCATATTCAATTCCACCCTTGCCAGCATGGCGTAAAAATTCAAGGGATGCAGTTCCACCAGTTTTCGTAAGGTGATTTTTCTTTCATCTGTTTTATTGAGGGCCGACTGTGTCTGGGCGAGCCAGTAATAAGAGGCGGCCACAAAATTATATGCATTCAGGAGGTTCGATTCGTATTCGGGCGCTCGCGGATTGAACCTGTCCAGAAATGCCTGGAATTCCTGCTCCGCCTGCGCCAGCTTTCCCTGAAGACGATGAATCCATGGAATCTTGAATTCGGCAGATTGGACGTAATCGCCGTAATCGTATTTTTGCAGCAATTGCTGGTAAAATTCGAGCGCCTGATCGTTGTTGCCAAGGTCCTCGTGAATACGCCCCAGAAAGTATAGAGCCATGTGACTGGACTCCACTTCCGTCGGGTGCTCTTCAAGAATCACCGAATACACACGGGCGGCCTGAGCAGAATATTGATTTCTCCAGAGAAGGAACGCCAGCCGGCGCAATTCCATCGGCGGATAGAGGTGAAGAATCCGGTCGATGCTCTCCTCCCATTCGTTTCCTTTCTGGATGAAGTCGAACACCATCTGATTGGTTTTTGATATCACCCCGCGGGCTTCCAAAAGGCCTGGATACTCAGACAAGATGCGGAAAGCAGCATCGAATAAAGCGGAAAAATCATTCTGTTTCACAGCCGCGTAAAAATCCTGAACGTGAGGGTGCTGGTACCCGTTGTTTGGGGTTTTGCGAGCAGTCTGTTTGGATCCCAAACCAGATCGACCCTCCGTCCCGTTCAACCGGAGATCCAACGCCTGGACAGGAAGTTTGCGGTTGATCATGTCTTGACGGCGAGCATCTAAAAATGCGCGGGCCGAGCTTTCCACCTGTGGGTCGTCGTATGAATCCAGTAGAAACGTGTAAATATCCAGGGCCTCTTCAAGGTTGTGTTCCGAATCATAAGTCTTCGCCAGCGCCAGATGCACTTCCATCTGATGTGCTTCGTTGCCAACAAATTCCCTCATGAGCGCTTTCCGGTAAAACTGCCAGGCCATGTGGAATTGTTTCGTTTCGAAAAAAAGGTCACCCAGATGTTTTTCATTTTCCGCCATCAGGCGCGGCAGATCGGTTTGATATGGGCTTGAGGGATAAGCTCTGTGGAGATCCAGGTAAATCTTCAGACATTCTTCCAGGTTCCGGATCGCCGCTGGAAAGTCCCCGGCCACTCTTTCTTTTTTGGCCAGTTCGTTTCGTGCCTGCGATTCAAACACCATTCTCAAATCCTGTAATATGAAGTTGCCGCGAATTTTGTTTTCCAAATAATTCAGGGCTTCTTCCTCATCCCCTTTGATCAAATGCAAATAACCAAGAGCCAGGAAAAACAGGTTTTTTTCCTCCAGGGTTTTGAGCCGCCCCTCTTCTTCTTTCAACTGTTTAATCAGTGGCTCGATTTCTTTGGTTTCCAGGCTCTCAATATTGGGAATTCGTCCTGAAAACAAGAAATGGATGGAGAACGGTTTTGCGCTTTTGAAAATATCCAGCTGGCGGGCGGACGCAACATCGGGCTCTTGCCATAAACCCAAAAGGAAGCAAATCAAAATGAGGAAAACCGAGGATTTCATTGGGTGTGGTTCATAAGATGTGCATTCATTTCCCGGAGCCGGAAAGCCCTATTGGAAGGCCGCCATGGGCCGACAACCTGAAGAAACTCCAAACGCTTCGAAGGACCCTGCAACGAATCCAATTGGGTCCCGCAGATTCCCATTATCCGCAGAATGCCATATGAACTCAAGTAAATTCAATAGCTTAGGAAAACTAGCGGATTCCCGTTTCCAGGTATTTGCCAAAAAGAAGCTTGAAACTGGAGGTGAAGGCAGGACGCCCCGTCTGAAGGGCTTTCTGGATTTCCTGGATGGACCAATAGCGCCCCTCGTCGATCTCATGTGGGTTGATGCGAATGCGCTGGCGGGTGATGCAGGTGTAACATTCGACATGTTCCCAAAAGGTTTCGGGGCAGGCCTGAATGCGTAAAAACGGCTTGAGGGTTTCGCGAATCCCCAACTCTTCGTCCAATTCCCGATGAGCGGTTGCCCAGTAGTCATCGCCGGCGCTCACGTGCCCGGCGGCTGAGGTATCCCAGTACCCCGGATTTTCGTCCTTGCTCATGGCGCGCTTTTGAAGAAAGAGTTCGCCCGTTTCATTGAAGACCAATATATGGACCGAGCGGTGCAACAGCCCCCTGGAATGGACTTCCCGGCGAGTGGCCCTTCCGATCACCCTGTCTTCGGAATCCACCACATCAAATATTTCAGAACCATCATCCATCACAAAATTTAAATCGCAGGAATGAAGTTGGGGACGGAATGTCCATCAGTGCATGGATTTTTGCAAATCTCGCAGGTAACTCAAAGAATCGGGGATGCTTTCTTCTTCGCAATAATTGTGTTCGGAGAGAGTTCGGATATCATCCAACGCACGCTGGTCTCCTTCAAATACCACAGAGCGATACCCCTTGTCGGCGATGGCACCGCCCGCCTGCAACAGGCTCATCACGGATTTGGCGTTGAATTTTTGCCCGTCGACGATCAAAAACACATCGGAGTCGTGCTTTCGAACAATAAGCGAGATGTAGGTGGATGGCCGGGCGTGGAAACCGAGAGGTTCCGGTATCGACAACTCATAACGCACCGTTTTCACGAAGCTCTTGAGAATTTCCCGGCTCAGTTTGTGGCCTTCGTGAATGTAATACAGGCACCGTTCGAATACAAAATTAACGATGTGCCCCAGGAGTTCCGTTTTGTCCACCAGGCTGGAAATGGTCCGTTTGCACTCACTGTGGCGGATTTCGTCTTCGTGCCGCTCAAAAAAATGACACAGCCAAACGGTGACTTCCAGAAGGTGCAGGGGCATGGAAATGTAGCCACGGAAATCTTTCAGATTTTTATGCCGTTGTTCCATGGACGTATTTTTGATGTACGTATCGAACTCCGATTGAATGCTGTGCACCAGATTCATCAGGTAGCGGGCTTTTTTCTCATCCAGAACGTCCGGGACGATCATCCGCAGTTTTTGAGGGTCGTGTGTGGGTTGAAAACCCATATCCGCGATGAGCTGATTCACGTTGCCCACTTTTTCGAACAGATCGATCACACGATCCTCGTCCTCTTTCACCAGGTCGTCTACGACATTCTTGGGCAACTGCTTGGTGACTTCAATTTCCTGAAATTCGTCGGGATCGATGGCCTGGCCCACTATTTTGAGGCCATTCGCGGTGGCGGCTCGAATGGCTTCTTCGTACAGGTTGAGAATGGAGCGGTTGAGGAAATTCAGGAAGTTCCGCCCTCTGGAAAAAAACAGTTCCTGTTCCTCCTCGCAGTCCCGAAGCCGGTAATAAGGATACCGGTCAAGCAGGTGCTTGGTGTAAAACCCGGAGATGACAAGGTTCCGTATGCTGGCGATGTATTCGGTGAAGGCGGACCAGGTGCGGTTTTCCCGCGCACCGTATTCATCCAGAAAGCTTTCGAGAAAATCGGATTGCTGGATGAGGTTGGAATAACATTTGCGCGTTGGTTCCGTTTCATTCACCAGCACGCGGTAAGCATTGAAGTTGCGGAAAAAGGACGCGCTGGCATCCTGTACCAGAGGCAGAAACTCTTCTTCGGTAATGATTTGGTTGAGGGATTTCGGTTCCAAATTTCAGGTCATCCAGAGCGACGCGGCATGAATAATATGAGCGCGCTCAATTGTAGGCGGGGCCCCGTGCCACATTCTTGGGAAGATATTTCTTCCAGCTTTCGATGTGTGAGGGAGGCCCTTCCGGAATGATAAAGGAATGGAAACTGAACTCGGGGCGTATGGGTTTCTTGATCAGTTTCATGTCGGCTTCAGAGGCCGTGCGGTTGCCTTTCTTCAAATTACAGGGTTTGCACGCCACCACCACGTTCGTCCATGAAGTCTTGCCTCCACGGGATTTGGGCAGAATGTGATCGACGGTCAGCAGATGCTCCCGTTCCCCGCAATATTGACAGGTGTAATTGTCGCGGCGAAGGATGTTTTTCTTGCTGAATGCGACCTGTTTGCGTCGGTTGCGCTTGACCACCTTGAGCACCCGGATCACCGTCGGTAGGGGGAACGAAAGCGAGGGCGATCGGATGACATACCCATCGCTTTCAATCTCCTCGGCGCGTCCGCTCAACACCATCAACAGCCCCCGCTTCGCACAGCAGAATTGCAGAGGCTCATAAGTGTAGTTGAGCACAAGGATTTTTAGAGAGTCGAGCATAGCAAACCTTCTCCAAAGAAAGGATACAGGTCACCATTCAAGCAAACAATTGAAAAATTGTACTCTTATAGCTCGTTCGCCGTCAACCCGATTCAGGGGTTCCCTGGCCCTGGTCCTTCCCGGTAGTCGGATCGTTATAAAAGATTACCACGACCAAGAAGGTTCCTGGGGTCGAGCTGGTTCTTGAGGACGCGCAACTGATCAAGGGTTTCTTTGCCAACCATTTGATGGTAGAAGGCTTTTTTCAATTTGCCCACGCCGTGCTCGGCGGAAACCGTGCCTCCCCATTCCAGGATTTGGTCCACAAATTTTCCATAAAGCGCCTTCGCCCGGTCGATTTGATTCTTGTCAGGAAGCAGGTTGATATGAAGGTGGTTGTCGCCTATGTGGCCAAACATGGCAAAATCGATCCCACTCTCTTCTAATGCAACCCGGTAAAACCGCATCATCTCAAGAAAGTGGTCGTCGTCCACGGCCATGTCGGTTCCCATTTTGACCCGGCCCATGCGGCTGTTCTCTTCATTCAGGAGGAGGGGAACCTGGTGGCGGAAATCATGAAACCGGGCGATGTCCTTGGGCCCCTGTGCAAACCATGAATCTTCCAAAAGGACGTCTCGCGATTGCAGGAATTCGTACCAGGACACCAGGATGCTTTCAAATTCCTCTTCCGTTTGCACATCCTGCTCAAAAAACAGAGCGGCTTCGGCTTTTTCGGGAACATTTTGAAATTTCTTTTTGAGCCGCACCAGCGAACGGCGGTCAAAATATTCCAGGGAACAGGGATCGATCACATCGGAAGACGCATCCCGGATGGCCTCCACCAGATTCCAGCACTTGTCTTCGCTGTCCATGAAAAGGATTCCGCTCAAAAAATCGAAGGGTGTTGTTTGGAGCTTCAAACGAACGCCTGTAATCAGGCAAAGGGTGCCATCGGAACCGACAAACAGATCGATCCAGTCCATTCCCGGCTGGTAGAAATACCCGGCCGCATTTTTGATTTGCGGGCTTCGGTATTCCAAGGCAGGCAGCTCAACCCGGGTGCCGTCATCGAGTTCCAGCGCCTGATCGATAGTTTGTCCGCGTCGCAGGTGAGCGGAACGTCCATCGGCAAGGAGAATATCCAGTTCCTGCACGTAATCACGCGTGACGCCGAATTTGTAACTGCGGGACCCTGAGGCATTGGTAGCAAGGGTGCCGCCAATGGAAGCGAGAGTTTCAGTTGGATTGGGCGGGTAAAACCAGCCGGAACCTTTCAGATGCGTGTTCAAATCTTCCAGCGTCACCGCCGGTTGAACCCGAATGGTCCCCTCCTCCACCTCTCCGGTTTCCTTGAACCGCTCCATGGAAACGATGATTCCCTCGACCGGGACCCTGGATGCGGTGAGACCCGTGCCGGCACCGGAAACGGTTATAGGCTGATCGTTTTCCCTGAGAAAGGATTTCAATTCCTCAACCGTTTCGGGGATCACCACTTCAGAGGCCGCCCCCGGGGGACAGTTGGAGGCGTCTTTCAAATAAGGCGCGATGGCCTCGGGATCGGTTTTACGTCGCATCATTTCAAAAAGGTGTTGGTTGAAGCTGGATAGATGTGGTCAGCGACGGGTGGATTCCATCAGGCTGTCAGCCTGTGGCGGTAAAAACCCTGCATAACCGTTATGCCGCTCGATTAGCTCAAGCACGGAGTAAACATTACCATTGCGGGTTTCCGGTTCAGTAAAAACCTGACGCAGATCCGATGTGGGGCCACCCACGATGTCCCCGGCCATTCGAAATCCGTCACGTTCCATGGAAGAAATGGCCGCCTCAATGTTTTCCACCAACACGGCGATGTGGTGAAAGCATTCATCCCCGTGGGCGTTGACCCACTGAGGGATCAGGCTTTCTTTTCCACGATCATCATCATAAGCCTGATCGATGAAAAAGGCCGGATATCCGGGTTTGCGGTACACCTTGGCCCACCAGCTGTCAAATTCCAGAACGCCGATTTCCTTGTCTTCCTGATAACCCAGATCCAGAAACTGGCAGGAGCGCCGCTCAACGTTGTGCGTGCGTATGGTCACATGATCCAGAACCGGCATCAGGCCAACGCCACAATCATTGAGTTTGTTCACGAGATGCCTTCCCGCACGATTGCCCTCAATAAACCGATTCAGGTAATCGTTTAGAATTTGATCCAATTCAGACATAGAGATTCTTATGCTTTATCTTCGGGCGACTCCGGTGGCTTGGTCTTTACCTGTGGCCGGTCCGCCGAATCATTTTCCGTCTCAGAAGGATAATTGTGAATGAACCGGGCATAACGAACCATCAAGACCAGCATGGCCAGCACGATCCCGACAACAATGACAAGAAATACTGAATTGCTCAAAATGAATCTCCCTGACAAGTAATTTAGCCTGTCTCCATTTTACCAAAGTTGCAGCAACCCTCTCACCCGGAATCCTCGCTAAGAATTCATTTTCTCCAGGCGCTGGCGGGCAAAGTATTCCGCTTCGTCAAGGCTCCCTCGTTCTAGAAAGCTTTGAATTTCCGGGTCGGTCAACAGGCTTTGTAGGAATTCCTTACGTTGCCGGGTATCGGTTAAAACCTCCATTGCCAATTTCCGCATACGCTCCTGCAATACCACCTGCAACAGGTCTACCTGGGTAATGGTCTGCTTCAGAACCGGTTCCAGCCGGGCTCGGAAAGTTCCTGACATCAGCGGACTTTTTCCACTGGTCGAAATCGCGACTTTCACATTGTCGTCAAGGGATATCACTGCAGGGTGGCTGAAATCGCTCACTTCCGGATCGTCCACCGCGTAAACATAGCACCCTGCTTCCAAACCGGATTTAACGAGTTTGCGGTTCAGTTCCCGGGAGTCGGTGGCGGCCATGACCAGTATCAAACGATCATAATTTTTAAGGAACTCGCCATTTTCAACAATCATGACCGTGCACTGGAGGCGGCCATCCCCTTCCCATTTACGAATGGGTTCGGAGATGCGGTCGGCGACCACGATGATTTCGCAATCCTGTCCCAGTAAAGCCTCCACCTTCCGCGTGGCTTCCCGCCCCGCGCCGATCACCACCACCTGCTTGCCCCTCAAATTGAGATCAATCAACATGATTCGGATTTTCCTTTCGGGAAATTTGGAAACAGTTGTCGATACTGGAGCGTTCCGCTTTCGCTTTTCCAATTTTCTTCAAAACCGCTACGCCTTCTTCACATTGATAGAATGGGAACTCGAGATACAGCCTTCCTATTGTGTACTGTGCATTGAGGTACTGGGATTGATTGAATCCCGCCTGCAGCACGTAATCCCGGGCGGGACGCAACCGATCCCATTTCCACTGGTCCCCGGACGCAAGCAGGTTCTGTTTTGATAAAAACCGGGCGATGCTGTCGGCGATCACCATGTGACCGTTGATATTGGGATGCACATGTTCCAGAAACAGGTCCTCACCCGGCAGGCCTTTTTTAGAAACACTTTCGAATTTGGGTGCCAGGTCCAGGACGAGCCCCCCCTCCTCGGCTCCGACTTCCTTTACAATCTGATTGAAGCGAAGACAGGCCCGCAGGTGAAGGCGGTCGTATTCGCGGGCCTGCAAATAATGAAACCTGGCCTTGCCCATCTGGTTCAACCGATCATAAGCCCGTGCAAGCCCGTAGTGCGCTACCGCGTATTGCTCATCCTTCTGATGAGCGGTTTGAAAATGCTCCAATGCTTTTTCATACTTTTCCCCCTCCATTGCCTCACGGCCCTGCTTTACTGATTCCAGAATAAGGGAACGTGAATCGGTCGAAGTGATCTCAGAAAAACCGGAGCGGATGGGAGAAAAATCACGCAGGTTGGAAACCAGGGTAAGAAGCAGGACCTGGATCCCGCGATCTTTTGCTTTCCGGATCAATTCCTTCAGGTTGGCTTTGTAATTGCGTTCCGCCTCGGCATGAAGGGGTTCGTCCCAAACCATGTTTTCCTGGGACAGCATGGCACGGAACAGGTTCACCTGGCTTTCGCGGGTCGCCTTCTCCTTGTCACGGGATTTCAACCACAAACCGGCACGCTCCAACGCCAGGTACACCCGCGAGTGGAACAGGAAGGTGGCCAACCGGATGACGCCCCGGTTCTGGCCATAATTGACCGCGGAGTTGACACCGAAGTGCCCTATGAATTCGTTATGACCGCTGTAGACAATAAAGAGATCCGGCTCGTAATCCATCAACTGGGATGCAAGGTCCAGAACGCCAAAGCTGCTGAGTGCGTCGTACCCGGCATTGATCACTTCCACCCGCTTGCCCGGAAGGACATCATTCAGGATTTCCTGCAAAAGTCCTGAGTAACTGATGCGCCGGTCTGTGTAGGGAAAACCCCGCGTGGTGGAAGCACCGACCATGAAGATGCGAAACACGCCCGGTTGCTTTTTTTTCGAAAACTCGGTGTCCTCGTACCAAGGCTGGTCCGTGAACAGTTTGTTGATGTTGACGGGCAGGTGCTGGAAATAATGCATGGCCACATACTGGGTGTTGAGAGAAACCTTGCCCTCGTCCTGCGGCCGGGTACCAGACACGACAAATTGGAACTGATCGCCAAATCCCCCCAGGCGCAACCCCCCTTCCAGCAGAAGCAAACACCCCACGCCCACCCCAAAAGAGAGGAGGCCCTTAAAAATTATGGATTTACGGAATCGAGCCCACATGAGAAACAATGAATGCATGCACGCGGTAATTGGAATTTATTTCAAGCGAAGTGCCAGTTATTTAAAAGATTGCATCTCACTATATTGACAAACTCACCTAATAAGAACTAAATTTATTCCGAAAGGATTTTCCATTCATGGCCATCAAATTCAAACACATTGGCTCAGTCATCGTTCTCGTTTCGGTTTTGTTCCTGTGGTGCCAGTCGGCACAGGCGGTGATGATGCCGAAAGAAACCAGCATGATGAATTGCAGTCAGGTCATGATGTGTGGCGTTTGTGCGGTCGCTCTCCATTCTGTTTCCCCCGTCCTCAATTCGGCGCCACCGGAAATCCGTATGTTTGTCGAGATCATTCCCCAAATGCCGGATCCCCATCCGGTTCCGCTTTATCATCCTCCCAGGTAAGGCACTTAATTTCTCCATCTAGAAGCGCAACTATTATAGCCCAAATAGGCTAATATCCCCGTAATGAAAATTAAATCCGGGATAGGAGGAATTCATGTGCCGCAATTGGATTATTGTGGTCGTTCTGTGTCTTGTCCCTTCCATGGGACTGGCAACGGAAGGCCAACACCATGTTTTTAAAACCACATTAAATAGTTTCATTCAGGAGGCATTGCAAAACAACCCTGAATTGGCGGAGGTCCGCCAGAAAATAAAGGTTTTGAAAGAAATCCCGCCGCAACGGGAATCTCTGGAAGACCCGATGGTGATGCTCGGCCTCATGAACCTGCCCGTTGACACCTTTTCTTTCGGGCAGGAGGCGATGACCCAGAAACAGATCGAAGTGACCCAGGCGCTCCCCTACCCAGGGAAACTGAACCTCCGTTCCAAAGAAGCTCTTCAGGATGTACGCATCGCCGAACAAACCCTGCAGGATCTGGAACTGGAGATTGTACGGCAGGTCAAAACGTCCTTTTATGAAATCTGCTTCATCCGTGCGGCCATCGACACCACCCGTCAAAACAAGATTCTTTTGGAACAGTTCGTCACCATTGCCGAATCCAAATACGCAGTGGGAAAAGGAATCCAGCAGGATGTCCTGCAGGCCCAGGTGGAATTGTCCAAAATTCTGGACCGGCTGATTGAACTCCAGCAACAGAAGGACCAGGAAACCGCGCGTTTGAACACGCTGATGGACCGCCTTCCGCAAGCGCCGTTGCACATCCCGCATGGAATCTCACAGACGGCATTTCACTACACGGTCGAGGACCTGCAAGCGCTGGCCGAGGAGAACAGGCCTGCCCTGAAAGAAATACAAGAAGCCATCGAAAAGATGAAAGTGCGGAAGGAACTGGCTGAAAAGGAATACTACCCGGATTTCCAGGTGGGCTTTCGCTATGGCCAGCGCCAGGATTCTCCATTCACGGATCATCCTGACTTCGTTTCGGGTTTTGTCGGAGTCAACATTCCTATCTGGCAGAAGACCAAACAGGATCGAAAGGTGGCGGAAGAGAATTACCGCATTTCCGTTCTCAGGGAATCGTATCGAAAAGTCCGCAACAAAATATTCATGGAAATAAAAATGATGATGGACAAGGAGAAGAAAAACCGAGAGATCATTCAGCTGGTAAAAACAGGCATTATTCCCCAGGCCAAGCAATCTTTGGAATCCGCACTGGCCGCCTATAGTGTGGACAAGGTGGACTTCCTCACATTGATCGACAATCAGGTCACTCTTCTCAACTGGGAAATAAAATACCATCGCGAATTGACCCAATACGAGCAAAACCTGGCCGCTTTGGAAAGCCTTGTTGGAAAGAGCCTCGTTGATCTGGATAAAAACAAAACGGTGAAACCATGACCGACGAAAATAACAACAAACCTCCCGAGGATGAAAGTAAGGAGAACGGCGACTCCACGGATGCAAACGTTGGGGAATCCGCATCCGAACGGGATGATGGAGAGGTCCTGTTTCCTCTTGTAAAGCACGTTAAACCAAAAACAAGACCTCCTGCCGATCCAGGGAGTTTCCGTTGGTTGAACCTGGTGCTGTTGTTCGTTCTGGTTACGGGTTTTTATTTCCTAGGTTTTTTGACCGGCCCTGCTCAATGGGAAGGCACGAAACGCGCTTTCTCTGAATTCATCTCTTTCTCCAAGGAACGCATCATCCCGGTAAAAGAAGACGTCAAGGAATACATCGAGACGAAAATCCAGCGGGAAAAATCTCCGGAAGGCACCATGCGGGAGGGGTCCGGGTCCGAAAATCAAAAAATGCCCATGCCCGAGATGAAACAGAAAAAGGAGGAACGAAAAGTCAAATACTGGCAGGCCCCCATGGATCCCAGTTACAAGCGGGACAATCCGGGAAAAAGCCCCATGGGCATGGACCTCATCCCCGTTTACGAGGATGTGACGGAGGACTCGGCCATAAAGATCAACCCGACGGTGGTTCAAAACATCGGGGTCAAAACGGAAAAAGTGAAAGTGCGGAAATTGACCCATAACATCCGAACAACCGGCACTCTGACTTACGACGAGAGGAAGGTACATCACATCCATACCAAATTTGGCGGCTGGATTGAGAAACTGTACGTAGATTTTACCGGGCAGGAAGTGGATCACGACGACATGCTGATGGAAATTTACAGCCCGGAACTGGTTTCCACCCAGGAAGAATTCCTGTTGGCGCTCCAATATAAGGAATCCCTGGAAGACAGCCCTTTTAGGGAAATCCGCCGTGGCGCGCAAACCCTCCTCTCTTCCACCCGCAGACGGTTAGAGTTGTTTGATGTGGCGCAACACCAGATCCAGGAGCTGATCAAAACCCGAAAAGTGAAAAAGACCATGCACATCCATTCTCCGACCCGGGGATTCGTGGTCCATAAAAAAGCCGAGCACGGTCAGTATGTTGAACCCGGAACCCCGCTTTACACCATTGCAGACTTGTCCAGCATCTGGGTCATGGCCGACATTTATGAATACGAAATGCCCTGGGTGAAAATCGGACAGGAAGCCACGATGAACCTTCCCTATTTTCCGGGGAAGCAGTTCAAAGGCAAGGTGACTTACATCGATCCCTTTCTCGATCCCAAAACCCGGACGATCAAAGTCCGCATGGAATTTGAAAACCCTGAATGGGCACTGAAACCGGACATGTACGCGAATGTCACCCTGAAATCACCTTTATCCAGAGACGGGGTGGCAGTTCCCGAACAGGCAGTGATCCGGTCAGGGAATATGGACCTGGTGGTGGTCCAGAATAAAAAGGGACAATTTGAAACCAGGCAAGTGGCACTGGGAGTCGAGGCGGAAGGATATTACCAGGTACTCAAGGGGTTGAAGTCGGGTGAAACGGTGGTGACTTCTTCCGCTTTTCTGATCGATTCCGAAAGCCGCTTGAAGGAAGCCATGGACAAGCTGGACAGTTCTTCCGGGAACCCGGAACCCAAAGAAACTCAAAAACCGGGGAGGCTTGAGTTGAAACTGGATAACAAGAAAACCGTCCATAACCATTGATGTCATGACACCGTTTTTCAACGAGAGGATGGCCCGGAGAAAATCATGCTGAAACGAATCATTGGGGTTTCACTCAAAAACCGGTTTCTGGTTTTACTGGGCGCGCTTGGTGTTTTCATATGGGGCGTGGTTTCCATGAAAACCATCAGTCTGGACGCCATTCCGGACTTGAGCGATGTGCAGGTGATCGTTTTTACCGAATATCCGGGACAGGCCCCGCAGATTGTCGAGGACCAGATCACCTACCCACTCACCACCACCATGCTGTCCGTTCCGTTCGCCAAGGTGGTCCGCGGCTATTCCTATTTCGGACTTTCGTTCGTGTACATCATTTTTGAAGACGGGACCGATTTGTACTGGGCTCGAAGCCGGGTCCTGGAACAATTGAATTTCGTCTCCAAAAGGCTGCCGCAAGGCGTCACCCCGTCCCTTGGCCCCGATGCCACGGGCGTTGGCTGGGTATACCAGTACGCACTGGTGGACCGCAGCGGCCGACACGACCTTTCGGAGTTGCGGTCCATCCAGGATTGGTATTTGCGGTACGAACTGCAAACCGTTCCCGGTGTCTCCGAGGTGGCAAGCATCGGAGGTTATGTGAAGCAATATCAGGTAGAGGTGGATCCCAACAAGCTGAAGGCCTACGACATTCCTCTTACAAAAGTGAAGCATGCGATCCAGCGCAGCAACAACGATGTCGGCGGCCGTTTGCTGGAAATGTCTGAAACGGAATTCATGGTGCGCGGACTTGGTTACATTAAAAACCTTGAAGATATCGAGAACATTCCATTGGGGGTCGATCCCCAGGGAACACCAATCCTGGTCAGGGATGTCGGCCGCGTGCAACTGGGACCGGAACTGCGGCGCGGACTTGCGGAATTGAACGGCGAGGGAGAAACAGTCGGTGGCATCATCGTCCAGCGTTTCGGCGAAAACGCATTGGAGGTTATCCACAAGGTCAAACACAAACTGGATCAACTGAAAAAGGGGCTCCCGGATGGCGTTGAAATCATCGAGGTGTATGACCGCTCCAAACTCATTCAGCGGGCCATCAGCAACCTTAAAGAAAAACTGATCGAAGAAAGTGTCGTCGTTGCCCTGATAAGCGTTTTCTTCCTTCTTCACCTTCGGTCCTCGCTGGTGGCCATCATCACCATTCCCATGGGCATCCTCATGGCGTTCATCGTCATGAAGTACCAGGGATTGAATGCGAACATCATGTCGCTGGGCGGAATCGCCATTGCCATTGGCGCCATGATCGACGGCGCGATAGTTATGATCGAAAACGCGCACAAACATCTGGAACGCGACCGCGGCAAAAAGGATCACTGGCAGATCATTTACGAAGCGGCGTCGGAAGTGGGCCCGGCATTGTTCTATAGCCTGCTCATCATAACGGTTTCCTTTTTACCTGTTTTTACGCTGGAAGCGCAGGAAGGCCGGCTGTTCTCTCCCCTTGCTTTCACGAAAACCTACTCCATGGCCGCCTCGGCCATTTTGGCCATCACACTGGTCCCGGTCATCATGGGGTATTTCATTCGAGGCCGCATCCTGCCGGAAAAGAGAAACCCCATCACCTGGTTGCTGGAAAATTTTTTTCGGCCTCTTCTCTGGCTCGTCCTGCAGATGAAGACAGTGATTATTCTTTTGGCAGTATTAATCGTACTCGCCACCCTGATTCCCCTGAAAAAACTCGGATCGGAATTCATGCCACCTCTGGATGAAGGTGACCTGTTATACATGCCCACCACCCTTCCCGGCATTTCCATAACCAAAGCCCGCCAGCTTTTGCAGCAAACCGACAAGATCATCCGCCAGTTTCCGGAAGTCAAAAACGTGTTCGGAAAAATCGGGCGGGCGGAAACCGCCACCGATCCCGCCCCATTGACGATGATCGAGACCACGATCACACTCAAACCAAAATCCACCTGGCGGCCGAACGTAACAATGGATACTTTGATTGAGGAAATGGATCAGGCGTTGCAATTTCCCGGATTGACCAACACCTGGACCATGCCCATCAAAACCCGCATCGATATGTTGTCCACCGGTATCAAGACTCCTGTGGGCATAAAAATTTCCGGAGATAATTTGAATCAGCTTCAACAACTGGGGCAACGCATCGAAGGGGTCGTCCGTAATATACCCGGCACTGCCAGCGTGTATTCCGAGCGCGTGGTCGGCGGAAATTATTTTGATTTTATCATCGACCGTAAACAGGCTGCACGCTACGGGTTGACGGTGGGCGATGTACAGGATGTCATCCAGACGGCCATCGGCGGCATGAACATCACCACCACCATCGAAGGACTTGAACGTTATCCAGTCAATTTGCGTTACAGCCGGGGATTGCGTGACAGCATCAGCAGCCTGGAACGGGTGCTGATCCCCACCCCTCGTGGAGAGCATATTCCCATGGCGCAGGTGGCCAAAATCGATATCAAGAAAGGTCCGCCCGTCATCAAAACCGAAAACGCCCGTCTGAATGCCTGGATATACATTGATATCAAGAACATCGACGTCGGAACCTACGTTCAAAGAGCGCAGGGAATATTGAATCAACAGATTTCACTGCCGGCCGGTTACAACCTGATCTGGAGCGGCCAGTACGAGTACATGGAACGGGCCAAAAAACGGTTGCAACTCATCGTTCCGGTCACTTTGTTCGTCATATTCATTCTGCTCTATCTCAATTTCCGCAATATGACGGAAAGCATCATCGTCATGCTGTCCCTGCCCTTTGCATTGGTGGGCGGTATCTGGTACCTGTATTACCTCAATTACGAACTCAGCGTGGCCGTGGCGGTTGGATTCATCGCGCTTGCGGGAGTTGCCGCCGAAATCGGCGTTCTTGTTCTGGTATATATCGATCAGGCTTACAAACAGAAACGGCAGGCGGGGGATATCCGTTCGAAAACAGATATCCGCGATGCAGTCCTTCAAGGCACATCAGAACGGATACGGCCGATTATGATGACGGTCGTGTCCACCATCGGCGGTCTTCTCCCCATCATGCTGGGGACCGGCACCGGCTCGGATGTGATGAAGCGGATCGCCGCCCCCATGGTCGGCGGCATGATTTCAGCCACGATCCTGACTTTGATCGTTCTGCCCGCCCTTTATAACCTGATTCTGGAAATCCGGTTCAAGCGGGATTCCAACTTGAATGAAAAGAAGGAGGAGGTATTCAATGAAGCAAAAAGTTTACCTGGTGATTCTGAGCATATGGACACTCCTGCTCGTTCCATTCAGTGAAGCGGGAAATGCTCATGTGATCCCGGAGGATGAACTCCGCAACAAGGTTTACCTGAGCAAACTCGATGCCTTGAAATCGGTATTTAAAGGTATCAGCAAAATCAAATACAGAAAGGATCACCTGACCGAGTCGATAATCGAAAAGATCAAAGGGTTGACGGGTCAGCCTCCCGCCGGCACGCGCCTGGACTATTATTACGGCATCCGGGATGACGGACAAAAACTGTTTGCATTCATTTCCAAGGCCCAGTCCAATTCCCATCCTCCATCCCAGGCGGTGTTCATCACCCTGGTCGACGAAAAGGGGGCGGTTCAGGATGTAAAAATCATGGAGTACAAGGGACCTCAGCGGGCTGAAATCATTTCTCCCTCATTCCTGAAGCAGTTTATCGGGAAAACAGCCAAATCAGACTTCGCTTCCATCTCCTCAAACCAGGGAAGGTCCCTTCCGGTACGCTCGCTGGCCAGGGCAGTCCACAACATCGCAGCCAAAGTTCTGGTACTGACAGGAAAACAGTGAACATCTTTCCGGCTTCCTTGACACCTACGGGTTCCAAACGTATTCTTGAATCGAAACTCAACCCGATCGAGGCTTATGAAGGACGACGTCAAAAGCACCAATACGAAACATGAGACCGCCACCATCGGTGGCATTCACCTGACCCTCAGCCCCGCTGACGACAGCGAGGTGACATGGATCGGACAGGAAGAGATCCTGCGCCAGATTCTTGCCTGCTGGTTGGTGGTGGCGGAAAAGGACCTGCCGCTTTCACCGCGCATCATAGGCATGCCGGGCATCGGCAAGACCACGCTGTGCATGGTGGCCGCGCACAAACGGAACCAGCCTCTTTACATTTTCCAATGCACCAGCGACACGCGTCCCGAAGACCTGCTGGTCACTCCCGTTCTGGCGGAAAACGGCCGTATCTCATACCACGCGTCGCCCCTGGTCACGGCCATGATCCAGGGCGGCATCTGCATACTGGACGAAGGCAATCGCATGAACGAGAAAAGCTGGGCCTCGCTCGCACCGCTTCTCGATCACCGGCGTTACGTCGAATCCATCATCGCAGGCATCCAGATCAAGGCGCACCCGGAGTTCCGGGCCTGCGTCACCATGAACAACGACGAGTCTACTTT
This sequence comes from Nitrospina sp. 32_T5, assembly GCF_052156635.1. Lineage (NCBI taxonomy): Bacteria > Pseudomonadati > Nitrospinota > Nitrospinia > Nitrospinales > Nitrospinaceae > Nitrospina > Nitrospina sp. 32_T5. Next base: position 674,545 of record NZ_JBQKUO010000002.1, on the reverse strand, counting down.
CGAGATTCCCGACTACATCCTGTCGCGCCTGCAACCGACCCTGCAATTGCAAATGCCGTCGCAGGAAGACGAGATGGCCATCCTGCAATACCACCTGCCCTTCGCCGAACAGGACCTGTTGGACCTGACCGTGCAGTTCCTGCAACGGTCCCATCAGCTGGACCTCGACTTTTCACCACGCGATGGCATTCACATTCTCCAGTATGCAATCAAGCGCTTGAAGCAGGATCAGGATCATCCGCTTTCAAAGGACGCCATCTGGAGCGAGGCGGTGGAGAAGGTGCTGGGCGAGGAAGCGCTCAATCTCGACCAGCTGGCGGAACGCAAAAGCCGCGCGCTGGGCAACGATCGCCTGCCAATGGGCCTGGGCGATTTCTTCTTCGGCGACGACAACCCCCTGCATCCCGACATAGACCGTTGAGGATTATATAAAATGACCGCTCCGGCTCCCGCCACGGAAAACGTGTTTGCCCTGGGTGAACGCATTCAGATCCTTCCGGTCGTGCACGGAAGCGGTCACTTCACCCGCGAAGTACGGCAACGGTTGCTGGCATCCGGGTGCGACTGCCTCGCCGTGTGCCTGCCTCCGGAATACGAGTCCACGGTGCTACGCGGACTCGATCTGCTTCCTGCTGTCACCATCAGTTGTGTTGAAGAGGAAGACGGCACTGTCACCTACGTTCCCGTCGATCCTTCGCAACCCGTCATCATGGCGCTGCGCATCGCACGGCAGGAAAACATTCCCTGCGAGTTCATCGACCTGAGCGTGCAAAACTACCAGCCGCGCAAAATGGATTTCCCGGACACTGCCGCGCTTCAAGGGATGTCGATGGAAAAGTTCGCCGTCAGCATGCTTCCCTTTCTGCAGAAACCGGAAGAGAACAGGCAGGCGGACCTGCGTTGCCGCTGGATGGCGCACCAGCTCCACCGATTGGAAATCGAACGCAAAAAAGTGCTTTTTATCTGTTCCATTCTCGACTGGCCGTGGATCAAGCAGGCATACGACGAACGCGCGCCCTACCCCAAACCGGAAAAATCACCGCAGTCGCCGACGCTGTACAGTGTGCATCCGGACACTCTGTTTTTCGCTCTCAGCGAGTTTCCGTACATCACCTACCTGTATGAACACCGGCGGCAGACCATGCGCTCCGACAAAAACGTCGCCATCGACGGGGTGAAGGAAATCCTGATCCGCGCGCGGGAGCGCTATCTGCTGAAACACAAGGTGCGTTACCACAACCTGACCCAGCAAAGTTTCCAGATATTTCTACAATACGTGCGCAACCTCACGTTGATGGAGCACCGCCTGACGCCGGACCTCTACACGCTGGCAATGGCGGCGAAACAGATCGGCGGCGATCCATTCGCCATTGCCCTGGTCGAGGCGGCGCGGGAATACCCTTATCAGGAGGGAACAGACGAACTCGACACAGTGGCGCTGGGAGTCGACCAGGCCACGTTCGGCGACGACGGTCCGGTAACCATGAAGAACCGCCTTTCGGAAACGGCCCAGGTTTGGCGCACGTTGAACCTCAAACCGGAACCGGACAAACTGAAGAAACAGGACTACCGCTACCGGTGGAATCCCTACGGCCAGTGCTCGTGGCCGCCGGAAGACGAGAAGATCGAAAACCTCAACTCGCACATCCGCGAACAGACCCGTCACCTGCTGGCGCACGACCTGGCGCGCACCGAAAAATTCACCACCTCGGTGAAGGACGGCATCGATCTGCGCGACACGCTCCGCAACTGGCACACAGGTGATATTTACGTGAAAGAAATTCCACCTTCCCGCGGCAACGTGGAGGTGGTGGTGATGCTGTTCGAGATGGAACCGCAACCGGACCGTTATGACTGGCGGCAGACCTGGTACGCCGAGCACGAGAACGAATCGACGCTGTGCTTCTTCGCCACCAACTACATGGACAATCTGATCGGTCCGGGTATCGGAGAGGCGACCTATGGCGGATGCATGCTGATTTATCCGCCGCGGCCCATCCCAAACGTCTGGGAGGACCCGCGTTTTTCAATGGGAGAGACGTTGGAGGAGAGACTGCTGGAAGCGGCGTTATTTCATTCCCAGGAACGGCACGTGGCGGTGGTCTCGCCGGGCACTCCGCCCGCTTCGTGGAGACGCATGGCGCGCCACTACAAAAAGCGCCTCATCCACCTGCCACTCAAACGCCTGTCGGTGCAGACCGTTGAACGCGTGCGCCGTTTCCATGTGTTGAATGGAAAGCACATCCGTTCCTACGCCACCCGCTTCATTCAGGAACTGTGAAGCGGCGCGGACGCCCAAGTCCGCATATGGTACGCACAATCCCAGAACATCCATTCCAACTGCGTTGATTTGAGAAACGCCTCCATCATCGCTTCGCGGGTGGATGCATTCACCCCTTTCGCAACGCGATCGGTGAGGTCGATCGCCTGATCCACCACGGCGCTGAACTCCGGGCTCGAATACATGTCGATCCAGTTCTGGTAGGTGTTGTTGGGTTTGGCGTTTTTATGGATGTGGAGTCCCACCTCGCGGTAAATCCAGAAGCAGGGAAGAAGCGCCGCGATGCCGACTTCATAGCTGTCGTGCATTGCGGTGGACAGCAGAAATTTCGTGTAGGTGAAACACCCCGGTTCCCGTTCGGCATCGAGTTTAATTTTGAAAAAGTCGAAATAAAATTGATGCAATGACCGCTCGGCAACGATCGCGCCTTTCGAGAAATCGAGGAGGAGCACGATGTCGTCGGGCGTCGGGGCTTTCGACGCGGCGATGGCCAGGGCGCGGGCGAAGTCTTCCAGGTACAGCGAATCCTGTTTCATGTAAAACTGGAAGCGTTCTTCATTGAGCGTGCCCTCCCCCAACTCTTTATTGAAAGGATGATCGAGGATGTCCCGGTATATGCCGGTTATGGAAGCCCAGGCGTCTTGGGTGAATGACATGGGGTCTCCTTCAGATTAAAGCTGCGAATTCCACAATTTAAAAAAATGCGCGACCGGTCCCTTGCCGTGACCCAGCCGGTACCGCGCCCCTTCTTCCAGTGCGCTGGAGATATATTCCTTGGCGTGACGCACGGCGTCGCCCAAAGACTCTCCCCGCGCCAGGCACGCCGCAATGGCCGATGAAAACGTGCACCCGGTGCCGTGAACGTTGTGCGTGCTCACGTGCTTGTGGTTCAACCATTGAATGGTTTCGTTTGCATCCGCGTCGAAAAGGAAACAGTCGTTATTGTCCGTCGTCACCGGCGGACCGCCCTTCACAACCACGGCTTTGGGACCCATCTGCACCAGTCGGCGCGCGGCCTGCTCCATATCGTCACCGGTGTCGATTCCAACCTCCAGCAACGTTTCGGCCTCCCTGAGGTTTGGTGTCAGTACCGTGGCCAGTGGGAGCAGTTCCGACTTCAACGCCGCGACCGCCTCTTCGCGGATCAGGCGGTCTCCGCTTTTGGCGAACATGACAGGGTCGAGCACCACATTTTTCACATTGAACTGTTTCAGCCCTTTAGCAACCTCATGAATGGTGTCGGGATTGTGCAGCATGCCGATCTTGACCGCGTCGGCGCCGATGTCCCCCAGCACCGCATCCAACTGCTGGCGCACGAACTCGGCGGGCACATCGTGAATGCCGGTGACGCCCTGCGTGTTCTGCGCCGTAAGCGCCGTGAGAACGGACATGCCGTAACAGCCGAGCGCCGAAAACGTTTTGAGGTCGGCCTGAATGCCCGCCCCGCCGCCGCTGTCCGACCCGGCGATGGTGAGCGCGCGAATGTATTGGGAAGAATCCGGTTTCATGATGTTAATCGAATATCCATTCAGAAAACGAGAGCGATGTTCTCGATAAACCGCACCACGCCCGTTCATGGGGTCCCTATTGTGCTCGAAAATGCCTGCCCGCGCAATCCATTTATGTCTTGAGTTTGCCCCATAAATATTTGATAATAAAACCCTTAACGGGTCATTGGGAAGCATGGACGCGCTTTGCGAAAGACTTCCCGGGCCTTCCCTCGTGACTTCAAACCTTCCTGTGCATGGATAAAAACGAAAAAGTCAGCCGGGCGGCAGGCACGGTGGGTGGTATGACCCTGGCTTCCCGGCTGTTCGGGTTTCTGCGTGACGTGGTCATCGGCTGGAGTTTCGGTGCGTCGGCCGCAGCGGATGCCTTCTTCGTCGCCTTTCGCATTCCCAACATTCAACGCCGAATACTGGGGGAAGGTGCGGTGAGCGCCGCCATGATTCCCGTTTACGGGGAGTACGTCAATACGCGGAGCAAAGAAGACACCCGGCGCTTTGCCTCCAACCTGTTTAACATTCAGACCGTGGTGCTGGTGCTGGTCACCCTCGGCATCATTGCCCTCGCCCCGTTTGTCATCACCATCTTCGCGCCGGGGTTCCTCGATGAACCCGGCAAGTTCGAGCTCACCGTTTCCCTCACCCGCTGGATGGGACCGTTTCTGATTTTCATCGGGCTCAGCGCATTCTGCATGGGCCTGCTCAACACGCACGGCAACTTCGCCCTGCCCGCCGTCGCGCCGGTGATCCTGAACATTGGCATGATCGTCGGGGCGCTGTTCATCTCGCCATACATGGAACAACCGATCATGGGCCTCGCGCTGGGCGTGCTCCTCGGTGCATTCCTGCAGTTGATGGTACAGTTGCCACGCACCTTCCAAAGCGGGCTGAAACTGTCGGCGGTGCTCGACTGGAAAGACCCCGGCATCATCAAGGTGGCCAAGCTGCTCGGACCCGCCATCATCGCGTTTGGTGTGTATGAAGTGAGCCTGTTGATCGAGACCCTGCTGGCGTCGCTGTTGCCGGGCGGTTCGATTTCTTACCTTTATTACGCCAACCGGCTGGTGCAGTTGCCGCTGGGCGTGTTCGGTGTGGCGCTCGGCATCGCCATCCTGCCGACCCTGACCGAACAGGCGTCGAAGCAGGAGTTCACCGAGCTGCGCGGTACGTTGAACTTCGGCATCCGCTGGATTCTGTTCATCACCATCCCCGCGACGGTGGGACTGGCGGTGCTCAGTTTTCCCATCATCCAGACCCTGTGGGAGCGCGGCGAGTTCATCCGCGCCACCACCGAAGGCACGCAGTATGCGCTGATCTTTTATGCCATCGGCCTGTGCGCTTTCTGCGGTATGAAAATCCTGGTCTCTGCCTTCTACTCGTTGCAGGACACGAAAACGCCGATGCGCATCGGCATCTACACCATGATTTTAAACGTAGGGCTGGCGGTGGCACTGATGGGTCCGTTGAAACACGGCGGCCTGGCACTGGCGACGTCGCTGTCCTCCATCGCCAACGCAGCGGTGCTGGTGTACCTGCTCAAAAAACGGCTGGGGCGGCTGGGCGGACGCAAGATCGTCGCCTCCATCCTGCGTTTCTCGTTCGCCTCGACGCTGATGGGCGTGGCCGTATATTACCTCAACGCCTGGCTGTTCGTGCCCACCGACAGCCTGATCGTGCGGCTGACTGTGCTGGTGGGTGAAGTGCTCTTCGGGGCGGCGCTCTATGCCGGTATCGCCTCGGCGATGAAAATCGAGGAATGGCATTTCCTGGTGAAGCTCGTCAAAACCCGAAAGGCGGCGAAAGCCAGGCCCGACACCCTGCCTGAAGATCTTCCCTGACACCTTGCCCTTGTATTGCCCGATTCTTTCCCTATAATGTGGCCTCCACGAAACCTAAAAAGGAGTTTACAATGCTGGCCTGCCTGGACCTGGAAGGGGTGCTGATCCCGGAAATCTGGATTGCGTTTGCCGAGAAAACCGGCATCGAGAAACTGCGCCTCACCACCCGCGACATCCCCGACTACGACGAGTTGATGCAGGGTCGCCTGAAAATCCTCGACGAAAACAACCTGAAGCTGGACGACATCCAGAGCGTGATCGGTACGTTGAAACCTCTGGACGGGGCTCAGGAGTTCCTGGACTGGCTGAAGTCCGAGTTCCAGGTGATCATCCTCTCCGATACCTTTTACCAGTTCGCCGGGCCCCTGATGGCTCAACTGGATTACCCCACCCTGTTCTGCCACGAGCTTGTGGTGGAGGACAATGGACGCATCGCCGATTACCGGCTGCGCCAGCCCGATGGCAAGACCAAGGCCGTAGCCGCGCTCAAAAACCTGAACTTCAAGGTCATCGCTTCCGGTGACTCGTACAATGACACGGGAATGTTGAAAGAAGCACACGCCGGGATTTTCTTCAAACCGCCGGAGAGCATCACTCACGAGTTTCCGCAGTTTCCAGTGACCCACACGTTTGAGGAATTGAAGAAGGCGTTCATTGAAACGCGTGCACGCCTCAATCAGGGGTGTTGATGCGGGTCACTCGACGCGGGCGGAAAGCAGGTCGGTGGAAATCCATCCTGATTTTCCGTTCAAATCCACTTTGCTCCAGTCGTCGTTCTTTTCCGTGACAACGATTTTCTCGCCTTTCGTCACCACGGTGATGACGCCGCTGTCGGTATTGGGCTGCTCGCGCACATTGGCGCGGTCCACGCGCACGTAGTGGATGATTTTGAGATCGGCATCCTGCGGCCGGTCCTCTGGGGCAACCACCTCTTCCCCGCCTTCGGGGATGTCGTCGTTCCAGGACACCCCGGCCTTGAGAGCGATGATACCGCCGAACACAAGCAGGATGAGGACAATGGCCACCACCGCTTTGGACAGAGGCAGGCCTCCTTCCGGTATCGCAGGCGGCGGCGTGGGCGGTTTGCAATTCGGGCAGAAAACTGCATTCGGCGGCAGGGGTTTCTGGCAGACCACGCAGTATTCGGTGATGTTCGCCTGGTTTTCTTCCATTGCTTTCAGCGACGGGTCTGGTTGCTCTCCAGCTTGTAGATTGCCGTGTACTTTTCCTGAAGGTAGGTAATGAACGGTTCCGGATTGAAGGATTCTCCCGTCACCTGCTTGAGCAGGGTGTCTGTATCGTAGAGCTTGCCCTTGGAGTGAATGTTGCGATTCAGCCAGTCCTTGATCACCCGAAAGTTGCCATTTCGGACATGGTCGCGAATATCCGGCACCTCACGTTCGAGCGCCCTGTAGAACTGGCAGGCCATCATCGCCCCCAGTGTATATGACGGGAAATAACCGAACGCCCCGCCGCTCCAGTGCACATCCTGAAGCACACCTTCACGGTCGGTGGGCGGACGTATGCCGAGGTACGCTTCCATCTTGTCGTTCCAGATCCCAGGCAGGTCCTTCACCGACATCGAGCCGTCGAAAAGTCCTCTTTCAATTTCATACCGCAGGATCACATGCATGGGATACGTCACCTCGTCGGCTTCGACGCGGATGAACGACGGCTGGCTCACATTGATGGCCTCGTACGCGGTATGCGGATCGACACCACGAAACGATTGCGGAAACGTTTCAGCCAGCAGGCCGCAGTAACGGTCGATGAACGCCTCCTGCTGGGCGATCATGCGCTCCCAGAAAAGGGATTGCGATTCGTGCACTCCGGTGGTCAATGCTTCAGACACCGGCAGGGCCTTCTGGTCCTGCATGCGGCCCTGCTCGTAAAGCGCATGACCCGTTTCATGAACCGCGGCGTAGAGCGATTCGATGAAATTGTCCTCACGGTAGCGGGTGGTGATTCGCACGTCCGTGCAGTCGCCGCCGCCACAGAATGGGTGGACAGAGACATCGACCCGGCCATTGGCAAAATTGAAGCCCATGTCGCGGATCACCTGCTGGCCGAGTTCCTTCTGCTTTTCGACGGGAAATGTGCCCTGTAAAAACGATGTGTCCGGCTTGTAGGCACTGTCCTGGATCGCGGCAATGAGCGGTACCAGTTCCCCTTTGAGCCGTTCAAAAATGGGGTCGATGCGTTCCATGGTGAAACCCCGCTCGAACACATCGATGTTCACATCGTATGCCGGACTATGGGGGTCGATGCACTTCGCCCACTCCTTTTTAAGCTCAACCATTTTCTCGAGAAGTGGGGCGAATTCTTCAAATTTATTATTTTCACGGGCTTTTACCCAGACATGATGACCCCGGGATCCCAACTCTGCCAACTCCTGCACCAGTTGACGCGGGACTTTGACTTGCTGGTCGTATTCGCGACGGGTTTCGCGAAGATTGCAGAGCTCGATCTCGTTGAGACCCTCCTGCGGTGTGGCTTCCAGTTGCTCCAGCCATTCCCCGATTTCCGCTGAGGTGAATTTGTCGTGGGCGAGGCCCGCCAGTGTAGCGAGTTGCTGGGCACGGGAGTCCCCGCCTCCCGCAGGCATGATGACTTCCTGATCCCAGTGCAGGATGCCCATGACACTGTGGAGGTCATGAATTTCTTTCAAACGCGCTACTAATTGCCAGTAAACTTCCTGTGATGTCGCTGTCTTATTTTCTGCCATAGTTCGGCTACCCTACCACATTCAAAATATTTTATTAAATTTCTAATTTTAGAATTATAACAAGTCCTCCCTCTGAGACCGACTTGTGAATTCCCTTAAAGAAACCGGATTCTCCACCCACGCCTGTTCGAAATTATTGAAAGGATCGTGGGGCAATCATAAGTGGCTTCATACCACGCCGCCATTTCCTTTTGGTTAAGGACCCCTAAGAAGTGGAAGTATGTCCGAAGGATTCCCAGCCCCAAGCATAATTCCGACTGGCAGAAGCCCATTCAGTTCAGGGATAAACAGTCCGAGTATCCATTCGTAACAAAAGTATTTAATGTTACAAGTCTGATGGTCCCAGCGGCCCCACCGTACACCAATCCATGTTTATTTGAGACACCAGGACACCACTATAGGTTTAATTTAACAGGCCTTTTTCCGTTTTTGATAGAATTTGCCTTTCCGGTTAATTCGTTGACAATTCAATGAGTTAATCATAATATTGATAATAATTCTCATTTTAATTTTTTTAGATATGCGGACACTCCGGAATTGTGTCGAAACCCTTTTTCTCTCCTGATTAGATGAAAAAACGAACTTCGGACCACAAAAAGAATTTCTGCCTTCTTTCATGGACCCTTTATGGCCTGCTCCTTGCGGCTTTGATTTTTCCCACCACCGGGCTGGCGCAGGCGGACACCGCCGCGGTGCAATCCAAAATCAAAAAAGTCATCATGATGATGAACATCGTGGACAAGGAGTATACGGAAGGCATCGCCAATGGTCAGGTGATCAATGCCGCAGAGTACGAGGAGAGCAAGGTGTTCCTTGACCAGGCATTCGAGCGGTTTCAATCCGTTTCCGATAAGGCCGCTTCACCCCAGGGGGCGAAAGAAATTGTGACGCAATACCGTTCCCTTAAGCAGGACATCCAGGATAAGAAGGATCCGGCGCAGATTCGTTCCCAGGTACAGACGATCAACTCCGGACTGGTACGTGAGTTTGCAATTCAAATCAGCCAGACCCCTGCCGAACCGGTCGATCTGGCCCGCGGTCAGGAAATCTACATGAGCAACTGCCGCGTCTGTCACGGGGTGACGGGAAAAGGCGACGGACCGGTGGCACACCAGCTGGAACCCAGACCCGCCGTACTTGCGGATCCGGCCATCACTGGCGACCAGGAAACCGTTGCTTACGACAATTTTCAGATCATCAATGTCGGCATCGCCAATACCGCCATGGTGGGCTGGGCGGATCAACTTTCCGAACAGGACATCTGGAACGTCACCTACTTCATCCGCACCTTTTCCAACGACAACGTCAATCTGCCGCTGTTAGCCGCAGGCACCGGATCCGGTTCCACAGGAGGCTCCGATCAATATCTAAAAACGTTTGAATCGGTGGAGAAGCTGGTCGAGTCGAGCTGGAAAACGTTCAAGGAAGGCGATGCCAAGTTTGCCTCCGAACAGGCTTTCGACGCCTACATGACTTACGAAAAAATAGAAGGGGCGCTGGTCACCAAGGATAAGGAGCTGGGACTGCGACTGGAATCAGCGTTTGGACGTTTGCAGGCTGAAATGAAACGCAATGCTCCACGCGACCTTGTAGAAAACCTGGTGAAGGATATAAAGGCGGGGCTCGCCGAAGGCAAGGCGGAGATGACTCAGGACATCGGTTTCACCGGCCTGTTCATTCAGTCGTTTTCCATCATTGTGCGGGAAGGCTTTGAGGCCATCCTCATCATCGCCGCACTCATCACTTTCCTTGTGCGTTCGCGCAACCAGGACAAATTGAAAACCATTTATGTCGGGGTGGGCATCGGCATTGTCGGCAGCTTTATCACTTATTACATTCTGCAGGAAATCCTGAAAATCAGCATGGCCAGCCAGGAGCTTCTGGAGGGCTGGATCATGCTCATTGCCGTGGTGGTTCTGTTTTACGTCAGTTACTGGCTGATCTCGAAAATCGAAACTGCCAAATGGCAAAAATACATCACCCATAAAATGCAGGACGCCGTGAGCACCGGCAGCGCCTGGACGCTGGGGGTGGTGGCGTTCCTCTCCGTGTACCGCGAAGGTTTTGAAACAGTCCTGTTCTACAAAGCCCTGTATATGTACGCCGGGGAAACCACGGGGGGCATCGTTCCGGGGTTTCTTGCCGGATGTGCGGTTCTGGCGGTGGTGTTTTTCTTGATCAACAAACTGGGGGTGCGCGTGCCAATCAAGTGGTTCTTCGGCGTGACCAGCGTATTCCTGTATTTCATGGCCTTCGTGTTCATGGGCAAGGGACTGCATGAATTACAGATGGGCGGACAGCTTTCAGCCACCCCGGCGGAGTTTGCGCCGGAAATCTCCGTTCTCGGCATGTATCCCACATGGGAGACCTTCATCGGTCAGATGATCCTGCTCCTCGCTTTCGTCGGTGCGATCGTGTACACCTTCATCATCAAGCAGGAGAAGGCCGCCCGCGAACTGAAAACCAGCACCAACCAATTGCAGAAAAACATCACCAGCGTGCACGATCTGGTCGAGCACATCTCCCATCATGCCAAACGGTGCGAGATTTTCCTGAAAGACACGCGGGACCAGGATTTGAAGGAACTTTCCCAGCATCTCAAGGAGATCGATGAAAAAGTCCATGAATTGTTCGACCAGGTAAAATACTTTGAGAATCAGTTGCAGGACGAATACGACCGGATTTCCCAGCCCATCGGTGCCAAGGAGAAGGGACTGCATTGAGATTTCAGTCATTCAAAACCTCGCGTAATTTCCATAAGTGGACGGGGTTCGTCTGCGCCATTTTTTTTCTGATGCTGGCTGTGAGCGGCATCCTGCTAATGCATCGCGACAGCCTGGAACTGGACAAGATCGAAATCCAGGCCAGGTACCTGCCCGACAAATATTTCAAAATGATCGGCGAAGGGTTTGCCCTGCAAACGCTGGCCCTGAACCCTAAAAACCCTTCCATCATGTTCGTCGGCACGCAAAACGGATTGTTCCGTTCCAGGGACCGCGGAGGCAGTTGGGCGCAACTGCACGAAGGCATGCGCAATCAGAATGTGAGAGCCATCGCCATTCATCCCATCATGCCGCAGCTTGTTTTTGCCGCCACCGAGCGGGGCATTTACGTATCCGAAACCGGCGGGGATTTCTGGGGCGGGTGGATTGAAGAATCGTCCGGGCTGCGCAACATCGACGTGCGTGACCTGAAATTCGACCCCAACGATCCCGAAGTGCTTTACGCAGCCACCGCAGACGGCGTTTACAAATCCGATGACGAAGGGGACATGTGGCAGGCATCCTTCAAGCCTGAGAAGAAAGACGGCAGGGAGAGCGTGCGGTTCATTCACTTCTCGTCGAAGGGAAAAACGATTTACATCGGCACCGATTCCGGCATCTTCCGAAGTCAGGACAACGGGGAAACCTGGACACGGCAATGGGACACCGCCCTGCCCTCTCGTTTGAAATCGCTGGTCTCGCTGGACACCGAGCCGGAATTCCTTTACGCCGGGTTCGAAACCGGGCTGTACAAATCCTTCAACCACGGGATTCACTGGATTCATGACAGCAACCTGAATACCGCCTTCGTGCATGGTTTGTTTGTGAACCCCCGGCAGACCACGGTGTTGTATGCTGCCACGCGGGAAAGCCTGTACCGCTCCGCCGATGGAGGCGACCACTGGCAGGTCCAGTCGATTGACGGCGACGATGAAATCGGTCTCGACTTCATCAGCATACAGTTTCCATCGGATATGAAAACACCGATGATGCTGGCGGCAAGCCGCACGCAGGTGCTGTTGTCTCTGGACGGGGGCAAAAACTGGAAAAGCACCGGCCTCGCTGAAATTCTGAGTGAAAAAACGGGCACGCACCTCACCATGGACCTGGTGAAGCTGCTCACCGAAATTCACACCGGGCGTTTCTTTGGCGATCTGGTTTTTGTCCTGGTGGATGTGTCCACGGTGGGTTTGATCCTTCTCATTTTTTCGGGCATCTCACTTTCCCTTTACCGGAGGAGGGTATCGAAATCGAAAAAACTGAAGGAACGGTTGAAGGAGGAAGCGCAGGAGGTGCCGGTGGATGCGATCCTCGACATTCAGGAGACCGCGGACGACCTTTCCCAGGAAAGCCACCAGATACACGACATGATCGAGCACATCAACTCCCACCTGGCCAAGTGCCGAACCATCTACATGTCCCGGGAAAAAAAGGAAATCGAGAAGATCGGTCAACACATCGTCGCCATCGACAAAAAGATGCACCACCTGATGGAACGCATTGAGGAAATTGACAAGCTGTCCCAGAGCTGATGTGGGCGGGGAAACCGGGCGGCCTCAGTGGATGAAGTTCTTGTCGCGGTTGGGGTCGCTCAGGTAACTCAGGTCTCGATGCAGGTCCATTTTCTTGAATTCGTCCCAGTTGTCCCGGAAAAGATTGAACCCGACAAAGTCCAGCGCCTGCATGAGTTCGAGATCATGGATCTTGCGCTCACCCGCCTCGGCCTGCGCCTCCCGGATCACCTCTTCCAAGCCCTCACAGATTTTTGCAAACAGCTCTTCGTCTTCCCAGTTCGAAGCATGCTTTAAAAAATCAAAGCTCATGGGTGTCCTCCAATAACGGGTGAATTCAGTTACCTGAATCAATTTTATTCAAAAATGCAGTCACTTCAAACAAAATTTCTTTCAAATCGTTCTCGATCGCCGCATGGTCATTTTCGACCATTCTTTTCGTTGAAAAAACCGAGGCTCCCACGGCCACCGCAGTGGCTCCATTTTCGAAAAATTGACTGACATTGGATGCGCGAACGCCCCCCACCGCCATCAGTTGAATGTCATCGAACGGCCCTGTGATCTCGCGAAAATACTGGGGGCCCACGATCGAGGAGGGAAATACCTTGACCATGAAGGCACCGGACTCCCGGGCAGACTGAATTTCCGTGGGGGTGAATGCGCCGGGAAAGTGCGGGATTTCCTGCTCCCGGCAAAAACGGGCCACATCGGCAGAAGCGGTTGGGCTGACCAGGAACCGCGCCCCGGCAGAGAGGGCGGTCTCGGCTTCAGGTTGAGTGAGCACCGTGCCTGCCCCCAGGCACAAACGATCCGAAAACCCCTGATCGGCCAGTTTGATAAGCGATACAGCACCGGGCGTGTTCAGGGTGATTTCAATGAATTCGACTCCTGAACGGACCACCGCTTCCAACACACCGGGAAGCTGGCTTTCCGTGATTCCCCGAATGATTCCCAACACCGGTTTTCGGGCAAACCGCTCCGGATCAAACACCTTGCCGGGCATGGTTCACACGTTGGATTCGTTGATCAGCTTTTCGTAAAACTCGAGAAAATCGTCCCGTTTGTCGGAATTCAACAGCGCCATGGCAAAGCGCGGATGCACGTCCAGCACACCGGTAATCATATAAGGGATGTAGTAGCCCCATTCGATCTGCTGGCTGATTTTGACGAAATCGGAACCGATGACTTCGAGGATGGGTCGAAGATCGAATTTCGGGTTTTTGAGGAAGCCCAGCAACAACTCCAGCGGACAGTTGCCGGCGGCCCGGCCGATGCCGTAAATCGTTCCATCAAGATAATTGACGTTGTTGATGATGGCCTCAATGGTGTTGGCGAACGCCAGTTGCTGGTTGTTGTGGGCGTGGATACCGATTTCCTTGCTCGGACAGAGACTTTTATATTTTTTGGCAAGGTAGGCGATCTGCTCGGAATACAGCGCACCGAAACTGTCCACCAGATAAATCACGCGGGTGGAGCATTCTTTTTCCAACTGTTCCAGGGCCTCATCCAGTTCACGTTCGCGGGCGTGGGATACGGCCATGATGTTGATTGTCGTTTCGTATCCCTTGCCTTCCAGGTGATTGACCAGATCGATGGCCTTGTCGATGTCCTTGACGTAGCTCGCCACCCGCATCATATCGAGGTAGCTTTCCCCCTTGGGAACGATGGATTCGGGGTCGACACGACCGATGTCCACCATGGCGGAAAGTTTGGCTTTCTTTTCAATGCCATCAACGACGGCCTCCAGGTCCTTTTCCGTACAGAATTTCATGGGACCGTATTCGTTGCGGTTGAACTGGTTTTCATCGGCTTTGTAACCCAGTTCGATATAATCCACCCCTGCTTCGTTGGCGGCCTGGTACACCTTGCGAACCAGTTCGTTGCTGAATTGATGATTGTTCATCAATCCGCCATCACGAATGGTGCAATCGAGAACTTTAATTTCAGGACGATACATGCCAGACTCACTCCGGTAACAAAATCAGACCAGTGGGTCCGATGAATTGATAGTTGGTTTAAAACTAATTGAATTTGCAGATTATATTTTTCTACCCCGGTCCAGTCAATCAGATTATCCAAAAAGTTGGGGAGAACCCGGTATTTTTGATTTTTCTTGAACATGCGGTCTAAATACCTGTTTAATAGAGGGCCTCGGGCCAGACAACGGCCCTGAACGAATAACTTCTTAAAATTCAGGGGGATAATATGAATTACTGGCTGGTCAAGCAGGAACCTTCCGCTTACAGCTGGGAGCAGTTTGTCAAAGATGGCGGGACCTTCTGGGACGGAGTGCGCAATTACCAGGCCCGGAACAATTTGCAGGCCATGAAAAAAGGCGACCTGGTCCTCTTCTACCACAGTGTTGTGGGGAAGGAAATCATGGGTATCGCCAAAGTGACCAAAGAAGCCTACCCAGACCCCACTTCGGACGATTCCAACTGGGTTGTGGTGGATCTCAAGCCGGCCAAAGCATTCAACAAACCCGTCACACTGGAGGAAATCAAAGCCAGTTCAAAATTAAAAGACATCGCACTCATCAAACAATCCCGGCTCTCGGTAATGCCTCTCAAAGAGGTGGAATTCAAAACCCTTCTTAAAATGGGTGACACCCCTTATTCCGGCGCTTGATCCGTCCTCTGTTCCCCTAAGTAAAAAGGGCGTTGACTTGCGGGGTGGGCTGGGATTTAATTACTTACATTCTGGAGCTTTGTCCACCGCAGTCCGGGCAAGATGAAGAGGTGCCTGCCATCAAACCGGGGTCTCAATACATGCTCCACACCTTTTTAAAATCCGCCACCCTCGTGGTTTGCCTGACATTGCTCCTTCCGGCTGAAGGCAGCACTGTGGAGGACAAGGTCGCCGCCTGCCTCTCACACGTCACGCCCCTTCAGAAAAAAAAGGAGTTTGTCATCGACCTCGGGGGGATGTGGTCCCTTTTCGAGCGGTCTCCCGATTTGAGAATGGAATCCAGCCAGGCGGTACAGTTGGAATCCAAGATCAACGAATTGATCTTTATCAGCAATTACCTCTGCCAGACACTGGACGGGGTGCCGCCCAACGACCTGGCTAAATACGTCACCAGCAACATCGAGGAAAAAGGCAAGAATGAATTCCGGAAAGAACTCCGGGTCCTCGGTATCAGCCAGGGAGAAATCGACGAATGGTTTGCATTTGCGGATTTCTCCAATAAACATCTGAGCCGGAAACTCATTTTGAAATCCGTAAAAGAATCCATCCACCGTGCAGGGGATTATCTGCTTCGATACAAGGAGCTCGCCATCCAAATCGACCAGGCCCCGCGCAAAGATCATTTGCAACAGGCCGCCAGGTTGAAGCATGAGATCGACAAACTGGAAATCGATGACGCCAACCTCTCCCTCGGGTTGTGGGAGATCCACCAGGTGCCGCGATGGGATATTGACGGCAGCGTCGGCGGTTCCTGAACCTCGCATACACAAATCAAATCCGAACCAATCGAAACCAAAGGAGAGCCATGGGAAACTATCTCGTTGTAGGTGGAACCGGTGTCATGGGACAGGCCGCTATCGAAGCAGTGCGGGAAACACAAGGCAAGGACGCCCGCATCATAGCAAACTGGTTTGGAAAGGAAGACACCGGAATTCAGATCGAAGGTGCCGATGAAACGGTGTTTGGAGATATCACCGACCCCCAGTGCCGTCAAAAACTGAAGGAGCTGGGAGGGGGAAGATACGAATACCTTTTTTATGCCACTGCATTGGGAGCCGTTGGTTTCGCCATCCGTGAAACCACACCGGAGCAGATTAAGGAGTCCAACCGTGTTTCTTTCGATCCCATGGTGGCTCTCGAGCAGGAAATGGACATCGGCACCGTGGTGAGCTACTCCACTTTTTACACCACCCGGCACCAACTCGGGAGTTACGGGGCCATGGGGTATTCCAAGGAAGCGCTGGAGAAATGGACGTTCGAGCCGGGCAAATCCAAACGCGCCTGCATCCGGGCCGGGCTGTTCGAATCATCCTCTTCCCGTGGCATCAAATTGCTGTTACGGAAAACCGCAAAGGACCTGAGCAAGCTGAGAGACCCCCTGATCCGTGGATACTTCGAGGGCGTGAGCACCAAGGATGGCGTGGATAATTACCTGAATGGAATCATGCAGGAAGAAAAAGAGTTGTTCGGCGACAGCCCCACCCGGCCGGAGAATCTGAAAGCGGCCCACCTTGAATTGTTCAAGGCTTCTCCACCGGTATTCGTGAATGTATGCGGGGCCAAAATCTGGCTCACTCACGAGCCTCTGCTGTTGCAGAAACACATGTAAAAAGAAAAACCCGCGCCTTGGCGCGGGCCTTTCCTTTCATATCCAGTCTTGGATGAGACGCGGGGAGCGGGCCCTCAAACAGCCCGGAGAGAAATCCCTCCCCTATTTTTTTTTCGGAACATACCACCCGGTGCGCATGTAGGAGTCGTTCATCTTGACATGTTCATCAAGGCTTTCCACATCCTTGGACCGGGTTTCGGGCTCGTGTTCCTTATCGAATTTTTTGAGAACGCTTTCCCTGGTTTTGTCAGACAAAAGCGTCGCCCGTTTGGTCCGCACCCGTCCGGATTTGCGTTTGCGGATTTCTTTAAGCCTTTTTGCCTCGTCACGCGACATTCCGCCTATAACCATTTATCTTCAAAGCCTCTAAAGGAATTAAGAGTGTGTTAGACTAAAGCCTTATGCACAATATTTTACCAGAAACCCATGCCTGTCGATAACTTAAAAGAACTCCTGGAAAATCCGGAAACACCGCCGGAACACCTGCTCGCAACAGTCAACGAGATTGACCATTTCGAGATTGCGCGGCTGTTGCACCAGTTGACGGATGAAGAAAAAGTCAAAATTTTTCAACTACTTGACGATGACATCAAAAAGCAGGAGGTGCTTTACGAAACGGATACGGAAAGCCGCGGTATTTTAATTGAGGAATTGGGTCACGAAAACATGGCGCAGTTCCTGGAGGCCATGCCGAAGGACGAGGCAGTCGATATTCTCCAAGAGGCGGGACCCGAGGTCCAGGAAAAAATCCTGGAGCAGATGGTACCCGACGAGGCCCAGACTCTCAAAAACCTGCTCAGCTATAAAGAAGAAACCGCCGGTGGCCTGATGAGCCCCAATTTCAACCAGGTCCTTCCCCACGAACTTGCGGGTGACATTCTGATGAATTTCCTGCGTCACAACAAACAGGAGTACGGCACCAACTTTTACGTGGTGAATGATTCCCGCGAATTGATGGGGACGTTCACCCTGCGGGACCTTCTGAACGCGCCTCCCAAAGCCATGGCCACCGACATCGTCTGGGAACACACGCCTCACGTGAACCTCGATGACTCCTGCGAAATGGTCGCCAACGAGATGGATCATGAACACATCAGCACCATCCCCGTAGTGGATGAGCAAAACGTCCTGCACGGTATCATTAGCTTTGACGACGTATTGCGCGGCCTTAAGAATATGGCAAGCGAAGACATCTACACCATGGTTGGCGCCTCGGCCAAAGTCGATGCGTTTGCGCAGACCACCCGATCCAAACTTGCGGCCCGGGCCCCCTGGCTGCTGACCACTTTTGTCGGCGGCATGGTGAGCGCCTACATCCTGAAGGTGTTCGAGTTCACGCTGAACGAATTTTCAATGGTCCTGTTTTTTATTCCGTTTGTGCTGGGGCTGGCGGGGAATGTGGGGCTGCAGGGGGCAACGGTGATCGTCCGGGGACTGGCTACGGGTGATATCCAGGACGACAACCTGAAAAGCGTTATTCGCAGTGAAGTGAAAGTCGGAATGTGCCACGGGCTGATTTTCGGGATGGTATGTGGCTTGATCATAATGACCATTGCCAAAACCTTCCTTGACTCCAACCCCATGCTCGGGCTCACCGTGGGCCTGGGAATCGTATTGGCGGTTTCCATGGCCGCCTTCATCGGATCGTTGACGCCATGGGTTTTTAAAAAGCTGGATATCGACCCCGCTATCAGCACCGGACCGGTAGTGACCACAATCAACGATATCGCCGGGCTGTTCATCTATCTCATGACCACTTCCCTGCTCTTTTCTCTGATTTAAACCGGTTCCGGGCTAATTCTATTCGCCCTCTTCTTCCTCGATTTCAATGATTGGGGTGTCTACTTCCACGTACTCCCCTTCACCTACATAAATTTCTTTAATGGTTCCGGTATATTCAGATATCAGGGTAAAATAACCCTCGGCGACGATTTCCGCTACAGGCATTCCCTTCTTGATGGTATCGCCAATGCCCACCAGGAATTCATCAACTTTGCCTGAAGTCATCGTTGGATACATAGCGGCCATGGTGATGTAAGCCATTTCGGTCCTCCTGTTGTATCATGCACGCATCGATTTATTAATGGGAGCAATGCAAGTATAATGAATGCAGATTCAAACCAAGCAAACGGGATATGGATAAAATCAAACTGAAAGTGGGAGACCACCTGTACGAACCGCTGTCGCGTAATAACGGTGAAGTCCGAGAGATCATAAGCCATCCGGACGGCAAGCTGGTACGCGTCCGTTGGCGGGTCGACGACTTCCCTCCCCACGACACAGAGCACTTTCACAAGAAACTGCTTAGAAGCATCCGCAACGGGGAAATCCAGTACCGGTCTGTGGAAAACCCCTGACCTGCCAAATCTGCGTTAGAAGTTCCCTACTGACGGTAAACCGTGTGCGAAGGGCGGCCTGCCAGAATATTTTCCTTCCCCCAGTTGACCACACCGGCAAACTTGTCACTGTTCAGAAATGCATTGTAGGCATCTTCGGAATTCCAGTCGGAGACGATCAGGTACTGTTGGGGATCGTTTACATCCTTATATAAAGACGTCTTGGTGTGCCCATCCATTTCAGCCATTACCTTGAGGACATTATTGAATGCATTTTCAAATGTTTCTTCTTTGCCGTTGATCACTTTGTAATTCATGCCAACCGTTACCATATCATCCCCCAAAAGTTTTAAGATCGGTAAAAAACAAATCTAATTTCAAGAATTCACGAGGCCCGCACAATACTCAACATCCGGGCCTGGTCCTTTAAATACACATCCCTCAACGGAAGCATCTTTTATGCCCCATTTTCTTTGAATTCAGGGTTCAGGTGCTCCAGTGCATTACGCGCAGCGGCCTGCTCCGCTTCTTTTTTACTCCGTCCGGTTCCCCGTCCCTGTTCTTCACCATTGGTCCGCACAACCACCTCGAACTGCTTTTCGTGGTCCGGTCCGGTTTCTTTAACCACTTTATAAAACGGGATGCAGTTGAGGGTATTCTGCGAGAAGTGCTGGAGTTCGCTTTTGAAGTCCCGGAAACGGCTCGTTTTGGCGTATTGGGCGATTTCTTTTTTTAACCTGGGAAGGAATACGTCATAAGCAGATTCCAGGTTACTGTCGAAATAGACGGCCCCCGCCACGGCCTCAAACGCATTTGCCAGAATAGAATTTTTATCCCGCCCCCCGGTGAGATCTTCTCCCCGGCCGAGTAGCAGATAATCCCCCAGACCGATATCCCGTGCCAGGCCTGCAAGGCAGGCTTCGTTGACCACCGCCGCACGTATCTTGGAAAGCAGACCTTCTGAAAAATCCTGGAAAGTTTTCACCATGTAATGGCTGACCACGACATCCAGAACGGAGTCCCCCATGAACTCAAACCGCTCATTGTTCTTAATGGCTTCGGATTTTTCGTTGACGTAGGATTTGTGGGTGAGGGCTTTGTTTAAGAGCAGGATATCCTTAAAAGTGTACCCCAGATTTTTCTGGAGTTGTGCCAGCTCATCGATTCGTTCCTTCGACAGCATGAGGCTTACCGTGTTTCATCAGTCCGTCGGTTGTTTGAAAATCACCACACCGTTGGTTCCGCCGAAGCCGAAGGAGTTTGAAAGAGCCGCCCGGACTTTGGTTTCCCGAGCGGTGTTGGGAACATAATCGAGATCGCAATCCGGATCCGGCGTTGTGTAATTGATAGTGGGTGGAATGACACCATGGTGCATGGCCAGCACGCTGTAGATCGCTTCCACCCCGCCCGCAGCTCCAAGCAGATGCCCGGTCATGGATTTGGTGGAACTGACCTGCAATTTATACGCGTGGTCCTTGAATACCGATTTGATCGCGGTCGTTTCGGTGAAATCCGCTCCCGTGGAGGTACCGTGAGCATTGATGTAATCCACCTCTTCCGGATTCATCTTTGCATCCTCCAATGCCAATTCCATGCATTTGGCGGCACCTTCTCCATCTTTCGAAGGCGCGGTCATATGATATGCATCGCTGTTGAGGGCGTATCCGGCAACTTCGGCATAAATTCGGGCACCGCGTTTCTTTGCGGATTCCATTTCTTCAAGAATTAACACACCACATCCTTCACCCATGACAAAACCGTCGCGGTCCTTATCGAACGGACGGCTCGCTCCCTGGGGGTCATCATTTCGTGTGGACAGCGCCTTGGCCGCAGCGAACCCGCCGATGGCGAGGGGGGTGACGACCGATTCCGAACCGCCTGCGATCATGGCGTCGACCACCCCGTCGCGAATCATCTTGAACGCGTCGCCAATGGCATGCGTTCCGCTGGCGCAGGCCGTCACCACACAGGTATTGGGTCCCTTTGTGCCAAAGATGATGGAAATCTGACCCGATGCCATATTGGGAATGAGCATCGGAATAAAGAACGGCGTGATTTTTCGAACTCCCTTGTTCTGATAGACCTCGTGGTATTTTTCGATGGCTGGAAGACCGCCCAGACCGACGCCGATCAACGTGCCGACACGGTCCGCGTTGGCTTCGGTGATTTCGAGGCCGGAGTCTTTAAGCGCAAACCGGCAGCAGGCGACCGCATAATGGATAAACGTATCCATCTTTTTAATCTCTTTGGGTTCAATGTGGTCCGCAGGATCGAAACCCTCCACCTCTCCGGCAATGCGCACCGGGAAATCCTGGGCGTTGAACCGGGTGATGTAGTCGATGCCGGATTTCCCCCGACAGACCGCATCCCAGTTGGCATCAACGCCGATTCCCAGCGGAGACAGCATTCCAAGGCCTGTAACAACAACACGACGGGTCATATCAAAAGGGAGTTAGTTGGTGTGGTTGTTGATATAATCGATGGCATTTTGTACCGTGGCGATTTTCTCGGCTTCCTCATCCGGGATTTCAATGTCGAACGCTTCCTCGAACGCCATAACCAGTTCCACCGTATCCAGTGAGTCCGCACCGAGGTCATCGATAAAAGATGCGGAGCTATTAACCTGATTTTCATCCACATTCAGTTGTTCTACGATAATTTCCTTTACCTTTTGTTCTACTGACATATTTTGAGACTCCTCAAAGATGTTACATTAACATCCCACCATTAACATTGATGACCTGACCGGTAATATAACGAGCCCGGTCGGATACAAGGAACGCAACACTGTCCGCAATATCCTGCGGCTGGCCGAGACGCGCCATGGGGATCTGCCCGATCAACTGCTCGCGCACATCTTCTTTCAACTGGCGTGTCATATCGGTATCGATGAAACCCGGCGCAATGGCATTGACGCGGATACCCCGGCTCGCCACTTCGCGGGCAGTGGTTTTGGTCAACCCGATCAGGCCGGCTTTGGATGCGGAATAATTGGCCTGTCCCAGATTACCCATCACCCCGACGATGGACGCGACATTGACAATCGCCCCGTCCTTTTGTTTGATCATTTGTTTGACTGCCTGCTGAGTGCAGAGGAAAGAGCCCTTGAGGTTGATGGAAAGAACCAGATCCCAGTCCTCCTCTTTCATGCGCATCAACAACCCATCGCGGGTGATCCCGGCGTTGTTGACCAAAATATCCAACAGTTTAAATTCTTTGGAGATAGAGTCAAAAACTTTTTGAACCTCTTCAGCGGAAGCCACATTGAGCCCTGCGGCGGAAGCGGATCCACCGTTTTTGCAGATAGTTTCGGCGGCCTGTTCGGCACCGTCCTTGTTGACATCCGCCAGCACCACATGGGCCCCCATATTGGCAAGCATCTCACCGACCACCTGACCGATTCCGCGCGCGCCACCGGTGACCAGCGCCACCTTGTCTTTGAGTTCCATATCCATTCCGTTTGAAAGTTATTTCAATTCGGCCACGGTTTTGGCCAGCGACTCCTCATCACCCACCTGGTAACAGCGGATGTCCTTGCTGAACCGCTTCATGAGACCGGAAAGGACCTTACCCGATCCCAGCTCCACCACCGCTTCGACTCCCTGGTCGATCATGCACTGCATGATCTCGGTCCAGCGGACTGGGGAACAGACCTGCTTGAACAGAAGTTCCCGGGCCTTGTCACCCGAATTATTTGGAGCCGCTTCCACGTTGGTTATCACCGGAATGCTTGCATCCTTGAATTCAACTTTTTCCATCTCCGCTTTCAGGCGCATTGCCGCGGGTTCCATCAACTTGCAGTGAAAAGGCGCACTGACGGGCAGGATCACGACTTTTTTCGCACCCTGTTCGCGCGCCTTCTCCGAGACGGCCTCCACCGGTTCCTTATGACCGGCAATGACGATTTGCTCCGGACTGTTGAGGTTTGCAGGTTGAACGATGGCATCCTCTGAGGACGCTGAAAGGCAGAGTTGCTGGACCTGTTCGGCGGACAACCCGATAATCGCCGCCATGGCGCCGACGCCTACAGGAACCGCTTCCTGCATGAAGCGCCCACGTTGGCGGACGAGATGCACGGCATCTCCAAAACGGAGAGTACCGGCACACACCAGGGCAGAAAATTCACCCAGACTGTGGCCAGCCGCCAGCACGGAATTAATACCATGATCGCGGAGCCGTTTCAAGGCAATTATACTGTGGATTAAAAGCGCAGGCTGTGTATTTTCAGTGAGTTTCAGTTTATCTTCGGGACCCTCAAAACATACCTGGCTGATGGAATCACCCAGGATTTCATCGGCTTCCTCAAACATCCGGCGGCATTCGGGATCCGAATCATAAAAATTTTTCCCCATGCCAACAAACTGGGAGCCCTGCCCCGGAAACAAGAACGCGGTCTTTACCATTTGATCACCACCGATCCCCACGTCAACCCGGCTCCCAGGACCGTGAGCAGAGTGACACTGCCCACAGGTGTGAATCCGGCTTCCCGTGCCTCATGCAGGGCGATCGGAATGGAAGCGGAACCCGTGTTGCCGTATTTGTGAATATTTACGAAGACTTTTTCCAAAGGCGCTTCAAGCTTGTCCGCTACAGCTTCTATGATCCGCTGGTTGGCCTGGTGCGGAACGACAAGTGCAACGTCTTCGTTGGACAGGCCGTTGTGGGCAAGGGCCTCCCGCGAAACTTCACTCATTCGCTTGACCGCAACCTTGAAAGTGGATTGCCCGGACATTTTCAGGCAATAGAGCTTGTCGTCGATACCCTGATAGGTAAACGAAGTTTTACCAATGCCCCCTGGAACGATCAACAAGTCCGACTGCGTGCCGTCGGAATAAATATGAGAGGACAGGATACCGCAGGGTTCGGGCTTTTCAGTTCGGCGGAGAATGGCGGCACCTGCGCCGTCACCGAACAACACGCAGGTGGTGCGGTCGGTCCAGTCCATGACCCGCGAATTGACTTCCGTTCCGATGACGAGGATATTTTCATAGCGTCCGCTTTTGATGTACTGCTCGGCAATGGAAAGTCCGAAAACGAAACCGGAACAGACTGCGGCAATATCGTAGGCTGCGGCTTTTTTCGCGCCGAGTTCTTTCTGCACGAAGCAGGCAGTGGCGGGGTAAATGACATCCGGCGTCGAGGTGCAGACGATGATCATATCGAGATCGCCCGCCTCCATTCCGGCATTCTTCAGTGCCATCATTGAGGCGGCGATGCCCATGGTGGAGGCGGATTCGTCCTTCCTGGCGATGCGCCTCTCCACGATACCGGTGCGGGTGCGAATCCATTCGTCGGAGGTGTCTAAATTCTTTTCGAGATCGAAGTTGGTGACGACATTGTCCGGAACGTACATTCCCGTCCCGACTAACTCTGCATTAAAGGGTGATCGTGCTTTCATAGATAGGAGAAAAAGGTTGGGCGCAGCGGTTACGGCTTGTCCGGTTCTTCCGTAGGGGTTTCATCCGTGGTTTCAGGTTCCAGTTCTTCCTCGGATTCTTCCAGCTCGGCTTTGGGTGGCGTGGGTGTCTTGCTGGGAACGCCCCCGTTTTCGTCGTGTCCCGCCACAATTTCCTTGATGTGCTGCCAGAATGAACCTTTGCTGTCCAGATTGTATTCGATGTCTTCGCGAATATGCTGGTTGACTTTCTTTTCTACAAATTCGTGAGCGCGGAGGATCGCATTTTTTACCGCCTTGGCATTGGAGCTGCCGTGCGCGATGATGACCACGCCGTTGACCCCGAGCAGGGGCGCTCCGCCCGCTTCCGAATAGTCCACCGATTTTTTGAATTCGCGCAAACGGCCTTTCAACATCAGGTAGCCCATCTTGGGCACGATGCCGCTGGTGAACAGGGTTTTCAGGTTGGTTCCAATCATTTCCGCCAGGCTTTCGCTGATCTTGAGCGCCACATTTCCGGTAAAGCCGTCACAGACGATGACATCTGCGTTTCCACGATACACTTCCTTTGCCTCGACGTTGCCGATGAAACGGATGTGGGATTTCGAAAGCCATCGAAAAGCTTCCTTGGTGACTTCGTTGCCCTTACCGTCTTCCTCGCCGATGCTGAGCAGACCCACCCCGGGCTCATCCAGGCCCAGAATATACTTGGCGTAAACATGGCCCATAATGCCAAACTGGAAAAGCTGGTTGGATTTGCAGTCGACGTTCGCTCCAGCATCCAGAAGAATGGCTGATCCCTGCAACGTGGGAAGCTGGATGGCAATAGCGGGCCGGTCCACACCCTTGAGGGGCCGAAGAATGATGGTGGAATACGCGAGGACCGCTCCGGTGTTGCCGGCACTGATGAAGGCTTCGCCCTCTCCTTCCTTGACCAGGTCCAGGCCGACCTTCATGGAGGACTTTTTTTTGGTCCGCAAGGCCTTGCTGGGGCTGTCGTGCATTTCCACCACCTCGTCGGCGTGGTGCACTTCGATGGGCAGGTCTTTAGCGTCTTCGTATTTGTCCAGTTCTTCCTGGATCGCGTCAGACAGGCCAACGAGGATGACGGGAAACCCGAATTCGCGGGTGGCCAGAACGGCTCCCTCCACCACCGCTTGCGGGGCAAAGTCTCCTCCCATGGCATCTACGACGATTTTCATCTCAGGTCTGCACTCCTCCGGTCCTTCAAACGGCCCTCAACGTGGTGACCAGACTGATTGGGGCAGGAAGGGAACGCTCTTCAGGCATTCCTCGAACTTGGTATGGAACGGTATCCGATGAAACCCTGCATAGTGGAAAGCAAATGCTTTCCCGTACGCGATTAAAGGGCTTCGACTTCGATCACTTCTTTATCTTTGTAGTATCCGCAGTGAGGACACACGTGGTGGGGACGCTTGAACTCGTGACATTGCGGGCATTCTCCGAACCCCGTAACCGTCAGGGAGTCGTGCGACCGGCGCATGCCTTTGCGGGATTTGGATGTTCGTTTCTTGGGTACGGGCATGATGGCTCCTGATTATTTCAACTTTTCTTTTAATTGTTTCAATACGGCCAGACGGGGGTCGATGTCTTCATCCCCTTCGCACCGGCACGATTCCCGGTTCAGGGACGCACCGCATTTCGGGCAGATCCCCCTGCAATCGTCCCGGCACAATTGGACCATGGGAAGACTCAACATAATCTGATCGTAAACCGGTTGAGTCAAGTCAATTTTCTGATCCGTATAATATTCGAGTTCGATATCCGAATCGACCAGCTCCTGCTCCGCTTCCAGACTGTCCGGATCCGGTGCCGGAATGAACGTGGCATGGATCGGGGTTTCGACATCGAACCGGAACGATTCCAGACAACGCGAGCAGGTCATGGACATGACCGTTTTCACCAGACCTGCCAGGTAAACGTCGCGGTTGGAACGGATCAGGTTGCCGGTCACCTGCACCGCTTCCTTCAATGCACCCGTTTCCGGGTCGACAGCGAATTGGTCCGCCGGTTCCGTCAGGTTCAAATCCAGAGGCTCGTCCTCCGGAATGTCATCAATATCAATGATCAGACTCATGACTGTCCCGTAATGTGCGGTCTGATTGGGTATGGAACCTGAGTGGGCGGGCAGGTAAATGTTTCAAAATCTTAGCTTTAAAGGGGTAGTCCGTCAAGCAAAATTTCCGCTCCGCGAACTCAGGCCCGTGGATGGTGCCGGTCCAGTATGTCGCGCATCCTCTCCTGAAGAATATGGGTGTAAATTTGCGTGGTCGCAATATCCGAATGACCCAGCATTTGCTGAACCGAGCGCAAATCCGCTCCCCGCTCCAAAAGATGCGTGGCAAATGCATGACGCAGGGTATGTGGAGAAACCGGCACCGTCACCCCAGCCTGCATGGCGTACTGCTTGATCAGCTTCCAGAACCCCTGGCGAGTCATCCCGTCACCCAGCCGGGTCAAAAACAGAAAATTCGAGCTTTTATTTTTCAAATATTTAGGGCGAACTTCCTGAATATACAGATTAACCAGCCGACGCGCCGCTTCGCCCATCGGGATCACCCTTTCCTTATCACCCTTGCCGAACGACCGCAGGTAGCCCACCTCCAGGTTCAGGTTCGCGGTTTGGAGCGTCACCAGTTCCGAGACGCGGAGCCCCGTCGCGTACAGCAATTCCAGCATGGCGCGGTCACGGATGCCTCGCGGCGTCGCAGGGTCAGGGGCCTCCAGCAGGGCCTCGACATCCGCCAGGGACAGAATTCCCGGCAGTTTGCGCCACAGGCGGGGGGACTCCAGAATATCCACCGGGTTGCTTTCCACCAGGTTCTCCCTCACAAGGAACCGGTAAAACGCTTTGATGGAAGACAGGGCCCGGGCAATGGACCGGCTGGCCAGCCCCTTGTTTTGAAGCGTTAAAAAGTATTCTCGAACCTGCGAAGTGGTGATACAATGTAGAGTCTCGCCGGAGAAGGCGTCCAGAAACGAAGCAATGTCCCGCCGGTAGGCCGCCACCGTATGCGGCGAATGCCGCTTCTCGACAGTCAGGTACTCGACAAACTGTTTCAGGCTGGAATCCATGGAGCAACAGGCCAGGTTGTTTTAAATCAATAAGATAGGCTATAATACCATATAATTAAACAATAATCGAAGCCTTCCAGGGCCTCCCCTGCCCTCCCGGATTCGATATATACCGACATTACCTACTTTTACCGCTGACAGCGAACGGAGCTCATGAACACGGAACATATTAGAAATATCGGCATCATTGCACACGTTGACCACGGCAAGACCACTCTCATCGACCGGCTGCTGGAGCATAGCGGCATGTTCCGCGAAGGCACCGAACACAGTTCCTGCGTCATGGACAGCAACGACCTCGAGCGCGAACGCGGCATCACCATTTTCTCGAAGAACGCGTCCATCCTTTATAAGGGACACAAGCTCAACATAGTCGACACGCCCGGCCACGCCGATTTCGGCGGCGAGGTGGAGCGTATCCTGAAAATGGTCAACGGTGTGCTCCTGCTTGTTGACGCTGCGGAAGGCCCCATGCCGCAGACGCGGTTCGTATTGAAAAAATCACTGGAGCTGGGACTCAAGCCCATCGTCGTCATCAACAAGATCGACCGTCCCGGAGCCAATCCGGACCGTGCGGTGGACCAGGTATTCGACCTGTTCGTCAACCTGAACGCCACCGACGACCAACTGGATTTTCCCATTGTGTACACCTCCGCCAAGCTGGGGTTTGCCAAACGCACGCTCGACTCGGAACCGGGGGACATGACGCCGGTGCTCGACCTCATTGTCGAGAAGGTGCCGCCACACAACGGCGATGCCGAAGCCCCGTTCCAGATGCAGGTGACGTCGATCGATTACAACGACTACGTCGGCCGCATTGCCATCGGCAAGATCGAACGCGGCCGTTTCCGCGCCGATGTGCCCTGCACACTCATTCGCCGGAACGGCTCCAAGGAAACATTCAAGATGATGAAGACGTACACCTATGACGGACTCACCCGCAGCGAGGTGCAATCTGCGGAAGCGGGCGACATCATCGGTATCGCGGGCATGAAGGATGTGGACATCGGCGAGACCATCGCTGACAGCAAACATCCGGAACCGTTGCCGCTTATCCGCATCGACGAGCCGACCATGTCGATTTATTTTTCGGTGAACGATTCGCCGTTCTCCGGCAAAGACGGACAGTTTCTCACCTCCGGTCATTTGCGCGAGCGGCTGATGAAGGAAGTCAAATCGAACGTCGCATTGAAAGTCGAGGAATCCGGCGCGGGCGACAAGTTCAAGGTCTCCGGCCGCGGCGAATTGCACCTCGGCATCCTCATCGAGACCATGCGCCGCGAAGGATACGAGTTCAGCATTTCGCGCCCGCAGGTCCTTCTCAAGGAAATCGACGGCAAGACGCACGAGCCAATGGAGTTTGTCGTCATCGACGTCGAAGAAACCTATTCCGGAAAAGTGATGGAAGCCCTGGGCACCCGCAAGGGCTCGCTCAAGAACATGATTCACATGGACGACGGCCACGTGCGTCTCGAGTACCACGTGCCCACGCGGTTCCTGTTCGGGTTCCAGTCCGATTTTCTGACCATGACCAAGGGCACCGGCACGCTGCAACATACGTTCGAAACTTTCGTGCCGTTCCTGGGCGGTTCCGCCAAGCGGCTGCGCGGCGCCCTGATCGCGCTGGAAAACGGGCAGACCACGGGTTACTCCATCTTCAACCTGCAGGACCGGGGCCAGTTGTTCGTCGGTCCCGGCCAACCGGTTTACACCGGCATGATCATCGGCGAAAACGCCAAGGACAACGATCTCGTGGTCAACATCTGCAAGGAAAAAAAGTTGACCAACATGCGCGCGTCCGGGTCCGACGACACCGTCATCCTGACCCCGCCCCGCATCATGAGCCTCGAACAGGTGCTGGGCTTTCTGAACGAGGACGAGCTGGCTGAGATCACGCCCAAGAGCATTCGTCTGCGCAAAAAGTACCTGGATGAAAACGAGCGCAAGCGTCAGGCCAAGACACAGAAGGTGGCCTGACAACCCATGCCCCCTTCCCCAAAAACCATTCACTAAAGCATCGTTGAGGAAACCCGGTAAATGGGATACAATCACGCCTGTTTTTGGCGACGGTTGTACCTCGTCGGCTCCCTGCGATCCCAAAGAATAACGAGTCTGATTTATGGACAGAACCACGCTGGTGCAGTTCATCCGGCGCCAGGAGAAAATGACTCCCGGCGCCACGGGCGAGTTCACCAACCTCATGAACGAAGTGCTGGTGGGCGCCAAGATCGTGTCCCTGCAGGTCAACAACGCGGGTTTGGGCGAGGATATTCTGGGTATGTCCGGCCGCGTCAACGTGCAGGGGGAGGAAGTGCAGAAGCTCGACGACTACGCCAACGACATTTTCATCAAGCTGGTCGGGGAATCCGGCAACATCTGCGCCATCACCTCCGAGGAAAACGAAAAGCCCGTCATCATCCCACCGGACCGAGCAGGCAAGTACATCTTCATGGTCGATCCGCTGGACGGCTCCTCGAACATCGACGTCAACGTCAACATCGGCACCATTTTTTCCGTGTACCGGAAGCAGAGCCCGGGGCCGGACGTGACCGACGACGATCTCCTGCAACCGGGTCACCAGCAGGTGGCGGCGGGATACATCATCTACGGACCCAGCACACTGTTCGTATACACTTCCGGCAACGGTGTACACACCTTCACCCTGGACCCCGCACTGGGAGAGTTTTTTCTCTCCACACAGGACATGAAGATTCCCCAGCAGGGATCGACCTACAGTGTCAACGAAGGCAATTCGCAGGTCTGGCAGGAGCCACAAAAAAAACTCGTCGCGTATCTTAAGGAAAACGACAAGAAAACGAAGCGGCCGTACAAGCTCCGCTACATCGGATCGCTGGTGGCAGACTTTCACCGCACCCTGCTGAAGGGCGGCATCTTCATGTATCCCGGAGACAGGAAAAGTCCTGAAGGAAAACTGCGCTATGCGTTCGAAGCCGCACCGATGGCGATGATCGTGGAGAATGCCGGCGGCAAGGCTTCAAACGGAAAAGAACGCATTCTGGATATCAAGCCCACAGACATTCACCAGCGCGTTCCCCTGTACATCGGCAGTCCAGAGGACATGGACCGCGCGCATGCATTGCTTGCGTGACGGTGCCTGACTCCTCCCGCAACCAAAACCTGATCAGCCCAACCGTTAAATGAAAATTCAGAGCATACGCGGCGTCAAAGACATTCTTCCCGGTGAGATCGAAAAATGGCACAAGGTGGAAGCGGCCGCCCGGCGGGTGTTTGCGCCTTACGGGTTTCAGGAGATCCGCCTGCCCATTTTCGAAAGCACCAGCCTGTTCAAACGCAGTATCGGCGAAACCACGGACATCGTCGAAAAAGAGATGTATACCTTCACCGACCGCGGCGGCGAGGAAATCACCCTGCGCCCGGAGGGCACGGCCTCGGTCGTGCGTTCGTACATCCAGCATAAAATGCACGGCCAGAACCAGTTGGTGAAGCTGTATTACATGGGTCCCATGTTCCGCTACGAACGGCCACAGGCCGGACGCTTTCGTCAGTTTTACCAGATCGGAGCGGAAGCACTGGGCTCGGCGAGCCCTCTGGTCGACGCCGAAGTCATGACCATGCTCATCGCCCTGTTTCGCGACCTGGGCCTGAACGACGTCGAGTTGCAGATCAATTCGCTCGGCTGTCGGGAATGCCGTCCGCCTTACCGCGAGTTGCTGAAAGACGCGATTCGCAAGCACCTTGACGAACTGTGTTCCAATTGCACCTCTCGTTACGAGCGCAATCCCCTGCGCGTGCTGGACTGCAAGGTGGAGCGTGACCGGGAGATCGCCCTCACCCTGCCGCGCATCTCGGATCACCTGTGCGAAGCATGCCGTGAGAATTTCGCCGCCGTGCAGGAGGCGCTCACCAGCATGGACACCCCGTTCACATTGAACACCCAGCTGGTCCGGGGACTGGATTACTACACCCGGACGACGTTCGAGGTGGTGGGTACGGAAGGACTCGGCTCACAGAACGCCATCTGCGGCGGCGGCCGCTACGACACTTTGGTGGAGGAGTTCGACGGGCCGCCCACCCCCTGTTTCGGTTTCGCGGTCGGCGTGGAGCGCCTCATCGCAACCCTGCCCGAATCCACCTGGGAGGACATTGCGAAGAAGCCCGACCTGTTTGCCGTATTGATGGGGGAAGAAGCGAGGCGGCGTGGGCAGAAACTAATTCATATACTGCGCGCCGCCGGTTGGTACGTTGAGTTGGACTACGAAGGCGGGAGCATGAAGAGCCAGATGCGGAAAGCCAACCGCCAGGAATGCCGCTTTGTTCTCATCATCGGCGACAATGAAATCGAAAGCGGAACGTATTTTTTAAAGAATATGACGGATGGGCAACAGGTCTCGATTGATCCCGATCGATGCATCGAAATGATAGAAACCCATTTGAAAACCCCTTGAATCCGAAATCGTTTCCACACCCCGTTATGCTGCGGTTGACTCCATGCACCCATAGTGCTAGATTTTCGTTCGGGAGGCTGATTTATGAGCAATAAAGAACAGGAAGTACTCGAAAAGTACATTTCCCAGCACAACCTGAAAATCACCAAACAACGCCGGGCTGTGCTGGAAGCGTTTCTGAATTGTGAAGATCACGTCAGCGCCGAGGAGCTATACAAGATCGTTTCCGCCAAGGAACCGAAGATCGGCCTCGCCACCGTGTACCGTACACTTTCCCTGCTGACCGAAAGCGGCCTGGCGGCCGAACTGGATTTCGGCGACGGGCAGAAGCGGTACGAAATGAATTACGCCCACGAACACCACGATCACATGATCTGCACGGAATGCGGCAAGATCATTGAGTTCCACAACGAAGTCATCGAAAAACTACAGGAAGAAGTCGCCCAAAAAAACGGCTTCAAAATGACGTCCCACAAACTGGATCTGTTCGGAATCTGCAAGGAATGCCAGCAGTGACGCGGGCGGTGGCTCAGGGCTGAGCCGTGGTTTCCGGCGGGTTCGGAGAGAGTTTCCCCTCCCCTTCAGTGGTTACTTTGCGTACCGGTTGCGACTTGAGCCACGTATCGGCCGAGACCACGCAACGGAACCCGATGTAGTTGAACTTCTCATTCACCAGCCCACCGTAGGTGGAGATTTTTGAGTACACACGGTTCTTGGGATTCAACCAGGTGCGGTTGGTCAGACGCAGAGCCCCGGCGGAGGAAACGATGGAACCCCCTCGGATCACCTTATATTCGCCGGTATTGGGCCCGGTAGGATCGCTCAACTTCTCTGACGGGTACACATTCTGCCACCAGTCTTCCGTCCATTCCCAGACGTTGCCCATCATGTCGTAAAGACCGAAAGCGTTCGGTTTTTTCTGTCCGACCGGGTGGGTGGTCCCTTCCGCGTTGTCCATGAACCACGCGTATTCCCCATCCATCACGTTCCCCCAGTAATAACGGGTTTCCGCCCCGGCACGGGCGGCGTACTCCCATTCGGCTTCCGTGGGCAGGCGGCAGGCACCGTTGCTCTTTTTGAGGAACTTCTGAATGTCGTAGTAATTGACCTGTTCCACCGGGTGCGTGGGCCCAATGAACTTGGACGGATTGAAGCCCATGACCCGTTCCCAGCGCTCCTGTGTCACTTCATACTGGTCCATGAAAAAGTCCTCGAGGCATACTTCGCGCTCGAATTTTTCATCCACCTGGGCGTTGTTGTTCCCCATGATAAAACAACCGCCCTTGATGAAGACCATGCCTTCCGGAGCCTTTGCGGCGATTTTTTTATCCTCTTCCGTCAGCACCACCGGTTCCACCCGTTTCGGTGGCTGGGCGGCAACAGGGCCAGGGCCTGCCTCCTGCTCGATTTCGGCAATGGAGGGAGCCTGGTTTTGCTCGTTTGGGGTTTCGCCCTGGGAGCAGGACACAAGGATCAGGCAAAGGACAAATGCCAACGGAAATTTAAAAAAACGCATGAGATTCGCTGGGAAAATGGCAAAGGGCAAATGATAACTCAAAACCACCGGGAGACCAATCTATTTTAACAGGGGGGCAAAAAGGATTTAAATGGCAATTTAATAAACCCTTGCGGCTAAAATTTGTCTCAAGAATGCCGATAGGAAAAGAGTGATAAAACTCCATAAAACTTCTGTGATGGCATCATTGTATCAAAAACCATTTAGCCGTGCGGCGGGAATCGCATCATTGGTCGGGCTATTGGGGCTGGCTGGGTGTTCGTCCATGCCCTACGACGTTTCCGTACCCGTGCTGGAAATGCCCAAGCTCCCGATTCGGCTTTTTCCGGAACGGCCCGATCCCAAAGCGCCCAAAATCCTTCCCGATCACCAGCGCTACCTGGAGTTTGCCATCGGCCAGTATCATGCCAACCAGTTCGCGGTGGCGGAATTTTATCTGAAACGCAGCCTCATCCTGGAACACGACAACCCACGGGCCATGCGGCTTCTGCCCTGGGCTTATTTCTTCCAGAAGAAATACCGCAAGGCCCTGTACGCCTTCGAGAAAATGCACACCCGGTTCCCCGATGACGCCCGTCCTGTGACCGGCCTCGGCTGGTGCTATTTCGCCATGCAGGACTACCACCACGCACTCGAAAAATTCGAACAGGCTCTTGTGCTGGACAAACACTCCCTTCAGGCGAAAAAAGGAATCGGGTTCGCCTACTGGATGCTTGGCCATCCGGATTCAGCCGAACCCTGGCTTCGGAAGGTGTACACCTGGCACCAGTGGGAACGGTTGAAGTCCGACTGGCAGGCGTGGAATCCCAAGCCGCCGGAACAGCTGGTGGAGGTTGTGCCCTCAGACTGGCAGAAGGCGTCGCTGTTCACTCCGGAGGTCGAAGCGCCGCGTTACCCCTCCATCCTTTTCACGCACACGGAATCATTGGCTCACCCCGCCGTGGACAACGCCTGGCGACTGTACAACAAGGAATTTTACAAGGACGCCCTGAACGCCTTTTCCACACTGCCGCCGGAAGTCGCGGAGCAGTTCGACGCGCAAAACGGGCTGGCGTGGAGCTTGTTGAAAACGGGAAACCTGGTGGAAGCCGAAACGGTTTTCCAGAAACTGCGCCGAACCCACCCGGGTTTTCCTGGAGTCAGCATGGGTATCCGCTCCGTAAATGCGGCCTACCAGGAAAAATCCCGTTTCGCGCGCCATTACCTGGAGATTGGCAAATACCAGATCGCCGCACAGCACATCGCCGAATTGAAAACCGCCTACCCTGAATGGTCCCTGCCCCAGAGCCTGCACGGATGGGTGCAATTGAAGCGAGGCAACGAAGCACAGGCCCTGAAGTCCTTTCAAGCCGCCATGGCGCAGAACCCCAACGATGAAGTGGCTCTCGATGGAATGCGCCAGTTCGAAACGCTGGAGCTGGCAAAAGTGTTCCAGGGCGACGAGGCGTTGGCAGGGGGCGATTATAAGCGTGCATCGTATCTTTATTATGAATACATCCGCAAAAATGAAGGCCCCCTCACCCCCATGCTTGCCCGCGCATACAGCGGCATGGGATTCAGCCAGTATCACAAAGGCCGCTATGAACTCGCTCTTTACAATTTCAGAAAACTGGGCGGCGGGGACATGCTGGAATTTGAGCGCAACAAAGGGCTGGGGCTCGCCTATTACGCGCTGGGCGAGTACGACAAGGCGGTGGACCACCTCATCGTCGCCGACGCCCTGAAGCCGGATCAACCGGATCTGATCCATAAGCTGGATTGGGCGGTTCTGCGCAGTTGGGATGCGGAGACGGCGCGCGATTACCTGCTGGCCAAGGCCCAGGAAAAACCACAGAGGCCGACACCCTACATCGGACTCGGCTGGGTGTATTACAAAACCGGACGGCCCAACCTGGGTGCGGAGTACTTCCTGAAATCCATCGAGCTCGACCCGGATATCATTCAGACCGTGGAGTTCCGCGACATGCTGGAGTCGGAGCGCTTCGGCTGGCAGGTTTACAACCGGCTGGGTTGGGAATATTACCACCGGGACGAAGCGGACAAAGCGCTCCAGTTGTTCGCACTGGCTTTGGACCGCCGTCCGCGCTCCTCAGAGGCAATGAAGGGTCTGGGCTACGTTTACCTCAAATTGAAGCAGTATGGCCGCGCCGAGGCCATGCTGGCACGTTCCATCAAACGCAACCCGAACACGCATCCGATGCGGGTGACGGTGAAAGGGACCGAGCCGGGAACGAAGGTGGATCTCTGGACCAGCACACGTACTCAATTGGCGCGGGCACTTTATCACCAGGGCCGTTATGAAGAAGCGCTCAAATGGTTCCTGGCGGAATACGAGCGTCATCCCAGCTGGGCGGAGGTGCACGATGGGCTGGGTTGGACCTACCTGAAAATGGACCGGCTTTCCGAGTCCCGGCAGGCATTTTTAAAGTCACTTCACCTGCAACCGATCAATCCTCATTCCCACCACGGCCTGAAGCAGGTGAAACTCCATATGGCCCAAGGCAGGTTGTGACCCAGCGGCATGCGCAAGGGGGTCAAATTCCGCTCCCCGCCTGTGGAAAACTTCCCTAAAAAGCGCTCTAAATACAAGGAATTCAAAAATTTCAATTGACAGCGCGGGCACCCTGGTTTATCGTATTAAACATTCCAAGATAAGCGCTCAATACATTTGGGGAGGGAGGGGAAGCCTTTCTCTTTTCGCCGTTTGCGAAGAATCATGGAGTTGGGTCTCTCAACTCCATGATCCCACTTCCGGCCCAGCCAATCCTGCGTTTTTCAATCTCTTCTAAAGTTTTAGCGACAACCGATCAGATTTTCTGGTAGCTCGCCTTGAGCTGGTCAACCACAGACGGGTCGGCCAGAGTCGACGTATCTCCCAGCTGGTCCCCCTCGTTAGCCGCAATTTTACGCAGAATGCGCCGCATGATCTTGCCTGACCGCGTTTTCGGCAGGCCTGGGGCCCAATGGATGATGTCCGGTGCCGCGATGGGGCCGATCTCCTTCCTCACGAAGTCGATCAGCACTTTCTTCAGGTCGTCTTTGTATTCGACCCCGTCCATCAGTGTGACATAAGCGTAGATGCCCTGCCCCTTGATGTCGTGAGGAAACCCGACCACCGCCGCCTCAGCCACCTTGTCGTGCAGGACGAGGGCCGACTCCACCTCTGCGGTTCCGATACGGTGACCGGAGACGTTGATGACGTCGTCCACACGGCCCGTCACCCAGTAATATCCGTCCTTGTCGCGCCGGCATCCGTCGCCGGTGAAATAATAGCCCGGGTACATCTGAAAGTAATTTTCCTCGAACCGGGAATGGTCGCCGAATACGGTGCGCATCTGTCCCGGCCAGGGTTGAGCGAGGGCCAGCACGCCGCTGACGTCGTTGCCCTCCACCACCTTGCCCGTTTCCGCCTCGATGACCACCGGCACCACACCGAAAAACGGGAGGGTTGCCGACCCCGGCTTGCAGGGGGTGGCTCCGGGGAGCGGGGAGATGAGAATGCCGCCGGTTTCGGTCTGCCACCACGTGTCCACCACGGGACAGCGGCCGCGTCCGATATTTTTATGATACCAGCGCCACGCTTCCGGATTGATGGGCTCCCCCACCGATCCCAGCACCTTCAGTGTGGACAGATCGTACTTCGCCGGGATGTCCTCACCGTGCGAAATGAGGGCGCGGATGGCCGTCGGCGCGGTGTAGAACTGGGTCACCTTGTGCTTGTCGATGACCGCCCAGAAGCGCCCGGCGTCCGGATACGTCGGAATGCCTTCGAACATGATGGTCGTCGCCCCATTGGCCAGTGGTCCGTAGATGATGTACGAATGGCCCGTCACCCAGCCGATGTCGGCAGTGCACCACCAGATGTCGCCGTCGTGATAATCGAAGATGTGCTTGTGCGTGAGCGCGGTGAACAGCATGTAGCCGCCCACATTGTGCTGCGCGCCTTTTGGCTTGCCCGTGGAGCCCGAAGTGTAGAGGATGAAAAGCGGGTCCTCAGCGTCCATCTGTTCCGGTTCGCACTCCGGCGAGGCGTCTTTCATTTCGTCGTGCCACCAGAAGTCGCGGCCCTTCTGCATGGCGGTCTCCAGTTTGTCGCCGACACGTTTGACGACGATGCACTGTTTTATGTCCGTGCCCTGTTTCGACGCCATGTCCATCGCCTGGTCGGCATTCTCTTTCAGGGGAACCGGCTTCTTGCCGCGGAACGCGCCGTCGGTGGTGACCAGTAACGAACAGCCGGAATCGACAATGCGGTCGGCAAGCGACGTCGGCGAGAAGCCGCCGAACACGATGGAGTGAACGGCCCCGATGCGCGCACAGGCCAGCATGGCGATGGCCAGTTCAGGAATCATGGGCATGTAGATGGAGATGCGGTCGCCCTTTTTCGCGCCGTGTTTCTTGAGCACATTGGCGAACCGGCACACCTCGGCATGGAGTTCCCGGTAGGTCAGTCTGGAATCTTCATCCGGTTCGTTGCCTTCCCAGATGATCGCCGTTTGGTCGCCGCGCGTCTCCAGGTGACGGTCGATGCAATTGACGGTGATGTTGGTCTTCGCCCCCTTGAACCACTCGATGAAGATTTTTCCCTTTTTGATGTTGTAATTGTAATCCCAGACCTTGTCCCATTTCTTGTACCAGACAAACTCCTCCGCCTGTTCGGCCCAGAACCCTTCGGGATCGTTGATGGACCGATCGTACATTTCCTTATATTGTTCCATGCTTTGGACCCAGGCCTGTTTGGACAGGCTTTCCGGGGGGGTGTACCATCCTTCACCACTCATCGCATGACTCCTCTCATATGTTCACTCGCCGGGAGGGGACGCAACGCGCACCGCCCGGGCCGCTTCCGAAAGGGTCCACAATCCATCCGGATTGTCCATCGTGCCCTCGCGGATATTGAACACCCAGGTGCGCAGACGCCCGTCCACCAGCTTGATTATCATGGAAAACCCGCAACCCGGCTCGAACCGGTCGCTGATATGCACCGTCTTACCAAATTTGTCGGTGAGCGAATAGGCCTTGTCGTAGATGCTTTTCGCCTCGTCCTGCGTGGGCAGTCGCCAGTCATCATATCCGGCGAAATTCTGTTCACGAAGCTCGCGGACATAGTCGGCGCTTTCCTGGTAATTCACCCATTTCTTGAGATCGATCATGGTGTCGGTCTTCTTCCACATCAACCCGGTTCTCCGGTCCGTCACCGTACCGTCCCCGTTGTCCACAAAGCGTTCTTCGTCACCCATCGGCAATCATGTTTCCGTTTAAAATGTGGTTCCATTGGTGTCCGTATTCGGACGCGGAAGTGTATCATTATTGAAATGTCTTTTCAAAATAGCTTCCCTGCAAACAAGGATTTGGAATAGAATCGGGGCAGACGCCACCGGACGGAAATTATAACAGGAAAGCTGGAAGGTTATGGAAGAGCTGCCACCCCTCAATGTGTTGTTGACGCATCTCGAATGGAACCTGAAACGTATGGCCGAGATGGAAACGCAGGCACGCACGGAATATTTTCGCAACGCCGCCCTGCAACGTTACGGCTTCACCTTCGACAGCGCGGTGCGGTGCATCCGGGCGCGGGCACGCGAGAACCACGAATCCTGCGAAAGCCCGGAGGAATGCCTGCGCCTGGCCAATGAGCGCGGCTGGCTGCCACAGGATGCGGACTGGGGTGAACTGCTGGAGTCCTACCGGAAAATGAAGCCGGATTCGCTGGCACAGCACGGGGACGTCATATTCGACAAACTTAAGGAATACCACACCGTTTTTGCCACCCTCTACACCCGGCTGGCGCAGCAGGGTTGAGCGTCAAAACTGATCGCGCAACGCCTCGAAGGCACGGCGGCGGTGGGAGATGGCGTTTTTCTCACCGACGCTCATTTCTCCGAAGGTGCGGTCGTGCCCGTCCGGGATGAAGATCACATCCCAGCCGAAACCGTTTTCCCCACGCAGGCTTGGGGCGATGGTGCCCGTCACTTCCCCTTTCCCTATCACAATTTCGCGGCCGTCGTGCACCGCCACCATGCACACCGCACGCGCCCGCCGGTCGGGAAACGGTTCCAGCATCTTCAGCATGCCCTCGCACCCGACGCTCACCTCGAACCATTTGACCAGGGCTCCGGGCAGGCCATTCCAGGCTTCGAACACGAGTCCGGAATCTTCCACCAGCACCGGTGCCTTGAGGGTTTCCCAGGCCTCCGTGGCCTTGTGTTCGACCAGTTCCGCCACGTCCGTGGTCTGGATCTCGTGGAGATGGGCGAGATCCCGCCGTTCCATCTCGATGCCCAGGATTTCCTGCGCCTCGCGGAACTTGTTGGGATTGCCCGTGACAAACTTCAATTGCTTCCAAAGCGGGTGATGTTTCATAATAACCGAACCAAACCGGGTGCCGTGCCTCTGGCATCCTTGTTCCAACCTTAACGCTGTGTTATAAGTTTTCCCTTTCAATCACACGGAAAGCCGCCACTATAGATGAAATCATTCCATCCCATCAGAATCCTCTGCCTGATTCTGACGCTGATCCTCGCTCCGGGTTGCGTCAAGGTATTTGAAAATGACCACGACCTGCAGGCGCAAAAAGCCCTGAAAGACCTCATGGCCATTCAGGACCAGTTTTACCAGAAGAATCAGCGATACGCCAAGAACCTCGTGGAAATCGAGGATTACAAGCTAGAGTACCACAGCGGCATTGTGTACCTGGAAATCGAGTCCGCGGGCAAGGACAAGTACCGTGCCATTGCCCTTCCAGCGGAATCGACCACGGCCAGGGTGTTTGCCTACGACACCGCACAGGGCGGATTTTATGAGATGGGTGAAGAAGAGGTGGCCAGCTACGTATTGGGCGCTTTGAATTACATTCGCGGGGAACAACGGAAGAAGCGGGTGATTGACATCGTCTCCGGCCTGCTAATGGTAATCCTGATTGCGATGGGTTTCAAACTGCACGCGTTGTATAAGGGACCGAAATCCGCTTGGGCGATGACCCCTTATTTTCTGGCAATCCCCCCGCTTATTATGGCGGTGGCGGCATTGAACCACATGAACCGGGACATCATGATGACGCCGTTTCTCCAGACACTGATTTTCGGTTCGATCGGTTTGTCGGGGCTGGCTGTGGTGATGGGTATGATGAGTTTCACCAAACTGCCCCCGGGGGACAACCGCCCGGCCCTCATAGGGGTGGTGATGTGCACTCTGATGATCGCAGTGTTCAACATCGCTATTCTTGCGAACACCTACGTCAAATACGCCAAAGCCCCCGGGCGCGGCGACACCTACTTCATCCCGGCACCACCTCGACCACGATGATGTGATTGCAATGGGAAGACACTCCTGAGTCAGGCTGGGCTTTGAGGGAAAAAGTCTGCCCGGTCACGGTGTTTTTGGGGAGGGCGTAGCGGATGGGACCTTCGTGTGTGTCCAGCACCATCACCTGGCCCATCGAAAGGTCCTTCTGCGTGACCCGGACCTGGTAATAAAAATCCTCGCTTTGCTGGGCTCGCGGCGGGCTCACCTGGATTCTCAGAACGAGATCACCCCGTTTTCGGTTCAACAACCCGCGTTCCCCTTTTTCCGGAATGCGCATGACGATGTCATTTGTCGTTCCGGCGGGAATGCGTATGTTGAAAGTTCCACCCGGAGTGCGAACCCTTACCGTGCCACCGTTCAAACCGGTGTGGGATTCTATGTTGACGGTCTTTTCAAGGTCGAGGCAAAGCACACGTCGTTCCAGGCTCTGCATGTTGCGGTAAGTCCCGTTCCACCAGCGGCCTATCCGCCGGGAAAACGGCAAATCGGTTTGGGCATCTTCCTCCGGCACCACTTCCGGTTCCGGAGGCGTGGCATGGGCGTACCCCTTACCGTTTGCCGGTACGGAACCCTCGTCTTTGACGTATTGTTGGGAATTCGAACGACGGTTTCGCTCCCTGCCGTTTCCATTTTTTGTTTGCGGTTCGTATTCGGGTTTGGGACTTGAGGGATCTTCAGTGGTGACGTTCGACATCCATTTCAGACGCATTGCCGGATTCGTGCGGTAGTACCGTTCCAAAACTCCAAAGGCAATGGAGATTTTTTTAAAACGGTCTTCGCTTTCCGTATCGTTGGGATTTCTGTCAGGATGGTACTGCTTGGCAAGCTGGTAATAAGCCTTTTTGATTTCAGGCCAGGAAACTCCTTCCGCCACATTGAGCGTTTGGAAACACTCCGGCAGATCCACATAGCGCGTCGCATTCATGACAACGAACCGCTCCTCCTCTAATGTGCTACAACTCAGCCTGGGAACTGTGCCGGCTACTCACAGTTTTTCCACAGGCCGGTCTTTCAGAACCAATCAGAATAGATCAACGAAAACAAAGCGCCCCTCATTTTTGGCCTTTGCTCTTGTAACTTGTTTGGAGTAGCCTGATAATACCTTTTTTTTGTAAAACTGCAAACGGTTAATTTATGGATAATTTGATCGGTTGTCCGGAGCAAAAACTCAACGAAATCATGGTCAAGTGGGGTGAAAAACCCTACCGCACACACCAGGTTTTCAACTGGGTTTACAATTATGGAATCCGGCAGTTTGGGGATATGACCAATCTTTCCAAAGTATTAAGGAACAAACTGGAAGAACGGTTTTATATTCGCCTGCCCCGGATTGTATTGCGCACGCCGTCGAGAGACGGATCGATCAAATACCTGTTTGGCCTGGAGGATGGACAGGAAGTGGAGGCCATCTGGATGCCGGAGACGGACCGCAAGACGCTCTGCATCTCGACGCAAGTGGGGTGCCGGCTCGCCTGCTCCTTCTGCCTGACGGCCAGCATGGGGCTGAAGCGTCACCTGACCTCGGCGGAGATCATCGGCCAGTACCTGGCGGTGAACGCCGATCACACGGAAGAAAACCGGGTATCGAACATCGTGTTCATGGGAATGGGCGAGCCGCTGGACAATTACGATGCCGTTTGCGACGCCCTCAGGCTGATGGTTTCGCCGGAGGCGCTCCGCATCTCCACACGCAAGATCACCCTTTCCACTTCCGGCCTTGTGGACCGCATCGAGCGGTTCAAAAGCGAGAACCTGCATGTCAACCTGGCCATTTCACTCAATGCCACCGACAATCCGACACGCGACCAGATCATGCCGATCAACCGGAAATACCCAATTGAAGTGCTTCTTGACTGCCTTCACACCTATCCATTGAAACCCGCCCGCCGGTTGACCTTCGAATATGTCATGCTGAAAGGAATCAACGACACCGATGAGGACGCGCGGAGGCTGGCCAAGCTGTTGCGCAATATTCCCTCCAAAATCAACCTGATCCCCTTCAACGCGTTCGACAGCTCCGCATACCGGCCACCGGACCCTGGCAGGGTGCAGGCCTTCCAGGATTACCTCATTGGCAAACATTATTCCGTGTTTGTGCGGAAAAACCGGGGAACCGACATCCTCGGTGCCTGTGGCCAGCTGGCCGTTCAAAAAAGCTGATTGCAAAGGGTCGTCAGACTCCCAACTGCCGGAAAAACCGCAACAAAAGGTTGTAATCGAAGTCCTTATGGGTCGCCGTTGCCAAAACTACAATTTCCTTGACTTTAAAACACCCCTATGATAATTCTCTACGTCTCTTAAGGACGTATTTTAAAGGGTTTACCCTTACCTCGGAGCCACAAGGAACAATTTCAAAGCATTTCTCACGATTCTTAAAGGTTTCATGCCTTAAAACCAAACTTCAGGATTCCGGAATGGATAACACTCCAAACGCAGGGAACAAGTTTTTGTCTTTAAAGCAGTTTGTCCTCTTTTTTCTGATATTTGGGTTTGGTTTTCTGAACCCGGGTCTGGGTTCGGACATGTTCCCCCAACTCCGGAATGCCCTCAGCCCCGTCCCCGCCTTCGCGCAAGAGGAAGAAGCGGTGATGGACGAAGAAATGGGCGGCGAGGTGGAATTTGCCGATGAGGGCGGTGAATTTGCTGAGGAAGGCGGCGATGAGTTTGCCGACGAGGGCG
The DNA here is from genome assembly GCF_052156635.1 of Nitrospina sp. 32_T5. NCBI lineage: Bacteria > Pseudomonadati > Nitrospinota > Nitrospinia > Nitrospinales > Nitrospinaceae > Nitrospina > Nitrospina sp. 32_T5. Next base: position 630,872 of record NZ_JBQKUO010000002.1, on the reverse strand, counting down.
GTGAGTTTGCGGATGAATTTGCAGGCCCTGAGAGCTTCCTGGAAGAACAGTTTGAAGACGAGTTTGGTGAAGAAGGCGGTGAAGGTGAAGGGGGAGAAGAGGCCGCAGAAGAGGAGGATCTCTCTTACCTGACAGACATCGGTCCCGCCAAGGAAATCCAGAATACGGAGTACACCTTTCCGGGAATCGGCAACCGCAAGGCCACCTGGTTCGCCGCCCAGCTCCACATCCTGTTCGCATCCTTCATTCTGGGTTGCCCTATGTTTGTCGTCATCATGGAAGTCATGGGCTCGCGCCGCACCCAGGGCGTCCGCAAGGCGATCATCCTGTCCAATGTATTCCTCGGCGTCCTGATCGGCGTCACCTTCGGCATTATCGGTGAGATCATCGTCGGCATCCATCACGGGGTTCTGTACGGCTTGTGGGCCTGTTCGTTCGGGGCGCTGGTGGTCAGCTTTCTCAATTACTTCCATCGCCTATTGAACACCAAGGTCTCCTGTCTGGTCGGTGGTGTCGTGGGCGGTGTGATTGCCTTCATGCTGGTACCGGGGGCGCACGTGGCCCTCGACAATGCCATTCTGGCGTTCCTCAACGGCGTGGTCGGCGGCATGCTTTCCAATTACATCATGTTTGCCGAGGCGGATTTCAAGTTTGAGCGCCTGGCACACGAGATCACCAAAGTCATCGGTTTCTGTTACAGCTTCACCGCCCTGAGCGGAGGGCTGTTCCTGTTTGTGATGATGGTGGCATACAAAGACTTCATCAGCTACCTGGTGAATGCCTACCCGGTCCTGTTCATGATCGGCTACCCCACCCTGTTCATTCTGGAAACCATCGTTATGTACATCTATGTGTACTCATGGGATCCGTTGAACAAGGCGAACAAAAAAGGCCGCCACATCGTAACGGGTATCATCCTGAACGTTCTGGGTCTGTCCCTTTTGTGTGCCCTGGACGGTCCGGCAACCCTGATGCAGACGCCGCCCAAACCGTACGACGCCCTGTTCACAACAATGACGGAATGGGACCGCATTGCGACCGCCACCTGGATGCCGCTCAACTATCACCGTCTGGTCGGCAACGGCACATTCGGCGGGTTCATGGTGGGCATCATCGCCGCGTACATGTACCTGTGGTCCCGTGATCCGAAAGAGAAAGAATATTACGACTGGGTTGGCTACATGGGCAACGCCATCGGCGTGATGATCATGATTCCGCTTCCGGCGATGGGTTACATTTTCGTACGCGAAATCTACCAGTATGACGCCACCATCGGCATGTATATCATGTCCGACCGCGAATCCATGTTCATGCTGGTACAGGGATTGCTGATCGGTACCATGTTCAGCGCCAGCAACGTGTATATGTGGGTGAGTATGAAGCGTATTGACAACGCGCACCGGTTCTTCCCCGCTATGAAGCTGGGGTTTGTGCTGATTGTCATTGCGGCCGCCATCTGGTTCACTCCCAGGCGGTTTTTCGCCACCATGCTGCCTGAACCGGGCATGAATCCGGACATGGTTTTGCCGGACGAACTGGCGTTCCTGGCGCTCATGGTTTCGAAAAATACCGCCGCCTTTGCGCTCGTGACCGTCACCCTGATCAACTACATTTTTTACACCATCGCGACACGCACCGGTAAAATCCACTGGGGCAAGATCAACCCCATGGGACCCTACATCCTCATCTTCATGGGTTTCACCGACATCTGGCTGATGAGCTGGATGGGGGTCATCCGCGAGTTGTCGCGCATGAACTGGCACATCTACAAGGTTTACAAAGACGTCACTCCGGAGAAGTTCGCTCCGACTCTGGCGGAATCCGGGGTGTTCGTGACGGGAATTGTCTGGACCTTCTTTATCATCATGACGGCCATCATCTGGTTGGGTCTCAAATACCCGAAATCGAAAAAAGCCAAGGCCGAACAGACGGAAGGCGCACTGCCCTCTCCCTCTGTTGCCGAATGACCGCAAACCAAACTGAAAGCTGACTCAAGCCTATGAACAAGCTGATTAAGTTTCTGACACCCCCTATCGCGGCCGCCATTTTTGGTTATGGCGTAGGCCTGTTCTATGACCTGAAACCACTCCTGTTGTCGGGATCGCTGGCATTCGTCACCCTGCTCTACTGCATATTGCTGTCCAGAGCACCGGGCAAACCGCAGGAAAAAGGGATCATCAAGAACGTGCTGATGAAACTGCCTGTGGTTATTGTTCTTTCAATCATTGTCTGGTTTGCGGCGGGGCATTTTGGTTTCCCTGTCTGGTGGCAGATTGAGTTCGTGGCATTCACGTTTGTGGGTCTCGTTTTCTTCGTGGTGCTGGACCTGAGGACCATGGCACCTGAAAAAACCGCAACGCGAACCAGTGTCCGCCTTCTCGGAACCTACGGGCTGGCCTCGGTGCTGTTCATCACCATCACCGCCCAGTTGCCGCAATTCGATCCGCAGGTGGAACTGGCCAAACTGAACAAACCGCCGGTCAAATTGAGCGGCTTGGCGGGTCCGGAAGTCATTGCCGCAGGTCGGCGCGTGTTTGAAGACAATAAATGCTTCAACTGCCACAAGGTGTTCTGGGAAGGCAACTCCGACCGCGGTCCCAACCTGGGTACCAAGCAGATCGGTTTGTTTAACGAAGATTACCTAAAGGAGCAGATCGTCGATCCCCGTAAAATCCAATCGCCCGGATTCGATGACCCTAAATCCTATAAAGCCATGCCGACGTATTATGGCGAGGATCTGAGTGAGGACGAACTCAATGCCCTGGTCTCTTACCTCAAAACCATGCGGGATCCGACCAACATCCCGGTTGAAGGCAAACTGGGTGAGCAATGGACCTGGTACGACGATCCCAAAATCATTGAGGAGGGGAAACTGGTCTATGAGGGTAAAGAACCGGCTGTAGAAGGACTCAACTGCTCCGTTTGTCACGGAACCGACGGCATTCCCCTGATGACAGGCGCTCTCGATTTCCGCAAAGCGGATAACAAGGACAGTGAAAAGTTCGATGCCACAGAACGGAGCGACAAGGTCCTGAAAGACTGGCCGGATGCACTTTGGTACAAGCGTGTCACACAGGGCGTGCCGGGCACACCGATGGCCGCCTGGGGAACCATGTTCCCGCATCTTTATCTGTGGAAAGCCATCGCTTATGAGCGCACGTTCCATGATCCTCTGGATCAGCGTGCCTCTAAAGTTCCCATTCCGCCCATCCCGACAGAAGAAGAGATCAAACGTTGGAAAGACGAAGGATTGTTCATGGATCCTCTGCTCTAACGTAAGGTCATCGAACCCAAATAAAAACCGGTATGGTCCGCCATACCGGTTTTTCATTTTAAGGATGCGAAAAAATTTGTTCCACCTACCGGGAACTTCGCCGGGAATCGTGAAATTTGATAGAATGCATGTACGAATCCTTCAAACCAACCCATTGCGGGTTTAATCAAATAAGCTAGGAGTGATCCATGAGCCGAATCGATGATCTAATCAGGGAAAATATTTCCGAAGACGGCAAGGTACTCAATCTCCGCGACAAGTACATTGGTCTGCGCGGAACCATGGAAATGTTCACCAAAAAAGAAGCTTTGCAGAACCTGATCACCCTCACCTACTCCGGAAACCAGATCGGCGACGAAGGGGCGGAAGCCATCGCCGAATGCCCGTATCTGCAAAACGTGGAGACGCTGAACCTGAACCACAACGAAATCGGCGACGAGGGCGCGGTGGCGCTGGCCAACTCGACCAACTTTCCCAAACTCACAAAGTTATCCTTGTTCGGGAACGTGATCGGCGACGAGGGGGCGCGAGCGTTCGCACAATCGCCTCTCAGCAAGAAATTCATCAAGTTGGACTTGTACAAGAACCAGTTCAGCAATCAGGGAATCAAAGCGCTCACCGAGTCGGAGAACCTGAAGAACTGCGAGGAACTGGAAATCTACCGGGAGTGACCGTCCTCAAACGGTCTTCCCGGCTTCTTCCCATTGGGCGGGTGTGAAGGTTTTGATCTGAATGGCATGAATCCGTTTGGGCTGACCGTTGATCTGCTCATCGAGCGCGCCGTAAACAAGGCGACGCCGGTCCAGCGGGTTCACATCCTCAAACTGATCAGAGACCACCACCACGGCATAATGCCCGCCTCCACCTGCTGCTTTGTGGCCGCGATGCAGGTAGCTTTCGTCGATGATCTCCACATGCGTGGCATTAAGCTGTTCTCGCAACACGTCGTCGATGATCTGTACCGTTTCATCCATAATGCTTTTATTCTCCTTATCCTTTCAACCGGGCATCGAAGCGAACCCTCACCGCTCCCCTCTCATTTCAAGTCATTGATATCCGGCAGATTGTAAAAGTCTTTCAGCTTCTGCGTGTAACGCGCGTGGGCTTCGTTTTCATCCTTGTCGATCAGCGGATGCCGGCACTTCGCACACACCGGCAGACGGTCCTCCGAATAAGACTTGATCCGGTTGCTGACCCCGCATCCCTTACAAACTATTATTAATGCGTCTTTTTCCATGTTACACTCGTGAAAAATGCATTATAAAACATCCTACCAGCGGGGATCGATGTTTTTTTATTACAGCAACGACCCGAACCGGCCCTCCATGCCGCTTGGCACCAAACTGCTTCTGGGCGGCATCGTCATTCTGGCATTCGTTCTTCTGTTCGTGTTCGGTTTTACATTTTTCCTGATCGCCCTCGCAGGGGGCATTCTCACGTTTCTGGCCGACCTGTTCGGAATTCGCCGGCGGCGGAACATGGGGACTGCCACCCACCCTCATCCAAGGGACCCACGTTTCGGCCAGTGGCCGCCCCGCTCGTCGTCTTCCTCTTCCTCGTCGCGCAAGTACCGGGACGATGACGACGTGATCGACGTGTGAGGAAACAGATCAACGTTTCTTCTTGTAAATGTGCGTTGGTGCTCCGAGAAAAATCTCCGCCGCTTCCATCAGTGTCTCGGAGAGCGTCGGGTGTGGATGAATGGAGTGGGCCAGATCTTCCGCCGTGGCGCCCAGTTGAATTGCCAACACGCCTTCAGAGATCAATTCCCCGGCATTTGTGCCGACCAGCCCCATGCCCAGAATTTTTCCCGTTTTGGGCTCCAGGATCAGCTTGGTCTGGCCATCGTTGCGGCCCAGTGTGGTGGCGCGCCCGGATGCGCCCCACGGAAACTTGCACACCTCCACTTCACGGCCCTCGGCCTTTGCCTGCTCTTCGGTCAGGCCGCACCAGGCGATTTCCGGGTCGGTGAACACCACTGCGGGAATGACTGGACCCGGTAAATCCCGGGACTCCCCCATAATCGTCTCCACGACACGTTTCCCTTCAAATGAGGCCTTGTGTGCCAGCATGGCGCCGCCGATGACATCCCCAATGGCGAAGATCGTTTCCTCCATCGTCAGCCCGCTTTTATCTACCTTTACAAATCCGCGTTTGTCGAGTTCGATACGCGTCTTTTCCAGACCGAGGTTCTCCGTATTGGGTTGCCGGCCGATGGAGATGAGGATTTTGTCGAACACCTCCTCCCTCGACTCTGATTCGCCCTTGAGCGAAACCTTCAACCCCTCCTTCCCCTCCTGAAGAGCCTCCAGCCGGGTATTCAGGTGAATTGCCTCGAAATCCTTTTGCAGTTTCGCCTGGAGAACCCGGACCAGGTCGCGGTCCACGCCGGGAAGCAGGCCTTCGGTCATTTCCACCACTGTGACCTTCGATCCCAGCGCGGCGTACACTGTACCCATTTCCAGCCCGATGTATCCCCCACCCACAACCAGCAGTCTACGGGGAATGTCCTCCACCTCCAAAGCACTTGTGGAATCCAGAAGGCGCGGGCTATCGATGGCAAAGTCGCCGGGGATGATGGGACGAGACCCGGTCGCCAGGATGGCGTGATCAAATTCAATTGACTCTTCTCCCACTTTCACCCGTTTGGAGCTTTCAAAAACGGCACGACCGGACACATATTTCACACCACGTTGCTTGCATAACTGGGCAAGACCCTGAGACATTTTGCCGATGACTTCATTCTTCCACTGGCGCAGGCGGTCGACATCGATCTTGGGGTCACCGAATGCCAATCCCCATTCTCGGGCCTCTTTTGTCTCGTTGACCAGACGGGCTATATGCAGGAGGGTTTTGGAAGGAATACACCCGCGTTGCAGACACACGCCTCCCATACTCTTGTCATCATTGACCAGGGTCACATCCATGCCGTGGTCGGCCGCATAAAAGGCAGCGGCATACCCACCGGGTCCGGCTCCAATAACCAGCAATCGTTTTTCTGCCATAGCGTAGTTGCCGTCTCTCTAAAATGATTTCGCAAAGCCTTTCCCGCAATCATTTATGACGGCGGCGGCTGATTTGTTCCCAGGATTGGGGTTTCGCCTTGCTCCCGATCTTGGCCAAAGCGACGTTGAATATTTTACGAGCCTCGGCGCGTGAGGTGTGCGTACCTGCGACCCGGTCGATGAATTCTTTTTCCAGGGTGATGTAGGATCCCATCTGCCGTCCGACTTTTTTCACGATCTGCAAATTGCTCGGGTCCGCCGACCCTTTCGGCAGGGTTTTCTTTTCACGCTGGAACAGACCCTTGGAGGGTGTAGAAGGAATCGGTTCCTCAACCCTCATGAATTCCGGATCGGGACGAATGGGGGGATCGCTCAAGAAAAAATTCAGCGCAAACCCCGCATCGGTGGAGGCCAGTTCGTTTACCCGCGTTTTTAAAAATTCCTTGACGGCTTCATTGCCTCCGGACGTTCCTTCAAAACCGGCCAGCCGCCACTCCTGCTCCGAGATCACCTCAAACAAACCAAGATCCGCCAGGTGGGAACACAAAGCCCGTTTCACACTCTCTTCCACCTCAGGAGACCATACCGAATTCTGCAAACAGGTTGACCAATGTTCGGGACAAAAAATTTGCGAATGAGGGGACATGATTCAGGTTGTTTCCGCCGGTCCGGACGCGGCCCGGGTCTCCAGTTTGGCGAGAACAGGAACCAGACATTTTTTCCAGCTCTCGGAAAGAAGAGGATGAGCCATCACTCTTCTCAGGGCTTCAAGATTGTTCCGGTCATGAAACATGACGCGGTTGCATTCTTCGATGGACAGCTTTTCCGGGTCGGCTTGCATGAGGTCCATGTGATCACCGGACTGCACCCATCCCTGTTTGAGCACTCGCAGGTAATACCCGGTGTAACCGGTATCGATCACCCGGTCGGCCATGCTCTTGTCATCAAACCGTTTACTGATATTGTGGCACGGCTGACGCGGTTGCGAACACTGAACTTCCACCTCGCCAATGCGGAAGATGTCACCGATATGAATTTCGGTTTCCGGCAGATTCTCGATGGTGAAGTTTTCGCCGAAGAATCCCGGTAGCACCTCGTGCCCGGACTCTTCCCGCCAGTAATCAAGATGCTCGTTCGACAACACGCAGACCGCCTTGTCCGGTCCGCGGTGATGCACCAGATCCGCGCTGGCATCGCCTTCCAATCCCATGAAATCCAGAAACACCGGGCCCGCCACAGGGTCCTTGAAAATGCCGGACCGGAACGGTTTTCCGTCGCCGTAGGTGCCGGTGCGAGGCTGGCCGACGTTTATGGAAAGGATGGTTTTCATAACAGGGCTTCCTCGCGCGTCAGGGAATCCATAAATACAAAAACTGCGGCTCCGGGCTTTTGGGAAGAAAATTGAGATCGAAGTTCACCATATTGATCGATGGCGCCTGAATCAGGGAATACACATTATTCTTGTACTCGCCGGCGCGGTGGTAGGTAACCAGTTGAAAATCCCGCAGGGCCAGATCCTTTTGAATGAGCTTGCGCGTGTCGTCGAGGTAACCGACATGATCGATCAGCTTTGCATCCAGTGCCTGGCGTGCGGTGAACACACGCCCGTCGGCGAGTTTCCGTACCTGGGCTTCAGTGAGGTGACGCCGGCTTTTGGTGATCACTTCAACGAAACGATCGTGCATGTCGTCGATCGCGGCCTGAAACAGTTTACGTTCTTCCTCCGTAAGCGGACGAAACGGCGACAGGAAATCCTTCTTGTCACCAGACTTGACCACCTCAAAGTCGACGCCCACTTTCTCCATCAAGCCCTTCAGGTTCATTTTTAGTGTGATGACACCGATGCTCCCGGTGATCGAGGTCGGATGGGCAATGATGGTGTCCGCAGCCTGGGCCACGTAGTACCCTCCGGATGCCGCGAGGTCCATCACCTGGGCGTATACCTTGACATTGTTCTTTTCCTTGAACGCCTTGATCTCGTGATACAGGATGTCGCTGGAGGTAACCGTGCCGCCGGGACTGTTGATGCTGAGGAGGATGGCCCGGACGTCGTTGTCTTTCTCCGCCTTGTCGAGGGCTTCCCGGATCCGTGCCACCATGCCCTCTTCCTCCCGTGGAGACAGCACGCTGGAGACCCTCTGGTTGGAAATGACCCCGCTGACCTCGACCAGCAACACTTTCGTTCGGCCCTCTCCGGATAGCACCTTCTCCTTGAGCGGGGATGGCGGAGGGATGAGGTGAATCTCGAATACCGTGCATCCGGTAAAAAACAGGGCCAAGATCAAGGCGAGCCCTGTTCTCAAAATACTACGGATTCGATAGCCGTTACCCGTATCAGGCATGATGTTGTCCTCTCACAAGAGTGTAATCGTACACGGCTTTGAAACAGGCAGCCTCCGGTTTCCATTCCTGGCGGCCCGTATCAAAAAACGATTCCACTTTCCTGTATAGTTTTTTGGCCAACTCGGAATTCAAATACTCATCCCGAACCAGAGCGTATTCCAGCAGGTAGTTGGTATTGATTACGAGGTCGCGAAGTGCCATGGTTTCCCGCGCCACCACCATTTTGTGTCCCTTGCGCGCGCTTGCGGAGTCGATGTTTTTAGGGCCACCGCTCTGCAGGCTGTGTGCGATGCGTTTCAACGCTTCCTTCACATCTTCAATCCGGGATTGAAGCTCCGGATCTGACCCTGCTTCTTTCAAGCGCAACTGGATTTTCTGCAAGGGATCAATCAGATTCAGTTCGTGAAGAAAACCCTCACTCAGATCATACATTCTACACAACTCGGAAATGGGAAGCTTTCCGGAGGCGGAAGTTTCTGTTTCCAGAGCCTCCATGCATTTCTGGAGTTGCGTCTCCAGGTTATCAGTGAACTTGGCCCGGGTTTTTTCCAGGCGCTCTTCAAACTCCGCCTCTTCCCCCAGCTTTTTGAATTCCTGCCGGCATTCTTTCTCCAGCTTATCGAACAGCAGGTCGGCTTCGGAATTGATGTAACTGAGCAGGCGGAGCTTGCGTTCCGGTTCCATGGGCTTGACGAACTTCGAACGCACTTCTTTTTCCACGCGGACGAGTTCCCGCGGCATGAGGCGAAACATCTTGTCGAAGCTGTCGTAAAACGTACGCCAGCGCTCGATGGTGTGCTTCTTGTTGCTGGTTGTGTATTTGATGTTGATATTCTTGATGCGGATCGTATTTTCCTGCATCAGGGAAACCAGCTTGTCACGCATCAGCGTGTCGATTTTTTCGTCCACATTATCCATAGGAATTTCACACCGAATTTGATCACTCAGGGGTTTGGCGAAGCCGACCGGGCGCAACGACAACCGATTCCGTAAAAGTCCTTGGCGTCATCGAACCCGTACCGGCGGGACGACCTCATGTAGTCGGGAAGGCTGTTCCAGGCACCCCCACGGATGACATGATACGTCCCCGATTCCGGGCCGCGAGGGTTGTTGTCATCGCCGGCCGAATAGTAGGATTTATCATACCAATCGTACACCCATTCGGCAATATTACCCGCCATGTCGTGGACCCCCTCCGGGGTCTGCCCAGCCTTCAGGGCACCCACTTCGTGAAGGACTTCGCCTTTGTGAATGAAACAGCATTTGCCGAAATTGGCCCTCTCCGGAGTGGGCGGCACTTCGCCCCACGGATAGGTGCGCCCTTCCAGCCCGGCAGCGGCGCGTTCCCATTCCGCCTCCGTCGGCAGGCGTTTGCCTCGCCAGCGGCAGTAATTGCGGCACCGCTGCCAGGTGAGGCCGATCACGGGCTTGTCGACCATGTCGGGGCGCGGTTCGCGTCCCCACCAACCGGTGATGGTCGGGTGCTCTTCCGGATGCTCCTCCAGGTACGCCGCAAAATCGCCTCCCGTCACCTCGAACCGGTCCAGCCAAAAGGCATCGAGGTATACCTTGTGTCGCGGCGTTTCATCCTTCAGCCCCTTGCCCGGCTCACGGCCCATCCAGAACTCCCCGGCGGGGAAGAGGACCATGTCCGACGCAGTTTCCTCTCCTGCGAATCCGGACCCGGGGACCGGTAATCCGATGAACACCCAGGCGATCAGGCTGAAAAAAATGCGGTGCATCCTCAAATACCCCTGTTACCAATTCTCGCGAGAACTCTATTAAATGATTGAGCCGGTAGAGCAAAGCCTTTATTATACATAACTGTACCGGTTCGCTCCCGGGAAACTAAAGCCCTTCTCCCAGGCGGACCGAAACCGGCATTCTACCCCTGTCCCTGACCATCTGACATGCGAACCGTCCGCCAATTCGATGATCTCCTCGCCCGCGCCGAGACCGCTGTACTGATCCTTCTGCTGACCCTCATGGTCCTGCTTTCCTTCGGACAGGTGGTCCTGCGGAATGTAATGGGAAGCGGGATTTTGTGGGGGGACACCCTGCTTCGGCAACTGGTGCTGTGGGTGGGGTTTCTGGGCGCTTCGCTCGCGGTTCGCGAGCGCAAACACATTGCCATCGATTTTCTGCCCTATTTCCTGAACGAATTCTGGAAGAGGATCAACCGCATCGGCGTGGATCTGGTGACCGCCGTCATCAGTGCCTTTCTCGCGCTGGCCGCGTGGGATTTCATGATATTTGAAAAAGAAGGCGGCTCGACGCTGTTTTTGGAAATACCCGTGTGGCTGTTCCAAACCATTTTGCCTTTCAGTTTTGCTCTCATCTCACTCCGCCTGGCTCTGCGGGTGCTGAACGAAATCGCTCATTTCCGGACGCCAGCCGAATGACCCTCCTGATTATTGCCGCCATTCTGCTGTTGACGCTGCTGGGGACACCGCTTTACGCGGTGATCGGCCTCGCGGCCCTGCTGTCGTTCCATTTTGCGGAAATCGATTCGGCGGCGGTATTCATCGAGCTCTACCGGGTCGCAAGCGCGCCGACCCTGCTCGCCATTCCGCTGTTCACCTTCGCCGGATTCATCCTCGCCGAAAGCCGCACTCCGCAGAGGTTGACCCGGCTCACGCAGGCGCTTCTGGGTGGCGTGCCGGGAGGACTGCCGTGGGTGGTGCTGGTGGCCTGCGCCTTTTTCACCGCGTTCACCGGCGCATCGGGGGTCACCATCATTGCGCTGGGCGGCCTGTTGTACCCGCTCATGCTCAAGGAAATGTACGGTAAAAATTTTTCGCTCGGGTTGATGACCTCGTCGGGAAGCCTGGGCCTGCTGTTCCCTCCTTCTTTGCCGCTCATCCTGTACGGCCTGGTTGCGAAGGTGAACATCGACCAGTTGTTTCTGGCGGGTGTGGTGCCGGGTGTGCTGATGATCATCATCCTTGCCGTGTACAGCATGGCGCAGAGCAAACGGTTTGGAATCGAAAGAACCGCCTTCAACTGGAAGGAGACGAAAAGTGCGGTGCGCGAGGCGGCGTGGGAAATCCCCCTCCCCTTTCTCGTGTTGTACGGTATCTACGGGGGCATCTTCACCGTGACGGAAGCCGCGGCGGTGACGGTGGTGTACGTGGTGGTGGTCGAATGTTTCGTGTACCGGGACATCCACCCCATCCGCGGCATGCCTGAGATCATGAAAAAAAGCATGGTGCTGGTGGGAGCCATCCTCATCATCCTGGGCACGGCGATGGGCTTCACCAGCTACCTGGTTGATGAGCAGGTGCCCATGCAACTGCTGGGCTTCATGAAGGATTACATCGACGACCAGTTGACCTTCCTCATTGTACTCAACCTGTTTCTTTTGATCGTCGGGTGCATGATGGACATCTTTTCCGCCATCATTGTGGTGGTGCCGCTGATCGTGCCCATCGCACAGAACTTCGGCGTCGACATGGTGCACCTGGGGGTCATTTTTCTGGTCAATCTGGAAATCGGCTATTCCACCCCGCCGGTGGGGCTCAACCTGTTCATCGCCAGTTCCCGCTTTGAGGAGCCCGTGGTGCGCCTGTACAAGGCCACCCTGCCGTTCCTCGGTCTTCGCCTGATGGGCCTGATGGCGGTCACGTATTTTCCCCTGCTCAGCCTGTTCCTGCCCAACCTGTTCGGAAGCTAGCGTGTTACAATGGCCTCCGTCGGTCACCTAGTGCGAAAAGGACACTCCACCATGCAACCCATTCGAAAACATCAACGCCTCGAAACCGATTTCCTTTTTTATGCGACGATGGACAGCCCGATCGGTATTCTTGGCATTGCCTCGACCCATGAAGGCGTGTGCAACATCCGCACGGCACAGAAAAGTGAACGTCAGTTTGTAAGCTATCTGGAAGACGTGTACATTGCCCGTCCGGTTGCTGATTCCAGACGGTTGAAGCCCGTATTGGATCAATTGGAAGGCTACTTTAAAGGAGAGATCACGGAGTTCGACTGTGACCTGGATATTTCCTGCGGCACGCCGTTTCAACGAAAAGTGTGGAAGCGGCTTTTGAGCATTCCATTTGGGGAGACCCGCAGCTACGGTTGGCTGGCGGAAAAACTCGATAACCCGAATGCCAGCCGCGCCGTGGGCAACGCCAACGGTAAAAATCCTGTACCCGTCATCATTCCCTGCCACCGTGTGATCCATGCCGACGGAGGACTGGGCGGCTACACCGGGGGTCTGCATATCAAGGAATTTCTTTTGGACCTGGAAACACACACCCATGCCGCTGTATAGAACGCAGGCCGTTGTCCTGCGCAGCATGAACCTGGGCGACGCCGACAAGATCGTCACCCTGTTCACGCGGGAGTATGGCAAGGTGAAGGTCGTCGCCAAGGCGGCCCGGCGCATCAAAAGCCGATTCGGTGCGTGCCTGGAACCGATGACTCACCTGTCGCTCATCTATTTTGGTAAGGAGCATCAGGACCTCTACCGCCTCAACCAGTGTGATATCGTGCACTCCTTCCAGAAAGTGCGGGAGCACCCTCAGAAGTTTTACACCGGCATTTACTTCATCGAGTTGTCGGAGAGCCTCGTGGCGGAGGCGCATCCGGAAATTCCAACCTTCGACCTGCTGTGCAAGGCCCTGCGCAAGGTGGAAGGCGAAGGCGACCTGGAAACGTTATGCCGCCTGTACGAAATGCGAATCATGGCGCTGGCGGGATACACCCCGCGTCTGAAGCGGTGCATTCAATGCCGGGAGGAGCCGCGATCCCGCTGGGTGGGATTCAGCTACACACGGCACGGCATTCTGTGCGCGGTTTGCCAGGATCAGACGGTGCTGGAGGCCCGGATCCAGAACGGCACCCTCAATTACCTGCGGAAGCTCCTGACCTTGGATATCCAGCACACCGATCGATTGAAAATTCCCAAAGGAAGCGAGGCGGAGATCGAGTCCATCACCCACCGCCTCATTCTGGCGCGGCTGGGAAGGGAGTTGAAATCCTATCCCTTTATAAAGAAAATGGCGGTTTGATTCCGCACACCCTGAAACCGAAAGCGAGGACCATGGAAAAACAAGCCATTCACACCGAGGACGCCCCGGCCGCCATCGGCCCGTACCAGCAGGCCATCCGCGCAGGGCAGTTTGTGTTCACCTCCGGCCAGATTGCGCTCGACCCGAAGTCGGGCGAGTTCCTGTCCGGAGAAATTGAAGAGGAAACGGAACGGACCCTGGAAAACATTGGCGCCATTCTGAAAGCTGCGGGACTGGGGTTCGAGGATGTGGTGAAGGCGAACGTCTATCTCGCCGACATGAACCACTTCGCCCGCATGAACGGTGTGTACGAAAAATACTTTGCGACCGGGAAACCCGCGCGGGCCTGTGTGCAGGTTGCGGCGTTGCCCAAAGGAGCGAAGGTGGAAATCGATGTGATTGCCCAGGCAGGTTGAAAGAGATTCAATTCAATGGCAAAAAAAAAGAAGCAGGAATTGAAGGGCCAGATCAACTTTTACAAGGCCATGGCCGTGCTGGGAGCGATCATTGCCGGAACATTCGTTTATATGTTGCTGGACTCGGCTCCGCACTTGAGTAAACGGGATTTTCACGATCCCCAGGCCAAGGCCGCCCAGTGCCTGAACTGCCACACCGGGCAGGCAAGCAACATCCCCATCATGCCACACCGAAGAATGGAAGACTGCACCTTCTGCCACACGCCGGACAAGGCCGGGTGAGTTCCCCACCCGGTTCCCCCTGTCAACTCAATCAAAGTGCTCCCTTGCCGGTTTGCCGACACCGTACACGTTGAACCCGATATCGAACAGGGCATCGTGGTCGAGGTGATTTCGCCCATCGAAAATAAATGCGGGTTTTTCCATAAGGTCGTAGATTTTCCTGTAATCCAGATTCCGGTACTCGTTCCATTCCGTCAGCAGGGCAATGGCATGGGCGCCTTTCACCGCCAGGTAGGGATCGTCCAGGTAATCGATTTCACCCGGGATGCCCTCCAGATCTTTTTTAGCATTGGGAAGGGCATGCGGATCGGTGATACTGAGCCAGGCCCGCTCCTCGAGCAACGCACGGCAGATATGAATGGCCGGCGCATCCCGGGTATCGCCTGTGTCCGGCTTGAAGGCAAATCCGAAGATGGCGATTTTCTTGCCGACGATGGAATTGAACATGGCGTTGACAATCCGCTGCACAAACCTCTGCATCTGGAAATCGTTGATGTCGACAACCTTCTGCCAGAACTCGGCCACCGGATGCAGGCCGTAGTGCTCGCACAGGTAAATGAGGTTGAGCAGGTCCTTACGGAAGCAGGACCCGCCGAAACCGATTCCGGCATTTAGAAACTTGGCCCCGATGCGCGTGTCCATGCCGATGGCATGACCCACCTGCGTCACATCCGCTTCCGTCTGTTCGCACAGGGCGGAGATGCTGTTGATTGACGAAATACGCTGGGCGAGGAACGCGTTGGCCACCAGTTTCGACAGCTCACTGCTCCATAAATTGGTGGTGAGGACACGTTCATTGGGCACCCAGTGTCTGTAAATTCGGGTGAGCTCGTCCCGCGCCTCCCGGCCTGCGGGGGTGTCCATGGACCCGATCAGGATACGATCGGGTTCCTCCATGTCACGAATGGCGGTGCCTTCAGCCATGAACTCCGGGTTGGACAGGATCTCGAAATGGACACCGTTGTCACCGGAATGCAGGATTCGTCTGAGCGTCTCCGCAGCCCGAACGGGGATGGTGCTTTTTTCAACGACGATTTTGTCGGACCTGGAGTTTTCCTTGATGCGTCGCGCGGTCTGCTCGATGAACTGCAAATCCACCGCCCGGCCGGCTCCTTCACCGTAGGTCTTGGTCGGTGTGTTGACGGTGACGAAGATGATATCGGCCTCGCCGATTTCCTTATCGACCTCGGTCGAGAAAAACAAATTGCGTCCCCGGCATTGGACGACGCGGTCATACAGGCCGGGTTCGTAAATGGGCAATTGGTCCGAGTTCCACAGGGCTATTTTTTCCTGTGAAATGTCCACCACTGTCACCTTGTAATCCGGACAGTGATGAGCGATGACGGCCATGGTCGGCCCTCCCACATACCCGGCCCCGATGCACACGATTTTTTTGACGAAATCCCCCATAGCAGACTCCCACCGTTGGACATAAAAAAAAGGGAGGCCGGTTCGTTGCCGAACCGGCACTCCCTGATAGTATAACGGCGAAATTCGCCAAATGATTATTTATAGTAAATTTTGCCCTTCTTGTAATTGAAGGCCCGTCCGCCTTTCAGGAAGCGCAGTTTGCCTTTGTGAATCTTCCAGTTTTCGATGACGATGCCTTTTTCTTCTGAGGGACCTTTTTCCTTCGCCCGGTCTTTCACCTTGCCGTCCTTCACGATGTTCTGGTCGGCGTTATCTTCGGTGATGAACTTGGAGAAGGGATGAACGTTGGCCAGAGCCGCTTCCAGATCGACCTTGTCGCCCTTATGCGGATTCTGCTTGTGGCCATGGCAGCGGTTGCACACGTTCTTGTAATCCCAGCGGAGGCCATACTTCTCAGTTTCCGCTTTCTTGAAATCACCCTTGGTGTTTTTCATCACAACGCGGAATTGAGAACCACCGGCAACAGAGTGGCACATCTCGCAACCCACTTGCTCCAGATTGGGCTCGGTCGGGTCGATTCGGGTGCTAACATCTCGGCCTTTGAATTTCGTTCCGGGGGGTATGAATCCACCACGCTGACGGTAGCCGGTAGTGTGACAGAATAGACAAGCCGGATCGGCCGTGTAGTCTTTTTCCGGATCAAGGCCGTCTCTTTTCTTGGCATCGGCGGCGTTGCCCGGCTTCAGCAAATCAAATGTTTTTCCATGGGGTGAATTCTTCCAAGCCTGGTAATAGGGATCGTGGCAGCTACCATCGCACTTCGTGGCACCCACGAATTTAGGTCGCTTGGGGACCTTTTTCTTGGCGGCGTCGGCCGTGTCGGAATAACCCAGAAAAAGGCATAAGGTCAGAAATAGATATCCGAACGATTTAAAAACATTAGCCATTGTTGTCACCCTGATGTTTGGCAGTTTCGGTTAGCACTCCATTTAAACGTCCGCGCAGGATATAATAAACGCCCAGTCAGGTCAATACGAATTTCCTGCCCCCAAACGATCAAAAATCTGATAATACAATAGATTTCATGGATATATCTGATTTCGATTTTCACCTGCCGGACGAATTGATCGCGCAGACCCCCACTGAAGAAAGGGATGCTTCCCGCCTTATGGTGGTGGACCGCATCACTGGAAAAATTGAGCACAGGATGTTCCCGCACATCACGGAATTTCTGACTGACCGTCCCCTGCTGGTTTTCAACAACACCCGCGTGCTCCCGGCCAAACTGGAAGGACACCGAACCGATAACGGCAAGCCGGTGGAGTGGCTTCTGGCCCGCAAGGTGGAATCCGGCTCATGGCTTGTTCTGACACGTGGACTGTCCAGGCTCAAGCCCGGCCAGACGTTCCGGTTTGGAAATGAATTGAGTGCCGTGTTTGAGGGGGTGGAGGAGGCAATGGCCCGGGTGCGATTTTCCAGTGAAGAACTATTGCAAGCCACTCTGAACCAGAAAGGCAGGATGCCCCTTCCGCACTACATCAAGCGCTCGGGGGAACTGGGGGAGAAAATGGATTCCCTGGACCGGGAACGTTACCAGACTGTGTTTGCCGAAGAGGCAGGGGCGATTGCCGCACCCACCGCCGGCCTGCATTTCACGCCTGAGTTGATGAATTTATTGAAAAAAAAAGCGGAACTGAGTTTTCTAACTCTTCATGTGGGCCCGGGCACATTCCAGCCCCTGAGGACAAACAAGGTTGTGGACCATCAAATGAAGGAGGAGTTTTACCGGATCCCCGCGTCCACCTGGAACCAAATTCACCAGGCGAGAGCCGAGGGACGGCCCGTTTTCGCGGTAGGTACAACCAGCACTCGCGTACTGGAATCGGTCAATTTCGATACAGCCACAGAAAAGGACGTGGAAGGCTGGACGAATCGGTTTTTATATCCCGGCCAAACCTTTCGCAACGTGGACCGGTTGCTTACGAACTTCCACCTGCCCCGTTCCACCCTGTTTTTACTGGTCTGCGCCTTTGCCGGAAAACCCCTGATGGATCAGGCGTACAGGGAAGCCATAACGAGAAAGTACCGTTTTTTCAGTTACGGGGACGCCATGCTGATTCTGTGACACGACTGCAGTCGCCAGTCAACTTTCCTGACTGTTGACAGCCTGCTTGAAGTGCTTCCCGGACTTGAAACGAACCACTTTACGGGCGGAAATTTCAGCTTCCTCACCGGTTTTGGGATTGCGCCCCATGCGCTTGGTCTTGGCCTTGACCTGGAAGGTTCCAAAACGCCGCAAGATCACAGGTTCACCCTGCCCCAAAGATTCCTTAATAAGCTTGATTACGGTTTCCACCGCTTCTTCAGCTTTGGCCCGGGACAGGCTCGCTTCCTGAGATACATGGTTGATAATATCTTGCTTGGTCATGCTCCCTCCTTCAGTTCACGAAAATGAAAATGATATAAGCCTATTTATCAGGCATTTTCACCTGTTTTCCGCCCCTCATGGCTATGCATCATTGGGTATCCTGCAAATCCACCTCCACCGGTGCAGCCACACCGGGAGGACCCGCCAAGGTGCCAGATCTGCCAACCAAGCCTCGATCGAACTTGATGTACTGTCCTATCGACACGGACACCCTGACTCTTGAATCTACTCGTTACCCAAAGAGGAATGAATCTACTTTACCATTTATTTCAAAATAATCAATAGGTTATTACACTAATTCCGAAACCGGTTTGGCTCAAACTTTGCAGAAACGAAATCCTATACCAAAAGCGCCAAGCTGATACAAAAAATACCATTTAAAACCAACTATTTATGACTATTTTCCAATAAATTACTTAAGCTTACGCGAGGTATCAAATCTGTTATAAATGGTTTGAAATCAATCGTTAAGAAAACTGCTGCCGCATGAATTCAGGATTTATCGGGGTGGGGTACAATCTGGTAAACAGTTTCTCCGGGGCGAACCAGATTTAATTTTTCGCGGGCGACCCGCTCAACCGCCAGCGGGTCCTTTTTGAGGGCTTCGATTTCCTTCTGCAATGCTTTGTTTTCCTGAACCAGGGAGGCATTTCCCTGCTTCAGTTTTTCCAGGTCGTCATTGAAATTAAATACGGTCATCACTCCATCGTCACTGAATACCGCGACCCCGACCATAATGGCAAACAGCAAAAGACTGAGCCCGATCGTAGCCTGAATTTTATTGAGCGGTTTCGTTTTGATGGCCATGGCAAATTACATTCCCAGGTTATAGAACACCTCGCGGCCCTTGAACACGGCCGCTGGGCCAAGCATGTCCTCGATGCGCAACAATTGATTATACTTCGCCACACGGTCGGTACGACACAGGGACCCTGTCTTGATCTGGCCGGAGTTGACGCCCACCGAAATGTCGGCGATGGTGGTGTCCTCCGTCTCACCGGAACGATGTGAAATGACCGCGGTGTACCCGGCCCGTTTGGCCATCTCCACGGCTTCCAGCGTTTCGGTCAGCGTCCCGATCTGGTTCACCTTGATGAGAATCGAATTGCACACGCCTTCCTGAATGCCCTTCTTCAGGATTTTGGTGTTGGTAACAAACAGGTCGTCACCCACCAATTGCGTGGTGTCACCCACTTTCCTGGTGAGCTTCTCCCATCCTTTCCAGTCGTTTTCGGCAAGACCGTCTTCGATGCTGACGATCGGGTACTTCTTCACCAGTTTTGCCAGGTAATCGACCATTTCGTCGGAGGTGAGTTTGGGTTTCTTCTCCGCCTGCAGAACGTATTTTTTATTCTTGTAGAGTTCGCTTGCCGCCACGTCGAGCGCCAGAAGGATGTCCTTGCCTTCCTTGTATCCGGCGCTCTTGATCGCGGCCAGAAGCACCTCGATGGCCTCGGCATTGGACTTGAGGTTGGGCGCAAAACCCCCTTCGTCGCCCACGGCGGTGTTGTACTTTTTCTTCTTGAGCACGGCTTTCAGGTGGTGAAACACCTCGGTTCCCATCTGCAGGGCCTGGTGAAAGCTGTTCGCGCCGACGGGCATGATCATGAATTCCTGGATATCGACGTTGTTGTCGGCATGCGCTCCGCCGTTCAGTACGTTCATCATCGGTACCGGCAGCTCGCACGCGTTGCTTCCGCCAATGTAGCTGAACAGGGGAATGTCGAGATCGTTCGCCGCCGCATGCGCCACCGCAAGAGACACACCGAGAATGGCATTCGCTCCCAGCTTGCCCTTGTTGGCGGTGCCGTCCATCTCGATCATGATGCGGTCGATCAACCTCTGTTCCGTCACCTCGATGCCCACCAGTTCCGGCGCGATCTTGGCGTTGATGTTCTTGACCGCCTTCTGCACTCCCTTGCCCATATAAGTTTTCTTGTCGCCATCGCGCAACTCCAGTGCCTCGCGCGATCCGGTAGACGCGCCGGAGGGCACCGCGGCGCGGCCCATCAGCCCTTCTTCCAGAAACACATCCACTTCCACCGTCGGGTTGCCCCGAGAATCCAGAATCTGTCTTGCCTGAATACCAACGATTTCGCTCATGATTCTCCTCTTGATCCCCTCAACTCATTCAGCGTGTATGGAAATCAACCCTTCGCCTTGTTCAGGGCGTCGCGGTTGGCTTCGATCGTCCGATCGATTTCCTCTTCCGTATGCACGGCGGACATGAATCCCGCCTCGAACTGAGAACAGGCAATGTAAATGCCCGACTCCAGCATTGCGTTGAAATAACGTTTGAAAAATTCGAGGTCGCAGGTGGACACGGTTTCGAAATCCACGACCTCTTTATCGGTAAAAAACATGGAGAACATCGAGCCCACCCGGGTGAAGAACGCGGGCACACCCGCTTCCTCCGCATTCTTGCGGAAGCCCCCGCACAGGCGTTGGCTTTTCGCCTCCAGATCCTCGTACACTCCCTTGCCCGAGAGCAGGTTCAGCATCTCCAGCCCCGCCGCCATTGCAAGGGGGTTGCCGGAGAGCGTGCCTGCCTGGTAAACCGATCCCACCGGCGCGATGTGGTCCATGTACTCCTTCTTGCCGCCATAGGCGCCCACGGGCAGTCCACCGCCAATGATCTTGCCCAGGGTGGTGAGGTCCGGCGTGATGCCGTACACTTCCTGCGCCCCGCCCAAACCGACGCGGAACCCGCTGATGACCTCGTCGAAGATCAGCAGCGCGCCATGTTTGCTGGTGACGTCGCGGAGCGTTTGCAGAAACCCTTCCTTTGGCGGAACGACCCCCATGTTGCCGGCTATGGGCTCGACGATCAGGCAGGCGATCTCGCTACCCATCCTGTCGAACAGTTCGGTCACAGCATCGCCGTTGTTGTAAGGCAGGGTCAATGTGTTTTTCGCCAGGTCCTCGATGACGCCAGGGCAGTCCGGGATGCCCAGCGACATCAGGCCGGAACCGGATTTGACCAGCAGGCTGTCGCCGTGACCGTGAAAGTTGCCCTCGAATTTGACGATCTTGTCGCGCCTGGTGTAGCCGCGCGCCAGGCGGATGGCGCTCATCGTCGCCTCGGTACCCGAACTCACCATGCGCACGCGCTCAATCGAAGGCACGCAGTCGATGACCTTTTTCGCCATCTCGATTTCCAGTTCCGTCGGCGCGCCGAAGCTGGTGCCGTTCTCCGCGGCGCGTTTCACGGCATCGACGATCCGTGGGTGTGCGTGCCCGAAGATGAGCGGCCCCCACGACGCGTTGTAGTCGATGAACTCATTGCCGTCCACGTCCCACAGACGAGACCCATTGGCTTTCTGGATGAACAGGGGATGGCCGCCGACGGCCTTGAATGCCCTGACAGGGCTGTTGACGCCGCCGGGGATGACTTGCTGTGCTGACTCAAACAGGGATTCGGATTTCTTGCGGTTCATAGCTTTCCAAACAGGGTTTCGAGGTCTCGTTTGCGTTGATCGGGAATTTTAGCAGGATCGGTGACGATGGCCTTTTTCGCCGCATCACCGCATTCGCATTGGCGTTCAAGAACGGGTAGCCCCACCACTTCCTTGAGGATGGTCTGCGCCAGTTCGACGTTGTTGTGCATGATCTCCAGCACCTGTTCCAACGTCACCGGCTCCTCTTCAATGTGCCAGCAGTCGTAGTCCGTGGCGAGGGCAATGGTAACATAACAAATGCCCGCCTCGCGTGCCAGCTTCGCTTCGGTGACATTGGTCATGCCGATCACTTCCACGCCCCAGCTGCGGTACACGTTCGACTCGGCCCGCGTCGAAAACTGCGGACCCTCGATGCAAACGTAGGTGCCGCCCGGATGCACCACCGCACCCGCTTTTTGACTGGCTTCCAGCACTTTGCCATGCATGTCGTCACAGATGGGGTCCGCAAGGCTCACATGGCCGACGATGCCGTCGGTAAAAAAGGTACCGATGCGCCGATGGGTGCGGTCGATGAACTGGTCGGGAAGAACGATGTGCCCGGGAGCGATCTCTTCTTTCATGCTTCCCACAGCGCTGACCGACACAATGCGCTCGACGCCGAGTTTTTTCATGGCGAAGATGTTGGCCCGGTAATTGATCTCAGATGGAGTGATGCGGTGGCCGACGCCATGGCGCGGCAGGAATGCGAGTTTCGTTCCCGCAAGCTCCCCGATCACTACTGGATCCGAAGGCGCACCGTAAGGCGTGTCCACGGCGACTTCCTTTTCCACCTTGAGGTCCTTCATGTTGTACAGGCCGCTGCCGCCGATCACGCCGAGAATATCTGCCGCCATCGATTGTCCTTTCTAACTGGAATGGGAAGGTTACGGTTCCAATGAAAACGAATGTTGTAGCAGGGCGGACGCGGAAGTTAAAGAGGAAATGACCCGGGCCCCCTCCCCTGTTTGCATATCAAGGGCCCGGATCACTCCTCGGTGTCCTCTTTCAAATTGTTCGAAACGCGCTCCGCCTTTTGAAGTAGAAACCTGAGTTCGGAGATGCGGTCATCTGTGGCATCAAGAAGACCGGACTCCTGCTTGAGATTTTCGATTTTCGCCGTGATGTCACCGGACAGAACATGCAGTTCGCCCAGACGCTTTTCCAGCGACTCGAATTCGCGAAGCCGGTTTTCGAAAGCTTCCACCTGTTCGCGGCTCTCGCTCGCCGCCCGGGTCAGATCATTGACCTGAGAAAGGGCATCATCCAGATTTTGCCTTTCCGAGTCAAGACGTTCGCGTTCGGATTGAATCTCCGCAATGCGGCCTTCCAGTTGCGCCAGGTTTTCCTGCACCTCGCGCACTTTCGACACCTGACCCGCCACCGATTCCGCCCGCGTTTCCAACTCCGCGAGCTTGTCTTCCAAATGACGCGACTGTTTCTCCGCACGGGCAACATGCGCTTCCTTTTCTTCAAGCGTTGCCTGACGCCGTTGAAGATCTTTTAAAATGCGGTCGATGGCGTCCAGCTTCTCATCCGTGGCGGCAACGGCTTTCTGCCGTTCATCGATGGCAGACTGCCTGGAATCGAGATCAGCGAGAGCGGCATCGAGTCCGGCTTTCAACGCATCCATCTTCTCCACCTGCGCCTGCGACGCATCGACTTCCTTCACCCGCTTCTGCAAATCTTTCTCCAGCGTCGTCATGGTGTACACGAGGTGGCTGAGGCGTTTCTCCCGCTCCTCCCATTCGGCCTTCTCCCGGCTGGCGTGCTCGATGCGCGACTCAATGCCGTCGGCCAGTTCTTTCAAACGTGCCAGCCGCCCTTCCATTTCCTCCAGTTGGCCGATCTGACGATTGAGACTGCCGGTTTTGACGTTGGCCTCTTCAATAAAGAATTCGAGGCCATCGATCTTTTTCTCCAGTTTTTCGATCAACCCCTTGCGCTGGAGCTGGTCCTCGAGCTTTTCCTCCATGTTGTGAATCATGGCGGAAAGACCGTTCACCCGTTTTTCAACCTCGTTCAACCAGTCGCGTTTTTCGAGAATGCTCTCCAGCCGTTTCGCCGCCTCCTCGCCCAGTTCTTTATTCCTGGTAAAGGTGGATTCAATGGATGCCGCCCCTTTCAACTCCTCGCGGAAGCGTTCAATCCGCCGTTCGGTTTCCTGCGCCGTGTCCTCGAATGATTTGAGGTTCTCGGCAAAGGTGTCGAGCTTCCCCGCTTCGGCTTGCAGGGTTTCGAGCTTGTTTTGAATGGTGGATTCGAGCAGGGTCTGGAGCGAACCGATCTTCTCCTCCAGCTTGTGAACTTCAGCCTTGTCCTCGTGAAGTTGCACCAGCTGGGTTTTGACCTTGTCGGCCATCGTCTCCAGCTCTTCCATGCGCGCGCCGACTTCACGAATGCGGTCGGTTTTCTCGCTGATTCGGTCGGCTTCGACATGAAGGTCACTGGTCTCTTTCAACAGGCGGTCCACCGTCTCCTGCACGGTTTTGACCTGTTCCCGTTGCGCAAGCACCTTGTCGGTTTGAAGTTTAGCCTGGCTCAAATGCTGCTTCACATCTCCCAGGCTGCGCAGGTAACTGCCCACCACTTCGCGGTCCTTTTTGACCGTAGCGAAACGGTGGTCCAAGTCTCTGACCAGGGATTTGAGATCGCCGACGCGGTCGGACGACTCCTTCATTGTCGTGCGGAAGCGCGTTACTTCCTCCACCTGCCCGCCCGCCTTGTTCAGCAGGGACTCTATTTTGGCAACGCGTTTCTCCGCATCGCGCAGTTTCCCGCTGTCTTCTTTCAGCTTGGTGATCTTGCTTTCCATATCCCACACCAGCGCGTTCAGCCGTCCGGATTCTTCATTGGCCTTCTCGGCGGTGCGTTTCTGCTGGCTGAGGGACTTGGTTTTCTGCTCCACTTCGTCGTGCAAGGCGCGCACGTTCTTGAGATCCTGTTTGAGTTCCTTGAACTGGACCTCAAGCGTGGAGGCGGTGGACTCGAATTTGCCGATCGACCCCTCCAGCGCCTGCATCTCTTTCAGGCGTTTTTGCAGGGTGTCGAGTTTTTTGAATGTATCGGGGAGGAATTGACTGAATTTTTCGAAATACTGTTTCGTATCGGAGAGTTTGCCGACGTTGTTCTCGAAGTAGTCGAGCAGGAGTTGCAGGTTTTTGCGTTCCTGCGCCGCCGTCTGGAGCAGTCGCGAAAGTTCCGCGGAGTCGGCGGGGCGCCACTCGGAACCGCGGACGTTCGGATCGCGCGGGGAATCTTCGGCTGAATGGTCCGGCATCGGTCAAATCTCCGAGGTGCCGGCCGGGAGCCGGCAATTCGTAAGTATATGTATTTTAATTATTTTTGGAGATTTGTAAAGGCCGGGAAGGGTCCAGGAGGAAAAAGTGAGCCTGCCATGGCGAGGGGGAGGGTCAGCGAATCAGGGCTTCCGCAATCTGCACAGCGTTCAGCGCCGCGCCTTTTCTCAGGTTGTCGGACACCACCCACAGGTTGAGGGCTTTCGGGTTGGCGAGGTCCTTGCGGATGCGTCCCACCATCACCTCGTCACGCCCGGCGGCGTCGATGGCCAGCGGATATTCGTTTTTCTCGGGAGCATCGACCACGCTGACGCCCGGAAAGGCGGACAGCACGCGGCGCACCTCGGCGACCTCGATCTGTTCATCGGTCTCGACGTACACCGACTCCGAATGCGAGTACATCACCGGCACCCTGACCGTGGTCGGCGTGACCTGGATGCTGTCGTCACCCATGATCTTGCGGGTCTCGTTGACCATCTTCATCTCTTCCTTGGTGTAGCCGTTGTCGAGAAACGTGTCGATGTGCGGCAGGCAGTTGAACGCGATCTGGTGCGGATAGACGTTCTTCACCAGGGGTTCGCAGTTGAGCGCGTTTTTGCTCTGGTGGGTCAACTCGTCGATGGCCTTCTGCCCCGAACCCGACACCGACTGGTAGGTCGAGACAATGACCCGTCGTACACGGAATCGGTCGTGCAGGGGTTTCAAGGCCATCACCATCTGGATGGTCGAGCAGTTGGGATTGGCAATGATGCCCGGCCCGCTCTGGATTGCATCGGGGTTCACCTCCGGCACCACCAGCGGAATGCCCGGTTCCATGCGGAACGCACTGCTGTTATCAATGACGACGCACCCCGCCTCCACCGCCTTCGGCCCGAACTGCCGGCTGGTCGAGGCACCCGCCGAAAACAGCGCGATATCGATGCCCGCGAACGAGTCGTCCTTCAACTCCTGCACGGTGACGGGTTTGCCGTGAAACGGCAGTTCGCTTCCCGCCGAACGGCTCGACGCCAGCAGGCGCAGTTCCGCCACCGGGAACTTGCGTTCCTCCAGGGTGGCGATCATGGTGCGGCCCACGGCTCCCGTGGCGCCCACCACCGCGACATTGTATGAATCTTTTTTCTGCATTACAGTTTCTTCTCCAGAGCCTGCACGACGAGGTCGCCCATCGCCTTGCAACCCACTTCCTTCATGCCGCTCGACATGATGTCTTTCGTACGGTACCCCTCTTCCAGAATCGATTCAACCACGTTTTCGAGTGCGGTGTTGACGTCTTCGCGGTCGAGCGAATACTTGAACATCATGCCCACCGACAGGATGGTCGCGAGCGGGTTGGCCATGTCTTTTCCGGCGATGTCCGGGGCGCTGCCGTGAATCGGTTCGTACATCGCCGTCTTGCCGCCGAGGCTGGCCGACGGCAACATGCCGATGGAGCCGGTGAGCATGCTGGCCTCGTCGCTCAAGATATCGCCGAACATATTGGTGGTGACAATGACGTCGAACTGCTTGGGATTCCGCACCAGTTGCATGGCGGCGTTGTCCACGTACATGTGCGACAACTCGACCTCGCTGTATTCTTTTTCGTGAACACCGGTCACCACCTCGCGCCACAGGCCGGTGGCTTCCAGCACATTGGCCTTGTCCACGGAACAGACTTTCTTGTTGCGCTTGAGGGCGACGTCGAAGGCGACCTTGGCGATGCGGACGATTTCGCTTTCCGTGTAGACCAGCGTGTTCGTGCCGCGCCGCTCGCCTCCCTGAAGCGCCACCACGCCGCGTGGCTCGCCGAAATAAATGCCGCCGGTGAGTTCCCGCACCACGAGGATATCGAGCCCTTCCACCACTTCCGGCTTGAGCGTCGAAGCCTGGGTGAGCGCGCGGAACACCTTGGCCGGCCGCAGGTTGGCAAACAGTTGCAGTTCAGAGCGCAGTCCCAGCAGAGCCCGTTCAGGCCGCAGGGAAAAATCGATGGTCTCCCACTTCGGACCGCCCACCGCCCCCAACAGAACCGCATCGGCTTCCTTCGCCGCCTGCAGGGTATCGCCCGGAAGGGGGTGTCCGGTCGCCTCGTATCCCGCGCCGCCAACGGGCTTTTCGTTCAAATTCAATTTGAGGCCGAGGCGCGTCTCCACCACCCGGAGGACCTTCACCGCTTCGGCAATCACTTCGGGGCCGATGCCATCGCCCGGCAGAACCGCAATCGTGTATTCCTGACTCATACCTGTCGCCACCTTTCAAAAATGAAACGGAGCATTATACCCGAAAACCCGCCAGTGCCGAAAGCCGATCACTTTTTTTTAGATGCCGTGCGACGCCTGGCTTTCGGTTTGTCATAAAACACCTCGACCAGGCAGAGTCCGCGTGCCGGGGCGGTGGGGCCGGCCTGTCTGCGGTCCCGCGCTTTCAGAATCTCCAGAATGGCGTCGGGTTCGATGCGCCCGTAGCCCACCTCGATCAATGTACCGACGAGATTACGCACCATGTGTTTCAAGAAACCATTGCCATCGACAGAGAACTCGATCCAGTCACCGCGTTTTCTGACGGTGAGGTCAAAGACCTCGCGCACCGTGCTTTTGGCCTCGCACCCCGCCCCCTGGAACGATTTGAAATCGTGTTTGCCCACCAGGTGCCGCGCGGCATTGCGCATGGCGACGATTTTCAGCGGCTGGGCGACGTAATGAGCCTGTTTGCAACGCAGGGCGGAGGGATAGTCCCGATTGAGCAGGGTGTAGCGGTAGATCTTGCGTGTGGCGGATTTGCGCGCGTGAAACCCCGAATCCACCTCTTCAACCGCTTTCACCACAATGTCGTGCGGCAAAAGACTGTTGAGGGCTTTCAGGAACTGGCGCGGGGTCATCTTCGAGATGGTGTTGAAATGCGCTACCTGCCCTTCCGCATGCACGCCGGAATCGGTGCGCCCGGAACCGACCACCGGGGTTTTCCTGCCGGTGATGGTCTCCAGCCGTTTCTCCAGCACTTCCTGGATGGTGATCCCGTTCGGCTGAAACTGCCAGCCGTGGTACTGGCTGCCTTCGTATTCGAGGAGGAGTTTGATGCGGCGCATGGGGGGATATTACATGAAAAAAATCGCGACAGTCTCGGACCGTCGCGATTTTTATCCTTAAGAGCTCCGAATTATCGAAGCGTCCACGTTTATACGTGGATCATGAGTGGATCACAAATGATTGGTGTCGGCTGTCTGGCGCGGTGGACTCATGGCTCCTCTTGACCCTCCCGATGGATTGGACCATTTCTCACATCACTAATATAGTCCCTCATTACGGCCCCGCAAGAGGGCAAAAGGCTGAAATTCCGAGGGGAAACTAATTCTTTCCAATCGGGGGCAAATTCTATAAGATAGGGGCCATCGGACGCAACAGCCAGATACTCGAATCGATTCAAATCAAAGGAGTTTCAGGATGAAAACGTACAACGACCTGGCTTCTGACGGCGGTTCCAACATTGTGGAACAGGTGGTCAGCCAACAGCAGAAACTGCGCGCCAGGATGGATAAAATAAAGCACAAGGTTTGCCTGATGAGCGGCAAGGGGGGTGTCGGAAAAAGCTCCATCACCGCCAACGTGGCGGCGTGCCTCGCCCAGCGCGGGCACAAGGTGGGGATTCTGGACGCGGACCTCAACGGCCCCAGTGTCGCCAAACTCCTGGGCGTGCCCAACGACGCCAAGTTGAAAGTCGAGGAAGAAGGCGTGCATCCCGGCGAGGGTGCGCTGGGTATCAAGATCATGTCCATGGACATGCTGTTGCCAAGCGCCGATGCTCCCGTCATGTGGACGGAAGACGAAAAAGCCAGCGCCGTCTGGGTGAGCACCATGGAGTCGACCGCCCTGCAGGAACTGTTGCGTGACACCATCTGGGGCGAACTGGATTATCTATTGATCGACATGCCTCCGGGCAGCGACCGTATCGACAACATCCGCGACCTGATTCCGGAACTGGCGGGCGTTGTGGAGATCACCATCCCCTCCCCCATCTCCCAGCACATCGTGTCGAAATCGATCACCAAGAACTCAAAACTGAAAGTACCGATCATCGGGCTGGTGGAAAACATGGCCACCTACGTGTGCCCGCATTGCAACGAGGAAGGCTCCCTGTTCGAGGGGCAAAACGTCGAGGAGTTGGCCAAAACGAAGGGCATCCCCTTCCTGGGCCGGGTCCCCTTTGACAGCCGGGTATCGAAGGAGTCCGGGAAAAACAAACTGTTTGTTACCGAGTACCCCGATTCGATCACCGGCAAAGCGCTCGGCGCCGTCGTCGATGGCATCGAGAAATTCATTCAATCGAAATAAAACAAGTTAAGGAGAGGACCCATGAAGTTCCTTTGCATTCCCTGCGACGAGCAGATGGAAACTCAAAAAGATGGTCTCTTGATGACCGATGACAGCAAGAACATCGCTCTCAAGTTCAAATGCAAAAAATGCGGGCATATGATCGCCATGCTGACCAATAAATTTGAAACGGAGTTCGTGAGCAAGCTCGGCGTGGAAGCAGGCGGCGCCTCGGAGTTCGGCAAAACGCCGTTCGGAATGGTGGGCAGTTCACTGGCCGGAGGCAAGGAAGAGCTCAAGAAAGCGGAGCCCAGCGACGAAGGCGATGTCGAGTGGACGCAGGAAGCCAAGGACCGCATCCAGAAGGTCCCCTTCTTCGTGCGCGGCATGGCCAAAAAGACCGTCATCAACTTCGCCAAGTCCAAGGGCATCAAGGTTATTGACGCGGCCCTGATGGACGAGGTGCGCGACAAGGTGGGCATGTAACAACCCGCTCACCGCGAACAAAAAAACAACGGGTCGGCCTCTTTCAGGCCGACCCGTTTTTTATTGCAAATACTTTTTAAACGTAAAAACTCACGCCGCGTTCTGCGACTTGCACTCGCCGCACTGGCACAATCGCCGCAACAATTCATACGGGTAAAGCCCCGTGCTGTGGCCGTCGTTCCAGTCGAACTGCAAAGCATAAAGACCCACCGCCTTGATCTTGAGGGGGCGGATGCTGTCCGGAATCATGCCCGGCTTGATTTTCTTTTCCCCCGTCCATTCGTCGATGCAGTGCGCGCACGGACATTTTTCGCGGAGCAACTTCACCGGATACACCGATTCGTGCCCATCCGGCCAGGTGATTCCCAGCGTGGATTCGTCCACCTGCTTCACATCGCTGGGAGTCATTTCACTCTCTTCCATTTTTTTCTTCGGCTCTTCGCTCATACCCATTCCGGTTTCAGGTTTCTATTGTGCTCAGCTTGAAGACGTCACGCTTTCCAGGCCAGTTCGAAACTGGAATCGATTTTCTTTTCCGCACTCGCCTGGTTGATGCTGATCTGCGCCGCGACTTTTCCCGCCAGTTCCTTATAAGCCAAAGAGGCCGGAGAATCGGGATTGCTCAGGAGGATCGGCACGCCCGAATCGCCCCCGGCAACCACATCCGGGATGAGTGGGATGTCACCCAGGAACGGCACCTTGGAATCGTCGGCCAGCTTCTGCCCGGCGCCGGACTGGAAGATGAAGTGTTTTTTGTCACAACCGTCACAGACGAAGTAGCTCATGTTCTCAATCACACCCAAAACAGGAACCTTCACCTGCCGGAACATCTTGACGCCCTTGTCGGCGTCGATGGCGCTGATCTGCTGGGGGGTGGTGACAATCACCCCGCCGGACAGCGGAGCCCGCTGGGTGAGGGTCAACTGCACATCGCCCGTGCCCGGAGGCAGGTCGATGACCAGGTAATCCAACTCACCCCACTCCACGTTCTGCAGGAACTGCTGGATGATTCCGCCCAGCATGGGGCCACGCAACATCAGCGGCTGTCCCTCTTCCGTGAGGAAAGCGGCGGAGATGACTTTAAGATTGTATTTCTCGTGCGGGAAGAATTTGTTGTTGTCTGCGCCCCTCGGCGGTTTGATGGGCATGCCCAGCATTTTCGGAATGCTCGGGCCGTAGATGTCCGCATCCATCAGGCCGACTTTGGCACCACTCAGGCTGAGGGCAATGGCGAGGTTGGTGCTGACGGTGGATTTGCCCACGCCGCCCTTGCCACTGGCCACGGCGATGATGTTTTTCACGCCGGTCAGAATGGGTTGCTGATGCTCGGAAGGCCGCACGTTGGAGGTCATGTTGACCGTGACGTCCTTCACGCCTTCGATTTCACCGACCTTGGTCTGGCATTCGTTTTTCAATTCCTCTTTCACCGGACAGGCGGGAGTGGTCAATTCCACGTCGAACTTCACCTTGCCGTCTTTGGTTTCGAGGTTTTTGACAAACCCAAGGTCCACTATATTCTTATGCAGATCGGGGTCCATGACCGTCTTCAAAGCCCCGATGACTTTTACCTGTAAATCTTGATCCGACATATTTCGCTCCCGGGATGGATCACAAATAGATTGACTTGACGCGTGTCTTTATTCGAGATTTATAAGATTCAAGGCCGCGCCTGACAAGGCGGCCTGAGGGATGGCTTCCGTCAATTCGAAAAAGAAGGGGTCATTTGCCCGCTTCCTTGGTTTTAGGATGGCAAATCCCCAAAAAAAGTTTTCTAAAATACATCATTGCATGGAATATGGGAAATTGAAAACCCATTCTCCCAACCTGCTTCGGGGAGATTTTCCTATTCCCCGCGAAAGAATCGTATAAAAAACCATATTACAATATATAGTGTACATTCGAAAGCAGCGCCCACAACATAATGTATTTTAGTCTTTACAAAAGTTGGGCACTGTGTTAGTCATTTTACTTAAGTCATTAATTTTAAAGGGTCTAAAATACCCTCTAATGACGCATCCGGTCCCGAGCCCTAATTTAACATTGGGCCCTGTTTCCCATCCTCCTCCATCGTGGACGTAGAGATGATGGACCCCGGACCCGCCCTTCGCAACGGAGGCCGGTCCTCTGGCAAATCACCCTGTTTATCCTTCGGTCATGGCAAACGAAAAAGAATCAGATATCACTCAGGAACTTGAAAACCGGTTTCTCACCTATGCCCTTTCCACCATCGTTTCCCGTTCCCTGCCGGACGTGCGTGATGGATTGAAGCCGATTCACCGCCGCATCCTGTATGCCATGAACGGCATGGGTGTGGGCGCGGAAGCCAAGCCGGTGAAGTCAGCCAAAATCATCGGAGAGGTGCTGGGTAAGTTTCATCCGCACGGCGACACTTCCACCTACGATTCCATGGTGCGAATGGCGCAGGACTTCGCCATGCGTTACCCATTGGTGGACGGCAAGGGCAATTTCGGATCGGTGGACGGCGACTCCCCTGCTGCATACCGTTACACGGAAGGCAAGTTGACGCCTATCACCAGCTACATGCTGGCCGACATCAAGAAGAACACCGTCGAGTTCCGCGTCAACTACGACAACACCCTGCAGGAACCCGTTATCCTGCCATCGAAGGTGCCGAACCTGCTCATCAACGGCTCCTCCGGCATCGCCGTAGGCATGGCGTGCTCCTTTCCCAGCCACAACCTGAAAGAGGTCATGAACGCGCTCATGTCGCTCATCGACGACCGCAATCAGACGACGACGCAGATCATGAAACACATCAAGGGACCCGACTTCCCGACCGGCGGCATTTTGCTCAATTCCAAAACCGAACTGCGCAAGATGTACGAGGAAGGCTCCGGCAACCTGAAGGTGCGCGGCAAATGGACGATGGAAACCCTGGCGCGGGGCAAAACACAGATCGTCATCACCGAAATCCCTTACGGCGTCAACAAGGCGCGGCTGATCGAGAAGATCGCGGAGATCATCATCGCCAAAAAACTGCAGGCTCTCACCGACATCCGCGACGAAAGCGATGAAAACGTGCGCGTGGTGCTGGAGATCAAGTCCGGGAGCGACCCCGAAAAGATCATGGCCTACCTCTTCAAGCACTCGGACCTGGAAAGCGGTTTCCAGATCAACTTCAACTGCCTGAAGCCGAACGGCGAGCCCGAACGCTTGTCCATCGGCGAGTTGTGCCTGCATTTCCTGGACTTCCGCAAGGACGTGGTGACGCGCCGCATCAAATATGACCTTGAAGTGCTGGAGAAACGGCTGCACATCCTGGACGGCTTCGCAGTCATCTTCAAAGATCTCGACAAGGCACTGAAACTCATCCGGTCGTCCAAGTCCAAGGACGAAGCGGCGACGAAACTCAAAAAGACGTTCAAACTGGACGACGAACAAACGGCGGCCATTCTCGACATCCCGCTCTACCGGCTGGTGTCGATGGAAATCGACAAGATTTTGCAGGAACAGAAGGAAAAGAAAAAGGAACAGAAGCGGCTGAAAGACATCCTCAAGTCTGAAAAGAAAATCTGGCAGGAAGTCAAAACCGAATTGAAGGAGATCACGGACAAGTACAGCGACAAACGCCGGACCCAGTTCGGTTCCGATGACGGGGTGGAATTCAACGCTGAGGACTTCATCGAGCATGAGGACGTAGCCCTGGTGATCAGCAAAAACGGCTGGCTCCGCAAGATGAAATCCGTATCCGACCCGGCATCCCTAAAGTACAAGGAAAACGATGGCCTGCTGGAAATGGCGCGTGTCAACACGGCGGACCTTGTCGCCTTCTTCACCTCCCACGGCGTGGTGTATGTGCAAAAGGTCCACGCCCTGCCCTACACCCGCAGTGGATTCGGCGAACCCATCCAGAACCTGTTCAAGTTCGGCGACGGAGAGCGCGTGATCAGGATGCTTCCGTTGCTGTCGCCCCAATCGGTGGAAGCCCGGGAAGCGGCCAGGGGCGAGCAGCAGAGCCTTCCTTTGGATGGCATCGGCCAGGAGGAAGACGCGGAACTGTTGCTGGTGAATTCCGCAGGCTACGGTTTCCGTTTCGCCACCGAAAACCTGGGCGAGACCACCCGCTCCGGCAAGAAGGTGATGACGCTGAAAAACAACGCGCGTCTGATAACGGTCATCCAGACCGTCGGCACCCATGCCTTTCTGCTGACGGAGGCAGGCAAAGGCATGCTGGTGAAGCTGGACCAGATCACGCAGCTGAGCGGGGCGGGCGTGGGTGTCCGCCTGATCAACGTCGGCGACAGCCGGTTCCTCGCAGCAAAATGTGTGAAAAAACGCCAAACGGTGGAACTTCTGCTGGATAGCGGCAAAACCAAAGAACTTAAAATGACGGCGGTGCCGGAATACAACCGTGGGAGCCAGGGCGTCGGTGTGGTCAAACGCGTCAAGGTCGTCCGCATTATGGAAAATTGAATTAGACAATGAGCACATATCAAGCAAAAGACATCCAGGTATTGGAAGGGCTGGAACCGGTCCGCAAACGGCCGGGCATGTACATCGGCTCCACCTCGTCCACAGGACTGCACCATCTCGTGTGGGAAATCCTCGACAACTCCGTCGATGAAGCGCTCAACGGCCACTGCAATCACATAGAGGTCACCATCCACCGCGAGGACGAGATCACCATCAAGGACAACGGCCGCGGCATCCCCGTGGACACGTTTCGCAAAACCAAAAAGAGCGCGATGGAAATCCTGTTCACCACGCTCCATTCAGGCGGAAAATTCCAGGAGGGCAATTATAAAGTGTCCGGCGGTTTGCACGGCGTCGGCATGGCGGTGGTGTGCGCGCTGTCGAAATCCCTCACCGCGACTTCCCGGCGCGACGGCTTCGAGTGGACGCAGAGTTATTCCTGCGGCAAGGCCGAGGGCAAACTGAAAAAAGGCAAAGCCACCCGCAACCGCGGTACAGAAA
This sequence comes from Nitrospina sp. 32_T5, assembly GCF_052156635.1. Lineage (NCBI taxonomy): Bacteria > Pseudomonadati > Nitrospinota > Nitrospinia > Nitrospinales > Nitrospinaceae > Nitrospina > Nitrospina sp. 32_T5. The sequence goes on along the minus strand of NZ_JBQKUO010000002.1, from coordinate 596,304 downwards.
TCACCTTCCGGCCGGATCCGAAAATATTCCCCAAGATTGCGTGGAACGTGAAAGCCATCCTCGAGCAGGCGGAATCGAAGGCCTTCCTCAACAAGGGGCTGAAGATCACCGTGCGCGAAAATAAAAACACCCACGTGTTCCAGTACCCGGAAGGCATCAAGGACTTCATCCGCAAAATCACCCCGGCCAACGTGTCGCTCACTCCGGAACCGATGTACGTGGAGAAGGAGGATAAGGAGCTCAGGCTGGAAGTGGCGTTTTTGTGGACGTCGAAAACCGATACGGTGATCCATTCCTATGCCAACGCCATCAAAACCATCGACGGCGGCACCCATGAAAACGGATTCCGCAACGGCATCACCAAGGCGCTTCGCGCCTACATCGAGCGACGCAACCTGTTACCCAAAGGCGTTTCCGGCATCACCGGAGACGACGTGAAAGAAGGACTTGTCGCCATCATCAACATCTACTTGCAGGGCGATGTCGAGTTCCAGGGCCAGACCAAGGGGCGACTCAACTCGGACATCACGTCCCAGGTGGACTCCGTGGTGCGTCATTCGCTGGAAGACTTTTTAAACACACACCAGACGCAGGGGGACCTGCTGTCCAACCGGATCATCCTGGCGGCGCAGGCACGCATCGCCTCCCGTCAGGCCAAGGACTCCGTCAACCGCAAATCGAACATCTCGCACCGGCTCAACCTGCCGGGAAAACTTTCGGATTGCTCGTCCACTCTCCGGGATGAGTCCGAATTGTTCATTTGTGAAGGCGATTCCGCCGGCGGCTCCAGCAAACAGGCACGCGACCGCAAAACGCAGGCCATCCTTCCCATTCGCGGCAAAATTCTTAATGTTGAAACCGCGACCAAGGACAAGATCCTAGCCAACCAGGAAATCCAGAACATTGTCTCCGCCCTCGGAACAGGAATCGAACCAAATTACCAGTATGAAAAACTGCGTTATGGAAAAATCATTCTCATGACCGATGCCGATGTGGACGGGGCCCATATCTGCACCCTGCTCCTCACTTTTTTCTACCGTTTCATGCCGCGCCTGATCCACGAAAACCATCTCTACATCGCCCAGCCCCCCTTGTATCGCATCGATGCCGGCAAAAAGACCTTTTACGCTATCGACGACAAGGAAAAGAACAAGATTGTCTCCAAGCTGAACGGTGCGAAATACGAAATCGGCCGCTTCAAAGGTCTGGGAGAAATGCCCTCCTCCGATCTCAAAAACACCACCATGGACAAATCCAACCGCACCCTGATCCGCGTGACTATTGCCGATGACAGGAATACCGACGTCACTTTCGACCGTCTGATGGGCAAGGACGCCCAGAACCGCTTCAAGTTCATTAAAGAGAAAGCCGTATTTTTTCAAGACCTCGATATCTGATAATATCCGTCCGCCTTAAAAAAAGTCCTCAAAGCTACCGCAAATGCACGTATTTCCCGACCAATTCGGCACTCCACCCAAAAAATAATTTTAAAACACCTCTAAACCTTGTAAAATTAATGATGTACTACTAGAGTTACACTTAGCGTTAATTTATCAGGTTTCATACCACCTTGAACGATTCGCCTCCGCAAAGAAACCCGAAGGCTCCGGGAAATCCCGCGCAAAAACGGGCCGCCCGCCAGACCGCTCCACAGACGCAGGCCGCTGGCCGTGAGCGCCGTTCCGCAGACAAACTGCGCACCCTGGTCAACAAAATTCTGTCCTCCAACAGCATCACCCGAACCCTGTTTGAATTGATCGGCGAATTCAGGGAACTGTTTGATGCTGACAAGGTGACCGTTTTTGCCATCGACCGGCCCAAACGCCAGTTGTTCTCCCGAAACTTCAAGGACAACCAGGTTGAAGAGATCCGGGTGGATATCTCGCCCAAAAGTCTGGCCGGCTTTGTCGCGGCATCGGGCCGCACCCTGAATGTCCTCAATGCATACGACGGCAAGGAGCTCAGTCGTATTCATCCTGAGTTGACACTCGAAAAATCGTTTGACGAAAAACTGGGATACAAGACGAAGTCGGTATTGGTTGTTGCGCTGCCCCACAACCGCAAGATGATGGGGGTCCTTCAAGTCATCAACAAACGGGGCAAGCCCCACTTCACCGATCAGGATGTCCGGCTGGCAAAGGAACTGGCCAGCACCCTGGGTCATGCCATCGTCAAGATGCAGACCGAGATCATTGATGAAAAAATCCAGGCCACTTCGCACGCCATTCATTCCGCCGGGACACTGGATGAAATCCTGATGGAATTGAAAATGCCGATCCTTCAATTATTCGATTGCAGGCTTGCAGTCATTTATGCTCTCGATCCGGCAAAAAAAGACCTGTTTGCCAAACTGAAGACCGGTGGGGGAGAAAGCGAAGTCCGTTGCGCCCTGGGTCCCGCCACCCTGCCCGGTTGCGTGGCAACCGAAAAACGCGTTCTCAATGTGAAAAACGTGCATGACCAGGTGGAACTGGTGGAATACCACCCTGAGATGGTTTACGAGCGAACCCTTGAAAATTCGCTGGGGGAAAAGGCGAAGAGCATGCTGGTCGCCCCGCTTGTGCACGAAGGCAAGGTGATGGGCGTGTTGCAGCTTGCCAACAAGCAGAATGAAATCGCGTTCACCCCGCAGGATGAACGGAGCATCAAAACCATCGCAGATTCCCTGGCGCTGGCCATCAAGAACAAGCAGAAACAGAAGATGGCCAAGCCGACCAAGTTCAGCTACCTCATCAACAACGGTATCATCACCCAGGATGAATTGACCAAGGCGATCTCAAAAGCACGTACCAGCGGTGTCGATATCGAGACCATTCTTCTCGACGAATACAAAATCAACCGCAGTGATTTTGGCAAATCCCTGGAGGAGTTTTACAACATTCCTTATTACGGCTATTCTCCGGATATCGTATTGCCACAATCATTGTTCACCGGTCTCAATACCAACTTTCTTCTCAAGAACAACTGGCTTCCCATCGCCAAAGATGAAGAGCAGAACCGGGTTACCATCCTTACCGACAACCCGGCGAACCAGGACAAAATTCAAAGTATCAAACTGATTTTCACCAAGCGGACCCTCGAATTCAAAGTAGGACTGCGTGCGGACATTCACGACTTTCTCAATGCCACTCCTGAAGACGACAGCCCCGGCGCCATGCCCGCGGATACCGGCGACGTGGACACCCTTCTCAGTGCCCTTCAAAGTGAAAAGGATGTTGAGGTCGATTCGGGGAATGAGGAAGATGAAGTCAGCGCCATCAGCGAAACCGACAGCACCATCGTCAAGCTGGTGAACAAGGTATTGATCGACGCCTACGACAACGGTGTGTCGGATATCCACATCGAGCCGGGCCTCGGGAAAAAGGCCATGCGCATCCGGTTTCGCAAGGACGGTTCCTGCCGTGTGTATCAGGAAATTCCCCCCATGTACCGGCAGGCATTTCTCTCCCGTATCAAGATCATGTCGAAGCTGGATATTGCCGAGCGGCGGCTTCCACAGAGCGGCAAGATCAAAATGAAATACGGCAAGAAAGACATCGAGTACCGCGTTGAAACCTGCCCGACGGTGGGTGGAAACGAAGACGCGGTTCTGCGTATCCTTGCCGCCAGCAAACCGATTCCCCTGGAGAACATGAATTTCTCCGACCGCAACCTGAAATTGATTCAGGCGATGGCGTCCAAACCATACGGACTCATCCTGTGCGTCGGGCCGACCGGTTCCGGTAAAACCACCACCCTGCATTCCACTTTGGGTTTCATCAACACTCCGGAAAAAAAGATCTGGACTGCGGAAGACCCGGTGGAAATCACGCAGGACGGCCTCCGCCAGGTGCAGATGCTCAACAAGATCGGACTCGACTTCGCCCGCGCCATGCGTTCGTTTCTGCGCGGCGACCCGGACGTCATCATGGTGGGTGAGATGCGCGACGTGGAGACCTGCGCCGTCGGTCTGGAAGCTTCCCTCACGGGTCACCTTGTGTTCAGCACCCTGCACACCAACTCCGCCCCGGAAACCATCACGCGTCTTCTCGACATGGGCATGAACCCCCTGAACTTTGCCGACGCCCTCCTGCTTATTGTTGCCCAGCGGCTGGTACGCACCCTCTGCAAAAGCTGCAAAAAGGAATATCACCCCACCAAGGAAGAGTACGACACCCTGGTGAAAGAATATGGCGACCCCGAACTTTTCGCCAAAAACGTCAAAATTCCTTACTCCGATGATCTCATGTTGCAGGGTCCGGAGGGTTGCGAAAAATGCAACAACACCGGGTATGCGGGTCGTACCGGATTGCATGAATGCCTTGAGGGAACGGACGACATCAAACGCATGATCATGAAAAGTTCACTGGTAGAAGAACTTCGGCAGCAGGCCATTCAGGATGGAATGACCACCCTGAAGCAGGATGGCATCTGGAAGGTCTTTAAAGGCGATTGTGACCTCAAACAAGTGCTCGCGGTCTGCATTCAGTAGGAACCGTTCCTCTCCCGGAAAACATTGAAGTTATTCGGGAAGGTATTTATACTGTTTTCATCCAAATTCATCGCATGGAGTAATCAGTCCTGACCCGGGTGGTCGAAGACGTCGCGTTGCGAAGTAGCTGTTCCTGTCACTGTTGATTATCTTTATGACGACCGATTCTGCTACCCTGGAAATGAAAGTCCAGGAAATCAGTGCCCAGATCCAGTCATCGGGTGATTTGTGGTCCCTGCTTCCCGGATTGCTGGAAGAATTGAAAGGGTTGTTTCCCAGCGAAGCGGTGGTGCTATACAAATTGGACCGGGCCAACAAGGAACTGGTTTCCTGTCATGAATTGGGTTACGGAGTTCAAGAGCACCGGTTGCCGTTGAAAAACGATATGCTGGCGGGGCACGCAACACTCAACGGTCGGCCGATTTTATTAAAAAACGCGGGAGAGTTGGGTTCCATACTGGCAATGAACCCCAACTTCAAAATCGGCTCCACCGTTGATGAAGTGCTGGATCTCGAAACCCGGTCTTTGATGGTTTTGCCCCTGCCCTACAAGAAAAAAGTTGTGGGGATTGTGGAATTCGTCAACAAAGTCGGAAACGGCGGGTTCTCGGAACAGGATTTCAAAATTTCCAAGGAACTTGCACCCTACTTGGGATTTTTAGTAACCAAACTGGATGGGAACAGTACCATGACTGCAAGAAATTCCCCGACCATGGATACGCCTGGTTCCAAACCACTCTCCTCTGCCGAACTGCAGGAAAAGCTCGTCAAAATCATCAATGACATCCACTCAGCCAAAAACGTGGATGAAATCCTGATCAGCCTGAAGGACCGCATTCTGGAATTGTTCGATGCGAGCCTCATTACAGTTTATGCCGTCGATCCGGTGCGCAACGAAGTTTATTCCAAAGTCAAATCCGGTGAGAAAATCAATGAAATCCGGGTCCCCATTGCTCCACAGAGCATCGCCGGCTGCGTAGCCATGGAACAGAGAATGGTGGTCATTAAGAATGTATACGATGACCGGGAATTAAAAAAGTTTCACCCCGAACTGACGTTCGACAGTTCCTGGGACAAAATTTCAGGTTTCCAGACCAAAAGCATGCTTGTGACGCCCCTCATCCATAAAGACAAAATGATGGGGGTTTTGCAGTTGATCAACAAAAAGAACAACCAGCCTTTTAACGTCATTGACGAAAAAAGCGCCAAGGTCGTCTCCGAAACTCTAGCCCTTGCTTTTTACAACCAGTCGAAATTCGTTCAACAAAAACCCACGAAGTTTTCTTATCTCCTGCAACAGGGCTTGCTGACTGACATCGAACTGAATAAAGCCATCAACCGCGCCCGCAAGGAACAGATGGATATCGAAAACATCCTTCTGGATGAACTCGGTATTTCGAGAAAGGAGCTTGGCAAATCACTGGAAAACTTTTACAAGATCCCGTACATGGGATACGAAGACGGAATGGTCCTGCCCGCAACCATTTTCGAAGGATTGAACCTTAACTTTCTGTCGAAAAATCACTGGGTACCCGTTGAACGCGAAGACGACAAGGTGGTCATCGTTATCGACAACCCCAACAACCTCGATAAAATCCAGAACATCAAGCTCATCTTCGTCAAAAAGAAGATTGAGTTCCGCGTCGGGTTGAAGGCCGACATCCGTGACTTTCTGAATGCCGCTGTGGCGGAGGAGTCGGCCGGGGCTCCTCTGGAAGAAATGTCCACCCTGCTCAACGCGCTGGAAAGTGAAAAAGACACCGAACTGGCTTCAGAAGAGGACGAGGATGGAAACGCTATCAGCGAAAGCGACAACACCATCGTCAAACTGGTGAACAAAATCCTGACCGACGCCTATGACAACGGCGTGTCCGACATACATATCGAACCGGGCATGGGCAAGGACCACATGGTGGTGCGTTTTCGTAAAGACGGAGCCTGCCGCGTATACCAGGAAATTCCACCCATGTACAAATTCGCCATGATGTCCCGCCTCAAAATCATGGCACGTCTGGATATCGCGGAAAAACGCCTGCCCCAGGACGGCAAGATCAAACTCAAATACGGGGGGAGGGAAGTGGAATACCGCCTTGCCACCTGCCCCACTGTGGGAGGCAACGAGGACGCGGTTCTGCGTATCCTTGCCGCCAGCAAACCGATTCCCCTGGAGAACATGAATTTCTCCGACCGCAACCTGAAATTGATTCAGGCGATGGCGGCGAAACCCTATGGCCTGATTCTGGTGGTGGGGCCGACCGGTTCCGGTAAAACCACCACCCTGCACTCCACCCTCGGTTACATCAACACCCCGGAAAAAAAGATCTGGACCGCCGAGGACCCGGTGGAAATCACGCAGAAAGGATTACGTCAGGTGCAGATGCTCAACAAGATCGGGCTCGATTTTGCCCGCGCCATGCGTTCCTTTCTGCGCGGTGACCCGGACGTCATCATGGTGGGTGAGATGCGCGACGCGGAGACCTGTGCCATCGGTTTGGAAGCGTCCCTAACGGGTCACCTGGTTTTCAGCACCCTGCACACCAACTCCGCACCTGAAACCATCACGCGTCTTCTCGACATGGGCATGAACCCGCTGAACTTTGCCGACGCCCTCCTCCTCATTGCGGCCCAGCGCCTCGTGCGCACGCTTTGCAAAAACTGCAAGGAGGAATACCACCCCACCAAAGAGGAATACGATACGCTTGTGAATGAGTATGGGGATCCGGAACTGTTCGCCAAAAACATCAACATCCCATATTCAGACGATCTCAAACTGTATGGACCCAAGGGCTGCGAGAAGTGCAGCGACACGGGTTATGCAGGGCGGACGGGTCTCCACGAGGTCCTGGAGGGCACGGCGGAAATCAAACGCATGGTCATGAAGCAGGCTCTGGTCGAAGAATTGCGCGACCAGGCCATCAAGGACGGTATGACCACCCTGAAGCAGGACGGCATCTGGAAAATCTTCAAGGGGGATTGCGACCTCAAGCAGGTGCTGGCGGTCTGTATCGTATAAAGGTCAGCAAAGGGTTTTCAGCCACTCCTCCTGAATAGCGAGGGCGCGCTCGATGATTTTGGCGTTGCGAACCTTCTTGTCCCGGATTTTGAACTCTTCCCCCGAAAACAATCCGAAGTTCACATTCATTGGCTGGTAATTCCCTTTAGGGGGGCCTTCCGTCACGTAATGCAACAGCGCACCGATGGCCGTTTCTTTCGGCGGCCTTGTGAAGGGGGCGTTGCGTACCCGGCTTAAAGCGCACAGCCCGGCAACCAGGCCCATTGCGCAGGACTCCACATACCCCTCCACCCCCGTGATCTGGCCTGCAAACCACATGTTCGGGTTTTTCCTCAGGCTCAAATCGGCGGACAGCAATTCCGGCGAGTTGATGAACGTATTGCGATGAATGGCACCGTACCGGAAAAACTCGGCGTTTTCCAATCCGGGAATCATGCGGAAAATGCGGCGTTGCTCAGGATATGTCAGCTTCGTTTGAAACCCGACCAGATTGTAGGCCGTACCCTCTTTGTTTTCCCGCCGCAACTGCACCACCGCATGAAACCTCTCCCCTGTCTCCGGATGATTCAAGCCAACCGGTTTGAGCGGGCCAAAAGCAAGGGTTTTGGGACCCCGCAATGCCAGTTCCTCCACCGGCATGCACCCTTCGAAGTAAACCGGTTTTTCAAATTCCTTGAGAGGGACTTTCTCCGCCTTGCACAATCCGTCCACCAACTGATCGTACTGCTCCTTGTTCAGGGGGCAGTTCAGGTAATCCGCATCGCCCTTGCCATAACGCGACGCGAAAAACGCTTTGGTCATATCAATGGAGTTGGTGTCCACAATCGGGGAAAGCGCATCGTAAAAATACAGATACCCCTGCCCCAGCAGGGATGAGATGCGGTCCGACAGCGCGGGCGAAGTGAGGGGCCCTGTAGCGATGATAACGGGTCCGTCAAATGGAATGTCCTTCACCTCGTTGCGCTTCAGGGTGATGTTGGGATGCTGTTCCAGCGACTGGGTTATTTCCGCCGAAAACAGGTTGCGGTCAACGGCCAGTGCCGCGCCGGCGGGCACCGCATGCCGGTCGCCTGAACGGATCACAAGCGAGTTGAGTTTGCGCAGTTCCTGTTTGAGTAAAAAGGGAGCGGAGGTATCCTGGTTGGACCCAAGGGAGTTGCTGCACACCAGTTCGGCGCAGTGGTCGGTTTTGTGAACCGGAGTCTTGAGCTCCGGACGCATTTCGTAAAGAACCACCCGCCCGCCCCGCTCGGCGATCTGCCAGGCCGCTTCCGATCCGGCAAGCCCGGCCCCGATGATGGTCACATGCGATGTCATATTTCCCGGTTCTTTTAAACGTTATGCCGCTTCGTCGGACGATTTCTTGAAGCCACAACCGGGGCACACAATGCTTTCGCCTTCATTCTTTTTCCACTTGGTGACCATGTAGGCGTTGTTGCATTTCGGGCAGGCCTCGTCCACCGGCTTGTCCCAGGAAGTGAACTTGCAATTCGGGTATTCACTGCATCCATAAAATGTGCGGCCTTTTTTCGTACGGCGGGGCGAGATGTCACCTTTGCAATCGGGTTCCGGGCACTTGATGCCCAGGCTGATGGGTTTGGTGAACTTGCATTCCGGATACTCCGAGCAGGCGAGGAACTTGCCGAAACGGCCCATTTTCATGACCAGGTGCGCGCCGCATTTATCGCAGGTGTCGTCTACCTTCTCGGAAACCTTTTTGCCCCCTTCGCCATTGTTGCCACCGATTTCTTTCGTGTTCTTGCATTCCGGGTAGCCGGAACAGGCCATGAATTTGCCGAACCGGCCCCACTTGATGATCATGGGGCTGTTGCACTTCTCGCAAACCTCGTCGGTTTCCTCTACCTGGCTCTTGATATCTTTCATTTTTGCTTCCGCTTCGACCAGGTCTTTTTCGAACGGACCGTAAAACGATTTCAGCGTGTCCACCCACTCGATCTTGCCTTCCTCGATTTGGTCAAGCTGGTCCTCCATCTGCGCCGTGAACTCCTCCGTCATGATATCCGGAAAATTGTCCACCAGGAGTTCCGAGACCAGGTGACCCAACTCCGTCGGCGCCACGCGCTTGTCTTCGTTTCGGATGTAATCGCGGTCTTTGATGGTGCTGATGATGGCGGCATACGTACTGGGCCGGCCGATGCCTTTTTCCTCCAGTGCTTTCACCAGCATCGCCTCGGTGAACCGCGGCGGTGGCTGGGTGAAATGCTGTTCCGGAAGGACCTTCTTCATTTCGAGAACCTCTCCCTTCTTGATATCGGGGAGAATTTTTTCGGTAGACTTCATGCCCGCACCTTCATCGTCCGTGTCCTCTACGTACACCTTCATGAACCCGTCGAACTTGATCACCGAACCGTTGGCGCGAAACAGGTATTTGGCGGTCACCACATCAAACTGGGTGGTATCCAGCACCGCAGGCACCATCTGGCAGGAAAGCGTGCGTGCCCAGATCAGCTCGTACAGGTTGTACATATCCTTCTCGAGGTATTCCTTGATCGACTTTGGCTCCAGCATGATGTTGGTGGGCCGGATCGCCTCGTGAGCCTCCTGCGCCGTTTTCTTGCTCTTGTACACATTCGGTGCCTTGGGCACGTATTCCTTGCCGTACTTGTCCTCGATGAGACGGCGAATGTCCCCGATCGCCTCTTCCGACAACCGCGTCGAGTCGGTACGCATGTAGGAGATCAAACCCACGGTGCCCTCCTTGCCCAGGGCTATCCCTTCGTACAGGCGTTGGGCAAGCATCATGGTTTTCTTCGGAGAGAAATTGAGTTTGCGGGACGCCTCCTGCTGAAGGGTGCTGGTGATGAAGGGGGCGGAAGGGTTGCGCTTCCTTTCCTTTTTGACGATGTCCTCGAGGACGAACTCGCCCTTCTCCACCGCCTTGACAATGGCCTGGGCCTGTTCCTCGTTGCCGATCTCAGCCTTTTTCCCCTCGACCTTGAACAGCTTGGCCTGGAATTCGGGCTCCTTGCTGCCTTCGAGATCGATGGTGATGGTCCAGTATTCTTCGCTCTTGAAGCTCTTGATTTCCTCTTCCCGGTCGCAAATCATCCGAAGCGCCACCGACTGCACACGCCCCGCACTGAGTCCACGCTGAACTTTTTTCCATAGAATGGGACTGATCTTGTAGCCCACAAGACGGTCCAGAATGCGCCGGGCCTGCTGGGCATTCACTTTATTTACATTCAACTCGGTGGGATGCTTGATCGCCTCGGTGACCGCTTTCTTGGTGATCTCGTTGAACATCACGCGGTAAATCTTGCCCTTCGTGATTTTTGAAACCTCGTTGCAGATGTGGTGGGCGATCGCCTCGCCCTCGCGATCCGGGTCGGGTGCGAGGTAGATGTTGTCCGCTTTTTTGGCAGCGGTTTTCAACGCATTGAGGATTTTCCCTTTTCCTCGGATGGTGATGTATTCGGGATTGAAGTTGTTTTCGACATCGACACCCAGCTTTTTTTTCGGCAGGTCTTTAATATGACCCACCGAGGCTTTGACGACGAAGTCCTTCCCGATGATTTTCTTGAGCGTTTCGACTTTCGTGGGTGACTCCACGATGAGCAAGGATTTACCCATAATACCTCAATGCTTCAGGGAAACCGGGCCATGTGCCACAGGCCATCCGTTTGCGTAACCCGGTCTTTCAATTCCAACTGTACAAGTGTAGCCAAAACATCCGCCGCTGGCAAATGACTGCGTTCTATCAGGTCATCAACGTGGTGCTGTTCGTGGCCTATTAATGAAAGTAATAGCTTTTCAAAATCTGTCAATTCAATTCTTTCATCATTAATTTCCTTGGCAGCCATATTTTGTTGCACTTCTTCGGAAAATTCTTCCAGAATGGCGTCGACGCCATCCACCAGTTTCGCACCTTTCTTTATCAGATTGTGTGAACCTTTGCTTTTAGGTGAAAAAATATTCCCGGGCAATGCAAACACTTCCCTGCCTTGCTCCAGTGCAAAATACGCAGTGATCAACGCACCACTCTTTTCTCCTGCTTCGATCACCAATGTCCCCTGCGAAAGACCGCTGATCACCCGGTTGCGGGCAGGAAAATTGTTTCGATCCGGTTTGGTGGACATGGGAAATTCCGAGATGATTGCCCCGGACTCGGTGATTTTTTCCTTTAGGGCACGATTCTCCGGTGGATACGTGTGTTCCAAGCCACACCCCATTACCGCCAGGGTGACCGCCTTCTCTTTAAGGGCTGTTTTATGCACCAGGGTATCGACACCCCGCGCCATGCCGCTGATCAGGCAGGCTCCACGTTGTGCGAGCTCGCTGCACAACCGTTCGGTTGCAATTTTCCCATAACTCGATACCGCACGGGTGCCCACCACGGCGAAGGGAAAGCTCACGTTATCAAAAAACCGTCCCTTGAAATACAGTACCGGAGGCGGGTCGTAAATTGCTTTCAATAGCGGCGGGTAACGCGGGTCCTCCAAAGTGAGCACACGCACTCCGGTGTCCCTCATCAACCGGTATTCCCGGTCCAAATTGCGTTCCAAGTCGAATTTTAGTATTTGCGCCGCGGTTTTTGCACCAATCCCCTCCACCTGCATCAGTTGCTGGCGGGAGGCATTAAATACATTCCTGGGGGATCCCAAACCTTGGACCAGCCGGTGAAACAGCGTCTTGCCGACGCCAAGAACCATGTTCAACGCCACCCAATAGCGCTCCGCCGCAGACACATCGTCATCTGAAAAAAGAGTTTTCACCGAATCCTGAGCGCCTCATTATGGTAGAAACCCGCCATCTACATCCCCTTTTCGTTCTCCCGGGTCACTCGCTTAACCGGTATTACCGGTTGGTACTAAAAACCTCCTTCTCAAATTCCGCAACCGCCTGGTTGAAGTTATGCAATGCATCATAAAATCCGACCAGAACCCGGGTGTAAATGATAAGGGTTTCGAACAGGTCTTTCTCGTCCCCGATCCCGAAATCATAGTTGGCGACTTCGGTCACCAGAAGCGCGCGCGTCATTCTACGGTTTTTACGGGCAAGATCGAACTGGGAGCGGGCCTGATTGACCCGCACCATGGATTTCTCCAATGCAATTCTTCTCTCAGCAGAAATTTTTTCAAATGGGTTGTTCCCTCCTTCGGCCATTTCACCGTATTCCCGAATCGTGGTGAACGGAAATTTACGTGGCGACAGGGAATCATCTGCCAGTTTGAATTCCGGGTGGATGCGCACACCCATCAATGCCTCAAGGTCAAGCCGTGCCAGTGAAATATCGCTTTCGAACTGGGTGATGTCGTTCAAGGTGCCCGCCAACCCCAATTTAAGCTTGGTCAGGGCCCCCTGGGTGACGTCCCCTTCTCCCTCCTCGAACTTCCTTTCAGCATTAGTGACGGCTTTCTCAAAGTGGCCCTGCACCTCACGGGAAATCCCGATCTGTTCCTTTCGAACCAGGATCCTCTCGTACGCGAGACGCACGCGGTGCTCCAGATCAATAGCTTTCGATTTTTCCAGCTTTCCTGGGTTCGAATGGGCCCGGAGCGTCATATTCACGCATTCAACAACAGGCGGCAGGGTGCTCAAGGGATCTGCGTGGGCAGGCCGGGGGAAAGCAGTAACCGCTCCCACCATAAAAACCAGTAACACCTGCAGAAATGAAACTTTAAAAAATAAAAATTTATTATTTAATTTCATAAACTTAACAAAAATAACTTAAAGTCTAATCGGAGGGAAGTTGCAAAAAGCAGGCGAAAAAAAAGGGATACTGAACAAACCGAAAAGAGTTCTTGATGGCAACCAAGAAGATAGGGCTGAGTCTATCTTTCCACTCTTTTTTGGTAGAGTGCTTATAAAATAAGCACTTTGTCCAGTACCCCAAAGGATATACAGAATTTAGCATAGCGTTTGTCGCCTTGTCAATACTATTTTGCTTTTCCGGGGCACCTTCACGCCCTCACCAAAAAGGATATAACTATATATTTTATAAGCAGTTAAAAGTTTCATCGGGCAGGGTTTTCAGTGCCGGACGCCAATTTCAAAATCAGGGCGAAAGTGAAACGAAAACATTATCAAAACCCATTTAATCAACAGGTTAAAGTCCGAACTTCGGAATCCTTTCACAGCTTATTCACAGGGTGCCCTCACCCTCTCTTCGTTCACTGGATCATGTCTATTGGAACGGGAACAAACGTGACCACAAAAATGAAAATGGAAGCGTATCCCACCTTTCTATGAAACGGTGACAACAACACCGTTTCATTGATAACGGGTGGATGCTTTACACCGATGAAGAAAACCATGGCCGCCCACACAAACCATCCCGGCCAGTACATCCCAAGTGGGAATAAGGCCACAAAGAATAAGCGCGCAAGCCAGGGTTGTTGATTCGGAAACATGGAGTAAATGATGTGCCCCCCATCGAGTTGCCCGATGGGCAAGAGGTTGAGCGCGGTGAAGAACATGCCAAACCACCCGGCCAGCGCAAGGGGATGCAGATAAATGGTCAGTTCTTCGTTGAACGGGCTCACACCCAGCACCAACTCCGACAGGAAGTAAAGAATGAGAGAGTTGCCGTAATTGAGTCCCAGCCCCGGTGGCGGAGCCACATGCGACACCACGGAGAACATCAATCCCACTGCCAGCACAAACAATGCCACCACAAACCCCGCAATCGGCCCCGAGGCACCGATTTCCATGAGAGCCCGGCGGTCCGTTATGGGTTCCTTGATCGCAATGAACGCTCCAAATGTTCCAACGATGAACATGGGAGGCGCGGGAAGGAAATTTGGCAGGGTGGCATCGACATTGTTGCGTCGGCAGGCAAAATAATGCCCGAACTCGTGAACGCCGAGAATCGAAAGCAGCCCCAGCGCGTACCACACGCCGCCCACCAGGGTGGTGGTGAACACGGTGCCTGCCAGCAACAGCACAAACACCGTGACCGTCCGGAAATTGATCACAAACCGCTTGTGTGGATACGGGTACGGTTCGGCTTCCCACGGACCGGTCTCCTGCGGCCCTTCCCGGTTTTCAGCGTTTCGGTCCATTTTATCCTGCCGTTTTCAATCGATCCGGGCTTCGCAGGTCACAACGGCGTGTCGTTGGACAGGGGGCGATGCGTGAATGGCCTGCTCCCTTCGCCGGAATATTCGCCCACGGTCTGGCCGCATCCGAACAATTTGTATTTGTAAATCACCAGTCCCTCAAGCCCGACGGGTCCGCGCGCATGCGTCTTGTTGGTACTGATGCCGATTTCCGCTCCCAGCCCGAAACGGAAACCATCGGCAAAGCGGGTGGAGGCGTTCCACATGACACTCGCCGAATCCACCTCGTTCATGAACTGTTCCGCCGCCTCGCGGTTTTCGGTAACGATGGTATCGGTGTGCCCGGAACCATGCTCGTTGATGTGTGCGATGGCCGCGCCACGGTCATCCACCACCTTGATGGCGAGCTTGAGATCATTGTACTCGGTGTCCCACTCCGCAGCGGAAGCCTTCTGGAGATCCGGCACCAGACTGCACGCACGCAGGTCTCCCATCAATGCCACCCCTTTTTCGCGAAATCGGGTCGTGAGATCGGGCAGCACCTTCGGAGCCACCTTCTCATGCACCAGCAGGGTTTCCATGGCGTTGCACGCCGCCGCGTATTGCAGTTTCGCATCCAGGGCGATGTTCAACGCCTTGGCCGTGTCCGCGTGTTCGTCGATGTACACGTGGCAAATGCCTTCGGAATGGCCCAGCACAGGAATTTTCGTGTGATCCTGAACGTATCGAACAAATTCATTACTGCCCCGCGGAACAATCAGGTTGATGTAACGATCCTGCTCGAGCATCTCCGCCACCTCGGCGCGGGTTTCGATCAACTGCACCGCCGCCTCCGGTACGCCGGGGACACTGGCAATCGCCTGTCTCAAGAGATCCACGATGACCTTATTCGAATTCTGCGCTTCCCGGCCGCCTTTCAGAATCACCGCATTTCCGGATTTCAGGCACAGCGACGCGATCTGCGGTACCGCATCGGGACGCGACTCAAAAATCGCGCCGATGACCCCGATGGGGCACGACACGCGGCGCAGGATCAGTCCTTCATCCAACTCCGTCGTGCCTTGAGCCCGGTTAACGGGATCTTCCAGCCGGACCACACTGCGGATGCCTTCCGCCATTCCCTTCACCTTGTGCGTATCCACGGCCAGACGGGCAACGAGGGGGCCTGAAATATTTTCCTTTTTGCTGTAATCAAGGTCCTTTCGATTGGCTTCCAGAACGGACTCGGTTTGAGCGACAAGCGCCTGGGCCATGGCTTCCAGCGCCCGGTTTTTGGTGGCGGTGTCGAGACGCGCCAAAACCAGCGACGCCTTTTTGGCCAACGCCGCCATTTCTGTTACGGTCATGGTCTTCCTCTTGCTTTTTAATTCAGGGAGGGGTAAATGTCGTTGCCCACATGCTTTAGAATATCGGATTCCTTGATGGCCTGCACCCCGGCATTGCCGATTTCGTTACCCCACAGGTACAGGCGGTTCAGGCGGGTCAGCACCGGAGACCCGGCCAAGTCATGAGCCCCGGTTTCCGTGATGCCATTCCACTGCAGATCCAGCTCTTCCAGATTTGTGAATGCCTCCGATTCGGCGAGGTGTTTCACACCCACGTCGCCAATCTTGTTCCGCTCCAGTCGAAGCTGTCTCAGTTTACGAATATACGGAGATTCCGCAAGAACCTTTGCACCTTCTTCGCCGATTTCGTTGTGAGACAGGGACAGGACTTCCAGGTTTCTCAGGTATTGCGAGGAGGCCAATGCCGCAAGGCCTCGATTCCCGATCCCGTTTTTATCCAGCCTGAGAACCCGGACTTTCTCCAGTATCGGGGAATGGGCCAGTGCCATTAGACCGGCATCGCCAATCCCGTTTCCGGACAGATCCAGGTATTCGAGTGCCCTCAGGGTATCTGAATTGGCCAGAGCCCGGGTGCCCGCAGGACCGATTTGATTGCCCCACAAATTGAGGTGGGACAGGAGCGGATACTTGTCCGAAGCCGCGAGCGCCGCCACCCCGTCCGGCCCGACCTGGTTATTGAACAGGTTCAGTGTCTGGAGGTTCGACAGGTATTTGGAAGCCGCCAGCGCCTGGGCTCCGGCATTGCCAAAACCATGTGAGTTGAGGTCCAGGATTTCGACCCTTTTCAACAGACGGGACCGCGCCAGTTGACGCACCCCGTCATCGCCCAGCATTCCGCTGAAATTGAGCTTGAGGTGGGTGCCGTTCTGCTTCAGTTCTTTCAGGATGATCGCATTGATATTGAGGGCCCAGACGGGACCCGACCACACAAGTCCGGCCAGGGCGGGCACCGCCCACACCAGAACCCGGGTTGTGTGGAAAGGCTTCATGGGAAATTCTGTATCGTGATGCGGACCTCCAGTCCGTCCTGGAGCCAGCCGAAGTTGTCGTTTCCCGCAAGGGTGGTGATCATTCCGTTGGTGTCCACCCGACGGACGCGGTTGTTGTCCCGGTCAGAGAAATACAGATTTCCTTCGCTATCGAATGCCATGCGGTAAGGGCTTTTCAACTGCGCCTGAACGGCGGGCCCGCCGTCACCGGAAAAACCCTGCACACCCGTTCCCGCTACAGTGGTGATGATGCCGTTTTTGTCCACCTTCCGGATGCGGTGCGCGTTTTCCTCGGCAATGTACAATTCGCCGGAAGGCGAAAACACCAGTCCTCCCGGCGACCGGATACCCGCCAGCAACGCCGGCCCGCCATCGCCCTTGTCCTCGAAACTGCCGTCGCCCGCATAAGTTGTCACGTTGCCTTCGTTGTCGATTTTACGGATCTTGCTGCTTCCGGAATCGGAGACGAACACTTCCCCCTGATCGTTCACCGCAAGGCCGTTCGGGTGCACTTCCCCGTCTTCAATGGCCAGCCACGCATCTTTCGCCAGGGTCTGGATGCGTCCCTGTGCGTCGACCCAGCGGATGTCACGGTTGGTGTAGTCCGCAAGATAGACCTTCCCATCCGGGCCGACCGCAACATCCTTGATCACACCGAGCGGTGCGTTGACCGCCGGAATCCCATCCTCCGCATGACCCAGCACCCCGCTTCCGGCAAAACGGTCGATGACCCCGTTTTCGTCGATACGCCGCACGTACCAGCTGTTGCCCTGCGAAGAGATCAGATATATGCGGTTCTGGTGATCGATTTCCAGGCCTTCCGGCATGAACAGCGACGCGTATCGTGCGGAGCGTCCGTTGCCTTCATTGCCCTCCCGCCCGGTTCCCGCGTAGGTATAAATGTAACCTTTTTTGTCCAGCGCCCGCAGACGGTGCGCCTGCTTGTCGGCGAATATCACGTGTCCCTGCCGGTCCACCACAATCCCCGAAGGCGCATCCAGCGTGGCGCCGGGCCCGGGACCGTGATCGCCGCGAAACAAGGCCTGCCCGTTGCCCGCCACCGTCTGCACCGTGTGCTGAACGAGGTGCATGCTTCGCACGCGGTGGTGGTTTCGGTCCACAATGAGAAGGTGTTGATCCGGCGTCATCGCCAGTGCAAACGGCAGATGCAGGGACGTTTCGGAGGCAATTTCATTGTCACCGTTGTACTCGTTTTTCCCCGTACCCATGACGGTGGTGATGATCCCGTTGACATCCACCTTGCGCACCCGGTTGTTGTTGCGGTCGGCGATATAAAGATTGCCGCGGTCGTCTGTAACCACGTCTGTGGGATACGCCAGGCTGGAGCGTGTGGCCGGACCAAAGTCACCGCTGAAAAAATGCGTGCCCTCTCCTGCCACGGTGGTGATGATCCCGTCGGGCGTCACCTTGCGCACGCGGTTGTTGCCGCGGTCCGCGATGAAGAGATTGCCGTTTTCATCGACGTCGATGCCGAACGGGTACTTGAGGAGCGCATCGATGGCCGGACCAAAGTCCCCGCCATACCCAGCCATACCGAGGCCCGCCACTGTAACCATTTGCCCCTCCGGATCCATTTTCAGGACCCGGTTATTGGAGCGGTCGGAGATAAACACGTGACCTAGAGAATCGCAGGCCACGTCCGATGGAAAATGCAGGGGAATCTCAACTGCGGGCCCTTCCTCCATGCCAAAATCAGGCTCTCCCGTTCCGGCGACGGTGGTGATGATGCCTTCCGTATCGACTTTACGCACCCGATGGTTGTTGCGATCGGCAATATACAGGTTGCCTGAGGGATCCAGGCACAACCCCGCTGGAAAATTGAGGGCGGCTTCGAGAGCGGGTCCGTTGTCTCCGTGATACCCTGCGTTGCCGTTGCCCGCCACGGTGGTGATGATGCCGTTTTTACCGATCTTGCGGATGCGGTTTTTGGATCGGTGGGAGATGAAAATATTCCCTTCCTTATCCACCACCACACCATCCACCAGGGTCAATGCCACATGGATTGCCGGTTGTCCGTCGCCGATGTCCGAATAGGGAAATGATTTTTCGCCGGGAAAAGCTGCGCCGGCCAGGACAACGCTCAACACAACCAGACAGACCCACCGGATGATGACTGTGCCTCGTCCGTGGTTCCGATCTGAAATGTTCATGCGTTCACCGTATAGTTATTTCTATCTGTCGTTGGCGTTTTGTTTTGAAGACGGCCCGTATGGTGGGTTCGCCCAACCTGTTCTGTATGAGGTCGAGCATCTCCAGATTCGGGAAATTCGGCGACTCAATAATTGCAATCGCCCCTTCATCCTGAATGTTGTTTTGTCCGAGGTAGAGATTTTTGAGCGAGGTCAGGTGTTTGGCCCGCGCCAGCATCTGCGCGCCGTCAGGCCCGATTTCATTGCGGAACAGGCCGAGTGTGGTCAGCTTCGGAAACGCTTTGGTTTCGACCAGATGATCCATCCCATCGGGGGTGATGAGGTTGTCGTTGAGAAGAAGGGTTTCCAGTTTCTGGAAGTTGTCGGACTGCGACATCAGGCGGATGCCCGGCTCGCCCACCTCATTTTTCCAGAGTTGCAGGGTTTCGAGGTTTTTGATGTACGGCGATTCGGTCAGCGCTTTCACGCCCATATCGCCCAGCAGGTTGCCCCAGAGATCGAGGCTTTGAAGGTTGGACAGGTATGGAGACTGGGCCAGGGCCTGCATGCCCTCGGCTTTGATGAGGTTGTTCTGAAGGTTGAGGTCGGTGACGTTTTTCAGCAGTTCCATTTCCGCCAGCCGGACGGCCCCGGCGGAACGGATCTTCACCCCGCTCAGGTCGAGTTTCGTGCCATCCTGGCTGAGCCTCTGCTTAACCAGTTCATCGATTCCCTGTGCGGCGGCTCCAGAGGAACCCAGCATAACCAGCGCAACGAGAACCCCTGTCACCCTTTTCAGAACAGAAACCATGCGCGCGTACGATGAGGGTTAACGCTGTGACCTAATCCATACCCAGGCTAGGTTAACAGATATTTGAAGATGGTGTATATGATTTTTGTTCCAGCCTTGAAAGTTCCCGAAACCGTGCCGGTGATCTTGGACACCCCCACCCGCCAGCGGTACTTCACGGGAACCTCCAAAATGCGAAGGTTGTTCTTCACCGCCTTGATCTGCATCTCCACGGTCCAGCCGAAGTTCGTGTCCTTCATTCCAATTTCCATCAGCGACGCGTGCCGGATCGCCCGGAAGGGTCCCAGGTCCGTATAACGGTGACCAAAAAACAGCTGGATGAGAAACACGGCAAGCTTGTTGCCATACCGCGCCTGTGGCAAAAGCGCTTTCCGGCTTTCCTTCAGGAGCATGCGGCTTCCCAGCACAAAATCCTGCTCCCCGGTTTCGATGGGTTTAACGAGCAGATCGATCTCTTCCGGATAATCGCTGTAATCGGCGTCGAGGAAGACGACGATGTCAGGATTGTTGAGGCTGGCGATGCCTTTCAGGCAGGCGCTTCCGTAACCGCGGCGGGGTTCGGCAACCACGGTAGCGCCGTGCTCACGCGCCACTTCGGCGGTGGCGTCGGTGGAAGCGTTGTCCACCACGATGATCTGATGCAGACGGTCTTTCGGCAGGTCATCGAGTACCAGCCCGATGGACTGCTCTTCGTTGAAGGCGGGCAGGATGACGGAGATTCTGGAGGACATGAGGGGCCGCCTGCGGCTCAGGCTCCGTTGAGGGCGCTCTTGATGCTGGCAATGAACTGGCCGACCTTTTCCTTGCGCTCGTCGGGACTGGAGCACTGGTCGATGAGTTTGACGATGGCGCTTCCGACGATCACGCCGTCGGACATCTGCGACGCTTCTTTCGCTTCTTCCGGACCGGAGATCCCGAAGCCGATCATCACTGGATGCGTGGTGACTTTTTTCACCTCGCCGATGCGCGACTGAAGGTTGCTGCTGAACTTGCTCTGCATGCCGGTGACCCCGGTGAGGGAGATGTAATATATGAAACCGCGACTCTTTTCGGAAATCATGCGCACCCGGTCCGGCGTGCTGGTGGGCGCGAGCAGGTAGATGACGCGCAGGCCCTTGCTGTTGGCAAAGCTTTCGAACGCCGTCGATTCCTCCGGCGGCAGGTCGGGCACGATGACGCCGTCCACGCCTGCGGCCACGGCATCGTTCACAAACTGCTCCTCACCATACACGAACACCGGGTTGTAGCTGGTCATGAGCACGATGGGAAGCTCGGACGTTTTGCGCAGGTCGGAAACCAGCGCCAGAATCTTTTTCAACGTGGTGCCGCTTTTGAGCGAGCGTTGCGACGCCGCCTGGATGACGGGTCCGTCGGCCAGGGGATCGGAGAACGGCACGCCAAGCTCCACGATGTCCGCTCCGTTTTCCTCGATCACCTGAAAGATGTCTTTGGTCGCGTCGAGGCTGGGATCGCCGGCCGTGATGAACGCCACCAGGGCTTTCTGTTTTTTGGTGCGCAGGTCTTCGATGCGCTGCTCGATGCGGTTCACGGCTGTTCTCCCAGAAACTCAGCCACCTGGTTGACGTCCTTGTCGCCGCGGCCCGACAGGCAGAGCACGATGATCTCGTCTTTCTTCATCTTCGGCGCGATCTTGACCACCTGCGCGATGGCGTGCGCCGACTCCAGCGCCGGGATGATGCCCTCCGACTTCGACAGCAGTTTGAATCCTTCGAGGGCTTCCTCGTCGGTGATCGACACATACTCCGCCCGTCCGGTCTCGCGGTAATAACTGTGCTCGCAGCCGACGCCGGGATAGTCGAGTCCGGCGGAGATGGAATGCGCTTCGTGAATCTGCCCGTCCTCGTTGAACAACAGGTAACTTTTCATGCCGTGCAGAACCCCCACCCCGCCGTGGCCCAGCGACGCACCGTGTTTGCCGGTGTCGATGCCGTGGCCGGCCGCCTCGACACCCATCAGCTTCACGGATTCGTCGTTGACGAAGGGGTAGAACAGGCCGATGGAATTGCTCCCGCCACCGACGCAGGCGACACAGATGTCCGGCAGTCGGCCTTCCACTTCCTGCAACTGCCGTTTCGCTTCCTCGCCGATGATCTTCTGAAAATCGCGGACGATCATGGGAAACGGATGCGGCCCGACGACCGAACCGATGATGTAATGCGTGGTCTCGACGGTGGTGATCCAGTTGCGGATGGCCTCGCTGGTGGCGTCCTTGAGGGTGCGCGTGCCGGAGGAGACGGGGATGACCTTCGCACCGAGGAGTTTCATACGGAATACGTTGAGCGCCTGCCTGCGGATGTCTTCCTCGCCCATGAACACTTCGCATTCGAGATCGAACAACGCAGCCGCCGTGGCCGTGGCGACGCCGTGCTGTCCGGCTCCCGTTTCGGCGATGACGCGCTTCTTGCCCATGCGTTTGGTGAGGAGAGCGCTGCCGATGGTGTTGTTGATCTTGTGCGCCCCGGTGTGGTTGAGGTCTTCGCGCTTGAGGTACACCTTTGCACCGCCCAGCTGGCGGGTCAGGTTTTCCGCGAAATACAGCGGCGATGGCCGTCCGACGTACTGCTCGAGGTAATACTTGAGTTCGCGCTGGAACTCCGGATCCTGCCGGGTTTCGTTGTAAATCCGCTCCAGCTCGGTGAGCGCGGGCATCAGCGTCTCGATGACGTACTTACCGCCGAACTGGCCGAAATGCCCGCTGGCATCCGGGACGGTCGTGTAATCTTTCGGTTGAGCCATGGTCACATTCCTTTTACGGCTTCAATGAACTTGCGTACTTTATTCCGGTTCTTTTTGCCCGGCTTCGATTCCACTCCGGAACACACATCCACCCCATACGGTCGGCACACGCGGATGCCTTCGGCGACGTTTTCCGGGTCGAGACCACCTGCGAGGATCACCGGGCCGTGCCGGCGCGCCTGCTTGACGAGGCTCCAGTTGAAGCGCTCACCGGTGCCGCCCCACTCGCCTTCCTTGTACGCGTCGAGCAGAAACGCATCGACGGCATAACGTGACAGGCCTTTGACCGATTCCGCATCCTTCACCCGGATGGCTTTCACCACCCTGGCCGCGATGCGTTTGCAGAACGCGGGCGACTCGTCGCCATGCAACTGCACAACATCCAGACCGCAGGTTTTGACGGTGCGCTCGATGACCTCGGCGGTTTCATTGACGAACACGCCGACCCTCTGTACAAACGGCGGCAGTTTTTCAGCGATGGCCTTGGCCTGTCTGGCCGTCACCGCGCGTGGGCTTTTCTTGAAAAAGATGAAGCCCACCGCATCCGCGCCGCATTCGACCGCATGCATCGTATCTTCCAGCGAGGTCATGCCGCAGACCTTGACTTTAACCGGAAACGGACGTTTTGTCATGGCCGCGCAGTTCCTGTAATTTTTCGGGGATGCAGTCCGCCTTCATCAGGCTTTCGCCGATCAAGAACGCGTGCATGCCGAGCGATTCGAATTCCTCGATGTGGGTGCGTTCGTAAATACCGCTTTCACACACCAGGCACAGCCCGCCCAGGCCTTTCAGTTGACCCAGCAGGCGGCGCGACACGGCGAGGTCCGTCTTGCCCGTGGTCAGGTCGCGATTGTTGATGCCGAGCAGTTTGGCGTCGGCGTACAGCGCCTTCTCCAGATCCTTTTCGTTGTGCGTCTCGACGAGCGCCGTAAAACCCAGTTCGTGGCCCAGCGCCATCAGGTCCTTCAACTGGTTCTTGTCAAGCGAGGTGGCGATGAGCAAATAGAAATCCGCGCCGAACGCCCGCGATTCGTACACCTGGTACTCGGTGTAGATGAAATCCTTGCGCAGGAGAGGAATGCTCACCTCCTGCTTCGCCTGCTGAAGATAATCGAGACTGCCGCCGAAGAATTTGTTGTCGGTCAGGATCGAAATGGCCGACGCACCGTTGTCCGCATACTCCTTGGCGATCTTCATCGCATCGAAGTCCTGCACCAGGTCGCCCTTGAACGGCGTACGCCGCTTGATCTCGGCGATGATGTTCGATCCATCCCCCTTACGTGACAGAATGCCCAGAACATCCTGCGCTTTCTGCGCCTGGCTCAGCCGCCCCTTCAATTCAGAGAGCGGCCGTTCGCGCTTCGCCGTGGCGACGTCGTCTTTCTTGTGTTCGAAGATGGTGTCCAGAATGTTGCGCATGATCGATTTCCTACGGCACGTTGACGGGACGCTGGTTGCTGACGCGGCACAGGTCTTCCAGTTTCTGTTTCGCCGCACCCGAGTCGATGGACCGGCGCGCGGCATCGATCCCGGCTTGCAAATCGACGGCTTTGCCCGCAGCCACGATAGCGGCGGCGGCATTGAGCAGGACGATATCGCGTTTCGGTCCGGGCGCACCCACCAGAATGCCACGCACGAGTTCGGCGTTGTCTTCGGCCTCGCCGCCTTTCAGATCCTTCGCATTGCACAAGGTCAGTCCCACATCTTGCGGATTCAGCACATACGCCTTGACCGTGCCGTCCTTGAGTTCCGCGACCTGGGTCGGCCCGGTGAGGGTGATCTCATCGAGCCCGTCCTCGCCGTGCACGATAAATGCGTGACGGCACCCGAGTTTGCCCAGAACGTTGGCCAGCGGTTCGGTCCATTTGGCGTCGAACACCCCCACCACCTGCGCCTGGACGCCCGCCGGATTGGTGAGCGGTCCAAGCAGATTGAATATAGTGCGGAATCCCAGTTCGCGGCGCACGTCGGCCGCATGTTTCATCGCCTTGTGCATCGACGGCGCAAACAGGAACGCCATGCCCACATCCTTCAAACATTTTTCAACAACGGACTTTTCCGCCTCGACATTGACGCCGAGGCATTTGAGGACATCCGCGCTACCGGAGCGACTGGACACCGCGCGGTTGCCGTGCTTGGCGACCGTGATCCCTGCCCCCGCCACGACAAACGCCACGGCGGTCGAGATGTTGAATGTGTTTGCCCCGTCGCCGCCGGTGCCACAGGTGTCGACGGAATGCTCACCGTCGGCATCCAGTTTTTCCGCCTTCTCGCGCATCACTCTGGCGGCGCCGGTGATCTCCGAAACCGTCTCTCCCTTCATGCGCAGTGCCGTCAAAAACGCACCGAGGAACGACCGCTCCACCTTCCCCTCCATGACGAGGGTCATGACGTGGATCATCTCCTCTTCGGTCAGGTCACGGCCATCGACCGCTTTATGAAGAATGCTGCGTGCGTCCATCGACGTGCCCCGCCGGCAGACCCGGCGAGTCCAGAAAGTTTTTCAGAAGATTTTTGCCGTACACCGTGAGGATCGATTCCGGGTGGAACTGAACTCCTTCCACCGGCAGTTCTTTATGACGGATGCCCATGATCTCGCCTTCCTTCGTCCATGCCGACACCTCGAAACAATCCGGCAGGGAGTCGCGTTCGACAATCAGCGAATGATACCGCGTCGCTTCGAAGGGATCCGGCAGATCCTTGAACAGGGTATTGTTGTCGTGGTGGATCTGCGACGTCTTGCCGTGCATCAGTTTCGCCGCCTTGACGATCTTGCCGCCGAACGCTTCGGCCACCGACTGGTGCCCAAGACACACACCGAGAAGCGGAATCTTTCCTGCGAAGTGCCTGACCACGTCCTTCGACACCCCGGCCTTGGTGGGAGTGCAGGGTCCGGGAGAGATGACGATCTTCTCCGGCGCGAGTCCCTCGATTTCTTCCACCGTGATCTTGTCGTTGCGGTGCACGCGGATGTCCGCTCCCAGTTCCCCCAGGTACTGCACGAGGTTGTAGGTGAACGAATCGTAGTTGTCGATCATCAGGATCATAAGACCAATCCCTTCTCCGCCAGTTCCACCGCCTTCAGCATGGCCCTGCCCTTGTTCATGGTTTCCTCGAATTCCTTTTCCGGAACCGAATCAGCGACGATGCCCGCGCCGACCCCGAGATACCCCGTCTGGTTTTTGACTACGAGCGTGCGGATGGCAATGGCCGTGTCCATGTTACCGTTGAAACTGATATAACCCACCGCCCCGGCGTAAAGGCCGCGCCGCGTGGGCTCGAGTTCCTCGATGATTTCCATGGCACGGATTTTGGGCGCGCCGGACACCGTTCCCGCCGGGAACGCCGCCGCCAAAACGTCGAAGCAGTCGAGGCCTTCCTTTAATATACCGCGAACGTTGGAGACAATGTGCATGACGTGCGAATATCTTTCTATGGTGAATTTCTCGTTCACCTCCACACTGCGGATTTCCGCCACCCGGCCCAGGTCGTTGCGACCCAGGTCCACCAGCATGATGTGCTCGGCCAGCTCCTTTTCATCCTGCAGGAGGTCCTTTTCCAGTGCCCGGTCCTCGTCTTCATTTCTACCGCGCTTGCGGGTGCCCGCAATGGGCCGCACCTCGACGTCTTTGCCCTCCAGCCGCACCAGCACCTCCGGTGACGACCCCACCACCTGCATGTCGCCGAAGCTCAGGTAATACATGTAGGGCGACGGGTTGATGGTGCGGAGCGCGCGATACAGTACGAACGGGTCCTGCTTGAGCTCGAAGCGGAGCCTCTGAGACAGCACCACCTGGATGGCATCCCCCTCGCGGATGTAATCCTTGACCTTGAGAACCGCTTTTTTGAATTCCTCTTCCTCGAAATTGGAATGGATCTCGGCGTGACTGCTTTGCAGGGAGGGATGGCCGCCGTTGCTGTGTTGCGACAGGTCTTTTCGGAGCAGGCGTTCCAGCGCCTCGATCTTGCCCGTCGTCTCCAGGTACAGTTCGTCGAGGTCGCGCCCCGGCGTATGGGCGTTGGAAACGATCTTTATGGTCTGCGTCACATTGTCGAACACGAGAAGCGTGTCGGTGATGACGAAGTAGGAATCCGGGATATCGAGGTCGTCTTCGGTCTGGTTCGGCAGGTCCTCGAAGTAGCGCACCATGTCGTAGCCGATGAACCCCACCGCCCCGCCGGAGAAGCGCGGCAGGCCGTCCACCGCCACCGGCTGGTACCGGGAAAGCATCTCCTTCACCACTGACAGCGGTTGCTCGCCGTTCAACTGCCGGGTTTCGTTCTGGCCGGAGGTCTGGACCGTGACCGAATCGCCTTTGGTCTGGATAACCGTCGACGGATTGCACCCGATGAAGCAGTAGCGCGCCCACTTGTCGCCGCCCTCGACGCTTTCCAGAAGAAAGGCGTGCATGCCGTCGCGGATTTTCATAAACGCCGAGACAGGCGTATCCAAATCGGCGAGGATTTCCTTATAAACCGGAATCAGGTTGCCCTGTTTCGCCTTGGCCTTGAAGTCATCGAGAGAGGGTTTGTACATTGCAAACAAAAAAAGCACAGACGCACTGTGCTACACGAAAAAGGCCTCTTAGAAAGGGTCTATTTTCAATGAGTTAGTTTAATGACAGTACCACCGAGGGGCGGAGGGTGTCAAGCCGATTGCGCGGGCCTGTGCGGCTGCCCGAGGGGCGCTCCGGGAAAGACGAAAACAACAGGGCCGATACAGGAATTTGGCCCCTACTCCACTTCCTTCCAGTCCTCGCCGTCCCAGTGCAGGATGAGGCCGTTGTCCCCCACCGCGTACATGTCATTTTCGTTCGGACCCCAGATGGCGGTGAGGTATTCCTCGGTATTGGACTCGATACGCGTCCACTGGTCGCCGTCGCGGTAGATAATGAGACCGACGTCACCCACCGCGAACACCAGTTCCTCGCTGGGTCCCCACACATCGAGGAAGAAGTCCTCGACGGGAGTCGGCATCACCTTGAAATCATTACCGTTGAAGTGGATCAGCGTACCGAAAGACCCGGCGAAATACATGTCCTCGGGGCCGAATCCGTAGATGCTGTACAACTCCGCGTTGGAGTTGAAGGTCATGCGCTTCCACTCGGTGTCGTGGAGTTTGAGCACCAGTCCGTCGAAGCCGACGGCGTACATGTTTTCCCGGTCCCAGCCCCAGACGGCGGCGATGTCCGTCTGCGTGCCGCTGGACATGAATTTCCAGTTCTGGCCGTCATACCTGAGGATTTTGCCGATGCGGCAACAGGCGTAGATTTCGTTCTCGCCCAAACCCCAGATACCGGACATGGGCGGCAGGCTGTCGGTGTCTTCCGCCTTCCACTCCTTGCCGTTGTAGCGGATGATTTTGCCGTCGGTGCAGACGGCGTAGAGGTTGTCCGGCGCGGTGCCCCACATCCGTTTGAGGGTCCAGCGTCCGCCGGTATCGATCTTGTTCCATTCTTTGCCGTTCCAGTGCAGGCAGGTGCCTTCAGCTCCCCCGATGAATACATTGTCGGCGCCGAAGCCGTACACAGACAGCAGGTTGCTGCTCGTCAACTGGCTCATGTCCCATCCCCGTTTGAAATTTCAGCGGTTCGTTGCTGCGTGAGTTACGCGATCACAATGAAACGTCGTGCCATTTTTTGCCATCGTAGAAGATGACGCAACCGTTTTCTCCGCACACCCAGACCTTGTCCGGCGCAAGTCCTCGCACCTTGGTGAAGTAAGAGTCAAAGGGAATTTCCATCTGCGTCCAAGCCTTCCCGTCATAGTGCAACAGAGTGGAGGCGTCGCCCACGGCGAAGATGTTGTCGTCGGAACTCCCCCAGATGGCGAGGATGTATTCCTCGGTACCCGTTTCCATGCGGGTCCACTCGTTGCCGTCGAAATGCAGGATGGTACCGTACGAGCCCACCGTATAGACGCTGTCGGCACCGGCGCCCCAGATGCCGTAAAGCGAGGTCTGCTCATCGGTCAATTCCTCGCGGCGGTGGAAGGTCTTGCCGTCGTAGAAGCGGTAGATGCCCTCGCCACCGACGGCGTGGATCCGGTTGATGTCCGCTCCCCAGAAGCCGAACAGGTCGTGAATGGTGTTGGGTTCGCGATATTCCCAGGACGTCCCGTTCCAGAACAGCACGCGGCCACCGACACCGAAAATGAATATGTGCGATTCATCATAGCCGTACAGTGAGTTGAGTGAGTCGTAATTGCCGGTGTCGATCTGTGTCCACTCCTTGCCGTCGTAGTGGATGACCACTCCACCGATACCGACCGCATAGATGCAGTCTTCGTGCGCAGCCCAGATCCCCATGAGTGGATTGGTATTTTCCGTCCGTTCGGGGGTCCAGAACTCACCATCGAAGTACTGGGGAATTCCGTCTTTCCCCACAACATAAATGCTGTTCTCATTGAACGGCCAGATGTCCATCAAATCCGGTTTTTCGCCCGTAAACATGGTTTGCTTCGATCCTTAATGAAAAACAGATTGAGAAACGGTATTCGTTGACGTCTCACCCCGCAACGATATTTCAGGCGAGGTACGGCCCCGAATAGAGACAGCCCCAAACAGGGGTCAATGTTCGGCGGGGGTGAGCCGGAACACCACTTTGGACAGCTTGGGCAGGTTTTCCGAATTCTGAATCAACTCCTGCACCTCCTCACTGATGTCGTTGTGAACGAGGATCAGGGTTTCCAGATTGGACAGGACCTTGGACTCCGCAATGGCGCGTGCCCCCTTGTCGGTGATCTCGGTTTCATACAGATCGAGCAGGGTCAGATTGCGCATGCATTCGGATTTGGCGATGGCCTCCACCCCGCGGTCACCGATGGGATTGTACGTCAACGTCAACTGCTGGAGATTCTTGAGCGTTTCCGATTCCGCCAGGGCGACGGCCCCGTCCGATTCGATATAATTCCAGTTGAGGTTGAGCTCGGTCAGCTTGGAAAGATTTTTTGACCGGGCAATGGCCTGAGCCCCTTCATCGGCGATATTGTTGCGGTAGAGTGACAGCAGATTGAGCCGAGTGAGAGTTTCCGACTCGGCAATAGCTGCAGCGCCCTCATCCTCCAGTCCGTCCCCCACCCAAAGCGAGACCAGGTTGCCCAGAATGGTGGATTTGGCCAGCGCTTTTGCGCCTTCGGCGGTGATTTTATTGTCGCTCAAAATCAGTTCGGACAGGTTGAGCATGGTTTTGGACTTGCACATTGCGGCCAGTCCGGCATCCGTCACCTGGTTTTTGAACAGGTTGAGGACGGTGAGGTTCTTCATTTCCTTGCAGTCGAGCAGGGCCTGAACGCCCTCATCGCCAACCTCGTTGAACTCCAGGAATATCGCAGTGATGTCCTTGATCTGGTCGCTTTGGACGATGTTTTTCAGGTCCTCATCGCCGATTTCGCGCTCGCGCAGATCGAGTTCGCTGTTTTCGATGTTCAGGCCTTCCTTGATAATCGATTCGGTATCCGCCATGGCTCACTTCTAGGAATTAAAGTCAGGGATTTGAAGACATGAATCGCCTATTGTAGAAAAATCAACGTTTTTGTAAAGATATAATTTCAACGGGCCGGGTCCGGGCCCCGCCATCAGGAGTTGTGGCCCCATGCAGGGGTTGCTATATTGTTACGTCTTAATTTCATTCAGGATTGCACCGATGCCGCAAGACATACAGGAAATCACCGATAGGGTCAAACAGGCCAGTCATTTCGTTCCGGCCATCGTCGCGGAGATGGAACGCGTCATGGTGGGCCAGCGTTACCTGATCGAGCGCCTCGTTCTGGGCCTGCTGACCAACGAGCACATCCTCGTAGAGGGCGTGCCGGGACTGGCCAAGACCACCGCCGTCAAAACACTGGCACAGACCATTGAAGCCAGCTACAAGCGCATCCAGTTCACTCCGGACCTGCTGCCCGCGGACCTCATCGGCACCCAGATTTACCAGCCGAAAACCGGAGAGTTTGTCATTAAAAAAGGACCCCTGTTTGCCAACATCATCCTGGCGGACGAAATCAACCGCGCCCCGGCAAAGGTGCAGAGCGCCCTGCTGGAAGCCATGGAAGAGCGGCAGATCACCATCGGGGGGGAGACCTTTCCCCTGGAACAGCCGTTCCTGGTGATGGCGACGCAGAATCCCATCGAGCAGGAAGGGACCTACCCCCTGCCCGAGGCCCAGGTGGACCGCTTCCTGTTCAAGCTCAAAATCGGGTATCCCTCCAAGGACGAGGAAAAACGCATCCTGCAGCGCATGGCCACCACCAACAGCCATATCGAGATCAAGCCGGTGATCCACCCGAAGGACATCCTGGCGGCTCGAGCGGTGTTCGACGAGATTTATATCGACGACAACCTGCAGGATTACATCGTGAATTTGGTCAACGCCACCCGTTTTCCGGGCGAATACCGATTGGAAAACCTGGCCAGCATGATTGACTACGGCGCCTCCCCGCGGGCCTCGATTTTTCTCAACCGCGTGGCAAAAGCGTATGCTTTCATGCAGGGACGCGGCTTTGTGGTGCCGCACGACATCAAAACCATCGGCCTCGACATCCTGCGCCACCGTATCATCCTCACCTACGAGGCGGAAGCCGAGAACATCACGTCCGACGATGTGCTGAAAAAGATTTTCGACACTGTGGAAGTTCCCTGAAGGAGGGGCCGCCATGTTCGGCAACCTGATCGATAAAATTTCAGCACCCTTCAAACCTGCGCCCCCCCCGGCCCCGCAGTACCGGGATGCGTTGGAGATTTCCTCGGAGTTGATTCAAAAGATCCGGGACATTCAGGTGAAAACCAATCACCTGGTCAACCACATGATGGTGGGAGAGTATGTCTCCGCCTTCAAGGGGCACGGCATGGAATTCCGCGAGGTGCGGGAGTATCAACCCGGTGACGATATCCGGCGTATCGACTGGAATGTGACAGCCCGGCTGGACCATCCGTTCATCAAGGAATACCGCGAAGAGCGGGAATTGACGGTGATGCTGATGGTGGACGTCAGCGGTTCCGGCGGGTTCGGCTCGCACTACGCCTTCAAAAACGAGGTGGCGGCGGAGGTGGCATCCATCCTCGCCTTCGCCGCCATCAAAAACAACGACAAGGTGGGGTTGATCGTGTTCTCCGACCAGATCGAACACTTCATACGTCCGCAAAAAGGCCGTGCCCATATCTGGAACGTCATCCGCACCATCCTCACCTTTGAGCCCGAAGGCCACCGGACGAATTTGAGCCTGCCGCTTGAGTACCTGTTGAAAGTGCAGAAACGGAAATCCATCGCCTTCCTCATCTCCGATTTCCAGGCGGAGGATTACATGGACCGCCTCCGCCGGGCGCGGAAGAAGCACGACCTGGTCGCCATCAGCATACTCGACCCGCGGGAAGTGGAGTTGCCAGACGCCGGCCTGGTTCAACTTGAAGACAAGGAAACCGAAGAATCGTTGTGGGTGGATACCAGCGACCCCGCTTTTCGCAAGCGGTACGCAGTGGAGAAAGAGCGCGAACGGAGGGAACTCCAGGCTGCTCTTCGCTCGGCGGGGGTGGATCATATTGAAATCCGCTCGGACCGGTCACTGGTGAAGCCAATCGTCCAGTTTTTTAAAATGAGAGAAAAAAAACACTGAGGAAGCATGTCCGATTTGAATGAACAGAACACACGTACCACCGGTGACGACCCGACCAGCCCCAAGCGGCCGCCACCCAAGGCATCACGTCAAGCGGAACCCCCGGCAAAGGGCACTCCTTCCGCTTTCCAGATTCCAACCGAAGGGGTGAGTACGAAGCTAAAGGCATTCGTCATCGTTCTCACCGTTATCACCTTCGTCGCGTTCGGAATCTTCACCGCCATGCTGTTCAAAAAGTCCATGCCATCGGAAGAGGAGACCGCCGCCCAGGCCCCCTCCGGCTCCACGGTTTGGAGCACGCAGGCCTTGACCGTCGCCGAAAAACTTCGGGACTCGGGTTTGTACGAACAGGCGGTCATCCAGTACGAGGCGTACCTGGAAAATCCGAACCTCAACCTGGAAACGCGGTCGAACGTCGCCTACATCATGGGGGGGTTATATATGGAACTGGGCAACTGCGGGGAGGCGCTGGTCTGGTTTTTTCATTCCGAGGTTGCGGTGAAAGACGCGCCGTGGTCGGAAGATCGCAACAAGCGTATCGACGGCTGTCTGCATCAGTTGAAAGCGAACCCGTGAGCCATGTGGCAGCATCTATGCAACAATAAAATTGAAACCAAATTCCTGTGGCTGGGAATTGCGTTGCTCTGTTTTTCCGGGGAAACGTTCGCTCAAAATACCCAGCTCCCTCCGGTCACCGCCACGGCGCAAATCGAACCGCAGAGAGCCACCATCGGCGATACGGTCACCTACACATTAACAGTGACGCACCCGCCGGAATTTCAAATCAAGCCCCCCAACCCGTTCCAGCATTTTGAGAAGTTCGAGTTCCTTGACCAGGGTGCGAAAACCAGGCAGCAACCCGGCGGACGCGTGGCCGACGAGTTTTTTTTCAAGTTCCGGGCAATGGAGGTCGGCTACTACAACATTCCGGAAATTCCCGTCCACTTCACCGGTCCCCCTCTGGCTGATCCATCGCAAATGGGACCCGGCGAAATCCAGGCCCCCGGGGCGGTGGTGGAAGTGCGGTCGGTACTGTTCAAGGACGGCGACCCGAAAGACATTCGCGACATCAAGCCCATCGTCGGTGCGGGGCCTCCCTGGCAGCGTTATGCCCTGTACGCGCTTGCCGGCCTCGTTGGGTTGATGTTCCTGTACTTCATCGGACGTAAAATTTTTGTGAAAAAAGTTCCCCGGGAACGGAAACCGCAATCCGTGATCCGTGAACCTCATGAAATCGCGCTGGATGAGCTGGACACGCTGAACCGCAAACAATGGATCGAACAGGAACGGTTTCGCGAACACCAATTTGAATTGTCGGAAATTTTCCGCCGTTACCTGGGCGCGCTTTATTCCGTACCGGCACTGGACTGGACCACTGAGGAAATCGTACAGAACCTGCTTTTCCGCAAACATTTCCCCCAGGAACTGGGCCAACGGGCCTTGGGTATTCTGCACCGTACCGACTGGGTCAAATTCGCCAATGTGGAAAGTGATGCTTCTACGTGCCTGGAAAATATTCAGGCGGTCAGGCAGTTTATAGAGGACACAAAACCGCGGCGCGACCTGGGTTCCAGCCAGAAATCGCCAGCGGCCCCCATCTGACGTGTTATGACTTATTTCCAGTTTGCAAATCCGTGGCTGTTTCTTTTACTTCTGGCGATTCCATGGATGGTGTACCAGCATTACCGGAACCGCCCGGCGGCATTCCCCTTTTCTTCCCTGAACACACTGCGGCGCATCCTTCCCTCCCATGTTTCTTTCCTGGTGCAGTTGCCGTTGATCCTGCGTTGCCTCGCGGTGATATTGATCGTCATCGCCCTCGCCCGTCCGCAGGAAGGAAGAAAGAGCACGGAGATCCTGACACACGGTGTGGACATCATGCTTGCGCTCGATACTTCAGCCAGCATGCAGGCGATGGACTTCAAAAAAAAGGACCAGCCGGTGGACCGCCTGACCATCGTAAAAGACGTGGTGAGCGAGTTCATTGACGGGCGCGAATTTGACCGAATGGGTATGGTGGTGTTCGGAAACGAGGCATTCACGCAGTGCCCGTTGACGCTGGACCACAACATACTGCAGGAGTTTTTAAGCCGGCTTGACATCGGTGTGGCGGGTGATTCCACCGCCATTGGCTCCGCCATCGCCATCGCGGTCAAACGGCTCAAGGACCTCGAATCCAAATCCAAAGTCATCATCCTGCTCACCGACGGACGCAACAACGCGGGGAGCATCCCACCCCGGCAGGCCGCGGAGATCGCCGCCACCTTCGGCATCAAGATTTACACGGTCGGCGTAGGCACCCGCGGCAAAGTGCCGTTCGTGTTCGACGGAATTCTCGGCCGCCAGCTGATCATGCAGGACGTGGAGATGGATGAGGAGTCACTGATAGAAATCGCCGACACCACGAACGGCAAGTATTTCCGGGCCAGGGACACCGACTCCCTCAAAAAGATTTACGCGCAGATCGATCAGCTCGAAAAATCCGAGGTGAAGTGGATTGATCACTCGGAATTCAAGGAACTGTTTCCCTATTTCCTGATTCCGGGCCTGCTGTTGTTGATAACGGAAATCACGCTGGCACAAACCCGCTTGAGGAGAATCCCATAAGATGCGATTCGGTCTGCCGGAATATTTGCTTTTGCTGATGGGGCTGGCATTCCTGATTGGATTTTTCATATGGTCGGGAAACCGCAAGCGCGAACAGGCTGCGCGATTCGCCTCCTCTTCCCTGCTCGGCCGGCTGGTGCCACCGCGCGCAAGGGAAAAACAAAGGAAAAAAACCACCTTGATGGTCCTCGCGGTATTTTTCTTTATTCTGGCCCTCGCCCAGCCACGCTGGGGGTACGAATGGGAGGATTTGAAACAGGAAGGGGTGGATATCATCGTGGCAGTGGACGTATCGCAGAGCATGCTGGCAAGCGACATCCAGCCCAACCGGCTGGAACGGGCCAAGCATGAGGTAGCCGACCTCATCCACCTTCTGGAAGGTGACCGCATCGGCCTGGTCGCGTTTGCAGGTTCCAGCATT
This sequence comes from Nitrospina sp. 32_T5, assembly GCF_052156635.1. Classification (NCBI taxonomy): domain Bacteria; kingdom Pseudomonadati; phylum Nitrospinota; class Nitrospinia; order Nitrospinales; family Nitrospinaceae; genus Nitrospina; species Nitrospina sp. 32_T5. The sequence goes on along the minus strand of NZ_JBQKUO010000002.1, from coordinate 561,114 downwards.
CTGCAATGCCCACTGACCCTCGACTACAACGCAGCCAGGATGTTCCTGAATGTATTGGGGACCGACCTCATACCCACCCAGGGTACCGCGCTCGGTCATGCCATCCGTACCGCCGTCAAGGCCTTCAGTTCAGTGGAAAAAAAATCGAAAGCCATTATCCTGATCACGGATGGAGAGGACCATGAAGGCGACGCGCTGGCCGCCGCCCAGTACGCCAACGAGCAGGGAGTGAAAGTGTTCGTCATCGGCATCGGCGCGGAGGAAGGCGCTCCCATTCCCGATCCCGAAAGGCAGCGCGGATTCAAGCGGGACCGTAAGGGAGAAATCGTCCTCACCCGTCTCAACGAAGCCGTCCTGCAACAGGTGGCCCTTTCCACCGGCGGCAGTTATGTGAGATCCGTGCTTGGGGATATGGACCTGAATAAAATCTATCTCGAGGACATCAAACAGCGGGTCGAAAAAAAAGAGCTTCGCACCACCCGGCGGAAACGCTGGCAGGAACGGTTTCAATGGTTCATCGCGCTGGGGCTGGTATGCCTTTTAGGAGAGCGCATGGTCCGTGAAAAATGAGATAATAAATAAGGGAAAAACCGGACTTGACGCGGCATGGGCCGCGTCTTATATAATATCGAATCTGCGGAACTTGGGCAGATACCATAAATAATTCAAGGAGTTTATAACGATGCAGCCCAATCGGACCTCATACATGAGTCAGGATGCCATTGCCGCCGAACAACAGCGGTTCATGGTCCGGGTCTATAACTGGATGACGGCGGGTCTCGCCATGACCGGTGGTGTGGCGTGGCTGGTGGCCAATACCGAACCTTTGATGAAACTGATTTTCGGGAATCCCATCGTTCCGATCGTTTTGATCATCGCCCAGATCGGCCTGGTCTTCTACCTCGCGTCCTCGGTCATGAAGATGTCCGCGAGCCAGGCGACGGGCGTTTTCATTCTGTACGCCGGCCTGACGGGGTTGACCTTTTCCGCCATTTTTATGGTGTATACCGCGGCATCGATCACCTCCACCTTTCTGGTGACGGCGGGTACCTTCGGTGCGATGAGTTTCTATGGTTACACAACCAAGAAGGACCTCACCTCGTGGGGCAGCTTTCTGTTCATGGGCCTCATCGGCATCATCATCGCCTCAGTGGTGAACATCTTTCTGCAGAATGAAGCCGTTTACTGGGTGGTAACCTACGCGGGCGTGCTGATCTTTGTCGGCCTCACGGCCTACGACACCCAGATGATCAAGCAGATGAACATCCTCGGTAACGAAGGCACCGATGAAGACACCAAGGAAGCCATCCAGGGCGCCCTCAAGTTGTACCTGGACTTCATCAACCTGTTCCTGATGCTCCTCCGCATCATGGGAGACCGGCGCTGAAGCCTCGGTTCTTCCACGGCGGTTTGAATAACGAAAAGGGATTCCCGGTGCGGGAATCCCTTTTTTCGTTTCGCACGTCACACAGGCAGGCGTGCTAAACTTCCAGGGATCATGCGAAATCTTCTACAAAAACCGGTTATAACGCTAATATTTGCAGCCGCATTGGGATGGAATCCCCTGCCCGCTTTCGCGGAAGATCTGCCGGAGTCCGCACGCGAGGGCATCGCCTATTACAATGAGGAGCAATTCGACCAGGCGGCAAGGAAGTTCAGTGAAGCGGAAGCCCTGGATCCGGAAAATCCCACCGTACGATACAACGCCGGCAACGCCAAGTACCGGCTGGGCCGCTACGAGGCGGCCATCGAGGACTACGGCAAGGTACTCTCCGGCGACACCCCGCCGGCTCTCAGGCAGAAAACCTGGTACAACCAGGGCAACGCCTGGTTTCGGCTGGGTGCACTGGACCGGGCGATGGACTCTTACAAAAAAGCGCTTGAGCTCAATCCCAAAGATGAGGACAGCAAATTCAATTACGAGTTCGCCAAGCGCCAGCTGGAACAGGCCATTGCATCCGGACAGATGATGCCTCGCAATATGGATAAGGGAAAACCGCAACCCGGCAAGAAACAGAAACAGGCCCCGCACGAAGCTTCCCAATCTGAATCCACGGAACCGGCAGGACACGGTGAGGCCAACGAACAGCCCGAACCGGCCGAAGAAACCCGTACCGCAGAACAGGAACCCGAAAAAAATAAGAAGAAAGAAGAGCCGCAGGAGCAGATGGCCGACGAAACCCCGCCCGCTCCTTCTTCTCCCGAACAGAAAAAAATGAACGCCATGTTGAAAGAGGCTGCGCCCTTAACCCAGGAAGAGGCTGAGCGGCTGTTGGGATCGTTGAGCGAGGATCTCAAGAAGTTCAAGCGCCGCCAGTTGCAGGGAGAGATGCAGGACCTGTTCAAGGATCAGGGAAAGGACTGGTGATGGAACCATGCCCAGGAACAACCCCACACCGTGGATAAAACCGTTCTCCCCGCTTCTCTTTTGTGCCTGGTTTGCTCTGTTCTTACCCGGCGGGGTTTGGGCGCAGGAAATCCGTGTGAGTGCTTCGGTGAACAACACCGAGATCACGCTGGAAGACGTGGTGAATTTGGAAGTGGTGGTGGAAGGGACGCAGGATGCGCCGGAACCTGAGCCTCCGCCCCTGCCCGGATTTTCGATCCGTACCGGGGGTCGCGCCACCTCACTTCAAATCATCAACGGAATACGAACCGCATCGACCACGTTCCATTTCCAGCTGATCCCAAAACAATCCGGTGACTTCACCATCGGTCCGTTCAAGTTTGAGATCGACGGCAACCCCTACATCACCGCACCCATTGCCATAACCGTACGTAAAGGCGCCCCACCCAGCCAGGGAAAGCGTCCTGTTTTTGCAGAGGCCACCGTCCCCACACACCAGCCCTACGTCAACGAGCTGTTGCCCATCACTCTGAAGGTGTACCGCCAGGCCACTGTGCGCAATGTTAAGGTCGATTTTCCGTTGGACGATTTTCGCAAGGAAGAACTGGGACCGCCGAAACAGTACAGCCGCGTGCTGAATGGAATCCGCTACGATGTGTACGAGTGGAACACCGGAATCTATCCTTTAAAAGCGGGACAGGTCACAATCCCCTTGGCCCTGATCGAGTTGGATATTGTTGAACAAACCCCCTCAGGCCGGCGGCGTTCCGGAGATCCTTTTTTTGACGACCCTTTTTTCCAGAGTCCGTTTTTTCACAACCAATTCAAATTGAAACACAAAATCCTGCGAACCGATCCCATCGAACTCGAGGTGTTGCCGCTTCCGGAGAAAAACCGGCCGGAACCGTTTTCCGGCCTGGTGGGACAGTTCCAAATGAATACCCGGTTCAGCCGAACTCAGCTGGCGCAGGGGGAAACGATGACCCTCACTGTCACGGTGACGGGTGAGGGCAATCCGCAGGATGCGCTGCTGGAACTCCCGGACACCGGAGGAGACTTTAAGGTTTACGCGGACCAGCCGGAGTTCACCCGCACAGGCGGCGATAAAACGGTGCAGGGGGAAAAAGTGTTCAAGTATGCTCTGGTTCCGCTGAAAGCGGGTACGCTGACATTTCCCGCAATCACCCTCAACTATTTCGAACCACGGGTTCATTCATTTCGTACGGTCCAAACCGAACTGCAAACGGTGAACGTGACTCCCACAAAGGACTCACAAGAGTTGAATGCGGTGGAACCGCAACCGGAAAGCTCGTCCACCGGAGGCCCGCAACGCGAGCCGATTGAGGACATCAATCCATTGTATTTGGACATGCAGGAATTCACCGACCGGAGTCGTCCTGGCTGGTTCTGGTTAACTGTGGTGCTGGCACTGTTCGTTCCCCCGGCGGTTTTTTTGTTTTTTGTCCCGCTCCACCGCAAGCGCCAGCGCATGAAATTCGACACCGCCTACAAACGCCGGATGGAAGCTTTTCGTCAGGCGCAGGAACGCCTGAATCGGCTGACTTCAGAACGCAACGGCGGCGCTCGCGAAATGGTACGGGAGCTGTCGCAGATCGTGCGCACTTACATAGGCGATCGGCTGAACCTGAAGGGAACCGCATTCACCTCGCGGGAAGTGGAAGAGCAGTTGCGGCAACGTGAATTCCGCGAAGAACATATTGTTGAGACACGCGACTTGCTGGAAAAATACGAATCCCTGCAATACGCAGCAGGACAAGGCGACACGGAGGCGCTTCTGGCCGAATCCCGCCGCCTTATCGAGAAACTGGAGAATTCTTGATGCGCCTTCCCAGGTTCGCAATCCAGGTAATGATCTTGCTTTGGGCTGTTTTATTCTTGGCAGGCGGGGCCTTGGCCGGAGAAGTCCAGGAACGCATCGCATCGGCCAATCGCCTCTACATGGAACAGAAATACAAGCAGGCGATCAACGTGTACGAATCCGTCCTTCAATCAGGTTTCGATAACGGTCGTCTGCATTTCAACCTGGGAAACGCATATTACCGCACCAACCAAACCGGAAAAGCCATCCTTCATTACCTGAAAGCGCAACAACGCCTGCCCCGTGACGAGAAGGTGGAGGCCAACCTGATTTTCACACTGGCGAAAACCGTGGACCGGACGGACTGGCGGTTTCCCAACGTGTGGACCACGGTGTTCTTCTGGCTTGAGGATGTGACTCTGGAAGAGCACATCTGGACATTGGCGGGCGTGAACTTACTTTTATGGGTGGCGTGGAGTGTGTTGATCGTCCACCCCGGGCACGCCACCCGTTTGACACGAAATATTGCGCTGGGGTTGTTGGGATTGGTTCTGGTATCCACGCTGGCCCGTTTTTTTTACGACGCCGGGCATCGGTATGCGGTGGTGCTGGCAAAGGACATTGCCGTGCATGCAGAGAAGGGACCGGAAAAACCGGTCCTTTTCCGGCTCCATGAGGGGGCCGTCGGAAAAATTACGGCGGAAAAAGATGGGTGGTACCACCTGATTTTTCCGGATGAAACCGGGGGGTGGATCCGGGCACAAGACGACCAGGTCGGAACCTGACGCTTCGACCCACCCCGGATTCCATCAATCCGTCTCCACCCCGGCCATGAAGCCTTTGATCTGGGCCTTCTGGGTCGGAGTGCCTCGTTCAAAGATTTTAACCAGACGGTGGACCGTGCGCTTGAAATCGTTGTCACTCATCAGACGCACCACTTCCTTGAAAGCGGATACATCCTTGTCCACCGCATCCTTTTCCTTGATCATGTCCCCTTCCCCGGTCAACAACCAGCAAATGTTGACATCGGTTTTCCGGCACAACCCTGTGAGAGTGGTGGCGGAAGGAAGAGACTTGTCGTTTTCCAGATCCGATAAAGATCCCTGTGAAACATTGATGGTTGCGGCCAGGTCCACCAACCGGAGCGATGACAACTTGCGCCAATAGCGAAGACGGCCGCCCACCGATTTGGGCTGATTCGAATCCTCGTGATCCGGATTTTCGTTACCAATTTTTTCAATCATCGGAAACCTCCTTGTGTTTATCTTCAGCCCCTATTATTGAAAAAATCGGTCAAAATATGATGAAGACAATGCAACAATTATGTTACAAAGCGGCCCAATGATATAGCTTTTCCTATATTTCTTACTTGAAACTGCATAAAAACCAAAAAGGTTAACCGCCTCTGCAAACCCTAAATTTTAAAGCGGTATCCCACGCCCCGAATGGTTTCGATATATTTTCCCGCCTCCATCAATTTATTCCGAAGCCTTTGGATATGCGTGTCAATAGTTCGGGAAAAGACACCTTCATTGCTTTCCCAGACATGTTCCATCAGGTAATCCCGGGTTTTTACCTGGCCCAAATTGTCCAGCAATGAGGAGAGCAGCTTGAATTCGGTAAGAGTCAACTGGACGATTTTGTTTTTCACCCGCACCTCGTGTTTCCCGAAGTCCACCTTCAGCACACCCTGGGTCAATGTGTCATTTCGGGCTTGCGAACCATACACCCTTTTTAAAACATTGTTCACCCGCAATAAAAGTTCCTGAGAGTTAAACGGCTTGGTGACATAATCATCCGCACCGAACTCCAGACCCAGGTTCCGGTCCACCTGTTCCGTCCTGCCGGAAAGAATGATAATGGGAAGGTTTTGTGTTTCCTTTTCGCCTCTCAGGCTGCGGCACACTTCCAACCCGTTTTTACCTGGAATATTGATGTCGAGCAGAATCAGGTCGGGGCAGCGCGAACGAATGATGGCTTCCGCGGATTCGCCGTCATCCGTCGAAATGACCTTGTACTTTTCCTGATCGACCAGTTGCTTCACCAGGGTCACAATGGAGGGGTCGTCGTCCACAATGAGGATAGTGTAGCGCCGGAACCCTTTTTTCGTTTTGCTGTTGTCGGCCATATCAGATTTCAGTCGGGTAGTGAGCCAGGGTTTTCCATTCCTTCTCCATCAGGGCCAGCACATGGTTCCATTTTATTGAATACTCTTTTGCCGGCCCGGCAACAGGGTTGGTTTCCGGTGCGAGCGCCAGAAGGTACCGTTGCCATTTGATCATCATCGCCTGCCGTTGTTCGGAAGGAATCGACCGTGAGCTGAGAATGTTGTCTTCAATGTCACACACTTTGATTTTTTTGGATTCGAGTGGCCAGGCTTCAAAGTCTTTCAGGTATTCGACGTGGGACAACCCGTCCGGCTTGGTCAAATCCGCCACCAGACGGCGGACTTCGGGTCCGAACCAGGATTCGATGTCATCTAGGTTGACCCAGGTATCCTCCACCAGGTCATGACACAATGCAGCCAGGGCGCCCTCCACTGTCTTGAAATGAAACTGAAGATAGGCTTTGCACACACGGCGGGGATGGTGGTAGAAAAGCTCCCGCTCGCGACCTTTTCTAATTTGTCCGGAGTGCGCTTTTTGAACGGTAAGAAAGGCTTTTTTGATTTTTCCCAGGTTTCCCGTAACCCGAATCACGTACGGTTCCATATTTTAAAGGCCTTCCCGGGTAAAAAATTTCAAACAATCGTCCACGATCCAGTCTATATGCGATAACAAACTGTGATCGGAGTTCAACTCTTCCAGTTTAACCCAGGGTCGATTCTTCGCAAACTCCCGTGACTGAGCCACGGGCACGGTTTCATCGTGCACTCCGTGGACAATGCGCGTCGGAACGGACCGGTCCAGTGCCAGAGCATCCCACTTGCGGGCATCCTCAAAAATGCCCGTGCTCAATTCCATTTCCCGGTCGTAGCGGTAGTGGTACACCCGTATTACTTCCGGCAGCCTTTCGGACTTCGGGTCCTCCGGATTCACTTTCTCCTTCCAGCGTTTCAGGAATTGAAACCCCGGACACATCAGGTACGCCCCCTTAACCTCTGGTCGCAACTGGGACACAAGTGCCGCCAGGTATCCGCCCATACTGCTTCCGATCATCCCGATCCCCGAACCCGGAAAAGTATCGACTACCGACTGGACTATTTCAACCTGCCCAGAAAGAGTAAGATTTCGAAAATCATCCTTTTCCAAGTCGGGCACTATCAATTCTTTTCCCTGGTCCCGGAATCGCTGGGCAAACACAGTGGCTTTCTTGGAACCGGGGCTGGAGGCGAATCCGTGGCAATACACATAGACGGTTTTCATGCCCGGGTACCTTGGTTCCAGTCCGGCTGAGAACTCAGCATACGTTTGACCCAGGGAAGAAAGAGATAAGCCGGAAACGCGAGAAAAAAGGTGAGCGTGAAATACGGGGCGTAGCCCATCGCCTCCGCGCCGAACCCGCCTGCCCATCCCGCCACCGACCGGCTGAACGCGAATATTGAGGAAAGGAGTGCGTACTCCGAAGCCGATCGTTTTTTGTTAACGATCGCCATCAGGAAGGCGAGAAACGCGGCCGAACCCAATCCACCGGTGAACGATTCCAGTACGCTTGCGCCGTACATCATGGCCTTGAATTCCATCGCCATGGGAACCCCTTCCTGCGGCGGGGGAATGACGGCCGCCACCCCGGCGTAACCGAGGTTGGATAGCGCCTGCAAAAGCCCCAGCACCCAGATGCCTTTGAATATTCCATAGCGGTCGGTGAACCAGCCTCCCACCAGGCCCCCCGCAATAGAGAGGCCGAGCCCGATGTTGACCGAAACCAGACCGATTTCTGTTGCTGAAAACCCGGAGTCCACCCAGAACGGCTTCACCATGAACCCCATCGAGGTGTCCGCGAGCTTGTAAATCAGAATGAAAATGATGACCGGAATGATGTGCGGCCGCTGGATCAGTTCGAAAAATGCGCCGAACATGGGTCCTTCGTTCAACTCGTCACGCAGGGATGGGCCGTTACTTTGCTGCCTCACCCGGCGCGTCCAATAATGACTGCCTGCCACCACCAGAATACCCGCCATCGCCAGCGTGGGCCACAGGTAAGGACGTTTGTCGGACACGTCCAGTTTGGTATCGACCAGGCCGAAGCCCATCAGCACCATAATGAAAAGCAGAGCCAGCGCGTAGGGATAGCGGGCGATCAGGCGAAACTCGCCCAGCAGGGACCGTTCAGAGCGCGTTTTATAGGCCTGTTCCGGAGGGGCCAGCAGGCACACTGTGCCGCAGGCAAACAAGATGAGCGCACCGGCAAGATACGTCGCGCTCCATGACATCCAGTCCGCCAGCACCAGGATGAATCCCGAAGCCAGCATGCCCACCCGATACATGCCATTGCGAATGCCGTTGGCCAGACCCAACTCGTCCTTGTTGAGCATCTCAATGGTGTAGGCATCGATGGCGACATCGCTCGTCGCGGAAAATATTGTGAACAGGCCGATGGCCAGCCACACCCAGGGACCGAAGTCGAGCAGGACGGCAAAAACCAGCATGACACCGCCCATCAGCATGTCCATCAGGAAAATCCAGCGGCGGTGATGGCGAACGTAATCGACTGCCGGGGCCCACAAAAATTTGAGGGTCCAGGCCAACCCCAGCAGGCTCATGAACCCGATCTGCCACAGATCCACCCCCTGCTGGCGCAGGTGAACGGGGAAAACATCGTAGAACACGCCCAGCGGGAAGCCTTCCGCGAAATACAGGATTCCAACCCAGAATAGCTTACTTTTCAATAATTTAGGATGACTCTCCATGCCCCCCCCAACGGTCGGATTGGTGGATGCCCCGTCGGCATTCAGATCGATGGATGTCTTATTTGCCGCTTGTCCACAGAGCGCCTCCCCTTATACTTTCTAGTGGACGGTCGAATCCCTATAATGATTTTTTTATAAGAATTTAGGGTATTCTAGCCGATAGGAAATCGGGGTAGGGAACCATGGCTCAAGAGAATTCCATTCAGCGTCTAAAAGAACAGCTCAAAATCAAGAATCAGGAGCTGAAAAAGCAGGTCAGAGAAACGTCCAGGCTCTCTGACAAAATGAACAACATTACCGTCCTAAACAAGGAAAAAGTCAATGAATTATTGGGCCTGATCAAGCAAAAAGAACTGGAGCTGAAAGAAGCGCAGGAAGCCGTCTGGGCGGCCCGCATGTCCAAACGCAAAAAAGGCCCGGGAGACGAAAAAGAAGACGGGGAAGAAACGGAAGAACAGGTAGAGGACCGGGAGAGTGAAGTTCACGAAATCGATCCTGCCATCGTCAAGGAACTTGAGGAAACCAAAACCAGCCTGCAGAACCTCAGGAGTATTTTCAAGGAAACCCGGGAGGAACTCAAAAAAACCAGCAACGACAAATCCCTCCTCGTCAAGGAAGTCAAAAGAACCCGCAAGGAACTGGACCGGGTTAAGTCATTGAAAGACGAAGTCACCCGCCTCAAGCAGGAGTTGGAACAGAAGGCCGGCCCTTCCTACCAGCAGCTGGAAAAGGAAATCGAAGGCAAGGAAGCAAAAATCGAGAAACTGGAACGCATCATCAAGGATGCGACGCAGGACCGCGAGGACGGCAAGCTTCCTGCGGAAATCATTTTTGAGTTACGCATGGAGCTGAACGAACTGCTCCACGACAAGGAACGCCTGGTCATCGAGTTGGACCAGTTGAAAGATGACAACGAAGAGCTGGAAAGCAAGATCCAGACTCTGGAAGACAAGCAGGTCGCGAGACAGTTGGAGGGGCAGATCGCACTCGAACACCGCTCCTCATTCCGCACGGCATTCGTCTCCATGGAGGGTTTCCTTGTCACATACAGCGACATGATCACCCTTCTCCTCGCAATTTTCGTCATGCTGTTCACCATGTCAAACATTGACGAGGCCAAATTTGTGGAAGCCATCTCCTCATTTCAGGAGAAACAGGTCCGCGTGACCTCTCAAAACGTTCGTCTGACCAACCAGGAAATCGAAATGCTGGAACGCGTACGCGAACTGGTGAAAGACAATGTTGACCCGGAAGAGCTCGTGCGCGGAGACGTGAAAACGAAACTGATCCGCCTCAAATCCGAAGAACTGTTTGCACCGGGCAAGGCCACGTTGATTCCGGGTGCGGAGGAAACCATCTTTAAAGCCATCACGAACGACCTGAAGCAGGGCGTCAAGCAGATCCACGTAGAGGGGCATACGGACAACGTTCCCATCAGTACCGAGACCTTTCCCTCCAACTGGGAACTTTCCACGTCCCGCGCCGCACGGGTGGCACGTTACATCATTGAGGAACTCAATTTTCCGGAGGAGTTGATCGTCGTTTCGGGTTATGGCGAACACCGCCCCCTTAAACCGAATAACACCGATTCCAACCGGGCCATGAACCGGCGAGTCGAGATCAAAATTCTTAAAGACAAGGAAGTTCTAAAGGAAGAAAACGGGGGCAAGGGCCAGGCAATAAATGGACAACCCGTAAAGAAAACCTGAAAGGTCGTTCCGGGGGTCGAATCGTTGAACTTTGCCGGATTGGCCGCGGCGACCAAAAACCCATTCTCATTTATGGGTACGCCCTTTATAATTAGCAATTGAATCCTTTGAATCGAAAAACGTCCCGGGGAATTTTATGGCGGACAAACCGGAAAATATCGCGGAAACCCTTTTCAACAACCGCCAGATATTTTTGAGATACAACCAGAACAACCTCAACCGGATTCAACAACCTCTTTTTCACATGGACCGGCATGTGTTCACCATCATTCCCCGCCTCCTGCATATCAACCAGGAGGGACTCCCGGGCTACGTGAATGGCGATACGCCTTGTGGTATCCATCATTTTCAGCTCGACCATCGGGTTCAGCTCGCCGTGGAAACCCTTTTTCCGGACACGGTATTCCGCGGGAATGAAGAAGTCGATCCCTTCATTCACACGGTTTTGATTATGGGCAGTTGCGGTTCAATCGCCCAGAGCCGTAAATCCGACCTCGATTACACACTTCTGGTCAACAAGCACAGCGTATCGCCGGAAAGGCTGGGCCTTTTCAAGCAGAAGCTCCATCTTATCGAGAAATGGGCCTGGGACGAATTCAACCTCGAGGTCCACTTTTTCATAAATGACATACAAGAGGTCAAAAACAATATTTTTGGCGAAAGCGACACCGAAAGCACGGGTTCTGCCCAGGCCAAGTTGCTTAAAGAGGAGATGTACCGCACCGCTGTCATCACTGCGGGTAAACTTCCCTTCTGGTGGGTGGTCCCACTCAAAACCGATGACGATAAGTACGAGAACTATTTAAGCCTTCTCAACTCGCGTCAAACCCTGCTCGATCCCAATGAGTTCGTCGATATCGGCAACGTGGATGACATTTCACAGGGTGAGTTTTTCGGTGGCTCCATCTGGGCACTCATCAAATCCTTCAAGGCACCCTTCAAGACCCTTTTGAAAATGGGGTTGCTGGAGGAGTACATGTTTGGCAACACCCGTTTCAATCTGCTTTGCCATGAAATCAAAAAGAAAGTTTTCGGCGGTACCCTGTTCGACGACATCGACACCTACATTGCCATGTATGAACGGGTGGAGCGGTTTTTCAAGGAACACAAGGATGAAAATGCGTTGGACGCGCTCAAAACCTCTTTCGTTCTGAAGGTGGGTACCAAAGTCACTGGTGAAGAACTCGTGAAAGGCAGCCCCGATCCCCGAAAACGCACCCTGATCAACATGTACAACTCCTGGGACTGGGAACCGCAAAAACTGGAAAGCGTCAATTCCTATTTCAGCTGGCAAATGCTGGACAAGGTCGCGCTCGGAAACCGGATCAACAAAATCCTCATGGCCAGCTACAAAAACATTTCCGAGGCAAACAAGGAGTCCGGTGAGGAATCCCTGATCTCCGAACGCGATACGCACCTTCTGGGCCGGAAGCTGTTCAGCTTTTACCGGCCCAGTCAGAACAAGGTGGAAAACCTTTTCGCTCTGGTGGATGGAGAAACGGGTGAAAAGGAATTGACCTTCATGCTCCACCGCGTGAACCCCAAAGACAAAGGGGAGTGGTACCTGATTCGCGGAAAAACTTTGGCTTTCCTGGAGCACATTCCCAAGGAACAGATTCTCAAGAAGGCGTCGTCCCTGCAATTTCTCGTGGCCTTTGCCTGTTTCAACAGTTTGTTCCGCAAGGATACCGTTCTTCTGCTGCGAGCGGAGCAACAGTCCATCAAGGACCATGATCTGAAATTCCTGCTGGAAGACCTGTCTTCATTCATGTCGCAGGTTTCCGTGGCATCCATTCCCAATGAAGACCTGCTTACCCATGCCCGCCTGCGGCAATTGTTCATGATTGTGGATTTCGGGCACCCCATTCCGCGTGAGGTCATTATCGGCGGCCTGCAGGATTGCAAAACCGCCAGGGAATACGCGGATTTCATGAATAAGAAACTGGAACGCATTTCCAGCACCACCGCCATTTACCTCACCTCATGGGGGGAATTGTTCTGTAAAACGTATGTCGGAGCCAATTCCATGAACCGCTGCCTTGCAGAATTGCGGTCCATGACCCCCAACCGGGAAATCGACGAAGACGAATTTTTTAAATTTTTCGTACCCGGAAGCCGAAAAGAAAAAATAGACTTCTCCTGGCTGTCCCGGTACATCATGAAAACGCTGACTTTCAAAAAAGGAAAGGCTGCGGAAAGGGTTGAATCGGCCGACCCCAAATCCCATCCGACCGCTCCAAAGCCGTCGGAGCCGGACGCACAGGAGGTGGAAGAAGTCAGATCGAGGTCTTCGTCCGCCTGAACTGCAATGACTGAAACGAAAGAGATATGGCAATCGCAGTAAAAGAATCGGAAACCATATCCGGCTTGGAATACACGGGACGGTACCAACAGGAATCCCGCATCGACGTCGGCACCATTTTCGGGACCATGATCGGCGTCGGCCTGATCACCTGGGCCATCATCCGTGGAGGAAGCCCCGAAACCTTTTTGAACCTCAATGCGGTGCTGATTGTTTTCGGCGGTACCATCGCCACTTCGTTCATCGCCTACCCTTCAGGAAAAATCCTGAGCCTGATTCGTGTCATCATCAATGCTTACAGGCCGGACAATCAAGGACCCGCCGGCTACATTGAGCAGATCATGCAACTCGCCACCAAGTACCGGACCGGCGGCATCAAGCGTCTCAAAAACGAAGAAGAAAACGTGGAGAACCGGTTTCTGCGCACCGGCATCGGCATGATCGTGGATGGATACAACTCCCGCGAGATTCACGAAATCCTGGACCGGGAAATGAACTCGATGATCGAGCGCCACCAGCGAAGCCAGAAAATCCTTCAGTTCATGGCCGTACAGGCACCGATCTTCGGAATGGGTGGAACCCTGATCGGCCTGGTCCAGATGCTCATGCACATTGAGAACCCGGACACCATCGGCCCCTCTCTCGCGACAGCCCTCATCACCACATTTTACGGAATCATGCTCGCCAACCTGATCATCACGCCGGTGGTGGCCAAGCTCAGCCACCGGACGGAAAGCGAAACCCTGCTTTGCAAGATAATCCGTGTCGGGGTTCTGGGTATCCATGACCGCACCAACCCCCAGAAAATCCGGCGAAACATGAACGCACTGCTCTCTCCGGAACAGCAACGATAATGTCAAACATCGACGAATTACTGCAATTGACCCTCGCGAGCAAGTGCCAGGACGGCGTCAATTTCTCCCAGTATGATCTGAAGGGCATCAGCCTGAATGGCATCACCTTCATCTTCGGCGTGCTCAACGAAGTCATCCTGGAAAAATCGGAGCTGATTGACCTTAATTTTACCCAGGCATCCCTTGTGGATGCGAACTTTTACAAAGCCCGCATCAAGAATGTTGATTTCGGCAACGCCGACCTCAGCAACGCCAACTTCGAGGAAGCCACGCTCGTCGATTGCGTTTTCAAAAATGCATCCCTGGAAAACGCAAACTTCACCATGGCCAATCTTAAAGGCTGCATGTTCCGTGGCAGCAACCTGAACCACAGCAACTTTTCCGCCGGCAAGATGGAAAACTGTGACTTTTCCTTTTCCCGCATGATGTACAGCTATTGCCGGTCAGCGGAAATCAACACCTGCAAATTGAACGGAACCAATGCGCGTGGCTCGGACTTTGGATTCGTCAAGTTCCGCGATTCCGATCTTAAAAGCGCGGTATTCAAATACACGGATTTCAATTCCACCACTTTCCGGGATTCCAATTTATCCTTCGCCAATTTCATCGGCGCGGAAATGAAAGACGCCGTCTGCAAGGACAACGAAATGGAAGAGGCCAACCTGGAAGGGGCCGACCTCACCTACGCCAATTTTGAAAAATCAAACATGAGAAACGCCTTTTTTCTCGAAGCCAACCTGCACGGCACCAACTTCAACCAGACCAACCTGAAAAACGCCTATTTCGTGGACGCCAACATCTCCAAAGCGGTGCTGAAAGATGCGGTGCTGGAGAACACCATCCTCGAGTAACCTCTTTCCTCAGGCAAGGCGTGCGAGAGCCCCCCTCTTTTAATATAATCAGCGCATGGCCTACTACTTCCTTATCCTGCATTTCCTTTTCATCTTGTACATGGTGGTGGGATTCATTGTGGGACTGATTGTCAACCACCGCACCTTCCGCTTTGTTCACGCGGCCCTGCTTGCGTTTGTCACGGTGCTCATGATCGTGAACATCCCGTGCCCCCTCACCGTTCTGGAAGAACACTTCTCCGACCAGGATTACGAAGGCTCGTTTCTCGCCACGTGGCTCAATCGCATCATTTATATGGAATGGTTCGATGCCGGCGCGGTGTTTGTGGCGGACATGACCTTCGCCATGCTGGTGTTCACGTCGTTCATCTGGCGGCCACCGCCGCCCGGCAGGTAAACAGAAGGGGAGCGGGGTTCAGCTTTCTTCTGAGAAATTGAGGAAGGGGCTCACACAGCGGAACCCGACGTTGTCAAAATAGTCATCGGGTCGCACTTCCGAGCGATGGAACACATACCGGTGCTCGTCCAGAAAATAATGCCCGCCTTCCTGGAAGCCGTTGCCGCGCAGAACTTTCAAATCGGTTCCAAATTTCTTGAACTGAAAGTCACTTCCCGGATAAGGCAGGTACCAGTCCAGTGTCCATTCCATCACATTGCCGCCCATATCGAAGGCCTGGAATGGACTGACGTCGCGTGGAAAACTGCCCACCGGCATCAACTTGCGCGGACCGTCGAGCCCGATGTTGGCGACGCCTTTTTCATAATCGTTGCCCCAGGGGTATAGGCGTCCGTCGGTGCCCCGCGCGGCCTTTTCCCACTGGGCTTCGGTGGGCAAAGACTTCCCCGCCCACATGGCATACGCCAGGGCCTCGCCCCAGGTGATGCCGGTCACAGGCAGGTCGCCCTGCTCTGGAAGATACATGCCGTTCAACCAGTGCCCGGGATACTCATGATACTGAACGGATTCGACGAACTGCTTGTACTCACGGTTGGTGACCTCGTACTTGTCGATGTAAAACGCGTCCAGGAAAACGGTGTGCCGGGGTTGCTGATCGCGGAACAGGGGTTTGACTGCGCCGATCTTGAGGTGCTTCTTCTCGGGGTCCGTTTTGTCCGTACCCATGATGAACTCCCCGGCGGGAACCAGCACCATTTCCTTGCCATCGACCTCGGAAATGAGCGATGCCGGAAGCGGCCCCCCTCCGCCAACTCCGCAATCGCAGTCCGGTTCGCCACAGGCGGCAAGTCCCAGAAGACAAAGGAGGATCAGGCAAACGATTCGGTGAAGGCGGAAAAACATGAAATCAAATAGCGGGAAAGGTTTTTAATAGAGGATTGCGTGAGGGTGTGAACGGAATTCAGATTTCGTCGTCGTCATCTTCCTCTTCTTCATCCGCACCGCTGATGGAAGCCTGAAGCTCCTCCTCCTCGGCCTGCGTCATCAGGGTCTGGATGTCCTGAAACCCCGACGCCAGCCTCTGGATATTGATGAGCAGGTTCACCAGTTCGCCATCCTCCATTTCCTTGATACCGGCAACCAGGGCACCCCGTTCGTCGTCGCTGTACTGTTCGTCAAACCGGTCGAAACAGGAGAGAATTTTGTCCTTGCAATGGATCAGGTCATAAAAAAAAGTCTGTACTTCGATTTTTGCCATGACGGTGGTTCCATCCCTTTCAATAGCAACATGCAACTACACGGTCAATCGAGTCGCATTTGGGTTTTAGAATTTCTGAGGCCTCAAAATAGCACAAAACCCTTCCGCTTCGGCAACCGTTTTTGATCTGCCTGCGTCTCATTCAAACCCGCAGCCTCCGCTCTGAGCCACTTCCTGCCGGCAACGCTTTAAAATGGGTTGCGCCATTGAAAACATTGATATTAATATATTAAGGCTAATTCTGGGAACCCGCACTGCGGGTTCCATTCCGAAAACAACCTGAAACTGAAGTAATTGGACGAGGATCACCGTGGCAGAAGGAGAACGCTTTGTGGACAATGGTGACGGCACCGTCACCGACACCAAATACAAAATGATGTGGTTGAAGGAGGACTACTATCAACGCAAGGGAAAGTGGTGCAGTTGGATGGGCGCCAACAAATACGTCAAGCTGATGAACGAAAAACAGTTTGCAGGCCATTCCGACTGGAGGCTGCCCAAAAGCCAGGACTGCCGCAACCTGTACGACCACGAATCCAAAAATTACGATTTCAACGACGACATCGTTCACATCGACTACATATTCCCGGAAGGTTGCGGATTCACCTACTGGTGCCAGGAAGAAAGCGGCCACAACGCCATGGCCTACAACTTTTACAGCGACCGGGGTTACCAGATCCGCAAAACGGCCAAGGACGACTCCTTCATGTCCTGCCGCCCGTGCCGGGCCACCGGCAAGGCCAAGGTGGCGAAACGCGTTTCAACCACCGGCAGAACCCGCCGGGAATAAGCCGACGGTCAGCCACCGCTCACCTTTAACAGGAGTTCGCCATTTCCAAGTCTCTGGACACCCCCGCCGCCAACGGACTGGGGCTGCACCGCTCCACCCGGGCGGAAATCGATTTGAGCGCATTCCGCTTCAACATCCGGGCCCTGCGCGGATGCCTGAAACCGGGAGTGCGCCTCATGTCGGTGGTCAAGGCGGATGCTTACGGACACGGTGTGCAACCCTGCGCCGAGGCGGCGCTCTCTGCCGGGGCGGACGTGCTGGGGGTCGGCATCATCGCCGAGGGCATCGAGCTTCGCCACTGCGGCATCGACGCCCCCATTCATTTGTTGATCGGTATTCTGCCCGACGAGATCGACGATCTGCTCCGCTACAACCTGTCGACCACGTTGTGCTCGCAACCCCTGGCGGAAGCCATTTCCAAAAAAGCGGCGGCGCAGAACAAACAGGCTGACGTTCACATCAAGGTCGACACGGGAATGGGACGCCTGGGCATTGGCTGGGAGGAGTTGCCGGCTTTCATCGAATTCCTGAGTGGTCTTAAAACGCTAAACGTCCTGTCCGTATTCACCCACCTGTCGTCCGCCGATGAGGATGCCGACTACACGCGCCTTCAACTGGATCGCATGCAGGAAGCACTGGACCTGGTAAAACAGAATA
This sequence comes from Nitrospina sp. 32_T5, assembly GCF_052156635.1. Lineage (NCBI taxonomy): Bacteria > Pseudomonadati > Nitrospinota > Nitrospinia > Nitrospinales > Nitrospinaceae > Nitrospina > Nitrospina sp. 32_T5. The sequence continues at coordinate 543,281 of NZ_JBQKUO010000002.1, read as the reverse complement.
ATCTGCCCTGCCCGCCGGTGCACTGCGCCAACAGTGCCGGCCTGCTGAACTTTGCGGAAAGCCAATGCGACATGGTGCGGTTGGGCATCGCGTTGTACGGGGTGGTTCCGCCTGCGCCACAGGGCCACGTCCCCACGCAGTCGCCGGAATTGAAACCGGTGATGCATTGGAAAACACGGGTGCTGCGGATCAACTCCCTGCCGGCGCACTCTTATCTGAGCTATGGCCGCCGTTTCATCACCCGGCGGGACAGCCGGATCGCCGTTCTGCCTGTAGGATACGCAGATGGCCTGAGCCGTGCGTTGTCTGGAAACATGGAAGTGCTCATCGACGGCAAACGCGCCCCGCAGGTGGGGACCATCTGCATGGATATGTGCATGGTGGATATCACCGACCTGCCGGAGGTGAAGGAGGGGGACGAGGTGGTGCTGTTCGGAAAGCAAGGAGACGACGCCATCACGGTGGAAGAACTTTCCTCCCGCTACAACACCATTCCCTATGAAACCCTGTGCGGGGTCGGCAAGCGCGTGCCGCGGGTTTACCTGCCCTGAACCGTCACTGCTTCCAGGCGCGGCCGCGAAGCGATTCAATCCGGTCGATGCCGTGGTCCCGGCACCAGTCGGTCAACCCATCGAGAATGTTCATCGTAGCGCGGGGATCGAAAAAATTTGCCGTGCCCACCTGAATGGCGGAGGCCCCTGCAAGGATGTACTCAATGGCGTCCTCCGCCGTGCGGATGCCTCCCAGACCGATCACCGGAATGGTCACAGCCCGCGACGTCTGGTACACCATGTTGAGCGCGATGGGCTTGATGGCCGGTCCGGACAGCCCGCCGGTGCCGTTTCCGTTTCCCAGGTACGGTTCGGCCGTTTCCGCATCCAGCACCATTCCGACATAGGTGTTGACGAGGGACAACGCATCCGCCCCCGCCGCCTCCGCCGCTTTCGCTGTAACGGTGATGTCGGTGACATTGGGCGACAGCTTGACGATCAGAAACTTGTCCGTGGAGCGCCGCGTTGCGCCCACCACCTTCTCCACGGTTTTGGGATCGGCACTGAACTGCACCCCGCCCTCTTCCACGTTCGGACAGGAAATGTTCATCTCCAGCGCGTCCACCCGGTCCAGCGTGGACAAGGCCCGCGCCATCTCCTCGTACTCCCCCACCGTGTCTCCGAAGAAGTTGCAGACCACCCGGCAGTCGTACATTTGCAGGTGCGGCAGTTTCTCATCCCGGAACCGATCGAACCCGACGTTTTCCAGCCCAATGGAATTGAGCATTCCCGCCGCCGTCTCCACGACACGAGGCGCAGGGTTACCCATACGGGGTTTCAGGGACAGTCCTTTGGTGCAGAATCCGCCAATCCGGTTGAGGTCGACAAAGGGGGTGAACTCCAGTCCGTAGCCAAACGTGCCGGACGCCGCGAGCACCGGATTGGCCAGCGAAAATGTGCCCAGATTGACAGAAAGATCGACTGCAGAACCCATATGATGATTAATTAAAATTTGTTTAAATAAAGGGTCGCCAAAAACGAAAAAACGTTTTATTTTTCAATCAGTTTTGCTTGACAGGCTAAAAATTGCAATATATACTTCATTTTGATTTTAAAGGGGATGTGGCTGCCGCATCCGTCTCCGGTTCGAGAGCGCTTTCTACACTAGCAGATTTACCGGATGTTCGCACGGAATTACTCTTTCCCTTCACCCGGCCCCCATCCCCCATCATCCACGTTCATTCCATTTGGAACGGAAAGAATCATGTCCCGACCCAGTTTGTTTGCCGAACCAAAACAGACCGAAACCGCCGACAAAAAATTTCTCAAACGCATCGATGAACTCATCGATGAATCGGAAATCGAGGCCATGGCTGAAATCGATAAACAAATCCGTTACAAGAACGCCAAGTTTGCACTGATCGCCCTCATTGCCGTTGGGCTCGCAGCCCTGCTTTACCTTGGGGTGGAGAACCAATCTTTACCCGGCCTGCCGGGAATGGATCAGACGGCGAAGGTGGAACCGCAACCGGCTCCCGCTCCGGAAATCGCACCCCTGAACGAAACCGTGGGGGCGGCGAATCCGCAGAACGAGGTGAAAGCCCCCACCACACCGGAAGCCACGGGAGAGGAAAAACCTGCATCCACTCTGGGCGAGATGGAAAATCAGGCCGCTTCTGCCATCAGTGAAGCACTGAATTCCCTGGACGAGTCGTCCTCTTCCCCCGCTCCGGTCAACACCATCCCGGAAGAAAAAGGACCGACGAAAGAAAAGCCCGCTGTCAAGGAAACCAAGGCGGAGGTGAAGTCCAACGGCCTTCCCATCAATCCCCCGGCCGGAGATTATTTTGTGCAGGTCGGTGCATTTTCGGTTAAATCCAATGCCGACCGCATGCTGAAAAAACTGAAAGCCGCGGGACTGCCGACCGCAATCAGTCAAACGGAAGGAACCTCTTCCATGCACACACTGCTGATCGGCGGTTTTTCTTCCCCGGACAGCGCACAGTTCCTCATGAAAGAACTTAAAAGCAAGGGCCACACCCCTGACCTGGTTCCCTCTCAAGACGGCAATTACGCCATTCTCCTGGGAAAAACCCGGTCCCTTAAAAATGCGGAGGCCATGCAGAAAAAGCTGGGACAGGAAGGCATCTTCACCCAGATTGAAAAAAGAAGGGTGAGCACGCCCATTCACGTGGTTCGCGTCGGTGGTTTCGCTTCCAAAGACCTGGCCGCCCGTTACCAGAAGGAAATCGCCAAGGTCGGATACCCCAAAACGCTGGTTCGCAAAATCACGAAATAACCCGCGCTGTTTTACGGGAATGACTCCCTTTACCGCAAAACCTTTCAGAAATGTTCAGTTCGCTGGATTTTTCTGAAAGGTTTTTTTATTCCCCCCGACTCACATCAAGAAATAAGGCTTCCTTTCAGGAAGGCAAACGCCCTAATCTATTGCCAGAAGGGAACCCATCCGGAAACCCGGTTCCCGCCACCCAACCTGAAGGCCTTTTATACGGAGACATCCATGAAAAAAACCATACCCGTTCTGACGGCGGCACTTCTCATCTGGGCCATTCCTTTTTTCGCCATTTCCCACGAGGGTGAACACAAAAGCAACGATCCCCACAAAATGGAATCCAAGCACAACATGTTTGAGGAAGGCAGTGGTTCCTCCGTACTGTCGGAACCCGGTCATGAGTACGGTCACGAATACAGAGAGGGCTCTCCCCATGACAGCATGAAATCCGGTCAGATGGACGAAGGCAGTGGCGGCATGAAGGACCATAAGACGACGCCACATCGCACCGGCCATGAGGAAGGGTCGGGCATGAAGTCCATGGAGCACAAGACACTCTCAAAAGGCACCCAAAGCGCACACTGATCCCCTGGGTCCCTCCCCCTGTGACCCGGAAAAGCCGGGGCTTTCCTCCTCTTGGCCCCGGCTTTTCATCTCTTTTCTGATTTCTATTTTCTTTGCTTATTTAACCTGATATCTTCAAATGTCGACTTGCCTCCACGCGCATTTTAATTCCAACCCCTAGAACCCCATTCATGCTTCTGGACATCATTTTCATACTGGGAGGTCTCGCCCTCCTGTATTACGGAGGGGAACTGCTGATCGGGGGATGCCTGCGCATTGCCCAGCATTACCGGGTCAGTCCTTTCGTGATTGGCGCCACGGTGATGGGCTTCGGCACCTCCGCTCCGGAGCTGGCGGTCAGTCTGCTGGCGGCCCTGGAAGGCTCGCCGGAAGTGGCCATGGGGAACGTGGTCGGCAGCAACATCGCCAACGTCGGCCTGGTGCTCGGCCTCACCGCGCTGCTGGTTCCTGTCCCCATCGACAAGGCCCGTTTCCGGCTGGAAACCCCTCCCCTCCTCATAGCATCCTTCCTGCTGATTTTATTTTCCTGGGACCAGGGGCTGGTTCGTTGGGAAGGATTGCTGTTTCTTGCCGGAATTGGGTGGTACATCGCCCGGGCCTTGAAAGACGAAGAAGAGTCGCTGCTTCATTTTGAGGACGAACTGAAATGGTTCCGCGGGAAGCCGATCGGGTTTCAGTTTATCCTGATTGTGGTGGGTCTGGTACTGCTGGTGGCGGGCGCACGCGGCATGGTGGTTGGAGGTGTCAGCCTGGCACGCAGTTTCGGAATTAGCGAATGGTTCATCGGAGTTACCATCATTGCCATAGGCACCAGTCTGCCGGAAATCGTTTCTTCCACCATGTCCGCCATGCGGGGCCATGGGGAAATGGCGCTGGGCAACGTGTTCGGCAGCAATATATTCAACATTTTCCTGGTACTCGGTGCCACCGCGTCCATAGATCCCTTAATGATTCAGGAACCGATCCGGGCCGACCTCATTTTCACGACGGCCCTCACCTGCATGCTTCTCATCATGATCAACATGAAACACCGTCTGGAAAAAGGAGGGGGTGTGGTGTTGCTTGCCGGCTACGCGTTTTATATCGGCGCCAAAGGATTGGGTCTGTTTTGAACCGGCGGGCCGTGACCAGGCCTTATCCAGAAAACAGCTGGCGGAAGAAATTACCGACGCCCGAACCGGACGGTTTATTGCCTTTGTCCTTCGATGCCTGGTTTTTATCGGAAGCAACCTTTGTCGCGGGTTTTTCGGTCGAAGCCGTTTTGGACTGGGCACCGTTTTTGGGACCCCCGTTCGTTTCAGGCAGTGGTGGCTCCGGGGTTTCCGGTTTCGGCTGATAGGTGGGTTTTGAAAGCATTTTGCAGCGTCCGTCAAAAACCGACCCCTCTTCAACCACAAGTTGAAAGGCCGAGATATCTCCGGTCAGATGGCTTTTTTCCACCAGCACCACCTTGTTGCCTGCCGAGACGTCTCCCTGGATGGTGCCCCGGTTGGTCAGGTGTCCGGCCTGGATATTTCCCAGGACGTTGCCCGACTCACCGACGATCAGGTGGTCGGCGGCAAACACCTCGCCCTCAACACGGCCTTCCACCAGCACCACACCCTTGACGCGCAAAACGCCTTTCAAGGTGACTCCTTTTTGTATGAATGAATCCATCCATGCTTCCTTTCAATGAATTCCTGACTGACGGAGGTCAGTATAACTGGTTCAAAATTAAAAGGTTAGTGATTTTTTTCGGAATGAGGACCCACACACCGCCTCAACGTTGCTAAAATGCGAAATTCCTGATATTTTACCCCTTTTATTTTTTTCGGCCCATCCCGCTCACCAGCCCAACGGAGAATTACATGAAGCGAAACGACGGACGCACGCCCACTCAGATGAGACCGGTGAGCATCAAAAAGAATTTTATCAAGCACGCCGAGGGCTCCGTCCTCATCACCGTGGGCGAAACCAAAGTGATTTGCACCGCCAGCGTCGAAGAGAAAGTGCCGCCGTTTCTGCGCGATCAGGGACAGGGCTGGGTGACGGCAGAATATTCCATGTTGCCCCGCTCCACCCACACGCGATCACAGCGTGAATCCACCCGAGGCAAAGTCGGTGGCCGCACCATGGAAATCCAGCGGCTGATCGGCCGGTCCCTGCGGACCGTAGTGGACCTCGAAAACCTGGGGGAACGAACCATCTGGGTGGATTGCGACGTGATCCAGGCGGACGGGGGCACCCGCACCGCCTCCATCACCGGGGCCTTCGTGGCGGTCTGCCTGGCGCTCAAGCACCTCCATAAAAACAAAATGATCGATTTCATCCCCGTCAAGGATTTCGTCGCCGCCACCAGCGTGGGCATGCTGGACGGAAACAAACTGCTGGACCTGGATTACAGTGAGGACTCCACGGCAGGCGTGGACTTCAACGTCGTCAAAACGGGCCAGGGACACTTCATCGAGGTCCAGGGCACCGCCGAGCGCGACCCGTTTTCCGACAAGGACATGCAGGAAATGCTGGGGCTGGCCGGCAAGGGCATCAAGGACCTGATTGACCTCCAGGAGAAAGCGATCGGCAAGCTGGACTGAAAGGGGCCCGGCTTGGGCCGGGACCCCCAACTTCCCCGAAGCCCGTGCTTCGGAAAAGATTCACAAGGCCAAAGTTTACAATTATATAGAAATAACCTACCGATTTTGTTAACATATGCTCCCGATTACCCTGAACACCATACCCAAACCGATTAATTCCGAAACCGGGAATCCCATGCAACATACTATTTCAGTCCTCGTGAATAACAAATTCGGCGTGCTTTCGCGCATTTCCGGTTTGTTCAGCGGCCGCGGCTTCAATATCGAAAGCCTCAACGTGGCCGAAACCAGCGAGCCCAACATCTCCCGCATGACCATCGTGACCCGCGGTGACGATAAAAAAATCGAGCAGATCACCAAACAGCTCAACAAGCTGGTCGACATCATCAAGGTTGTGGACCTGACGGAAGAAAGTTTCATCGACCGGGAAATGTTGCTGATCAAAATGAACGCTGAACCGAAAAACCGGGAAGAGATCCTGCGGATTGTGGAAATCTTCCGCGCCAAAGTGGTGGACGTGAGCCCGGCCACGTATACCATTGAGATCACCGGTGACGAGGGCAAACTGCGCGGCTTTCTGGAGTTGTTGCGTCCTTTGGGTATCAAGGAATTGGTGCGGTCCGGACGCATCGCCCTGGGCCGCGGAATGCGGTCGATCAACTGAAAATAAATTCAGAGCGAATAGGAGAGAATCTTGTCGAAGATTTATTACAACAAAGATGCTGATATCAAGAATATAAAAAGCAAGACCGTTGCCATCATCGGTTACGGCAGCCAGGGGCATGCTCACGCCCGCAACCTGCACGACAGCGGCATCAAGGTCGTGGTCGGCCTGCGCAAGGAAAGCCGCTTCTGGGACCGCGCCAAAAAAGACGGGTTGAAGGTCATGACTGTGCCGGAAGCATCCAAAGCCGCGGACATCATCATGATCCTCGTACCGGACGACAAACAGCGCGCCCTGTACGATAACGAAATCCTGCCGCACCTTAAAAAAGGAAACGCCATCGCCTTCGGTCACGGCTTCAACATCCACTTCGGACAGGTGGTGCCGCCGGACTTTGTCGACGTCTTCATGATCGCTCCGAAAGGACCGGGTCACCTGGTACGCCGCACGTTTGAGCAGGGCGCCGGCGTTCCCTGCCTCATGGCCATTCAGCAGGACGTCACCAAGAACGCCAAGAAGGTCGCCCTCGCCTATGCCAAGGCCATCGGCGGCACCCGGGCGGGCGTACTGGAAACCAGTTTCCGCGAAGAGACCGAAACCGACCTGTTCGGCGAGCAGGTGGTGTTGTGCGGCGGCGTGACGGAACTCATCCGCGCCGGGTTCGACACGCTGGTCGAGGCGGGTTACAACCCGGACCTCGCCTATTTCGAATGCCTGCACGAGCTGAAACTCATTGTGGATCTGATTTACGAAGGCGGCATCGGCAACATGCGGTACTCTATCAGCACCACGGCGGCCTATGGCGATGTGACACGCGGTCCGCGCGTCATCACCGACGAAACCCGCAAGGAGATGAAAAAGATCCTGGGCGAAATCCAGAGTGGCCAGTTTGCCAAGGAGTTTATCGTGGAGAACCAGGCCAACCGCCCGGTGTACAACGCCTTGCTGAAAAAAGATGCGGACCACATGATTGAGGAAGTGGGCGAACGCCTGCGGGGCATGATGCCGTTCGTCGGCAAAAAGCTCGACTGACCGGGCGGAGACACCATGCGCATTCCAATCGTCGCGGACGGTTTCCGCTTCATCATCCCGTTGGCCTTGGTCACCGTCGTATTCGCGGCGTTGTCCATGCACTGGGGCACGTTGTTTTTCGGGCTGGCCCTGTTGTTCTGTCTCAACTTTTTCCGCGACCCGGAGCGGGCCATCCCACAGAAAGACAACGTGGTGGTTTCGCCTGCGGACGGCAAGGTCGTCGAGATCGCGGAAGACACCGACCCGCTTTTGAAAGAACCGATGATGCGGGTCAGCATTTTTTTGAACGTGTTCAACGTTCACGTCAACCGCGTTCCGGTTGCCGGCCGCATTGAGGCGGTCCGCTACAACAAGGGAAGTTTCCTCAACGCGGCCAGTCACAAGGCCTCGGCCGAAAACGAGCAAAACGCATTGCTCATCGACACCGGCCGCGAGCAGGTACTGATGAAGCAGATTGCCGGATTGATCGCCCGCCGCATCGTCTGCTGGGCGAAAGAAGGCGATCGCTACGAACTGGGGCAGCGTATGGGGTTGATCCGGTTCGGCTCGCGAACCGATTTGTTTCTGCCCAGGTCGAGCAGGATTGAAGTTCAGGTCGGAGACAAGGTGAGTGGAGGCAGTTCCATCATCGGATTTCTGGATCCCGGAAACTCGTCATGATCAAACCGCCGGAAAAACTGAAAAAAGGCATTTACATCCTTCCCAGCCTGTTCACCACGGGGAATGTCTTTTGCGGGTTTTATGCCTTGATTGCCGCCTTGAGCGAGCAGTACTTCCAGGGCGCCGTGGCGATCGGCCTGGCCATCGTCTTCGACATCCTCGATGGCCGCGTGGCGCGCCTGACAAAAACCACCAGCGCTTTCGGCTTCGAGTACGATTCCCTGGCGGATGTGATCTCGTTCGGCATGGCCCCCGCCCTGCTTGCCTACAGCTGGGTCCTGCAACCCTTTGGACGGCTGGGGTGGATGGCGGCGTTTCTGTTCCTGCTTTGCGGTGCGTTGCGCCTGGCGCGGTTCAACGTCACCCAACCGGACCCGTCCAGCGATAATTTCATCGGGCTTGCCATTCCGGCGGCGGCCGCCATGATCGCCTCCATCATCATTGCCTTTGAAGATTTGTTCGCGACGCGGCTCAATCCCATGATCATGGTCGGTGTGGTGTACCTGCTGGCGTTTTTGATGGTGAGCAACATCCGGTACCCGGCTTTCAAAAAGCTGGCGTTCAAAAAACGCGTGACGTTCACGCGGTTCGTATTTGTCGTGCTGTTCGTGTACGCGGTGGCAACGATTCCCAAGATCGCATTTTTCGGGCTGAGCCTGCTTTACGTGATGTCGGGTCCGACGCTCTGGCTCACCGGACTCCTGCGCAAAATCGGGTCTCAACCATCGAGGGAAATTCCTCACCGCAAAAAATGAACAATTGTCCTTAACTTCAACCAACACTCATTGAGACGAGTTGACAATCATTATGGCCTGGTTCGATAAATTTCCCGGTGTGGGTCGCAAATTACCCAAAACCAAAGAAGCGTGGGTGGAATGTAAATCCTGCAAAGAACAGATTTACCAGATTGACCTGATTGACAATCTGCATGTGTGCCCGAAGTGCGATTTTCATTTTCGCATGACGTATTCGGACCGGGTTCAACTGCTTGTCAATCCCGGTACATTTGAAGAAAAAGACGCCAACCTGATTTCCGGCGACCCCATCCGCTTCAAGGACAAAAAGCGCTACAAGGACCGCGTCAAAAGTCTGCTCAAGGTGCGAAACAGCACCGACTCCGTGGTCTGCGGAACCGGCAAGTTGGAAGACCACCAGGTGGAGTTGTGCGTTTTTGATTTCGAATTTCTTGGCGGCAGCATGGGATCGGTGGTCGGCGAAAAAATCACCCGCGCCATCGAACGCGCACGGGAAGACAAGTCGGCGCTGGTCATCGTAAGCTGCTCCGGCGGGGCACGCATGCAGGAAGGTATCTTTTCACTGATGCAAATGGCGAAGACGTCGGCGGCCCTGAATAAGCTCGCTGAGGAAGGCGTACCCTACATCTCGGTGTTGACCGACCCCACCATGGGCGGCGTCTCAGCCAGTTTCGCCATGCTTGGGGATGCCATCCTGGCCGAGCCGGGCGCGCTCGTCGGTTTTGCAGGGCCCCGCGTCATCGAGCAGACAATCAAACAGAAACTGCCGGAAGGATTTCAGCGCGCTGAATTCCTTCTGGACCACGGCCTCATCGATCAAGTCGTGCACCGCAAGGACATGAAACGGCGTATCGCCAATCTGCTTTCCCTGTTCAAAAACACCCCTATCGTCGCACAGCCGAATTGAATTATAATAGAAAGTCGATTCCACCTCGACCCGGATGGAAGTGAGATCGGCTTATGATGCAGTACTACAAAATACTCGGCGTTTCTTCCAGGGCCAGCCTGACGGAAATCAAAAAGGCGTACAAGGAGCAGGTCAAGAAATGGCACCCCGACCGCTTTCCTACTGCAGATGAGTCCGCGCAGAAAAAAGCCCATGATCTGTTTTCCTCCATAACCGAAGCGTACCAGAAGCTGGTGGACCTGCACACCAACCGCCAGCAGGGATTTTACGAGGAGGACCGGTTCAGCGGTTTCCAGCGGCCCTTCAACCCCGATTTCGGCAGAGCCACCCAGCCGCCGCCTCCCGGTGTCCGTGCGGAAACCGACATACCGGGGTACTTCATCCAGACTTTCAACAACGGCGACCGTTACGAGGGCCAGTTCCACAATGGCATGATGCACGGCATGGGCCACTATGTGCGTTCCAACGGCGATGTGTACACGGGTCAGTTCCGGTTCAACAAGGCACATGGCAACGGCAAGATGACCTTCGCCAACGGCGACACCTATACGGGGGAATTTGCGGAAGATGCCATGTGCGGTCGCGGCACATACATCTATGCCAACGGCGACCGTTACGTAGGCCGTTTCCAGGATGACATGCCGCACGGCGAGGGGGTGCTCATCTCCGATGGAAAGGCGTACGGAGGGCAGTGGGAATTCGGGCAACTGCGGGCAGAGGGCTCGATGTAAATACCCTCTTCCTCATTTTTTGGCGCAAAATAAAAAAGCCGCTCCGAAAAGGAGCGGCTTTTGTTTTTCCAAGTGATTTTACTTTTGCAGCGCGGAGATCAAACGCCCAGCGTTTCCACCGCATCGCGAATGGACATCGCCGTGCAGGAAAAAATCGGCGTGTCTTTTTCCGTGTAACGGCTGCCTTCCGTCTCCCGCAGGTCCATGACCAGGTCGAGGAAATCGTCCGGGTAATCCGTTTCGAACGCCACGACGAAATCGTAGTCGTCCAGACCGAAGCAGTACGTGGTGTTCAGTTTCACCGACGGATACTGGTTTCCCACGTAAATGTGCTCGTCCATGATGCCCTGCCGTGCGTACTTGGAAAGCAGGTACCATTCGCGTTTCTTGGTGAACGGATAGATGAAAAGGTACTTGGCCTTGCCCGGAATGATGTGCGTCCGGTCTTCCTCGTGCTCCGGGTTGAACAGGTCCATGTACATCGACCGCTTCGTCTGCGAAAAGTACGAATACGTGGTGTCGAGGTACTTTCCCAGTTTGGTGCGCAACATTGCGGTGGTCATTTTCTGGAAGTTTTCCATTTCATAGGAAATCCGCCACAGCATGATTTCGGAATCGCAGCGGACACCCACGGTGGAATAGGCGAGGACGATCGTCCCGTCCTGCGCGTCGTAATCTTCCAGCACATTGATGAACTCTTCCTTCGCTGCATCGATCTCGGCCTGCGGCAGGCGCCGGAACGCCGAATCCAGCTTGTAGAATGCGAAGTTGACGTACTGGCGGCGGCTTCCTGGCTGCGCTTCCCGCGCTTTCCGCTCGGCCTGCATTTTGGCAATCGCTTCACCTTCACGCTCCTGCCGGGCCCGGGAGACCACGTCGTCGTCTATCAATTCAATGGATTTATCCCGGGCGTACTGTTCGATCCCGCGGACCACGCTTTTCCGTACGAAAAAGGGCACATTCAGCATCCGGGCTTTGGCATCTTCGGTCCAGTTCAGGCTCGTTTCCGGCATTAATTGTTCCAGCTCTTTGTCATCGATTGCCATAGCTCAACCTCTATCCTCGGTTGTTAAAGTTTGCCAAATTATACAATAATCAAAACAGGGATCAAGGCCCGGAGCCGACTGAATCCGGATAATCCCTGCTCGGCATGTCTGTTCTTGGTTTGATCGGGTCCCATGATAAACTGGGATCAATGGAAATTCAACACGAAATGCGCCTAACTCTATGAAAACTCAAGATTTTATCCAACTCGAAAACCGATATGGGGCAAGAAATTATAACCCTCTGGATGTGGTTCTGAACCGTGGGGAGGGAATCTGGGTATGGGATGTGGAAGGAAATCGCTACATGGACTGCCTCGCCGCCTATTCTGCCGTCAACCAGGGACACTGCCACCCCAGAATCCTGGAAGCGATGGTCGATCAGGCCCGCAAGCTCACCCTCGTCTCGCGCGCCTTCCGCAATGACCAGCTTGGGCCGTTTTACGACGAAATCTGCTCGCTCACGCGCTCGCACTCCGTCCTGCCCATGAACAGCGGCGCCGAAGCGGTGGAATCGGCCATCAAGGCCGTCCGCAAATGGGGCTACGAGGTGAAGGGCGTTCCGGAGGGCCAGGCGGAAATCATCGTCTGCACCAACAATTTCCACGGCCGCACACTGACCATCGTCGGCTTCAGTTCCGAAGAGCAGTACCGCCAGGGCTACGCCCCGTTCACACCCGGATTCAAACTGATCCCGTTCGGCGACGCGGCAGCACTGGAGAAAGCAATCACGCCCAACACCGTCGGCTTTCTGGTCGAACCCATCCAGGGTGAAGGCGGCGTTATCATCCCCCCGGACGGTTACCTGAAAGCCGCGCGCGACTTATGCGACCGGAACAACGTCATGCTGATACTAGATGAAATCCAAACGGGACTTGGCAGGACGGGCAAACTGTTTGCCGAGGAACACGAAGGCATCGAAGCCGACCTGACCCTGGTTGGCAAGGCCCTCTCCGGCGGTTTCTACCCCATCTCCGCGGTCTTGAGCAACCGCGAGGTGCTGGGCGTGTTCAAGCCCGGCGACCACGGAAGTACCTTTGGAGGAAATCCGCTGGCCTGTGCCGTGGCCCGCGCCGCACTCAAGGTGCTGGTGGAGGAAAACCTGATCGAAAACGCCGCGCACGTGGGCGGCTACGCAATGGAGAAACTGCGCGCCATCGACTCGCCACACATCAAGGAGGTGCGTGGTCGCGGCCTGATGATCGGCATCGAACTGAAACCCGAGGCCGGTGGAGCACGCCGCTTTTGTGAGGCGCTGGCCCAGCGCGGGGTGCTGTGCAAGGAGACCCACGAGAACGTCCTGCGCATCGCTCCGCCCCTGATCATCAAAAAAGAAGAAATCGATGGGGCCATCGAACGCATCCAACAGGTATTGACCGAATCGTGATCCCCTCATTCCATAAAGGACCCACCCATGTCTAAAATCATACTGATTCAGGGAAGCCTCAATCCCGATTCCAACACGGCCCGCCTCATCGCCGTCGCCAAAAGGGAATTGGACAAGCGCGGGGTTGAAAACGAAATCATCGACCTGCGCGACCTGGAGATGCAGTTCTGCGACTCGCGCCCACTTCGTGAGTACAATGAAAGCACGCAGGCGGTGCACAAGAAACTGGCCGACGCACAAGGGTTTGTCTTCGGCATGCCCGTGTACTGTTATTCCGTTTCAGGTCCACTCAAAAACTTCATCGACATCCATTCGTCGGCCATGGAAAAGAAATGGGCGGGCATCCTCGGCCAGGCCGGCGGCAAAGCGTCGTACATGTCGCTGGGCGATCTGGCACAAATCCTCGCATTCGAATCACACGTCACCACCGTGCAACCCCACATTTACACGACGTATGCCGACTACGAAGGGGACGAATTGACCAGCGAAAAAGCCCGGGCCAAAATCCAGGAAATGCTCGACAAACTGGTCGCGTGCCTGCACGCCGCGAAAGAAGAAAATGCCTGAGAACGTCACCGTCCGCGAAGGCCGTGCCGAAGACGCGTTGATCATCACCAAATACAATCGCGCCATGGCGAATGAGACGGAATCGAAGTGCCTGCACACGCAGACGGTCCTGCGCGGGGTTCAGCAAGGGCTCGCCCGGCCGGAGCTCTGCCGTTACTTCGTCGCCGAGTTGGAAGAAAAGGTCATTGGGCAGGCGATGATCACCTACGAGTGGAGTGACTGGCGGAACGGCACGTTGTGGTGGTTGCAAAGCGTGTACGTGCACCCTGACCATCGCAGGCAGGGCGTGTTCCGCAAACTGTACCAGCACATCGAATCCCTCGCCCGCAATGCCTCCGATGTGCGCGGCATCCGCCTGTACGTCGAGGAAAGAAACCGCAACGGCCAGAGCGTCTACGCCAGGCTCGGCCTCAATCCTGCCGGCTATCACGTTTACGAACGCGAGTTTGAATAAAACTCCACCTGCCTGGAACACTGACCTGAACTTAATCCCGCCAATTCCAGCGATAATGAAAATCCGTTTTGAAATTGGTACGAACTTGCCTTACCTTTTTCTATTCAGGCAATGCACTGTTTCATGAATCGTCACAAGTATAGTAAGGATATGTTGATGCTGGAATTAAGAAAAAGGAAGCTCCGGAGGAAACTGGGAATTGGGTTGGTGCTGTGGTTGATGGCGGGGATGGTGTTCTCCGGCTGTCACCATGTATTTCCGTTTCTGAAACACGATCACGGTAAGCACAGCGGGCCTCACCAGCATAAGAAGGAATGACCGTTCACCACACTCACAGTGATCGCAAACACAAAACCCCCGATGGCAATCCGCCACCCGGCGGATTTTAATTTTGAAAGGAAAGGATGATGGCAGGCAATTTATTTTTTGCCGAGGCCGGAATGCTTGAAGATGTGGTTCATGGCGTTCAGGAAGTTGGCCTGCTCCTTCGACTCCAGATCTTTCACTTTTTTTTCCTCGTCGAAGATGTTGAGCTTGATGTGCGGCGGCCGGCCCATCTGGTTCATCAGCGCTTCGGCATCGTGCACCGGGGGGTAGCACGTTCCCTGCCGGCACACATACACCGTAGGTTGGCCGGACACGGGACCGCGGCCCTCCGCCCACGGCACGCGCTTTTCCGTCGCCTCGCCTGAGTAACGCACCACCAGTTTGTCCGGACGGTAGTCCGCGTACACCGCTTCCAACAATTTGCCATACTGCGGGTCGTCCTCCGGCCCGGAGATCGTCACTTCCATTGGCAGGGACTCGATGAAGTCCATCGCCGCGAGGAGGCTTGTGTACGCCGTGGGACGGTGCTCGATGCGGTCGGCGAACGCGCGCACGGTGTCGCGTCCTTTTTCAAAATAGGCGTCCTTGCCCGTCAGCCGACCCAGTTTCGCCAGCGCCAGTGCCGCAACCCCGTTGGCGGAGGGAATCGCCTCGTCCTCCGGATTCTTGAGTCGCGTGATGAGTTGCTCCTGATCCGCCGCGGTCATGAAGAACCCGCCGTCTTTTGCATCCCAGAACCGGTCGACCAACGCATCGGCCACCGCCTGCGCCTTGTCGATCCATTCTCCTTCGCCCGTGGCTTCGAACACACCGAGCAGGCCTTCAAGAAACCACGCATAGTCCTCCAGACAGCCATCGACCCGCACCTGCCCATCCTTGTAAACGCGGGACAGTTTGCCGTCCTGCCACATCGTGTCCCATAAAAACCGGGCGGCCTGGACGGCGTGGTCTCGATACACCCGGTCGCGGAACACCACCGCGCCCGCGGCGAAAGCAGTGATCATCATACCGTTCCAGCCGGTGAGGATCTTGTCATCGCGGCCCGGGTTCTGCCGTTTGTTCCGCGCCTCCAACAAATTCTGCCTGCCGTTTCGAATGATGTGATCGACCTCAAAGATCGGCACGCCTTCGGATTCGGATACCTTCTCCATCGTCTCGGCGATGTGCAGGACGTTGCGTTTTTCGAAATTGCCTTTGGCGGTCATGCCGTACACGCGGGCGAACACCTTCGACTGGCGCGGGCCCAGCAGGTCGAGAACCTCTTTCATCGTCCAGGTGAAGAAGTGCCCTTCCCCTGCGTCGGTGTCGGCGTCCTGGCTGGAATAGAATCCGCCTTCAGGCGACGTCATTTCACGCCCGATGTAATGGAACACCTCCCGAGCGATGCGTTCGTAGATTTCCTGCTTGGTGGCCTGCGCCATTTCAACAAACAGGCGGGCCAGAAGTGCGTTGTCGTAAAGCATTTTTTCGAAATGAGGCACCAGCCATTTGCGGTCGGTGGAATAACGGTGAAAGCCGCCGCCCAGCTGATCGTACATGCCGCCTTCCGCCATTCTGGTGAGGCTCTTGTCAGCCATCAGGATGGCGTCGTTGTCCTCACGTTTCTGCCAGTGGCGGAGCAGGAGCGTGTAGAGCATGGGTTCGGGAAACTTCATGCCGGAACCGAATCCGCCATAGGTCTCATCGTACTTTTCCTTCATCAATTCCACCGCCTGGGGGATCAGTGCATCAGATCCAGCGCCCTGCCCTTGCGGGATCGGCGGCGGGGTGGTGAGTTTTTCCATCAACCGCGCGCTCACCGATTTCATGCGGTCCTTCTGGTTGCGGTAGATGTCCGCCGCCTGCTGGAGCACCTGCGGGAAACCGGGCCGGTTGAACTTCGGCTCCGGCGGATAATAGGTGCCGCCGAGATACGGTTTCTGATCCGGCGTGAGGAACACGCTCATCGGCCAGCCGCCGTGGCCGTTGAGGGCGATCACCGATTTCATGTAGATGGCGTCGATGTCCGGCCGCTCCTCACGGTCCACCTTGATGTTGACAAACAACTCGTTCATGAGCTTCGCCGTCTCTTCGTTTTCGAACGATTCGTGCGCCATCACGTGGCACCAGTGACAGGATGAATAGCCGATACTCAAGAAAATCGGTTTGTCTTCCTGCTTTGCCTTCTCCAGCGCTTCCGGTCCCCACGGATACCAGTCCACAGGGTTGTGCGCGTGTTGCAGGAGGTACGGACTGGTTTCGTCCTTCAACCGGTTGGTGTGTGCGGGTGCAGTCATAAGAAACGTGCCGGGAATCAGGGTTTAACAACTTGATGCGCCAAGCATACCGGAAAGGCGGAAAGCGCGAAAGATGGAATTTGGGACGGGAGGATGCAGAAGATGGGATGGCATTAACCGCGAGTTAGCCCGGCCACCTTATTCGCGGATTTTCTTTTCGCGGATCTGGTGGTAGAAGTCGCGCACGCTCACGTAAGGATCGATGGCGCTTTCATCCAGCGCTTTTTTGTCGTCGATGAAAAATGAGGTCTCGTTGATGACTTTGCCGGAAGTCACTCCCGCGCCGACCGTCCCACTGGTAATGAGCCAGAACAGGGGATTCAACACCGAGTCCACGACGGTGCCGACGGTGTCCCGCACGGTGGAGGGTCCGAGAAAAGGTAGCATGATATAGGGTCCGGAAGGTATGTACCAGTACCCCAGTGCCTGACTGAAATCCTCGTCCACCTCCACAATGCCGTATTCCTGCCCGGCCACGTCCAGCATGCCGCCCCATCCCAGCGGCACGTTCATGACGGTGCGTACCAGTACGATTCCCGCCTTTTTAAATTTCAACTGAACGACACAACTGACGAACTTTGCCGGAGCGAGAAACACGTTGTACAGGTTGCGCAGGGCGATACGAAATTCTTCGTTTACGTAATCCCGGTACACCTCGGCCACGGGACGCAGGGCGTATTCGTAAACAGTGTCGTTGAACGTGTAGACCGACCGGTTGAATCCTTCGAACGGATCGCTGAGCGGCGGGATATCGGGTTGTTTCTTTTCAAACGGATCTTCCTCGTACACCTCGTCGCCGAAAGGATCGGAAAACGGATCGCCTGTGGGAACGGCGTCATCGAGGAGCCGGGGATCGAGTGTCTCTTCTTCGCCGGATGTTTCTTTTTCTTTCGATGCCGGCGGAATGGCCTCACCGTCCGGGAGCAGTTTCTGAGCGTGGGGAATGCGTTCCTGGTCCCATGCCTTTACCTTTTTTGAAGCACCCAGAGGAGGAGCCAGCGGCAGGGATTGAACCTCATTCAACTGCTGAAAAGCACTCAGGGCGGGAGCCACGGACAAAGCCTCCACCTTGTTGAGGGAGGCATGCAGGGGGAGTGGCCCCAAAAGGAGTGCGGCCAGGGCCATCCAAACCAGTCCTGGTTTGAAACCCGTTTTTCGAATTGCCGCGAGGGGTTGGATTAAAGGGAAAATCAGAGTGACCGGGCGCAATCTCCACTCCCATGAAATGAAATCATGCGGGTTCGGGCAAGGCGGCGGCGAGGCGGTCGATGGAATCCTGCTGGATCTTCACCTTCGCGTCGCGGGCGCGTTTCACAATCTCCCAGGCTTTCGCGTACTGTCCCTGATGAAACAGGGAATCGACCAGTACACCGTAAGCCGTTTCGTTGTACTTGTTGAACTGGATGGCTTCCAAAAGTTTGGCAATGGCCAAATCGTGCTTACCCATTTTCGCCAGGGATGCGCCCCAGTACGCGTAGGCACTGCTGTTCTCCGGTTCCAGAAGCAGGGCGTTTTCGTATTTGTCAATGGCGCCCTGATGCTTGCCTTTCATCTCCAGCGTGAGGCCCCAGTAAATATACGTCCGGGCGGAGTTCGGGTTGATCTGCGCCGATTGAATGAACTTATCCACAGCCTCATCCAGACGGTCGCCCTTCACCAGCGTGATACCCCACCATGTGAACACTTCGGAGTTCGTCGGATCTTCCTTGTTCAACTCCTTAGCCAGTTCCTCCGCTTCCTTCAGCTTGCCATTGGTGACGTGCTGCTTCAACAGGTCGAGACGCTTCATCACCTCAAACCGCTTGGCCTGCTCCACTTTTTTCTCTTCCTGGCGTTTCTGGATCTGCTGGGCCTGTACCTGCTGACGGGCCTGATTCTCGCGGATTTGAGTTTTGATACTCACATACACAAATCCGATGAAAATAAAAATGCAGCAGAGAACGTAAACGACTTTGACTTTTTTTGGCATTTAATTTTCCGGTGACAAAAACGAATAACAATTGAAGGATGACATTGTACCTTGAGTGGACATCAACCCAAAACGCTAATTGCAGATAATGGGTCATCCTGTTCAGGATGCGGGTTTCAACTGCGTTTCCGCCATGTCGATCAGGCGCGCCGTTTCGGGGTCGTCCGGTACCAGCTTCTGCGCCTCTTTCAGCGCCGAAAGCGCGGCCTGGGTGTCTCCCCGCAGGAGGGCCAGGCGTCCCAGCTCCACAAACCCGTACACATAGTAAGGGTTTATCTGAACGGTCTTGCGGTAAGCCTCTTCCGCCTTTGAATACTCCCGGATTTCGCGGTAAATGCTCCCCAGGTTGAGAAGGGTCAGGATGTGTTCGGGGTCGATCTCCAGAATTTTAAAATAGAAACCCGCGGCCTGCTCAAACGCACCGTGTTCGACCGCCGCCACCGCCTGGTCGAGGTACTGGTCGATCTGCGCCTTGCGCTTGATGCCTTTCACCTGAACCTCGCTCCGGTCCAGCCCAGCCAGGTCTTTCCGTACGGTTTCCTGTTCGGTGGGTGTCAGACTGCGGAAACTCACAAAGTCCGGATACACCCGGAAATGCGGCGTCAACTGGCGCACGATGAGGTGCCGCTCGTCTTTGTAAATGTACTCGGGTGCGCCGAATTCGAGAAGCGAATTGTCATCCGTGTGCAGAGGCGCATCGCCGATGAAATCGTTCAATGTGTCCTGCCGCATGATGAGCAGCCCCATCAAATCGCGCACACCTTCGATTCCCAGACGTTTTAAATCCTTGCCGGTGACAGGATCGTCCAGAATGCGTCGCGCCTCTTCATAGGGAAGCGTGTAATTTTCCTTCGAGCCGATCATCAGGTAATCGTCGCCGACGATGGATTCCCACACGGTCACAAACGGAAACACGGCGTGAAAGGAACGGGCAATGGATTTGAAGTTTTCCGGTGACATGTTGGTATGCGTCCAGATGCATACGATGCCCCCCGCATTGAGCCGCTGTTCCACCAGCCGGAAAAAATCGACCGTAAACAACGCGCCTATTCCGGAAATCCACGGGTTCGACGGCTCGGAGATGATGACGTCGTATTTCTTGTCGGTGAGGGTGATGTGGTTGCGTCCGTCCTGCAGGATGAGGTTCACGCGTGGGTCTTCCAGTGCGTGGTGATTGAACGGCTCGAAGAAACGGCTTCCCTCGATCACCGCGGGCGAGATTTCCACAAGGTCGATTTCCTTGGCAGGAAACTGCTCCACCGCTCCCAGCGTCACCCCACTCCCCTGCCCGATAACCAGTACCTGTTCGCGCGGTTTGTTGAACAGCATCGGCAGGTAACCAGAGAGCAGTTGCGTGCGCATGTCCATCGCCAGGGACGCATCGGTCTTGCCGTTGACGCGGAGAAAGATGTTTCCCGTGCGACCCAGTTCCGTTGTCACCGTGGTGTGGATGCCTTCCTCGTAAAACAGAATTTTGTTTCGGTCCCCGAGGGCGGCATCGAGGTCGTCCAGCCGGTACGGGATGTACGATCCACTGGAGATCACCGCGCGGTCCCACGCGCGAATGTCCTGCGCCCCCAGCACGAACAGCACCAGCACTCCCGGAAGAATGTAAGTCTTGAAATTGAGCGACAGGCCGGGAGAGGTGGCCAGCAGATAACCGCCCAACAGCATGTTCAGGATGACTGCAGTCAGGATGGTGTTCTGGATACCGAGCCAGGGAATCAGCAGGAAGCCGCCGACGAACGAGCCGAAGATGGTGCCCACCGTATTCGACGCGTAGGCGGACCCCACGTTCCGTCCCAACGTCTCCAGCCGCTGGGCCACCATGCGCACCACTACCGGGAACTGCGCTCCCATGCAGAACGTGGGGATGAAAATGATGGCGAATATGATGAGGAAGTTCGCCCACTGCACGGTGGCGAAATTCAGGTTCCAGTTCAGATACACCCACCGGTTGAACAGCGGCACATCGCCGAAAAACGGAAGTGCCACGAGCGCCGAAAAACCAATGGCCACCTGCAACGCGCCGAACGTCACTTTCAAATCCCTGAAACGGTTCACCAGCCGGGCGAACACCACCGTACCCAGCGCCAACCCCAGGATGAATGTGGTGAGGATGAGACTGAAGGCATACACCGACGATCCGAGCAACAGGGAAAAGATCCGGTTCCACGCGACCTGGTAGATCAATGCCGCCACACCCGACAGGCCAAAACAGATGAGCACCCCCCACAGCTCCGGTGTGAACGGAGACGGGGGTTCGGCCCGGGAATGCGATTCCGCTTGCGGCTCGTTGGTCAACAGGGAGGCCAGCCGCCCTTCCCCGCGAACCGAGAACAGGATGATGGCGGCGATGGTGAGATTGAGTGCCGCGGCGATCCAGATGGTGGCGCTGATGCCGAACGCGCGCATGAACACGAACGCGCTGGCGAACGCTCCCACCACCGCGCCGAAGGTGTTCATCGCATAGAGCGTGCCGACGTCGCGGCCGATGCCCTGTTCGTCGTCGGAGACGAATTTGCCCAGCACCGGAAGCGTCGCCCCCATGAAAGAAGCCGGGACAATGAGAATCGTGGCGCACACACCAAACCGCAGCAGACTGGCCAGCATGTAATCATCGCGGAAATGACTGTAGATCCATTGGAACAGCGGCAGGCCGAGGTCGATGAGATACGGGATCAGAAAACAGAAGACGCCGATGATCCCTTCCAGCACCGCATAGAGGACCAGCGGCTCGCCGTGCCGGTCCACCCAGCGGCCGCCAAGGTAACTGCCGAGAGCGAGCCCCGCCATGAACGTGGTCAGCACCGTGGCGATGGAATAATGCGTGTTGCCCAGAACCTGGGTCAGGAGGCGGGTCCAGACGACTTCATAAATGAGGCCCGTGAACCCGGAGACGAAGAAGAAAACGAAAATCCAGATTCTGAAACGGGACGGTTTCAAAGGTGCGCCTGCCCCTCTAAAGGGAGGTAAGGTTGGGGTTGTGAACCGGGATTATTTTTCCACCGACTTGCCACAGCGGAATCCCACCACGCTGTCCTTGCGGCCCGGCGTGGCGGCGTAACGTTTCGACGCCCGCACATCCACCTTGGTGGAATCCCACGAACCGCCGCGGAACACCCGGTTCTTTTTATTTTCGGCGCCGGTGGGATTCATCATCGGCGCTTCCTGATAATAAAACTGATCGTACCAGTCTTCCACCCATTCAGACACATTGCCAGCCATGTCGTAAATGCCATAAACGCTTCGTCCCATGGGAAAACTGCCGATGGGTGCGAGGTATTGGTAGCCGTCTGCCGTGCCGTGAATATTGGCGCGGCGCGGGAGCATCTCGTTCCCCCAGGGGTAGACCAGGCCGTGGGTTCCGCGTGCGGCTTTTTCCCATTCCGCTTCGGTCAGGAGACGTTTGCCGGCCCAGGTGCAGTAATTGACGGCATCGTACCAGCTGACGCCCACCTGGGGAACGTTGGGATGTTTTAAAAGCTCGTGCTCTCCCTCGAAAAACGGAACGCTCGACTCAACATAATTAGCCGCCTTGCGGAATTTATTGTAAGCTTCGACGGAAACCTCGTACTTGTCCACGTAAAATGCGTCGAGGTAAACTTCCTGGGGTGGTTTCTCATCGAAATCGCCTTCGAGGGACCCACGGGAAAACACACCTTCGGGAACCAGAACCATCTCCCGGCCATCGTCGCCGACAAGAGTTTCGTAAATGCTGAAATCGCGATTGTCATCTATTGTGATTTGCTTCTGCTGAGCCTGTTCTGTACGCACCTTGCGGTCGAACTTGATGGATTTGTTGATTTCCCACACGATGACGAGAAAAAAGGCTATGGCTACAGCAAAACAGGCAAGGACGGCAATGACCAGGTTTTTGTCACTCATATAATGTATACAGACCCAAAAGTTGGACGTTAACTCAAATCGAAAAAGCGATTATAGTTTATCATTGCATTAAATCAAACGATTTCTGCCTCCATCCGGCAGGTCAAAGTTTCGTGCAAGACATTGAAACGGGGGAAGAAAACTCCCACCAGCCATAGGAAAAAAACCGGATGCCCTCTCACTCAAAAGACCTGCTTCACGCCAAGGACACGGCGCTGTCCTGGTTGAAACCGGTAAACCGGGAAATCATGAAATGGTTCCGCAACGACGTGGCCGTGGACCTGAAATCCGACCAGAGCCCCGTGACCATTGCCGACAAAAACGCTGAGGAGATGCTCCGCCGTAAAATTCAAATAGCCTTTCCGGACCACGGCATCATCGGCGAAGAATTCGGCAACGTGGACCCCGGGCGCGAATGGGTTTGGACGGTGGATCCCATTGACGGCACCCGTTCTTTTGTTCGGGGCCTGCCTTTATTTTCCGTGCTTCTTTCTTTGTTGCATCGGGGGGAACCCGTGATGGGCATCATTTGCCTGCCGGCGCTCGGGGAAACCGCCTGGGCGGTGCAGGGAGAAGGCGCGTGGTGTGAGGGCCACCGTCTCCGGGTTTCCTCCGAATCCAAATTGCCGCAAGCCACCGTGGGCACGGCAGATGCCTATTGCTTTCGCGATACCAAACAAATGCGCCTTCTAAATTCCCTCCACAAAACCGCCGCGCTGGTTCGAACCTATCCGGATGCCTTCGGCCACCTGATGGCCATTCGCGGGGTGCTGGATGTGATGGTGGACCCGCTGGCCTTCGTCTGGGATTACGCACCGATCAAGATTCTGGCGCAGGAAGCGGGAGGGGTGTTTGCCAACTTCCACGGTCGAAAGGCCCGCATTGAGGAGGGCACGGCCATCGTCGGCAATGCAGACCTGGTAAAGCAGGTACGCAGAATGGTAACCACCTCTTCCACTGCACGCGGTCAGTCCGGGCTTTAGCCGGTTTTGCCTGCCGGTTTACAATGGCTGACGGCCTGCGAACCCGGTATCAAGATCGTGCCAGTACCTGATCTCCGTTTCGGGGTTTTTCCAGCACAAAAAAACTTCCTTGCCGTCCCGCATGGCCGGGAAATCCACCAGGCCCCGCTCGATGCCCTTGAGGACACACCCTTTGGACTCAAGCGCATTGGTCAACTGGTTCGCCGCAAGCGCCACAGCCAGGTAATCCGCGCCCTGAACGCTGCCGCCTCCGTAGCGTGCTTTTTCCCAGGCGTTGCGCACGTCCGGAAATGCATCGCTCAATTTGGCATGAAGGGCCTGAAGTTTCGGAACGATTTCCAGAAGATCCGGAACAATCGCGTTGGCTTCTTCAATGGTGAAATATCGTTTGTCCATGTCTCCCAGTTTCAATAGGGCAAAAGTATCTCCAGAAACGGAACAACAACCTCGCATGCTCCTCCGGATCATTTTCTATCATCCTTCTTATTGAACCACGTTTCGGTTATTGTGAAAACCGACGAATCTTTCCTTTGATAACATGTTTTTTTTCTGGTTTAAACCATTGATTTGTTATATTTTATTCATTGTTTGAGGAGTTCCCGCAAAGAATCCTCCCGGGGGTCGGTAAAGCGATGAGCGGGACGGGGGCGTTTTCTGTTGACAAATACCCTTCAAGATTATACATTTTGGCCAAATCATCCGGAAAGGTGGGAAAATTTAGGGCTTTCCCGTCTCCCGACAACAAAAAATCATCGCCTTCAAAACTGGCTATCTATATCGTTGGAAATTAACATCACTTCGTTAATTTAACTATGGGGAGACGAATAATGAAAAAACAAGTTTTGATGGTAGCAATCAGCTTTGTGACGGTTCTCACTTTTGGTGCTACCTCCGCTATGGCGGATGAGTTGCTGCCGGGTGCTAACGTTCCGGTGGATCAGAGTGTAATGGGCGTGGGCAAGACCATGGTTGAGATCGGAGCCAAGGATCGCGCTCTCACCAGCGCGTTGAACAACGCATCCCGCAACGTCATGCACGTCAACCCGAATACGGGCGTGGACGTTTACCAGCAGTTCGGTTCTTCGCAGACCGACCAGTCCTGGAAATCCGCCAAGACGGTTGAAGAAGCGCAGGTACACGGACTCGTTCCGGGCGACTGCCAGGGTGAAAACTCTGACAATGAGTACCGCAAACAGATGAACCAGAGCCGCGAAGGTTTCATGAAGGAAGTTCTGGTACCGAACGAACTTTGTGGTGATTATCACAAAACCCTGAAGTAAGCGTCATCCAAGTTTCGGGCCCCATGCCCTTGACCTGAGTGATTCAAAAAGCCGATAGAATATTATATTCTATCGGCTTTTTTTCGTTTTGACCCGGAAGCCTTCAACCCTGTCACCCCCGACTTCATGAAGCAAAACAAGCCCCTTTCCTTAATCCAAGCCTGCCAAATCGCAACCCTGATTTTGATCTGGCACCTTTCCTGGCCGTCGCTTGCATTTTCTCTGGAACCGGTTTCCATAAAAAAATTCCCTCAAAAAGCCATCCCTGTTTCCAATCCTGTGGACCTGACCGCCCTGCCTTTGCGGGAAACTTTTCAGATCAATCACAAACGATTCGTCCTTCAGTTTTTTTTCAGCGGACCCAACATCCTTGGCATTATTCTGAAGCGCGACCTGCGTGTTCCCATTCATCTGCGATGGTGCTTTTTCCGCGATTGTTCAGAGAGCCCCTTCGACTACAACGTAATGATCGCCGATTCGTACGCACCGCCGCTGGAGGATGGCATCTTTGAAATCCGCTTCCCACCCCAGCTCAAATACAATTTTCAGGGACTGAATTTCAACACCGGAAGATGATCCTGTTTTTCCGGTAAGGTTTGGATCCCCTCTCCCGGTCACGTAATGAAATTTGTTATAATTGACGCCAATTAAGGCAACCGATTGAAAACCTGTTATCAGAGGAAACCATGTCTGAATCAAGATTCATAGACAATGGAAACGATACCGTCACTGACAGCCAGACCGGCCTCACGTGGATTAAAAAGGACACTCGGCAATTGCTGGGGCGCTGGCGCAACCTGGAACAGTGCAAGGAGTATGCGGAGCAACTCAATCAGGAAAAATTCGCGGGGTTCGACGACTGGAGGGTGTGCCGCCTTGAAGACATCAAGACCATTTTTGACAAAAGCTACCAGTTGAAAGCCAAGGGCGGCGACATGATCCACCTGCCACCGGTGTTCGAGCCGGACTGCGCCGACGTTACGTGGACCGATACGGTGAACGGGGACCGGGCCATGATGTACAACCTCATCAAGGGCCGCTCGAACTGGATCAACAAGCTGGGGGAAGGTCCCTTCGCGGCACGACTGGTTCGGGGAGAGCGCACCGACGAGACGGCTGGCTGAGCCGCCTCCCCGCCGCAAGGGCAATCTTCCAGTATGGCTTCATGCCGTGGTATTGCGAAATGCGGTGATCATCATCCAGGCACCCATGCCGATGAGGACGGCGGCAAATCCCATTTTGAAATATGCGTCGGGAATCAGTTTCAGTATATGCGGGCCCACCTGAGCGCCCACCATCCCGCCAAGGGCCAGCATCAGGCCCATCTTGAAATCCACGTTACCCAGGCGACCGTGCGCCACCAGTGACGATACCGCAATCATAAGGATCACCATGAACGAGGTTCCCACAGCCAATTGCGCCTTGTGACCCAGGTAGATCAATAGCGGAACCACGAGAAAGCCGCCGCCCAGACCGCTGAGCGAGGACAGAACCCCCACCAGCACACCCATCAACGCACAAATAATCCATTCCACGGAGCTACCCTCCTTCCACGTATTTGGTTTCCAACTCATCGACCACGGCGCACCCGATGGAGTCGCCCCACACGTTGACCGCCGTGCGAAAACGGTCCAGGAACCAGTCGATGGCCAACAGCATGCCGATGCCCTCGGTCGGCAGGCCCACCGATTGAAGCACCATCACCATCGTCACGAGTCCCGCTTCCGGAATGCCTGCCGCACCGATGGCGGCCAGCGATGCGGTGAGGAATATGATCACCTGCTGCGTGAAGGTCAGATCCACACCCAGCATCTGCGCAATGAAGATGGCGGCTACGGATTCATACAGCGCCGTTCCGTCCATGTTCACCGTCGCCCCAATGGGCAGCACAAATAATGAAGTCCGACGCGACACCCGGTTGTACTCTTCGGCACACTCGATGGTTACCGGCAGGGTGGCGGAACTGCTGGCGGTGGAAAACGCCGTCGTCAGCGCCTGCAGGGCGTTTTTGAAATATTTCCACGGGTTGCGGCGGGTGACCATCATCAGGATCACCGGCAAGACCACAATGCCGTGCACCAGCAGGCCGAATATCACGGTGAAGGCGAATTTGCCGATTTTCATGAGCTCCGCGACAAACTGGTCTCCCCCGCCCGCTGCCCCCAGTTTGGACGCGATGAGAGCAAAAATACCGATGGGGGCGGTGTAGAGAATCAGGTGCACGATTTTCATCACCGCTTCATTGACCACATCGAAAAAGTCGATCACTCTCCGTCCGCGTTCCCCCATGGTGGTCAGCACCCCGCCGAACACCAGCGAAAAGATAATGAGCGGAAGGATGTCCATGTTGGCCATCGACTGAACCAGGTTGGGCGTGACAAAACTCAAAAAAAGATCCGTTACGCCGCTGGCCTCTTTCAGGGAAGGTTCCGTCTCCGGGGCCACCCTCATTTCCACACCCACCCCCGGCTGAATGAGGTTCACCACAACAAGGCCGATGAGTACTGAAAAAGCAGTGGTCGTTAAAAAGTAAACGAGCGTGATGACGCCGGTTTTGCCGACTTTCGAGATATCGCCCAAACCGGCAATGCCAACCACAAGCGACGACAGCACCAGGGGGATGACCATCATCTTTAAGGCGTTCAGGAACATCTCGCCGATCCAGTCCACCGCGTGCATTTTCGGTCCGAACACCCATCCGCACAACACTCCGAGAACAACTCCGGTGAGGATCATGTACAGAAGCAGGTTTCCTGAATTTTTGTTGTTGGCATTGGTCATGGTTTTCAGGCACCATTTAAAGGAAGTGGACAAATCACGCTATAATACACTTACCGTCCGAGAACGGAAAGAATGGAGCCACATTCCACGTCAAATCAGGGAGAGGAAACATGACCGAGACCGCACAGCTGGTGCTGAATGGAACCACATACGAACTGCCTGTGATTGAAGGAACCTGCGGCGAAAAGGCCATCGACATTTCGACGTTGCGATCGACCACGGGTTACATCACCTTCGATCCCGGCTATGTCAGTACAGGCAGTTGCCAGAGCGACATCACATTCCTCGACGGAGAAAAGGGAATCCTTTTGTACCGGGGCATTCCCATTGAGCAGCTGGCGGAGAAAAGCAACTTCATCGAGACCGCATATCTCCTTATCTACGGTCATCTTCCCAACCGGTCCGAGCTGGAATATTTCCAGTACCACATCACGCACCATTCCATGGTGCACGAGTCGATCAAAAAACTGTACGACGGGTTTCCCAACAACCCACACCCCATGGCGGTGTGCAGTGCGGTGGTGGGCGCACTGGCCACGTTTTACCAGGACCAGTTCAACAACCAGACGGCACGCGAAATAGAAATCACCATCCACCGCCTCCTGGCGAAGCTGCCGACCATCGCGGCCTACAGTTACAAGAAATCCCTGGGACAACCGTTTCTCTATCCCCAAAACCACCTGAGTTACACAAAGAACTTCCTGAACATGATGTTCGCCACCCCGTGCGAACCCTACGAGGTGAATCCGGTGGCGGCCAAAGCGCTGGACGTGCTCCTCATGCTCCACGCCGATCACGAGCAGAACTGCTCCACCAGCACCGTACGGCTGGTCGGCAGTTCCCGCTGCAACCTGTACTCCTCGGTATCCGCAGGCATTTACGCTTTGTGGGGGCCGCTTCATGGAGGCGCCAATCAGGCGGTGGTGGAGATGCTGCAGAAAATCCAGGACGAGGGTGGCGACGCCAAAAAATTCGTGGAGAAAGCCAAGAATCCCAAAGAGGAAGGATCGTCCCGCCTGTTCGGCTTTGGGCACCGCGTTTACAAGAATTTCGATCCCCGCTCCAAGATCATCAAACAGATGGCCCACGAAGTGCTGGACAAACTGAAGGTGAAGGAGCCTTTGCTCGACATTGCCCTGCAGCTGGAGGAAATCGCCCTCAAAGACGATTACTTCGTCTCGAAAAAGCTTTACCCGAACGTGGATTTCTATTCGGGTATCATCTACAAGGCGCTCCGCATCCCGGTCAACATGTTCCCGGTGATGTTCGCCATAGGCCGGCTTCCGGGATGGATCGCCCACTGGGTGGAACTGCAGGGTGACAAGGATTTCCGCATCGGACGCCCCCGGCAGATCTACCAGGGAAAAACGAGCCACGACTACGTGCCGCTGGAACAACGAGGTTGAGGAAGGAGAGGATTCGCGAGGGACGGAAACAGATGGGCTAAAGCGGCTCGA
The DNA here is from genome assembly GCF_052156635.1 of Nitrospina sp. 32_T5. Taxonomy (NCBI): domain Bacteria; kingdom Pseudomonadati; phylum Nitrospinota; class Nitrospinia; order Nitrospinales; family Nitrospinaceae; genus Nitrospina; species Nitrospina sp. 32_T5. Next base: position 514,178 of record NZ_JBQKUO010000002.1, on the reverse strand, counting down.
TGGTGCAGCGGAACGGGTAATTTTCGAGAGCCGCCGCTTTATGCACCTGGTCCACCTTGAATTCCGCGCGCTCCAGAGGCAGGGTGTCCACATGCGCGCTGCCGGTGTAATGCACTTCCAGCATCAACCGTTCCGCCGTTTTGTAGTCCTTGCCAAACACCTTGAACAGCATGCGAATGACGAATTCCATGGTGGTGACATCGTCATCCCACATGATCACCCTGTAAAGCGGCATGTATCCGGTGCGACTCCGTGAATCCGGGGTGACGACGGTACCGGGCGATTCCGGAACGGTTTCCGGCAAGGTTTCAGGTAAGGTTTCCGTGCTCATGGTGACAAATCTATGAAAAAACAATTATATGCCGACAGGCATTTTAGTTTAAGATATCCCGGACTACAGATTTTTTCTATATTGTATTCAACTGTGCTCTGATTTCAAGTCCTTGCCATGAGTTTCCTTCATTCCCGTCCCCATCTGAAAATACTGTTTCTGAATGGGTTCCTGTTTCTGACGTGCACGGGCCTGGTGGTCGCCGTGGAATGGTTCGCTGCCAACCTGCCGGTCCTTGCAGCCCCTTCCGGCAATATCCGCCACGTGATCACCTCTGAAGGCGAATACAACCATTACAGCCCCGAGGGCGACATCCGCCGGTTCAACGGCGAGGTCCTCAAATGGGATGTGGACTTCCTCATGTTCAGCAAAGCCGCTTCGGTGGAGGTCAAGTTTTTCAAAGAAGACAACCTTTATCACGCCACCCTGCTTGCAGAGACCAAGGGCTTTGTCGGTTTTTTCACTTCCTACCGCAAACACTATTACAATTCAAAATTCGAGGTCATCGACGATGGCAACCGGGTTCGAACCATCCGCTTCATCCGCCAGGTCATCATTGGCCAACGGGTGGAAGAGACCAACCATATCCTTGATTACCAAAACCGCAACCACTTCTGGATGGATTATGTGAACAAAAAACAGGTGGATCAGGGCCGGGAAGACATCCCTCCTCAAATTTTTTTCGATGACATTCTGGCGGCGTTCTACAATTTCCGCAACCAGGTGTATGGAAAAGTCGAAAAGGGCAAGGGATACCTCATCAACACGATACCCGAAAAAAGCATGAAGGCCATCCAGGTCTACATCCACACGGAAAATGAAAAACGCCTGATCGGCAACGACAGTGCCCTCAAACCCAAAAACGAATATCTGATAAAAATCAAAATTCCCAAAGACGTCTTCAAGACCAAGGACGGCGAACTGATCTTCTGGACCTCGAAGCACCTCATCCCGTTGGAGACCACGGTCAAAAATTACATCCTGCTGGGAGACCTTCACGGGGAATTTCGGGGGGGCGTGTTTCCCTCCTCGGACAACGTCGCCGAAGTCACGAGCGACACCTCCAAAACGCAGTGACGCTCACCTCAAGCTTTCACACATCCCAAGTGGGTAGAGGCGGATCGTGCCAGATGTTGACCTCCGTCGCCTCATCCAGTTCCACCTGGCCGAAAGTGACCGAATACGGCTGGGTGCCCTCACAGTCGAAGTCGACCCTGATTTTCTGAATGTCCCATTTTCCCTGTTCCGGACCGACCAGTGTCATGGAGTGCGCGAAACTTGAGACATCGAACCCGCTTTCAAAAGTCTGTCCCGGCCCCACATCCCCCTTGGCTTCCTCGAAAGGAACCTTGTGGTTGTTGATGGTGAAATAAACGGGCTGCTTCGTTCCCACTTCTCCCGTTTCGATCTTGATTTGGAATCGATTGAGTTTGGGCATGCGTCACCTCAGGAGAAATAGGGGTTGGTGCCGGCGGCATGGTCGGTTTCGTCCAGGATCGCACCGACATAAGGCACTGCAGTTCGGAAGGCATTGTGAATGCCCTGCTTGAGCGTCAGGTCCGCCGCACTGCATCCCTGGCATCCGCCACCCATGACGATGTGCACGGTGTTGCCCTCGACTTTTTTCAGCACGATCAACCCTCCGTGTGCCGCCACACCGGGATTGACCTCGCCATCGATGACTTTCTGGATGTCCTTGCGAACCGTGTCTTCCGGCGGGATCGACTTTCTGATTTCCTCCGAGATGAGCGGCTCGCCGGACTCGATGGCCTCGCGCATGGCGGCCCCAAGTTGTTCGGCGAATTCTTTCCACTGCTCGACGTGCGCCGCTTCGGTGCGCGTGACGGTGGCGGTCGACCCCTGCACCAGCAGGGTTTCTACCTTTTCCACGCTGAACACCGCCTCTGCGAGACGCGAGCCGGCCGCGCTTTCAAATGACGAAAAATGCCAAGAGTAGCCGTCGAACAGGGGTCGGTTGACCATCAGTTTCAACGAATCGCGCATGCCCGAAAGTTCCGCCTTGATCAACACCTTGTCGGATTTCCGGCTGGCCTCATCCTGCTCCATGATAACCGGAGCCTGGATAACCCGGCGACGGAGCGGCGGTTCACCGGAAGAGGCAGGGGGTTCGGAGGAAACAGTGGCAGTGGTCGCAGGAGCACCCGCTTCTTCCTTTTCCCGCGATCCGGGCCCGAACAGGTTCGACAATTTCTTCAATATGGAATTCACGCAATAAGCTCCTTGCTGTCGGTATCGGTTAAAGACCTGAAAGTCTCATCTTTAATGCCAATTCTACAATCGAAAGGCATCTTTAATCACCTCAATTTTCCAATCCTTTGGATTTTGAGGGTCTCCGGTGATGGCCACGACATCGAACCGGCAGGGGCGGTCCCCTGCTTTATATTGTGCCAGAAACTGGTTGGCCACCTGCCCGATCTTCCTTTGCTTACGGGGAGTCAGCGCCTCGGCGGGGTGCCCCTTTTCCAGGCCGGCACGGGTTTTGACCTCGATGAACACCAGCGACCGGTTCTGCTCGCCGATGATGTCGATCTCGCCTGCACTCGATCGGAAATTGGTTTCGAGTATGCGGTAGCCCTGTTTTTTAAGGTGACGCACCGCCGCCGCCTCCCCTTCCCGGCCGAATTCCCGCCTTTCCTCGGTCATCCATTCTTCTCCCGATTGCCCGTTTCCAGGACTCCTGCTATTCTTCCGCCATGGTTCTGGGAATTGAAGACATCACCGGCGGCACCACCATCCTGGCCTTTTTCATCTGGCTCGGTCTCACCGGCCTGTTTTACCTGGTGTGTTACATGGCCGCGCTCAACACGTTCGACGACCTCACCGGCAACCACCCGGTGAAACTGCCGGTAATGGCCGGCCTCGCCCCCATTTCGGCATTCCTCATGGCCATGTTCGATTACCATCCCACCATCCTGTTTGTGCTGATGGCCATCTCCAATTTTTACCGCGTCCGGAACGCCGCCCAGCCGGGAGTCACCCGCTTCAAAGGCAAAAGCGCCAGTAAACCGCTGTTCTACACCGCCAGTTACCTGTATATCTGCGCCGTCTTCGGCCTCGCCCTGTGGTTCCAGAATCCTGTTGAAACCGGCGGCACCACACAACCTTACTGGAAAACCTGGTTTCCGCAGGAATGAGTCCGGGGTCATTTGCTTTCCCTCACCGCGCCCAACCGCGGCAACCACATGCCGGTGCGGCTTCGATAACGCAGGTAATCCTCCCCGAACTTCTCCTGCAACCCTTTCTCCTCGTAATGAATGCGGTACTGAAACCCGAACGCCGCCGCCGCCATTCCAAGAACCCCCGCCAGCAGGTGGTGGGTATTGAGCGCGTAGGCAAGGATCACGATCATCATCGCCGTGTAGGAGGGATGGCGTATAAACCGGTACAGATGGGTGGTTTTCAGCTGCTGGTCGTCTCGGAACACGATGTCGAATTTGAACGCCGTCGCTCCCAGCTGGTACACCGCCAGCACCCGCATGACCGATCCCGCGAGAAACACCGTCGTGATGAGGGCGAGTTCCGCCCCGGACATGGGAACGCTGCTCATGCGGGCGACGAACGACAACCCGATCAGCGCCACCGCGATGGGCAGGACGTGGCCGATCAACTGCTTGATGTGTTCGCGGTCGAAGGTGGCGTCCCGCGGCTTGACGGTGATGACGAAGATCACGACCTCGATGACCCCGAACACCAGGTTCTGGAACGACACCATGAGAAAACGCGGCGCGTTGGCGGCTTCCAGACCGAAGGGGATCAAAGGCAGGAGGTAAATCACCCCGACCATAATGGTGTTGAAGTTGTAATTGATGTACAGCGCCACCGCGAAGACGCACAGGTACACCAGAAAATTGGCCCATATCCAAAAATGGGCGATATCCAGAAACGTCCAACCCACATCCATCATGGCTTTATCAAGGCCCCTTCTATCAATACCTTCGATGCAGAGGGAGAAAGCTTCCGTAGTGGATTCCCACATCGGGGTAAGTTTTTGATTCTAAAAAATTATGTCAAATATTGAAAGTGTTGGAAACGCATTTGCGACTTCTAACATCAAAATAACAGTATTATTGACCGATTCCCCTGTTTTTTCAGGGCAAATTATTATATGATGGCATCCATAATGGCGGCATAAAATAAGCAGGAGACACTATGGAATCAGTGATTTCAGGCTGAACCGCCCCCCATCATTTGACGCATCCGCCCCGCCCCCGGGCGAACGCATAAAGCAGTGCATCTTTAGTTTTGGATTATCGCTATGGACTTAAAATCATTGAATCTCCCCCCCGAAATCGTGCAGGAACTGGAAGATTTCGCTGCGGAAGTGGAGCGCCTCGAACGGGGCGACGTGGGAGAAGAAGATTTCAAACGCTTCCGCCTGCAACACGGTATTTACGGCCAGCGTCAACCCGGCCACGTGCAGATGGTGCGCACCAAGCTCCCTCTGGGCCGGTACACCACCGACCAGTTGCGCGGCCTGGCCGATTTCGCGGATACCTATTCAAATAAAATCCTGCACGTGACCACCCGGCAGGACATTCAATTCCATTTTGTGGCCCTGGAAGACGTGCCGCAGGGACTGCAGGATCTGGCCGCACACGGCATCACCACCCGCGAAGCCTGCGGCAACACTGTACGCAATGTCACCGCCTGCCACAAGGCCGGTACCTGCAAGGAAGAAACCTTCGACGTGGTGCCCTATGCCCGCGCCGTCTCCCGGTATCTGCTCCGCCACCCCCTCACCCAGAATCTGCCGCGCAAATTCAAGATCAGCGTTGGCGGGTGCAACGGATGCAGCCTCGCGCCCATTCATGACATCGGTTTGAACGGCGTCATCCAGGACGGGCGCCGCGGGTTCCGTATGATCATCGGCGGCGGCCTGGGTTCCTCTCCGCGCCTGGCCCAGCATTTTTCGGACTTCGTCCCGGCGGAAGACCTTTTGCGTGCCTGCGAGGCGGTGATCCGCATTTTCGACCAGCACGGAAACAAACAGAATCGGAACAAAGCGCGTTTCAAGTACGTTCTGGACAAATACGGCATCGAGAAAACCAAAAAGCTGGTCGAGGAAGAGTTCGCCAAGCTCGAAGGCAAAACCTTCCCGGCCATCGACGTGCCCGATGAGGCCATTCCGGATATACCGGATTTCGCCCCGACCAACGAGTTCGACAGCGACCCTGAATTTCAGAACTGGGTGGCGCGCAACACCTTCCCGCAACGGCAGGAAGGGTTTTACAACATCCACATCAAGTTGCAGCTGGGAGACCTGACCAGCGACCACGCCCGCGCCATCGCAAAAATGACCGATGACTTTGCCGGGGGCCGCCTGGTGAACACTGTGCACCAGAACATCATGATCCCCTGGGTGAAGAAGGAAGCCTTCGGCAATATCTTCGGTGAGCTCAAGAAGATCGGCCAGCACAAGGCGGGCACCGAAGAATTGAAGGACATGACCTGTTGCCCGGGTTCCGAGACCTGCAACCTCGGCATCACGCATTCACGGGGACTGATCAATCAGCTCACCGATGACATCGAGAACCTGTACACCGGCTCCACCGACTTGGATTCCCTGTCGATCAAGGCCAGCGGCTGTCCCAACTCCTGCGGCCAGCATCACATTGCGGACATCGGGTTTTCCGGCAGTGCGAAAAAGGTCAACGGCGTGCTCGCCCCGCATTATGAAATGATGCTGGGTGGCCGCATTTCGGAGACGGAAGCGAAATTCGGCGAACACGTGATCAAGATCCCGGCCAAAAATGTTCCCCTGGCAACCCGGCGCACCGTGGATGCTTACAAACAAGACCGGCGGGAAGGCGAGACCTTTCCCGAATTTTACGACCGGGTCGGCAAAAATTACTTCGCCGACCTGTTGTCCGATCTCAAGGACCTGCCGTCCATCACCGAGTCGCCGCAATCGTACGTCGATTATCACTCCTCCGACAAATTCACGCTGGACGACCGGGGTCAGGGAGAGTGTGCCGGCGGCGTCTCCGACATGATCACCGACCAGTTGTCCGAGGCGGAGCGGGCCCTCTTCCAGAGCACCCGCGCATTCGAGAAACAACTGATCGCCGACTCCGTGCGGCAGGCCAACCGTTCGCTGGCCCTGGCGGCGAAAGCCCTGCTGGTGACCGAGGGCATGGACTTCGAGGACAACCTGGAGACCATGAAAAAATTCGAATCGCTGATCGTGGAAACCGGCATTGTCTCCGAGACCCATGCCGGCGTGGCCGAACGGTTTCAGAAAGATCCGGAGACCGCCGAACCGGAATTCGCACAGAGCCTGATCGATGAATCGAAAACGCTCATCGGCGAATGCCGCAAGGCCTATGACAAGATGCAGTCGGAGAAATCCCTGCGCATCCGCGTCACCGATGAAATTGCGGAACAGGCAAAAGCATCCACATCAGGCAACGGTGGCACCGCCACCGCGGATGCCGTCCACGCACAGATCGACCTCAAAGGGGTCAAGAGCCCGCAGGATTATGTGAAAACCAAGCTCAAGCTGGAAAGCCTGTCCCCGGGCCAGAAGCTGGAAGTGGTTCTGGACGACGGCGAACCGGCAGAAAACGTTCCCCGCAGTGTCCAGAACGACGGGCATAAACTGGTGTCGCACGTTCGTGACAACGGACACCACATCATCGTTTTCGAAAAAGTCTAACCGGAAGGTTGCCCGTCGAATGTTGAAAAGTATGACCGGCTTCGGCCGGTCAGAAAAACAGAGTGGAATGTTTTCGTGCAAAGTTGAAATCCGCTCAGTCAACAACCGCTTTATCGAAGCCAACACCCGCCTGCCCAAGCACCTGAACGCCCTCGAGCTACCCCTTAAAAAATGCATCAAGGCCCGGTGTGCGCGAGGCTCCTTCGACGTGTTCGTGTCCCTGGAATTGACCGAAGGCAAATCCACCGACACGAGACTCAAGCCCAATATCGAGCTGGCCTCGCAATACGTGGACGCGGCCGGGGAGCTGAAAAAACAGTTCGGGCTCAGCGGGGACCTTCCCCTCGAAGCCCTGCTCAACGTTCGGGATATCCTGGTGGCGGAGCCGTTGGAACTGGACCCGGCGCAGGAATCGATGGTGATGGAAACCGTCGAGGACGCGCTCACCGCCCTCATTCAGATGCGCACCGAGGAAGGAGCCAACCTGGAAGCCGACCTTGACCAGCACATCCGCCAGATCGGCGAACACCTCGAGACCATCAAGGAACGGCAGCCGATGGTGCTGGAGGCCTACCGGGAACGGCTGAAGGATAAGCTTCGGGCCCTGACCACCAGCGGCCCGGACCTGGATGAAACCCGGCTCGCGCAGGAAGTCGCCATCATGGCCGACCGCAGCGACATCTCAGAAGAAATCAGCCGGCTCAACAGCCACCTTGGACAGTTCAAGGAACTCCTCGGCTCCAAGGAACCCGCCGGACGCAAACTGGAATTCATCACCCAGGAAATCAATCGCGAGACCAATACCATCGGGTCCAAGTCCGCAGACTACCCAACCTCCCAGGCGGTGATAGAAATAAAAAGCGTTCTGGAAAAAATCCGCGAACAGTTGCAGAATATCGAGTGATTTTGCCGTCATTCGACCTGACCGATTCCATGACCGACACTCCATCCCAGAACAAGAGCCTGCTCATTGTCCTGTCCGCCCCTTCGGGCACAGGCAAAACCACAATATGCAATCGCCTGCGGGAAGTTCGCCCGGAAATCAAGTTCTCCGTGTCGCACACCACACGCCCTCCCCGGCAGAACGAACGCGACGGCATCGACTACCATTTCATCAACGGCGAACGGTTTGAGGCCATGCAGAAAGAAGGCGAGTTTCTGGAATCGGCGTGGGTTCATAACCATTTTTACGGCACCGCACACAGCACGCTGATAGCCCACCGGGACCGTGGTGAGGACTTGATTCTGGAACTCGACCCACAGGGGGCGGCTTCCATTCGCAAACTCAACCTGGACGCCGTGTTTATCTTCATCCTGCCTCCCTCCTTGAGAGAGCTGGAGCGTCGCCTGCGGCAACGGGGCACCGAGTCCGAAGAAAAAATCATCGAACGCCTCACCGCAGGAAAAATTGAAATGGGTCAATACCGGCTGTACGATTACATCGTCGCAAATCACAACGTCGAAGAGACGGTGGAAACGCTATTGTGTATTTTTCGCGCCGAAAAACACCGCGGTTCGCGCTTCTCCACCGACTGTCCGGTGATCGGCGACATCCTGAAATCGGACTGAGGCAACATGGCTAACGTGAACCTGGATCAGCTGGTCAAAAATAAAATCAAGGCGCTCAAGGCGTACCACGTGGAAAATTTCGACTGCGACATCAAGCTTCACGCAAACGAAAACTCGTACCCGCCGCCATCGGAAATCCTCGACCTCTTCCAGGATACTTTTCGTACGTTTCAGTTGAACCGCTACCCGGATCCGGCGAGCCAACGATTGAAGGACGTGCTTTCCCAGCGCCTGTCCGTTTCCACGAATCAGTTGGCCATCGGCAACGGCTCGGATGAATTGATCCAGATCCTGGTCCAGGTATTCTGCGACCCCGGTGACGTGGTTGTATTTCCCGATCCCACCTTCGCCATGTACTCGATCATCGCGCGCGGCATGGGGGTGAAGGCGGAAAGCTTTCCGCTCGATGAAAATTGGGATTTCGCGGCGGAACCGTTTCTGGACATGCTGGAAAAGACACAGGCACGCATTGTGTTTTTCAGCTACCCCAACAACCCGACCGGCAACTGTTTCAATCGTGACGCCATCCAGACAGTACTGGAAAACTTCAAGGGCATCACCGTACTGGATGAGGCCTACTACGACTTTGCGCGCGATACCTTCCTCGACCAGTTGGGGACGCATAACAATCTGGTGATCCTGCGCAGTCTTTCAAAAATTGGGCTTGCGGGCCTGCGCGTCGGTTACGCCGTGGCGCACCCAACCATCATCGAGCAGGTGGACAAAATCCGCCTCCCCTACAACTCCAACACGGTATCCCAGGAACTGGCGGCGGTTTTGCTGGACCGCTTCGGACCCGTGAAACAGCAGATCGACCAGATTCTGGAACAACGGGACTGGTTGCTCAAAGCCCTGTCAAACCTCCCGCAACTTCAAATATTTCCGTCTGACGCCAATTTCATATTGTTCCGCGTTCATCGTAGCTCCGAAGAGGTGTTCAATCAGCTGGTGGAAAAAGGTATACTGGTGCGGGATCTCAACAGCCACCCGCGCCTGCGGAACTGTCTGCGCGTCACAGTCGGCACTCATGATGAAAACGCCGAATTCGTCACGCAGATCAAATCCATCCTCCGCAGCAAAGGGTAACGCGCAGGGAAAGGGGCACACGGTCTGGCAAGGCTTTTTCCATGAACGGTTACTTGAAGACATCGCTTCTGGCAGGCCTTTTTCTGGTATTGACCGGGCTGTTCGGGTTCTCATTCTGGCTGTACAGCTATTCCACCTCGCCATTGTCCCCCGTTGCCGATTCCCGGATTGTGGACATTTCCCGCGGCATGACCCTGAAGCAGGTGTCCCATCACCTCAATGAAGAACAGTTCATCGGCAACCCGACAGGGTTTGTGCTGTTTGCCTACCTTCAGGGAAAACAGAACCAGGTTCGTGCCGGCGAGTACCGCCTGTCTGGAGCCATGCCACCCAAACAGATTCTGGAAACCATCACCTCCGGCCAGTCGGTTCTCCACACACTCACCGTGCCGGAGGGGTATCGCATCCTTGAAATTGCAGAGCTGGTGGAACAGGCGGGACTGGGAAGCCGGGAACGTTTTTTAGAGGAGACGCGCAATGCGGAATTGATCGGTAAAGTGGGCACTCCCGCGAAAAACCTGGAAGGTTACCTGTTTCCGGAAACTTACAAGTTCCCCAAAAACGCCGGAGAAAAGCGCATCGTGGAAACCATGGTGCAGACTTTTCAGGAAAAAGTGAACCTGGTGGAAGCCACCCGCAAGGCGGCAGACATGAACCTCACTTTGCACGAGGTCATCACTCTGGCCTCCATTATAGAAAAAGAAACCGGGGCCCCTTCGGAAAGAAAAATCATTTCCTCTGTTTTCCATAACCGGTTGAAGCGCAACATGCGACTGCAAACGGACCCGACGGTGATCTATGCGCTGGCCGATTTCGACGGCAATATCCGCAAGAAAGACCTGTCTGTCGAATCCCCTTACAACACATACCTCTATCCCGGCCTGCCGCCGGGCCCCATTGCCAGCCCCGGCCTGGACAGCATCGAGGCAGCCCTCAATCCGGCCGAAACAAAATTTCTTTTCTTTGTCTCACGTCAGGACGGCACGCATAAGTTTTCCACGAACCTGGATGACCACAACCGCGCTGTCGTCAAGTACCAGCTGCAGGGCGGTTGAATCAATTCACTCTGGATTTGCAGGAAAGGTCAGGAGGCTTTGGCTTGCCGGGCAAGAAAGGCTTCCACGCGCTCGATATAGGCCCCCACCACCGGGGCCTCGTTGGGGAACTTCAATTGAATGGATTTAAGGCGATGCACCGCCTGCCGCAGCCGGTCCATCTCCAGCAGGAATTCAACCAGTTGGTACTCACTGTCGACATTCACCGGCAACCCTTCCATACCCGCGGTCATTTCCGCGATGGCCCGGTCCTGGTCGCCATTCTGGAACAGCTTTCCGGCGCGCATCCGCAACCGGTGATGCCGAAAACGATCCACGGGGATCAGAAACCTCCCATAATCACCGATGCCCTCGAACCAGGTGATCTTGCAGGCGGCGGCGATTGGCTCAAACTCTTCGCGAGTCCAGAAGGATAAGTGGCGTTCGTAATCGTTTCCGTAGATGGCTTCCTGTTCCCAATGCTCACCCAGCGGGATGCAAATCATCAGGTAACCTGTGCAGTGCTCGGCACACTTGTCCAGCATCTGCCAGGCGCGTTCCTTCTCAAAATGCTCCAGACTGTCGCCCAGCACAATCGCGTCGTACTGGCCCAGGTTATCGATGACCTCAAAAGCATCACCAATATGGATGGAATCATAAAGGGCTTTGTGATGACCCTGAATGTAGTCGGGAAAGGCCTCGATGCCATCGATCCGAACCTTCCAGTCAGCAGGCCGGTACGACTCGTTTAACATGACATCCAGAAACTCCCGGGCCAGGAATCCGATCTTGCCGAATCCCACGCCGATATCCAGGAGGGACTGTGGTTTGGCGTGGTTGAAGAACCCGATTATGGTTTCGAGATCGGAATAAGTGCTGGTCGGCATGCCGGTTTCCTCTAAAAATAGTTGATTTTCATTACTTTATAACCTTATCGGCGGCACAGAAAATTCACTTGAACTAAAAACGATCCTGCACGCAAACTCTGGCAATCGGCCGCAAAATTCGTGACCCTGGACAGAGAAATTGCCACCTCCCTCTTGTTTCCCGGAGAATTGTGACGATACGAAACAAGGTTTCCCATGAAGAGATTAACCATGAAAAAAATTGCCTTTATCCTGTCGCTGTTCCTGGGAACGGTTCTTGCGAATGTGCCCGCAAACGCTGACTTTCTCCATATGCAGGAATACAGGGACGCGCTCAAAGTCGACCCCAACGACTACATCGCTCATTTCGGGCTGGGGCGGGCGTACGCGCAGATCGGCCTGTATGACAAGGCCATCGCTGAATTCAAAAAGGTGTTGGAGGTGGAGCCGCTTTTTTCCGGTGCCTACTATCAGATCGGCGAAGCCCATAGCCAACTGGGCCACACGAAGGAGGCCGCCGAAGCCTTTCGGGAAGCGGTGTTGCTGGACCCGAATTTTGCCGATGCCCAGTTTGGTCTGGGATATGCCAATTTGGAGCTTAAGAAATACGAAGAGGCGCTGGAACACCTGACCAACTCGCTTCGGATCAATCCCCGCATGCCGCGGGCCCATTATGCATTGGGCCGGACTTACGCGGAAACCGACCGGCACACAGAAGCCATCCCGGAATACAAAATCGCGCTGGAACTCAGCCCCCTGCACCCCGAATGGAGATATGCTCTGGCAAAGAGCATGGAAGCGCTGTCCCAGTTCGACTCTGCCATCGCCCAGTACAAGCAGACCCTCGACCTCAACAGCAATTTTGCCGACGCCTACGCCGCCATCGGCCGCATTCAGGTTGCCACCGGCCAATTGGAAAAGGCTTTGGAACCTTTGGAGAATGCCCTCCGCATCGATCCCAAAAACGCCCTGGCCCTGGAATACCTGGGCCGCGCCCTAAGCCGCATGGGAAAACACCGGGAAGCGATGCTGGCGTTCAAGGAGCTGACGTTCGTACAACCGCAGCAGGCTGAAAGTCATTACCAGCTCGGTCGTGAATACCTGCAGCTGGGCCAATTCGTCAACGCCCGCGAGTCTTTTGAAAACGCGCTGCGGTTTGATCCGAACGATCTCGATATCCGTTTCCACCTCGGTCAGACTTTGGAAAACCTGGGGCAAATGGAAAAAGCGATCGACGAGTACATTCAGGTGCTCAGCCTGAACCCGAAACACGTCCGCGCTCACCATCGCATCGCGGACCTCAGCCTGCTTCAGGAAAATTACCAAAGGGCAGCGGAGGAGTTTGAAAACGTCCTGCGGTTCGACCCTGAAAATGGGCCTGTGCAGCTGAAACTGGCCCGTGCCTATGAAGAACTCAACCGCTGGCAGGATGCCGTATCGGCTTACCAGAAATCCCTCCGCTTTTTTCCGGATTCAGTGGAAATCTGGCAAAGCCTGGGGACCACACAATGGCAATTAGGAAACTACCGGGCGGCCATCGTACCGCTTCGCGAGACCCTGCGCAGGGACCCCGGCCGCTCCCAGGCCTGGATGTTCCTGGGTGACGCACTCATGCAACTGGACCAGCTGCAAAAAGCCGTCATTCCCTTCAAAAAAGCTCTGCAGTTGAACCCGGATCTTCCCCAGGCGGACCTCGGGCTGGGCATCATCCTCACCCGGCTGGGCAGGCATGAGCAGGCCGTGGTTCATTTGAAACGGACGGTGGCGCGAAATCCGGACAATTTTCAAGCCCAGGCCATGCTCGGGGACAGCTACCTGGAGCTGGAGCGCTACGCTGAGGCGGTGCCTGCTCTCCGGGCAGCGATGGGCGATGTCACCCGCCGGCAACAGATTCTCCTGAAACTGGGAAATGCCTACTGGCACCTCCGGCAATACCAGCCGGCCCTCAAGGCTTACCATCAGTCGGTTCAGCTGGATCCGGAAAACTTCAGAATCTACAATCAATTGGGGGTCATATACAGCGAAATCGGACAACCGGATAAAGCCATTCATGCCTACTCCGAGGCCATCCGGCTGAAATCCGATTATTTTGAGCCACGGTTCAACCTGGGGATGCTTTACGATCTTCTCGGAAGGTATCTGGACGCACTCACATCGTTGGACAGTGCCCTTCGCGTTGATGCCAAAAACCCTTCAGCCCATTTCAGCCGTGGCTGGGTATTGCTGCAACTCAAGCGGTACCGGGAAGCCGTTTGGGCTTTCCAGCAGGCAACGCGTTATGATCCCAGCAACGCAGACGCCCACTTCAATCTCGGTGTTGCTTTTGCCGCCGCGCATCGGCCAGGGGAAGCCCGCTCCGCCTTCCGAATGGCTCTCCGTATCGACCCCGACCACACCGGCGCCCTGACCCGGCTCGCAGAACTGGAAACCCGGACCGGCAAAAGAAACCCGCCAAAAATAAAATAATTTTTTATTTAAAAACAAGTATTTAAATAAATTTCCCCAATTTAATACCTTAAATCTTTCAATAAAATTATTCCTCTTTGTTTCGGGTTGACTGCCGCATGGAGTGTGGTTAGTGCACCGAGATAAACCCCTGCAATTATTGCAGGGGTGCATGGAATCGAATCGAAGTTGCTGAGGCGCATTGCAGTTTCCATTTTGGGTCCGTACGCGCCCCACTCGTCCCCTTCTTTTTTCAACACTTCCCCGCGACCATATTTAGGTTGACAGCTTATTCGCCGGGTTTATATACTTCGTTTTTTTCCGCAGGTTTGATAAGATTAACCTGCCATAATTCAAATGAGTTACGGTTCAGTTTCTAACTGTCAACCCATCCATTATAGAGACCCCTCATGGACAACCCGGAAATCGAAACCAATCAGGAAGAATCCACCTCCGTGGAGACCGCCGCCCCGGAAGAAACGAAAATCTGCATGGACAAGGTCTATGAGATCATGGACACCTTTCCGAGCCGGTCGCGCCAGTTTTTGATTCCCCTGCTGACCAAGATCCAGAACGAGTTCCGGTTTCTTCCGGATGAGATCGTCGAGGTGGTGATGGAGGAATTGAACATCACGCGTGCGGAGATTTACGGCGTCATCTCCTTCTACCCCCAGTACCGAATCGTCGAGCCGGGCAAGTACATTTTCAAGCTCTGTTACGGTACGGCCTGTTTCGTCAAAGGCGCTCCCGTTATTGCTCAGAAATTGCAGGAAAAATACGGGATCGGCAAGGGCGAAACGGATGCCAGCAAGCTGTTCACGCTGGAATTTGCTTCCTGCCTCGGCAACTGCGGCGCCGCTCCGATGGCCATCATCGGCGAAGACACGCATGGCACCATTGACCCGGAAAAAACCTACGAAATCTGTGATCATTACAAGCTTTAAAAATACCAGGAGCCGAAGGAATAAATGAGTACCGTCGTCAGAAAAACGGTCAACTTCACGATCAATGACAAGCCGCTCACCGCGCCTGAGGGCACGATGATCCTCGATGCCGCAAAGCGGGCGGATATTTTTATCAGCAACCTGTGTTCGAACCCCAAACTGAAGCCGTTCGCCGCGTGCCGTACGTGCATGGTGGAAATCAACGAGGACGGCAAGAAGGACCTCGTCTATTCCTGCACGCATCCGGTGTCCGAAGGCATGAAGATCCGTACGGACACGGATGAAACCAGCCGCTACAACGGTGCGTGCCTGGAAATGTTGCTGGTCGAACACCCGCTGGACTGCCCGATCTGCGACAAATCCGGCGTCTGCCCCCTGCAGGACAATACCGACCACCTGAAGCTTTGGAACGGCCGCTTCGAGATCAAGCGCCGCAACGAGCCCAGCATCAAGACCAACCCGATCATCGAGTTTTACCTTAACCGGTGCATCATGTGCGGCATGTGCGTGCGCGTGTGCGACGAGATTCAGGGCGTGCAGGCACTGGATTACCACAAACGCGGCTACCAGGTGGGCATCGGCACCGCCAACGACGAGCCTCTGGACTGCGAGTTCTGCGGTCAGTGCATCACCGTCTGCCCCACAGGCGCCCTGATGGACATGACTTCGAGCGCACGCGGGCTGGTGTCCATGTTCAAGACCACCCACAGCACCTGCAACTTCTGTTCATGGGGTTGCACGGTCAAGATGGAAACCAAGAAAGGCCAGTTGGTGCGCATCGAAGGCGACGAAACGTTCGACCTCGGCATCAACGAAGGCAACCTGTGCGCCAAGGGCCGATTCGGCCACGGCATGGTCCACAACAAGCAGCGCATCCAGCAGCCGATGATGAATGTCGGTGGTACCTTTCAGGAAGTCAGCTGGTCGGAAGCGCTGGAGACCATCGCCGATCGCCTGAAAGCCACCATCAACCGCAGTGGACCGGCCAGCATCGCCGCCATCGGCGGGGAAAAGCTGACCAATGAGGAAAACTACCTGTTCCAGAAACTGTTCCGCGGTCTGGTCGGGACCAATCAGTTGACCAATCTCAACCAGCTGCGGGCGCCGTACGTCAACCGTTTCACCCAGCAGTGCTTCGAAAACGGCATCGTGTCCAAGCCGATCACGGAGCTGGATGAGGCAGACGTGGTGCTGCTGTTCAACACCGACATTCCCTCGGAATACCCGGTTGCGGGCAACTCCATCCGCAAGGCAGCGATCAACTTCGGCACCGACATCCTCATCGCCAACCCGCGGAACGTGGTCTTCCACCACGAATCCCGAGTAGAAGTGCGCATGACGTACAAACCGGGCTCGGATCTGGTGGTGGCCAACCGCATCAGCAAAATCCTGATCGACAAGAACCTCGTGGACACGGGCAAGGTGAAAACCGTTCTGCCCAATTACGACCAGTTTGTGCAGTCGTTGTCCAAATACACAGCGGACTACGCACAGAACGTGACCGGTCTGGATGACGCGACCCTCACCCGCGCCGCGGAACGCTTCAGCCGCAATGCCGACCGGTTCATCCTGGTCGGAAACGACATCCACGAAACCGGCCAGGGCGAGGCCATCCTGAACGCGCTTCTCAACCTGTCGGTCCTGGTGCATGCAGGCGGCGAAGGCAGTGTCAGCATCTATCCCCCTCGCGAGCACTGCAATTCGCAGGGCGTCAACGACATGGGACTCACGCCGGAATACCTGCCGGGCTACCGGCGCGCGGACGACTCCGAAGCGCTGGCGCATCTGGCCAAAACCTGGGGCCTCAATGAACTCAAGCTCAAAGGGGAAAACCGGGTCGATGACCTGTGGGAACACTGCACCAAGGGCCACGTCAAGATGCTTTATATTGCCGGCGAGGACCCCTGCCACAGTTACTACAAGGCCGACGCGGTTAAAAACGCACTGCAGACGGTTCCCTTCCTCGTGGTGCACGATTCGTACATGACGGAAACTGCGAAAATGGCGGACCTCATTCTGCCGTCCTGCACCTACGCGGAGAAGGAGGGCACGTTCACCAACATGACCCGCCACGTTCAGAAGGTCGCTCCCGCGGTTCTGCCGGAAGGCGAGTCACGCCCGGACTTCGACATCTTCCTCGACCTGGCGGATGCGTTTGGCAAGCCGTTCGATTTCAATTCGGTCGAGGACGTGCAGGCGGAAATCGAAATCGCCGCGCCCATTTACAAGGGAATGTTCCCCGGCAAAAAGTCCAAACAATGGACCCCCGCTGAAAGCGGCCACAAGCCGGGCTTTGCGGTCACTGAAGCGGAAGCCGCTCCGGCCACGAACGGCAACGGGTATCCTTTCACGCTGATCAGCAACAACCACATGTTCCACATCGGCACCTACACGCAGTACGCCAAGGCGCTGATGGACATCGGGCCGGACTGCATCGCCGAGATCAATCCGAAGGACGCGAAAGAACTGGGCGTGGAAAGTGGCGACCGCATCCGTGTCGAGTCGTCCACACACACGGTGGAGGTTCCCGTGGAGGTCAGCAAGCGGTCGGTTCAGGGTGTCGTGTACATTCCCAAGAACTGGGTGGACGTTCCCATCAACAAGATGCGGAACGGTGAAGAGGGTCTGGTTTCGGTCAAAATCTCGAAGGCCGGCTGAGTCCAAAGCATCACAATCTAGGAGCAGAAAGAAGACATGTCCGATCTCAAGGAGAGTTTGCATACCGAACACCTGGTTCTTAATATGGGCCCGTCCCATCCGGCGACGCACGGAACGGTGAAATTCACCCTCACGCTGGACGGCGAAACCGTGGTGGACTGCGAAGTCGAGGTCGGCTATCTGCACCGCGGCTTCGAGAAGATGTGCGAAAGCGTCACCTACACCAACGTCTTCCCGTACACGGACCGGCTGAACTACTGCTCCGCCATCATGAACAACATCAGCTACGCGCTGGCGGTGGAGAAACTCCTGGGCATCGAATGCACTGACCGGTGCCAGTACATCCGCGTCGTCACCAACGAGTTGATGCGCATCGCCGATCACTACACCAACATCGCGGCGGCGGCGCTGGAGCTCGGCGCCCTGACAGCATTCATCTACTTTGTCGAGGCCCGCGAAATTCTGTGGGACATCCTGGAAAAAATCTGCGGTGCGCGGCTCACCTCCAACTACGTGCGCATCGGCGGACTCATGTGCGACATCCCGGAAGACCTGGATGACGACCTGAAAGCCGCCTACCCGAAGCTGGACGCGCTGTTCGACGATGTCGACAAGCTGCTCACCAAGAACCGCATTTTCCTCGACCGCATGTGCGATACGGGAATCATCTCGGTGGAAGAAGCCATTTCCTATGGCTTCACCGGACCGTGCCTGCGCGCCTGTGGTGTTGATTACGACGTGCGCAAGGCCCAGCCGTACCTGGTTTACGACCGCATCGACTTCGACGTCCCGCTCGGCCGTACCGGTGACAACTTTGACCGCTACCTGGTGCGCATGGAGGAAATCAAGCAGAGCTACAAGATCATCAAGCAGGCGATGAAAGACATGCCGGACGGTCCCATCAACGTGGACAACCCGTACATGCGCCAGCCTTCCAAGCAGGATGTGTACACGCGCATGGAAGAGATGATCGCCCACTTCAAGCTGACCATCGACGGCATCAAACCGCCGGTCGGCGAGGTGTACCTTGGCACGGAAGCGGCAAACGGCGAACTCGGTTTTTACCTGGTGAGCGACGGTTCCGGCCGTCCCTACAAGTGCCGCGTGCGCCCGCCCTGCTTCACCATGACGGCGGCGATGGAAGTGATGGTGCGCGGCGCCATGCTGGCCGACATCATCCCCACCTTCGACATGATCAACATGATCGGCGGTGAGTGCGACCGGTAAGCGGTTCCACTTCCATCAACCGGTTGACCTCCCTCCCGATTGACCCTATTCTCAAAGGATCGGGCGCACCACGCCCTTCATCCCCGGTCCGCAGAGCATCATGTCCAAACTCCTGAAACCCCTGTTTTTTCTTTTCGGCGTCGGCCTGTTTGCGTGGGCCGTGAGCACCGTCGACTTCAAGGACGTCACCCATCACCTGCTGGACATGGGCTGGGGCTTCGGGCTGGTGTTCCTTGCCTATGGGCTGGTCGCCTACTTCGACGCGCGGTCCTGGCAGTTCGCCTTCAAACCCGAAGAAGTGGAACAGCTCACCACCTTCGCACTGTGGAAAGTCCGCACCATCGGCGAATCGTTCAACGCCATCACGCCGTTCGGATCCCTGGGCGGCGAGCCGGTGAAAGCGCATTTCCTGAAAGAGCAGTACGGCCTCGGTTACAAACAGGGACTGGCCTCGCAGGTGGTGGCGCGCACCACGCTGATGCTGAGCCTCATCCTGTTCATGATTCCGGGAACGGTCTTCCTGTTTTTCGCCGACGGCATCGACGAAACGTTCAAGAACGGCAGCGCCGCAGGACTCATCACCTTCTCCATCCTCATTATCCTGTTCCTGCTGTTCCAAATCACGGGATGCCTGAGCATTCTGGTCGGCTGGTTTGACCGCACCTTTCCCAAAAGCGAGGCGCGCCCGGCTGTGGACCACATGCTCCAACTCTGCAACATGATGTCGGGATACTACCGTGAACACCGCACGCTCTGCTTCAAATCCATCTGGTACGGCTGGCTGGGCTGGGCGGCGGGGGTGATCGAACTCTACTTCACGCTCTATTTTCTCGGCGTCGAGTTGAGCTGGATGGAGTTGTGGACCATCGAGGCAATCCTGCAGCTGGTGCGGGTGGGCAGTTTTTTCATTCCGGTCAGCCTGGGGGCGCAGGAAGCGGGCCTGGTGGTGATTTTCATGTCGATGGGGATGAGCGGCCCGCTCGGGCTCGCTGTGTCCCTGGTGCGGCGCATTCGCGAGTTGATCTGGATCGGGCTCGGCCTCCTGCTCGGTGGAAGCGCCGCATTCAAACCCATGCGCATCCCGGCGGAGTCCTCAGAGCAACCCTGAAAAAAAAACGGCCACCCGGTGGCACTCAGCGAGTGACCGGATGGCCGCTTTGAAAACGGATTCCCTTACATCTTAGAATACATCGCGCGAAACCCCGCGATCACGACCGCGTCCGAAGGGTGTGCGTTTCAGGGATTCGGTGAATACGTCCGACTGCTGAACCAGTCCGTCGTGCTTCGTTTTAATCGTATCAATGCGTTTTTCTTTCAATTCATTGATCGCGTCCTCGATCATCTTCTCGGCTTCGTCTTTCGGTTTGTCTTTTTTCTTCGCATTCGGTGCGGGGTTCTGTCCCGACTGCGGAGCGGTTCCGGTGGACTGCGCCGTCACTGGCTGGGACGAAGACTGTCCTGAGGGAACCGTGGTGGCCGTGTTCTGGGCAGACGGCTGAAGCCCGGGAGTTCCCTCCGGCTGGGCGGGGGCCGACTGTGCGCCCTCCGGCACGGCGGCGGTTTCATTTTCCTTGTCCTCTCCCTCTTCCGCTTCCTTCATCGACTTTTTGAAATTTCGAATGCTGTTGCCAAAGGCACTGCCGATCTCCGGCAACTTACCGGCGCCGAAAATGATCATGATGATCACCAGGATCACCATCAACTCTGGAAAACCGATCCCCATCATAAAAACCTCTTTAAAAGAAAATTTTAGGACCCTGACGGGCACTGGCACTCAGGGGAAATGCTGTAGGAATTATAGCATAATCGCAGACACCAACTAAACCACCCGAACCTGGAAATCGAGAATCCGGGATATCAACCCAAAAAAAAGCAGAAGCCCTTAATTCACAAGGACTTCTGCCTATTTGAGGAGCTCCCGATCACGCTCCGGTTTGCGTCACCCGCCGATATGGGCGTTCAAAATCGGGGAATTGATGATGGCCTGGTTGCCATTGGCGCGGGACTTGGCCGCTTTGAAATGCATAGTGGCTTTGCCATGCTGACCCATTTTGTCCAAGGCGATGGCTTCGTTGAAATGAATTTCACCGTTGGATGCATCGATGCCGGCGGACTCTTCAAAATGCTTGAAAGCGACATCGTAATGCCCCTGATTCCAATGTTTGATGCCTTCCTGATTGTGCATTTTGGCGCTTTCAGGGGCACTGTCAGGCAATTTCATGGGACCTTCATCCGCCATGGCCGAGAAGGGGATCATCATCACGAAAGCGATAACCAAACTGACCAGCAGTTTTCTCATATTCCTAATCTCCCACAAAAATTTTGGGTTTACGGTTATAAAAAAGCCTATCATTTTCCATGCCCGAATTAAAACATTTTCTAGACCATGGTTTATCCGGGATCACCCAACTACAGGTAACCAAAATTCCTTCTTCCTGATAATGCCAGGATCAGGAGTTGTCGAAGGCGTTTAAAATGCGACTCGCTTCGGCGACATATTCCCGGCGGGTCATGCCGGACAACACGATATCCACTCCCCGGTCCAGAAGCCATTTCACTCCCAGAACCTGCAAAGGGATCGCCTCGGGGGTACCGGGAAAATAACGTTCCCGCAGGGACTCGATTCTGGAGTTGGATTCCTGGTGAAACCGAACCTTCAAATCCTGCGAAATCCAATCGACATATTGCTCGGCAGTACCAAACATTTCATCGAAGCTGACAGGATCCCACAGGCGGGCCTGCACGATCTGTTCGCCCAGTGACCGGGCGCGGAAATAAACCTGCCGGATGTTTTCGAGCACTTCGTTCAATTGCCGGCTGCTTTCGGGCTTGAAAGTACGGACCGGCTCGAGGAGGTCGCGGAACTTGAACGGCGAAGGAATGCTTGCCTGCTCCAGCACTTCTTTCAAATTACGCCCATCGGCCATGCTGTTCAGGTGAATGCGCGTTTCCAATTCTTTCAACTCGTCCAGCAACCAGTCCCATTTCTGTTCGCGGTTTCCGGATTCGCTTTCCGGGTAATCGATGAGCACCACGCCCTCCCCTTCCACAACCGCACGGTAGGGTCTGCCTGCAATGGTTTTGAGTCCCAGGGACTTTGCGCGTTCCACCAACGACGGACCCTTTCTGCTTCCCGTAACGGCCCGATCATGAATGAAATTGGCGGAAAATTCGATTGCTTGAAATCCAGGCAAGTCCTTATTCTCCGCGTGTACGGTCTCCAGGGTGAAGCCACTCCACCGGGGCTCGCTTTCCAGCCAGTCGGGGAAGGCAATGCCAAAGCCGGAAATTCGCGCGCGTTCACATTCTTCCTGCAAATAAAGAAATGCACGACGTACCTGTTCCCGGCAGGCTTCACCATCCAGCGTCGTCAGTGCCTCCTCCGGCAGGCGCAGGACCACGAGGTCCAGTTGCGGCAGACCGGTGCGGCGGATGGAGCGGTCAATCTGGTCCTTCAAAAAATCAGGGTGCATGCAGAACGCACGGTCCGCACCCAGTGGAATCACATCCGGTACAGGGCGGCCGCGGGTTTCGAGGTCCTGCAAAAGGCGGTGATGCCGCCCCTTCGCCAAACCCAGGGCGGTGATGACGAACACCCCCTCCGCCCCCTGTCCGCCGGCATTCAGACGGCGGTTGAGCGCATCCC
Organism: Nitrospina sp. 32_T5; assembly: GCF_052156635.1. NCBI lineage: Bacteria > Pseudomonadati > Nitrospinota > Nitrospinia > Nitrospinales > Nitrospinaceae > Nitrospina > Nitrospina sp. 32_T5. The sequence goes on along the minus strand of NZ_JBQKUO010000002.1, from coordinate 491,696 downwards.
CGAAAACGATCTGGTCTTCCCCTTCCGAAAAATCGGGCGAGGTTTCAACAACATTCAGCGGGCTTCCGAGGAAGGCATCGATGGCCTCCGTGTGTTGACGTTGAACGCGCCCGAAGGATTTCAATCCCAGTCCCAGACGGCTCACCCGTCTTCCATTCCAGTCGATGCACGCCGCATCGGGAAGCGAACGGGTGCGCTCGGCACAGGCGTCCATCTCCGCACCGCCCTTGCGGGAATCGAAACGGCTTTCCACCAGGTCACACGACCACGGGTAGGCGGGATGTGTGGTCAGGCGCTTGTCGTCCACCGCACCGCCGATGGTGAAATGATACAGGCTCTGGTAGGTGTTGCCGCGAAGGCGCAGGATTTCATGCACGGGATCGTCGAAATAGCACCCGATGCCGGTGGCGCGCAGTCCCATGAACTCGGCGGCCAGGTACAGCATTTGTCCCACCATGCCCGCTTCCCAGAACAGGCGGCGATAATACCAAGCGCCCTGTTGTTCCAGGGAATCATGAAATTCAGCGATCATGCCCAGACTGAACGCGCTTTGCCCGGCGATCTCCTGGGTGCAACTCACCTGCGCCGCTTCCCGCTGGATGTTCGTCTCCTTGAGCAGGTAAAGGGGCAATTGTTCCGGACAGCCCTCCGGCCGTTGCCACAGAAAGGCGGAGTCGGTGCTTTCTTTGAGGCGTTGCAGTTGCCCCAAATCCCGAACGAAAAAATAGATCCCCGGAGGCAGGTCTTCCACACGATGGATGTAAAGACAAAAATGAATGGACGGTTTCCACGGCACCGCGTCGGCAGGCACAGACTGGATGGTTTGCGCAAGAGTTTTGAAAAACGCGTCGCGCGTCATGCCGGTCTGACCATCGAAAGCCACGGCACTGCGGCGTTGCCGAATGATCTGCCGCGCGGTGATGCGCTGCTGGCGCACAGGGAGTTCAGAATTCAACCAATCAGGACGGACGGGAAACGGAGGAACCCGATCCCACCTCCCCGGCTCGGGTTTCAATGTCGATTCCGCGACTTCGTCGATCACCGGCCAGTCGCGGCGATCCGGACTCAAACGATTGGCGCGTCCTCGCCAATTCGCCCGACGCACCGACTGCACCGCACCCGAAGGAAGATTCCTGACGGGCGGCATTTCATCCGGTTGCGTGAGCACCGCCGCCACCAGGTCCGGATGTTCGCCCTCGGCCTCCCTGTAATCGGCTTCGCGATCCAGCCCAAACAACCCCGCGATGGCGGCATCGTCCATATCCTCGAGGAGGACCAGTTTCCATCCAAGCACTGCGGCGGCAATGCGGTAGGCCCCCAGCGCGTGGCCGATGTCATGCTGGCAATAACGGAACGCGCGTTCACCGTACTTCCATGCTTCCCGCCAGTGAATCGAAGTCAATCCCGCAAGGAAAGTCCCATCCGGAAAATTTATAAGCAATGAACGAAACGTTTCCTCGTCCAGTTCGGCACGTCTCTCCAGCCCGTGTTCTTTCGGCGCGTAGTGGTACACTCCCGGAGCGTTTCCGATGCCCTCCATCGCATCGAGCACCCCATAGCCTTCCGTGGGGTGCAGGTTGCCGCTGGACGGATTGCTGCGCAATGCCCAGCGGTTGTCACCCGCCTGCTTCCACGCCGAGATGGCCAGCGACAATTCGAAAAAACGCGAAAGGGAATCTGCATTGAGCAACCAAGGTTCAATGGCGTTCTCTTCAAAAATTTTGTAATAAGGGGGGGAGTCGTCGGAAACAATCGGGGGCAAATATACCAACGGCGCATCTTCGTACCTGCGAAACGGGTTGGGTTGCGTCGCCCAATCCAGGTGCCCCGGGCCTTTTGCCAGGTTGTGGTAATGGTGTTTGGTCCGCTGATGATAGGAAACAGCAGATTTAACAGGATTGCGGCTCATGAAAACCAGACAAGTTGATTTTGCGGTAGCAGACGGGAAATCAAGGACCTTATTGCAGAATACCAGGAGAGATCGTAACTTTTCCCGGCAAAACCGCCTTGCCCCTTGATCGGGTTCCAAAAATTAAATAAACTTGTGGATTAGATGTTCGCTATTACCTAGAGGTTTGAAATAATATGGATTTGGAAGATTTGTTTGCAAAGAATTTCATCAACGGCGACACCCTGGACCTGGAAAACCGTCGCCTGGGTGATGAAGGAGCCAAGGCTCTGGCGCAAATGGAACAACTGGGCCAGGTCATCAAACTCGAGTTGGGTGACAACGAAATCGGGGATGAAGGGGTGGCTGCCCTGGCCGGAAGCCCCCACATCAAAAACCTGAAAGTCTTGAACCTGAAATCGAACAAGATCACAGCTGAAGGAGCCAAACACCTTGCCCACTCCGGGAATGTCTCCAATCTCGAGCAATTGGTGATGAAGTTCAACCAGGTTGGAGAGGAAGGCGCGCGGTATCTGGCCGCCTCGGAGAATTTCGCAAGTCTCAACACGCTCGACCTGTTCCGCAACAACCTCGGCGCGGAAGGTGCCGCGGCGATAAAGCAAGCCAGCTATTTTAAGAACCTGAACCGCGTCCGCCTTGATTGATTCCGCTTACTGCCAACGGTTTCATCCTCCACGGTTCAATCCATTTCCTATCGTACTTTTATGAATTTGACTGCAAGATACCCAAGAAGTCCAAGACAACGGCTTGCGGAGCTGGTTCATGTACCGCGAATGATCGACAAAGCCCGCGCCTGTCACAAAAACACACTGGGGGAATACATTTATCCCTGCCCTCTCGACAAAATGATTCTGGAATTCCTGAACGTGGATTCCGATACCTTCATGGAAAAGGCCGCATCGTTTCCCGAAGCCACCATAGAGGAGTGGGTCGAGTATCTCGTACAGGACAAGTCCCGCCGGGATTTCGAAAAAATCAATGAAGCCATCCTGAACGCGTCGCCGGACAACGACGAAGCACGGGAAAAATTCAAAAACCTCCTGAATTCCATCGACCGCACCCGGGACGACATAACGAGCTGGGCGGAGTTGATCGACCTGGAAGAGGGCCGAATGTGACCCTTCCCTGCTTGGAACAGGGAGACTATTCCCTGACCTGAATGACAAACAAAAAATTCCTCAAAAACCAGAACCCCCAGCGCGCTCCACGCAACCTCCGCGCCCCCAGAAAATCGGGAGGTGGATGGAAACGCACGCTCCTGCTCTCGTTCCTTGGTCTCACGTTGTTCGGCCTTCTGATCGGGTTTGCCGCCGCCGGGTTCATTTACTTTAAATACTCCCAGGGGCTGCCGGACGTACGCCAGCTCAAGGATTACCAGCCCAGCACCATCTCCCGCGTTTACTCCGACAATGATGAATTGATCGCGGAGTTTTATATTGAAAAACGAATCCTCGCACCGTTGAAGGATATCCCGACCCACCTCAAACAGGCTACGCTGGCGGTCGAGGACTCAAATTTCTACTACCATTTCGGCATCGACCCAAAAGCCATCATCCGCGCGATGATCAAAAACTTTCAGGCCGGGCACGTGGTTGAGGGCGGCAGCACCATCACCCAGCAGTTATCCAAAACGCTGTTTCTATCTTTCGAACGAAGCCTGGAACGCAAAATCCGGGAAGCCATTCTGGCTATCCGTATGGAGCTGGTGTTCACCAAGGATGAAATCCTGGAGATGTACCTCAACCAGATTTATTACGGCCACGGAAGTTATGGCGTGGAAGCGGCCGCACGGACTTATTTCGGCAAACCGGTCAAGGAACTCACCATCGCCGAGTGCGCCCTGATCGCGGGCCTGCCCAAAGCACCCAACCATTACTCACCCTATAAAGACCTGGAAAAATCGGTCAACCGCAGAAACCACGCAATCCGCCGTATGGCACACAACGGTTTCATCACTGAACAGGAAAAGGAACAGGCGCTGGTGGAAGAGGTGAAGCTGGGACAGGTCGCGGACCCGGTCAACAAGGCCCCCTATTTTGTGGAGTACATCCGCCAGTTCATCCAGGAAAAATACGGCACCAACAAACTGTACCGGGACGGCCTGAAAATATACACCTCCCTCAATTACCGCAGCCAGGTGGCCGCGCAAAAAGCGGTGCGTGACGGGCTGCGCGAAGCGGACAAGCGGTTCGGTTATCGGGGCCCGATCCAGCGTGTAACCGATCTCACCCACCGTGAATCGGTAGACGCGCTTCTCACCAAACTGAATGAAGAAGCTGATCTGGTTGACGAAGAAAAAGGTTTATTCTTTGAAGGCAACATCATTCACGGAGTGGTCACGCGGGTGCGCCAGGATCATGCCAACGTGTATCTGGGCGGGGCACAGGGCACCATCGAACTTGAGGACATGGACTGGGCGCGTGAACCCAACACGCGGCTTGATATCCGCTGGTCCCGGATAAAGAGCGCACGTCAGGCACTTTCCATAGGCGACGTTATCCTGGCGAAACTGGGCCAAAAGCAAAGCGCGAGCGAATGGAACCTCAGTCTGGAGCAAGAACCGGAAGTGCAGGCGGGTCTCATCAGCCTCGACCCAACCAACGGCCACATCAAGGCAATGGTCGGCGGTTACGACTTCAAGAAAAGCCAGTTCAACCGCGCCACGCAGGCGGTGCGCCAACCGGGGTCGGCATTCAAACCCATCATTTTCGCGGCGGCCATAGAGGATGGCTACACGCCTGCCAGTATCGTCATCGATTCCCCAATTATCTTTAAAGAAAAAGAAGATACTTTTGACAAATGGAAACCGGTCAATTTTTCCGAAAAGTTTTACGGTCCCACTTCGCTTCGCACCGCGCTCACGCATTCGCGCAACGTGGTGACCATCAAACTTTTGCAGCACACCGGGGTGCCGAAAGCCGTTGAAGTGGCGCGGCGCCTGGGCATCGACAGCCCCATGGCCAACAATCTGTCCATCGCCCTGGGCTCTTCGGGCGTCACCCTGTATGAACTGGTCAAGGCTTACGCTGTTTTCGCCAATCAGGGCCGGCGAATCGAGCCGGTTCCAATCCGTTTCATCAACAATCGCCAGGGCGACGCCATTTATTACGCAGAGACCCAGAGCCAGCAGGTGATCTCGTCAGGCCTCGCGGCCATTGTCACCGACCTGATGAAAAGCGTGGTGGACAATGGGACCGGGAAGAAAGTGAGGGTTCTCAACCGCCCCATCGCGGGCAAGACCGGCACTACCAACAACTACATCGATGCCTGGTTCATGGGCTATTCACCGGAGTTGGTAACGGGCGTCTGGGTGGGTAAGGATCGCGATGAACCGATGGGGGTCAACGAAACCGGATCACGCGCGGCTATCCCCATCTGGCTGCAGTTCATGCAGGAAGCGCTGGCGGGCAAGCCGGTGAAAAGCTTTCCGGTGAGTGACGAGGTGGTTTACATGAAGGTCAACCCGGAAACGGGAAACGCTGCCAACTTCGACGATCCAGAAGCCAAGCTTGAAATGTTTTTGCGGGACAATTTGCCGATGAAGGCTGGAGAGATGGAAGCCATCCTGGGCAACGACAACTTCTAATCCAGGGTCGGGGTGGGCCCGTTCACAGGGACGATCCTACCTTCCCGCACGCTCAGTTTCACAAGACTTCGGTCCGTGTCGCCGGAGGGAAGCATGGTGGTGACCCCGGACACACCAGGGTAGTTTTCAATTTCGGACAAACGCTTCTGAATTTCAAGCCGATTGAACCCGCCTTGCAAAACAGCCTGAAATAAAATATTAGCCGCGTCGTACGCCTGGGCGGAGAGCACAGTCGGCTTGGAGCCAAACCGCTTTTCAAAATCGTCAACAAACTTTTTGGTCTCCGGGTCCTTTCCCTCCGGGAAAAAACCATCCACAAACAATACCGAGTTCAGATAATGCCTCGCCATCTCTATCAGTTCCGGCGAGTTCCAACCGTTGGCCCCAAGAAACAAAACATTTTCGATGTTGTAAAACGCAAACTGGGGAATCATCAACCCCACTTTATCGTAAAATCCGGGAATGAAAATGGCGTCGTAATTGACTTCCAGCGCAACCTTCAATCCCTCGGAATCGCTTCCGGAAAAAAGACCACCATCAATGATGGGCCGGGAAACGTTTCCCTTGTCATTGAGGTGTGGAGGTTTGGCTCCACGGCGCAAAAACCGGTTGACCATCCATTTCAACCGATCATCGGGGACCCCGCCCAGGTTAAGGATCTGCTCACGGAAGTCATTCTGTTTGCGGTCATACGAAATGGAGGTGACAATTTCACCGCCGAGGGCACGCACTTCGCGCTCAAAATCTTCCCGCAGGATCTCGCCATAATATTCCGTGGGATACAGAACCGCGAGGCGGTACAGATTCAGGTGATTCACCGCATACCGGGCAAGAAACCGCGCCTGCAGCTCTTTGGTGAGCGCATTGCGGAAGACGAACGGGCTCAAATCCGCAAGGCCGCTTGTCGAGGCCGTCGGGGAAAAAACCGGCATCCTGTATTTTTCAAGAATCGGGATGATACTCTGAATTTCCCAGCTCAGAATCGGCCCGACAATGCCGACAACATTGGGATCGCGAGCCAGTTCTTCCACCACCCCCGTTGCATCACGACCCAGCCCGGAATCCCTCACTTCCAATTTAATCTGCTGTTTGTTCGCGGCACTGAACTGGCTGTAGGCCAATTGAATGCCCTGCAAAACCTGCTGCCCGACAAGAGCGCGTTGACCGGACAACGGCAATACCACGCCGATGCGAATTCCATTTTCCTCCTGATCACGAAGCCCCTGCAAGGCCAATCTCGCCTCTTCATTGAACTCATGATCAGGAAACCGCACGATGAAATTTTCCAACGCAATCTGATAATTGCCAATATCCCGCTCGTTCCGGTAGATTTGAATGAGCCGCTTTAGAATCAGGTCACCCGGGTATTCCGCGCCCAGCACTCGGTTCAGGTTCAGCAATTGCTGCTTGGTCAGCTTGTCCTCGACTATGGTTTCTACGGATTGCCGGGCGTGTTCCAACAATTGCTCATCGCTACCCTTTTCAATTATTTTTTTGAACTTTTTCAGGGCGTCGTCATAATTCATCCGCAGGTCGTCGAGCCGGGCAAGGTAGGAATAGGCTTCCCATTTGTGGGTGACGTCTGGATTGACCTTGATAGTGGCACGAAACCTTTTTTCCGCTTCCTCATAGCGCTCCATGTGAAACAGGCATTCAGCCATCTTCAATTGAGCGTGATAGTTCCAGGTGGATTGCGGAAAGTGTTCGGTGAACAGCTCAAAATACTTGAGGCCGGAGGAATAATATCTGTTCTTGATTTCTATTTGCCCAAGTCGAAAAAACGCTTTCGAGCGACGAGGCTCGTTGGGGTACAAATCCAGGAAATCTTCAAACACCGCCTTGGCGCCGAGAAAATCGCCTTTATGAAACAGCGTCTCGCCCTGGTAAAAAAGCGAACTCCGCGGATCAAGGCCGGACTTCTCCTGCGTCAGCCCGGGACCGGGCAACAGGAAAAGGCATAAAAAAAGGATCACCGAATGAAACCGCCCGGTGACCGCACGTTTTGCTTTTCGCGGAACCTGTCCGTCGCGCGCTTCAACCTTCATCTTTATCCATTTTACCCTTCAGGTTGTGTTTCTTGACGCGGTAACGCATCGAACGGAAACTCAGATTCAAAAGTTGCGCCGCCTTGTTGATCATGCCGTCGGATTTATCAAGGGCACCCAGCAACATTTTCTTTTCGATCTTGTCCAGAGTGCTTTCAAGATCGATCGGCTCGTCCGTCAGCGATGGCACCATGTTGTCGGCCACGGAAGTTTTCGCACCCACCAGTTCCTCCGGAAGGCTGCTGACCTGAATGGTGTCCTGGGATTCCAGCACCACCGCCCGCTCCATGACGTTTTCCAGTTCGCGGACATTGCCCGGCCAGTCGTAATTTTCAAGCACCTTGACCGCCTCCGGCGAAATCGACTTCAGTTTATTCTCCCCCTGGTATTCCTCGCAATACTTGGTGATGAAGTGATGGACCAATAGGGAGATGTCCTCCTTGCGCTGCCGCAGAGGGGGGATCTGGATATGAATCACTTTCAGGCGATAATACAGGTCTTCCCGAAACTCCTTGTCTTTCACCGCCTGCGAGAGGTCCCGGTTGGAAGCGGCAATGATGCGCAGGTCCACCTTGATGGGCTTGGTGCCGCCGACCCTGGTGAACTCTTTTTCCTGAAGCACACGCAGGAGCTTGACCTGGATCGACAAAGGCGCTTCGGAAATTTCATCGAGAAAAAAGGTTCCCTTGTTAGCCGCCTCCATCAGGCCAATCTTGGTGGAGTCGGCGCTGGTGAAAGCTCCTTTTTCGTGTCCGAACAGTTCGCTCTCCAGCAGGTTCTCCGGCATCGCACCGCAGTTGATGGAAATAAAAGGATAGTTTTTACGATTGCTGTTGTAATGAAGGGCCTTGGCGACCAGTTCCTTGCCGGTTCCGCTTTCACCGCCGATCAACACCGTGGCGTTGCTGTTGGCCACTTTGTTGATGTAATCGAACACCTGCCGCATGCCCTCACTTTTGCCGATGATGTTGGCAAACTGGTACTTGTCCTTGAGTGCGCTTTTCAGGTAGGTGTTCTCGTCAGCCAGCCTTTTTTTCTCCGCCGCATTTTTGATGATGAGTTGCAGCTCTTCGATTTTGAAAGGCTTCGAAAGGTAATCGTAGGCCCCTTTTTTCATGGTCTCGACTGCCGTCTCTGCGGATGCGTAGGCAGTCATCATGATCACAGGGGTGCCGGGCAGGACGCGGTTGACGGCATCGAGCACATCGATGCCGTTGGCGCGCGGCATGTTGATGTCGGTCAGCACCACGTCGTACTGGTGCTCCTGGATCATGTCCACCGCCACTTCGCCATTGCGCGCAGTTTCCACCTCGTGACCGTCCTTTTCCAGAACGATGGTCAGCAGGTCGCGCATGCTTTTTTCATTTTCGACAACCAGTATTTTGCTCATATCCCTGAATTCAGTGTAAGGGATTGATTTACATATTGCCAAAAGTTTGTGAGTACAGTTTGAGGCGCAGCGCGTTGAGGCGGATGAATCCCTCGGCATCGGCCTGCCGGTAGATGTCGTCCTTTTCGAAGGAGGCCATGTCCTTGGAGTACAGGGATTTCTCGGCTTTCACCCCGGCCAGGATGCAGTTCCCTTTGTACAATTTCATGCGGACGGTGCCGTTGACGTGAACCTGTGTCTCGTCGATGGTCTTCTGCAACAGTTCCCGTTCCGGGGAGTACCAGAGTCCGTTGTAAATGAGCCGCGCGTAGGTGGGGATCAGTGAATCCCGCAGGAACATGATCTCGCGGTCCATCACCAGGGTCTCCAGCGCCCGGTGAGCCGCATGCAGGATGGTGCCGCCGGGAGTCTCATACACGCCGCGCGATTTCATGCCTACAAAGCGGTTTTCCACGATATCGATGCGTCCGATGCCGTTATCCCCCCCATACTCATTGAGCGTGGCGATCAGGTTGGCCGGGCTCATGGCCTCGCCGTTGATGGCGATGGGATTGCCCTGCTGGTAGGTGATTTCGATGTACGTCGGTTTGTCCGGAGCGTCTTCCGGTGACTTCGTCATCAGGAACATATCGGCGTCCGGCTCGTACCACGGATCCTCCAGCACCCCGCCTTCGTAGCTGATGTGAAACAGGTTGCGGTCCATGCTGTACGGCTTTTTCTTGGTGACGGGCACCGGGATGTTGTGCTTTGTGGCGTAGTCGATGAGGCTGCTCCGCGAGTCCAGGTCCCATTCCCGCCAAGGTGCGATGATGACCACATCCGGCTTCAGGATCATGTAGGTGAGCTCGAAGCGAACCTGGTCGTTGCCCTTGCCGGTCGCGCCGTGGGACACACCCTCCGCACCTTCCTGGTTGGCGATGCGGATCTGTTCCTTGGCGATCAGGGGACGCGCGATCGACGTTCCCAGCAGGTAATGGTTTTCATAAAAAGCGTTGGCGCGGAGCATGGGAAACAGGAAATCCTGCGCAAACTCTTCTTTCAGATCCTCAACGAACACCTTGCTCGCCCCGGTGGCGAGAGCTTTTTCCCGCACCGGTTCCAGCTCTGCTCCCTGGCCGATGTCGGCGCAGTAGGCGATGATCTCGCAGTGGTATTTCTCTTTGAGCCATTGAATGATGACGGAGGTATCCAGTCCTCCGGAATAAGCCAGCACGATTTTGTTCAGTTTGTCGGTCATGATTCTCGCATTCTATACAATTGAATATCGCCTTTTTAAAACAGCCCCCGTTCAGCCGCGTAGAAACCGGCCGGCCTGGATGATGTAGTGGGCCGCACCCCGCAAGGCACACCGGTCGTTGGTGATCACCTTCACCGGGACAGCACCCATCCAGGATTCGAATTTTTCTTTGTCGCAAAACGCTGCCAGAAACGGCCCGGACTTCAAGCGGGGCAGGATTCGAGGGGCAATGCCACCGCCGAGAAATATGCCGCCGCGGGCCACCACCTGCAGGGCCAGATTCCCGGCCACCGCACCGAAACTGCTCACAAACTGGTCCAGCGCCTGCTCACAGGGAAGGAACCCCTGTTCCATTCCCACGCGGGAAATGACTTCCGGCGGGTCGCCGTGTTGCAGTTCCGCCTCCAGCCAGCCGGGTGGCGGTTCCGGGTGGCGGGTCAGGAAAAACGCGTAAAGGGATTCCAGCCCCGACCCGGACAACACATGCTCGACGCAGACCCGATGATACTGTTTATTGAGGAATTGGACAAGCTCTGCTTCGAGGGGGGTCTGGGCGGGAAAATCAACATGCCCCCCCTCGGATTCAATGATCGCGAAACGGTCACCGCCCTCCACCGGGGCCAGCACGGCCTGTCCCAGGCCCGTCCCCGCTCCCAGGATGCCCACATTTCCCGTGGAATCGGCTTCACCCACCTGCAATACCGTCACATCCTGCTCACCGAGGTAAGGTATGGATGCAGCCTGGGCGGCAAAATCGTTGATGAGCGCCACCTTCTCCAGTTTCAGGGACTTTTTGAGGTCGCGGACGTCCACCACCCACGGCAGGTTGGTGACCTGACAGCGCCCGTCCCGTACCGGACCGGCGATGCCGAAACTGGCGTGAGTCAGGGACCCGGGTTTGGATTCAGAAAGAAACCGCTCCAACCCGGCGGTGAAATCGGCAAATTCCCGACTCTTGTAACGGGATTCGTGAACGATCTCCAGCACCCCCGCTTCGTCCCGGAACAAGGCCAGGCGGAAGTGGGTGCCGCCGATATCACCGGCCAGGATCATCGCGCTATTTCAGAAACGACCGGATGCGGTCGTCCAGCGCGTCCTGGTCTTTGGTGAACGATTGCAGGGCGGACTGGGTCATCAAATCATCCAGCGCAACCGTTTCCGGCCAGTCGGCAAGCTGGGGGATTTTCCCATGATCGTAAATCTTTTTGAGGTCGCCATCGGAGAAACGGTGAAACAGGTCAACCTTTGACTTCTCGCTGAATTTCACCAGATCCTCGCCGCCCATGCCGTCGGGATTACCGTCTTTCAAAAGCGTGTCCACGAACTGTTTGAACGTGTCTTCCACCTGCCACAACCGGGCCACCTGATTGCCCCAGCCGCCGGACATGTCCACGCCAGGCTTCAGGTCGGTATTGAGAATGTTTTTGACCTCCTCCGGTTTGCGTCCCGACTTTTGGAACTCCTGCATGGCCTTGGGCGGAATGGTCTGCACATCGACCCCGGCGAGCGCCGCCACCTGGTCGCCATTGCGGATGCTCGCCGCGATGAGCTTCGACGTCACCTGCTTGTCCTGCTTGCCCGCCTCCCGTACCGCGTGCTGGGTGGCGAAGGTGACCTTCTCACCGATGTTCGATCCATCGCCCAGCTTGTTGTCGCCGACCACGGCATTCAGGCGGCCGAGGAACACGTTCAGGTAATTGGGATTCGACAACCGGGCGGCCAGGTAGTTCTGGCGCGCCGAGAAACCGAGCGTGAAATTGATGGGGATGCCTTCTTTACGCAGGGTGCGGACGGCCAGGTAACCCTCCGGCGTCAGCGGGATTTTCACGATGAAGTATTCCGGGCATACCTTGTAGTAACGGCGCGCGTAGTCGAGCGTCGCTTCCAGGTCGCGGGACACCTTGGGATGCAGTTCGACGCTCACCTTCACCTTGAAGGCTTCCACCAGGCGCAGAGCGATACGGCAATTGATGACGAACCCGACTTCCCGGACCTGTTCGTCCTCCGACCAGCCGGAGGCGGCGGCGTTGAGCTTCTCCACGGTTTCCTTGATGAGGTCGTCCATGATGCCCGTCTGCACCACCTGGTTGGCGAGGGTGTTGTTGGTGGTGAGTGCGGACAGTTCCCGATGCCAGATGGATTTGGCCAGTTCCAGGTCGCCCGTGTCGATCCACAACTCGCTTCCCAACTCCTTCAGCCGTGCAAGCAGGGGATCGCTTTCATACTGGCCGGAGACATCGCCTCCGTCGATCTTTCGCGCGGCGATGCTGTGCACGAGGTCGTCCAGTTCTTTGCTGATGGTACCCATGTGATTACCTCTTTTCGTATCCTGGTTTGTTCAATAGTTGAAACATGTTCTTCTTGTAAAATTCGACTCCCGGCTGGTCGAAGGGGTTCACGTGCAGCAGGTATCCTGACAGGGCGATGGCCCTTTCGAAAAAATAAAACAATTCTCCCAGTGTTTCCGGCTCGCGGTTGTTCAATGTGAGGGTCATGTTCGGAACCCCGCCAGCAAGATGCGCCTGGGCGGTGCCTTCGTACGCCTTTTCGTTAACGTAATCGAGCTTCTTCCCTGCCAGGTAATTCAAGCCGTCCCGGTCGTCCTCCATCTTTGGAATCTTCAGGTCCCGGTTGGAGAGACCCACGCGCAGGAACGTTTCAAAAATGGTGCGCTGGCCTTCCTGCATCCACTGCCCCATCGAGTGCAAATCGGTGGTGTACTCCACCGATGCGGGATACAACCCGCGGTGATTCTTGCCCTCGCTTTCGCCGGTCAACTGCTTCCACCATTCCGCCACGTACTGGAGCGCGGGATGAAACGACGCCATCACCTCGGTGGTCTTGCCCCGCAGGTAAAGCAGGTGCCGCACCGCCGCATAGCGGCAGGCGGCGTTGTGCCTGATATCCGAATTGGCGGTGGTCGCGGCTTCTTCGTCCCGGGCACCCTGCAGGAGCTTGCGGATATCGATCCCCGCCACCGCGATGGGGAGCAGACCCACGGGCGTCAGTACGGAATAGCGTCCGCCGACATCGTCGGGAATGACAAAAGTCTTATACCCTTCGGCATCGGCCAGTTGCTTGAGGGCCCCTTTTCTCTGGTCGGTGGTGGCGACAATGCGCTTCCTCGCCTCCTCCACCCCCACTTCCTTTTCCAGCAATTCTTTCAGAATGCGGAAGGCAATGGCTGGTTCCGTCGTCGTGCCGGATTTGGAAATGACATTCAGGCACACCCTCCGGCCGCGAAGGGTCTCCACCAGATCAGAGAGGTAATCCCCGCTGATGTTGTGCCCGGCGTAAAAGATCTCCGGCGCTTTTTGAGCTCCCCCCAGCAGGGGCTGGCAGAAGGTGACCGCCGCCCGGGCGCCCAGGTAGGAACCGCCGATACCGATGACCACAAACGCGTCGCACTGTGCACGGATGGCGGAGGCGGTTTCCTCGATGGCAGCGATTTCCGCTTCTTCAATATGAGATGGTAAATGCAGCCAGCCCAGGTAATTGTTGCCCGGCCCCTTTCCCGACTCGAGAAGCTGGTGGACCCGATCGACCTCTCCCTGCAAGCTGCTCAGTTCTTCGTCGGAAACGAAGGGTTTGAGGTTGTCGATGTTGAGGGTGAGGTTGTTCATGTGGTTTGGACAGGTTTTAGATGATTCCGATTCAACCGCGTGGGGCTTTGTTTTCGGTCCCCAGCGAGACCAGGAAGTAATTACTGATTATATTTTGTTCGACGAGGTTTTGCGCGTATTTTTGCGCCTCGTCCACCGAACCGAACTTGCCGATGCGCACCTTGTACCAGTAACCGTTTGATTTCCGTTTCGTTTTCACCACATAAACGCCCTGCACCTGCTTACGTTTGAGAGCCCCTACGATCTCGTCGGCGTTGGCCTTCCGGTTAACAGCGGCGACCTGGATGGAATGTATTTTTGCAACGCCCTTTTGGGCCTGATTGGTCGGCGGCACGGCGATCGGTTTTGCCGTTTCTTCATTCCTCGGTGTTTCTCCGGAAAGCCCCCCGCCCTGCCCCATCCACACGACCAGGGCCACACCCCCTATCAAAACAAACAAGGCATTGAGTTTGTATTTCAGCGGCAGGCCGCCGAGCCAGTTGAGGCCGTCGAACAATCTAAATACCGACGCCCGCAGGGCCTCACGTCCAGCGGCGGTCACACCACCCAGTTTCTGCCACAGGACCGAACCGAAGGAACGTTCCACTCCGGTTTCCCGGTTCATTCGCTGGACCTGACGGACGTCCTCTCCGCGCAACAGTTTTACCTGTTTCCATTTCTCGGCCAATGTACGCTCGTTGGCGGCGGTCATCAACTGCGTCTGCCGGTCGGGGGCCAGCCGCTGGAACACCGCTTCGCACCGCTGGTGCAGGACCGGGTCCACCACGCGGAACCGTTCCTCGCAGAAGCTGGAGGCGATGAGATTCTCCAGCACTGTTCTCTGGTCCGGTTGCGCATGATCGAGCGCGTTCAGGTAAAACTGCACCGAATACGGGTCCTTCCGCTCCTTTTGGGAAAGAATGGGCAGGAGGAAAGCAATGATCTCATCCGACTGCGGCGCATTTTTCTCCAGCGCCTGCAGGAACACCGGTTCGGACTTGTTGGAGAACGTCTGCTGGTGCAGAAAAATGGAAACGAGGAAGTTCAGAATCTCCCGGTCCGCGTACCTTTCTTTGGTCAGGATGAGAAGCAGGAGATCGATTTCCGCATGCTCGAGGTTTCCTTTTTGAGTCAGCACGGAGACGATCATGTCCCGGTACGCCGTCTCCGACGGGTCCTGCAGAAACGCCTTGAGGTAAATATTGAGGGCCTGCCGGTCTTCCGCTCCAATGCTGAGCAGGTACTGCGCGTACTGACGGACAACCTTTTCTTTCAACCTGCGGCCGTGGCCCGGCAGGAAGTAAGACGATTCGGTGAAACGCATGAGCGCTTCGAACTTCGGCACCACTTCCTTCATCGGTCTCTGGAGGTCGATCCATTTGAGGCCGTCGAGCGCCTTCATGAAGCGGTGTTCGCCGAACATGCCGAACACCAGAAAACCGAAGAACAGGGAGATCACCACCACGCCCCACTTGATGGGGCGGTCGTCGAAAGTGAGGCCGGACAGGGCGATTTCGTGGATGAAAAACAGCGCGGCGAAGCCCGCCGTCATCATCAGGAAAAACGAGACGCCGAGGCGCACAAAATAGTATTTAAAGCTTTGGTAGAGCATCGTCCTCCATGGGAGCGGGAACGGTGGTCACCTCCCTGTCCGGCGGTACCGGCGGGATCACCTCGGCCTCCGGCGTCAGCGGTTTTTCCAAGTTGAGCTCTTCCTTGACCGCGATTTCCATTTTCTCCATCGTCATGAGGTCCGGCAGGTATCCGGTCTTCGTATCGACTCTCTGGAACTGGATGCCTTCCGGCTTGGGAAAGTTCACCCGCCCCTTGCCTTCCAGCGCCTTGTCCATGAAGTACGCCCAGATGGGGGCGGCGCCGCGCGACCCGGTCAGCCCGTTGCCGTTTTTATCGATCACCGGCTGGTTGTTATCGTAACCCACCCACACACTCGCCGCGTATTCCTTGGTGAATCCGATGAACCACGCGTCCTTGTAATCGTTGGTGGTGCCGGTCTTGCCGCCGGAGGGGTGGTGGAATCCCAACTGCCGCACCACACGCCCGGTGCCTTCGTCCATGACGCCCTGCATCATGTTGAGAAGCGGATAGACGGTTTTCGACGAGAACCGTTGCACGCCGTGAAAAAAATGCTGGTACAGCACGTTGCCGCGGAAGTCCTCAATGCGTTGAACGAAGTACGGTTCATTGAGTATCCCCTGGTTGGCGATGACGCTGTAAGCCGCGGCCATTTCCAGAGGCGACACGCCGGAGGTGCCGAGCGCCAGGGACAGGTTGTCACCCAGCGGACTGGTGATGCCGAACTGCCTGGCCGTTTGGATGACCCGGCGCGGGGTGAGGTTGTACACCAGTTTCGCGGAGACGGTGTTGAGCGAATTCATCAACGCTTTTTTGAGGATGACCGGGCCCATGTACTTGTTGCCGAAGTTGCTGGGTTCCCACGGTTCGCTTCCGGGAATGGGGAACCGGGTGGGTTCGTCCTCCACCACCGTCGCCGGGTGGTAACCCAGCTTCTCAAACGCCGCCATGTACACGATGGGTTTGAAGGCGGAGCCGGGCATGCGGTTGTTGGACACGGCACGGTTGAACTGGCTCTCCGAATAATTGCGCCCCCCCAACAGGGCGCGGATGGCACCGGTGCGGTTGTCGAGCATCACCAAAGCGGCCTGCAGCGGGTCCTTCAGGCCGGATTTCAGTTCCCGCTTCTCCAGGTATTTGAGGTGCGTTTCCACGGAGCGGTGCGCCAGTTGCTGAAAGCGGGTATCAAGCGTGGTGTAGATTTTGAGCCCGCCATAATGCACAAACTCCTTGCCGTAATCTTCCGCCAGTTTGTCGATGACAAACCGCACAAAGTACTGGTTGGGGTTCGATTCGATGCGCGGATTGACGAGGCCGAGGTTCATTTGCAGGGCCTGCTCGCGGTCGGTACGGCTGATGTATCCTTCCCGCTCCATGCGGGCCAGCACCGCCTGCGTACGGCGCATGGCACGTTCGGGATTGATGAACGGGTTGGCGTTGTTGGGCGAATTGGGCAGACCCGCGAGCATGGCCGCCTGCAGGAGGTTGAGGTCCTGCGCGCGTTTGGCGAAGTACTCCTGCGCCGCCTCCTCCACGCCGTAGGCCCCACTGCCGAAGTACACCTGGTTGCAGTAGGCTTCCAGGATTTCATCTTTAGTGAAAGTGGTCTCCATCTGCAGCGCGACCAGCAGTTCCTTCACCTTTCGCACCCAGTCGCGCTCGAACGAAAAGAACAGGTTCTTCGCCAGCTGCTGGGTGAGCGTGCTGCCACCCTGCACGATGGCGCGGCGTTGCAGGTTCACGTATAGAGCGCGAGCGAGGCCGATGTGATCGAGTCCGCTGTGCTGGTAAAACCGCGAGTCCTCGACGGCGATGATGGCTTTCAGAAAAAGGGGTGAGATGTTTTCCAGGTTCACCGGGTGGCGCTGGCCGAGGACTTTGATGATCTCCCCGTCGGCCGAATAGATTTCGGTAGGCAGGCTGAGGTTGATTTTCTCCAGGCTGTCCGGCAACTGTGGCAGGTCGTCGCGCATGTTCCAGTACACCCCGGCGGCCACGCACACAAACAGCACGAGCAGGGTGTACAGCACGAATACGGTTTTTTCCAGAGCGCGTCGGAACAAGACGGTGCCTCGAATGATTTAAAAACCCTGCATGAACGTTTCAGGATCCACGGCGCCCTCGGCGCCCGGCCTTTCAAACTGGGACAGCAGGTTGTTGGAGATTTCGCCGGGAATGGGAGTCAGCAACACATCGGTGAAAAATTCGGTTTCGTACTCGATTCCGAACATGGGCGATCCGCTGCCGCCCATGGAGTCCGGATTTTCCTGCAGGCCCACACGCAGGATGTGGTAGTTGTGCCGCAGGAACCACTGCGGATCCGGAAACAGCGCCTTTTGCGTGACCGGGTCCAGTGTCTTGAAGATTTTAAGGAACTCCGCCAACGTAAAGATGGTCTCACTACGGAAGCCAAGGTCCTCCAGTTGACCGCGCTGGACGGTGCGTGTGCTCTGGATTTCCACCAACTGGTCCGAGGAAAGAAAAACCTCGCGGATGGGGTAGTTCTGGTTGTCGATGAAGCTCACGGTGATCCACGGACCGAACTGGGTGAGCAGAACCCTCTGCCAGTTTTTATCCGCGTCGATCTCGATGAGGTCGTACGACGGGATCAGGTTCTTTGCCCACTGCCCCGGAAAGTCGTAATACAACTGCACGAACTTGTGGCGCGACACCACCTGCGGGCTGGAGGGAGACAGCTTTTCGAACAACTCCTTGAGCGACTGGATCGATTCCGCAGACCGTTCCTGAAGATTCAAACTGGACAGGAGAGATTCGATTTTTTTCTGCGCGGCGAGGTTTTCCCGGTCACGCTCCCATATCCTGCCGAGCTGGGGACGCGTGTGGTTTTCCCATTTCAAATAATAGCCAACGGCTTTCTCAAAAAGGTGGGTGGTGATTTCCAGGAAGCACAGCACCACCAGAATAGAGAAAAACAGGCCGACGTTGAGGTTTTCCCTGATTCCCGTATTTTTCAAACGGTCATCTCACGGTGATTTTGGGAGCGGATTTGGTGATCTTTTTCAGACGGTCGATCTTTTCCCGCAGGAGTTTCTTGTCCTCGCGGGTGCGCCCCGGACGACCTCGCTTTCGTGGGCGGTTGAGACGCGGTTTTTTCACCATCGACTGCGGCTCGTCCGCCAGGAGCTGGGCTTCCGGAAGAGCCTTGACCACATCCGTTCGCACCGCCTTGGTGGATGCGGCAGACGGTTTGAATTGACTCTCGATGTTTTTCAGGCACCGGTTCTGCTCATCCGTGGACATCTTGCGGAACAGGGACAGCACTTTTTTCTCCGACTCATCAATGGTGAGCAGGGTTTCGCGCGCGGGCTTTTTGAACACGATGTGACCGGTGCGGAAGTTCGCCGATTTGACCACCGGCGGATTCATGTTGAACGTTTCCAGGTCGACCGGGGTGATGTTGAACCGGTCCACTTTCTGCGTCAGCAACTGCTCAAGGGAAACGTTACCGAGCCTCGCCATTTTCACAAGGATGGAAACCGGGGCATCGCGCTCTCCCGCTTCATAACGGACATAGGTGCGAAAACCCACCTTCAGAATGTCCGCCATCGCAGATTGCGTGCACTTCAGTTCCTTGCGGATGGTCCGCATGTTTTGCGCCAGAATGGACATAATAAAAACTCCTTTCTCCAGCCCCACTCTCCCATTATATATTTTGCGCTAAGTTTTATCAAAACAGATAATTAAGGGAATGGAGCCCATACCCTCCCGATGACCGGGACCGTGACAGGGCTGTAGGGGAAAAAGGGGAAATTCAACCGTTCAGGAGACGGGCGGCAGGCAGGGCGGAGTACGTGAGGATCATCTGGGCGCCTGCACGCTTGATGCTGAGCAGGACTTCCAGCATCACCCGGTCGCCATCGACCCACCCTTTTTCGGCGGCGGCCATCAGCATGGAATACTCACCGCTCACATTGTACGCAGCAAGGGGTACGGGAAAGGTGTCGCGTACGCGGCGGATGATGTCCAGATAGGGCAATGCGGGTTTGACCATCAGGATGTCCGCACCTTCCTCGATATCCTGCTCCACTTCGCGCAGGGCTTCGTCGCTGTTGCCGGGGTCCATCTGGTACGACCGCCGGTCGCCGAACTGGGGCGCGGAATCCGCCGCCTCGCGGAACGGTCCGTAAAACGCCGACGCGTATTTGGCGGCATACGACATGATGAGCGTGCTCTGGTGGCTGTTTTTGTCCAACGCCTTCCTGATGGCCTGCACTCGCCCGTCCATCATGTCGGACGGGGCCACAATGTCCGCGCCGCAGTCGGCGTGCGTGAGAGACATGCGGGCCAGCAACTCCAGGGTGGGATCGTTGACCACCTCGTCGCCTTCCACCAGTCCGCAATGGCCGTGATCGGTGTACTCGTCGATGCACACGTCGGTGACGACCACCATCTCCGGCACTTTGGATTTGATTTCGCGGATGGCGCGCTGGACCACGCCGTCAGGATTGTACGCCTCTGTCCCCTGGGCGTCCTTGTGGTCCGGAATGCCAAACAGGATGACCGCCGGAATGCCCAGGGAATGTGCTTCCTTCACTTCCTGCCCCAGCAGGTCGATCGACAGGCGGTCAATGCCCGGCATGGACCCGATGGGCGTGCGCACGCCTTTGCCCTCGCACACAAACAACGGCAGGATGAGGTCGTCCGGCGTCAGCACGGTTTCGCGTACCATACGCTGGATGGCGGCGGATTTACGAAGCCGGCGGGGTCTGTGAATGGGAAACGGCATGCCAGATGAAACCTGAAATAAAAACAGTGACAGAATGGTCCTTAAAAGCAGACGATCTTATCATTATCCCCCAATTAGTCAATAATCTCCCATGTAAGATGAAGCTCCTTCGAGAGTACCCGCCGGATGCAGCCCGTGCATGCAGGGGGTCTCATGTTCCTGTCAAAATTTACCGGGGGAGGCCGACAATTTTGCCGTTGTCCGAGGGATTGTTTGACACCCAACGCTTTGCCCAAACTCAGGCCCAAATCAGAACACCCCCATAACCTCTTTCAAAAAAAGGTCCTGAAAGACTTTGCCCGATCACAGGCCCGAGTGGCACAGCTCTTGCTTTTGGAAAGGCAGCCAATCACATAGCAATACCCGACTGCCAATCGGGCAAAGGAAGGAGGGGTCGTTTTATGGACACCGAGGATTCTTATCTGGACGAGGTATACGAGCGTTTCAATCAGGCCATCATGAACGCCATCGTCAATTCCGAGGAAATCCGCGGCATTCTGAAAGAAATCGGCGGCAAGGGATACATCAACGAGTCGTCGGTCTTCAATCTGTTTTTGAGTCTGGAGGAGCTGGACGAATACATCCACTCCAGTTCTCCGGGATCGGCCGCCGGCCGGTTTCCGGGAAGCATGGAAGGCGTGGGGGAAAAGCCGGACCCGAACCACGGCGAGGCCACCACCCCGCCTGCACAGCCGCAGGTGGACGGACGCCGACTGACGGACACGGAACTCCGTTACCTGGAATACGCCATGCACCGCTTCGATGAGAAAAGCTGGCTGAAAAAAATCCGCCTTAAAATGTAATGAAGGCTCCGCTCCGGATTCCGGAGCGCAGTCCCTTCAACCCCGCACCGCTTCTTTAAATATCGTCGCGTCGCAGGATACATACTTGATCTGGCGCATGGGCACGATCAGCACCTCGTGGGTGGTGGTGATTTCCAGCACTTCCAGGTCATCACTGACAAAATGCTTTTGCGTGTCTTCCAGCACCAGTTCACTGTTGTCGACAAAAACCACTTTCAGCAGATACTCCATCTTTCATTCCCCCTGTAACCACTTCCCGCAAGAAACGGGAAGCCTCCCTGTTTACCCAATGCCCCCATTGGGCCCCAACAAACTTCAGTTTGGAAGCGGAACCGCCTCCAGCTTTTTATGTAAAGGATTACCCAGGTAATCCTCCACATAGTTTTTCAGATACCCCTTTTCGTACAGTTTCTTGTTGGACACCTGCGTGTTGACCTTGTGCAGAATCCGGAACCGGGTTCGTGGAAACCAGCTTTTGAATTCGTCGAACGTGACGCCGGAGATGTCCCTTTCCCCGCGCGAGGGATGCTCCATGATTACCTTGGGAATATAAACCCGGGTCTCGTGGGTCAACCGTTTGGCAATATCGCTGAACGTGAGCAGGGTCGAACAGTCCGAGTCGCCTCCCAGGGTGTCGTTCGGCACATACAGGAAACGCGCCCTGTGCCGGCGAAACGTTTGGAGAATGCGGTACACGCACCCGGAAACAACCACATGGTCGTTTTTCTCCACTTCGCAGGCGTCGAAGGTTTTGAGAATTTTATTGCGCGCAAGAAAGGTGGATATGTAAGGCTCGGTGTGGAGCATTTGCGTGTTGGGAAGGTCCGCATAATAGATTTTGCGGCTTTCTTCCGCCAGGTAGCGTCGCCCTTGACGCATGAGGTCAGACGTTTCCCGGTCGATGTACTTTAGCGGCGTCAGGCATCCCATCCACAACAGGCAGTCTGGGTTGATGCGGGAAATGGTCTTCGCGTCTTCGGACATGGTGTTGGGTCCGAAGGAATAAAAGTTGGCGGAGGTGACGGCGGGCCCGTCCAGAATTTTCATGAGCTGACGCACGGTGGGGCCGTGCGGCAGAAGCTTTTTACGGTACTCGCCCAGGGTGATGACCGACAATTCGAAACTGATGCGGCCGGGATAACGCTCGGCCAGTCGATGGATGCGTTCCGGTTGGACGAAACCCACCGTAAAAAACGTGACGCTTTTATCGGTCGTGTCCAGGAACTCTTCCAGCCAGTCCATCACCCGCGGATGCAGGAAGATGTCCGTCCATTCCATGTATTCATTGCCACCCAGAAGCCAGGAATGGCCCGGGCGTGTCGGGATCCTTTTAATTTCTTCAAGGATATTCTGCCACTGTTGCTCCGTGGTGCGGGGCACATCGATGGTGGGGCGGTAGCTGTGATCTTTTTCGTAGCAGAAAGTGCACTCGACCGGGCAGGTTTTGCCCAGACTGAGAGGGATCTTACCCTCCCGGATCTCCTGGCGGAGGACATCGTTCAAGATTTGCTGGTCCATAACCAACTTCCCTTTAAAAAGGAAGAGGGTTATTCTTCATCCCATTTTTCGAACTGTTCTTTCAGCGTTTCATCCAAAGGAACGGCTTCCCGCTCATCCGGGTCCAGTTGATCCACCATCATTTTTAAATGATTGGTCGCACACCCCATGTAGGCGAGGCTTTCCTGAACCAGCTTCACCGACATGGCTTTCAGGCGCTTGGCCAGTTCATTCAAGTGTTCTTCGTCAATGGGGCGAATGGAAGCGGCTTTTTTGAATTCAGCGATCGCTTCCTTGTACTTCTGCTCCCGGTGGTACTGATACCCTGCCTTGAACAGCTCCTGGACCTCTCTCACTTCTTCTACGGTAACGGGATCTTGATCCATATCCTCTTCAACTCAGCTTTTGCAGTTTGGCTAATATCGGGTCCAACGGTCCCTAGACCGCCAAGGATAAAAATAACCCTTGAAAGTGGTTTATTCTACCAAACGGACTGCTTTCCGTGTCAAAAAATCAGTGAAACGGGCGCACCTTGGGCATGGAGTCGAATGGACGAATTCACCGGGATTGGAAAAGGAAGAAAGAAAGGCAGTCCTACCCCAGACTTTGGGCCTTCAAAGTCCAATCAGCCATAATCGGGTCAGGGAGCAAAACTGCCTGGATATTCGTACCACCTTATATCTATCCGGCTACCAGGAGGGAGGCCAGTTCGGCCTGGTAAACTGGGTCGAAATTACTCTTTGGGAGGAGCTTCCTTATCCTCATAATAAGATTGCTTACAAATACCATGCGGACAGGGTCCCTGGGCATTTTCACACCCGGACGCCGCGACGGCGAACACGCTCAACATCAAGAAAATCACCAGTTTTCTCATTAATGTTCTCCTCAATAAAGACTTGCTGGCTTGCATGCCTGAGATGCAATTTAGAAATAGGTTTGTATCAATATTTTGATAACAATTCAATCAATTTTTTCAAAGATTGGAGGATTTTTTCGTTTCATCCTGTCCAGCTGCCTGCGGGCCCTCACAATCTGCAAATGAGCCTTGGTATCGATGCCGAGAACGACAAAATATCCGATGACAGCCAGAATAACCCCTACAATCACTCCCCCCACCCAAAGCGAAGCAAACACATCCGGTCCCATCTCCCACAAACTGCCCCAGGACAGGTTTTCCAGGTATTCCTGTTTGAACGGGCGGTCCAGAATCACCGCCCCCAGGTAATAGGTGCCTGCATAGACGAAAGGAGCTGTGAGGGCGTTGGTGACCTGCACCCCGATCAGGGCGCACAGCTTGCTGACCCGGAAGAACGCGGCTGTCACGAAACCCAGAGCCATCTGGAATCCAAACGTGGGCGTCGTGCTGATGAACAGGCCCAACGCCATCCCCCATGCCAGCTTTTCGGGGCTCGCCTGCAACCGGATGAACCGATAGTAAAAATATTTGCAGGCTCTTTTAATGGATTCCATAGTTCTTTTGGAATATAAAAAAGGGTGGAACGTGCCACCCGGTGGTCATTGAACCCCTCATTCTGGGAAAAACTGCAATGCCTTACTCACAGGAAGAACTGGATGCGATTCAAAATCAATTGCAAACCCTTCCCTGGGCCGGGAAAATTATAGCTTATGATCAGGTGGATTCCACCAACGATCTCGCGAAAAATTTGCTGTTGCAGGGTGCCGAAGAGGGCACCGTCGTTCTCGCGGACTCGCAAACCAAAGGAAAGGGGCGTCTCGGCCGTAGCTGGTATTCCGAGCCGGACACGGGGCTCTACTTTTCACTCATCCTGAAGCCCACACTCGACCAGGACGAGATTCCCCACCTGACCCTCATGGCGGCTGTGGCCGTGGTGGAGGCCCTCAACCAGATTGACTCCCAGAACGCCACCCTCAAATGGCCCAACGACATTCTGCTGAATAACCGCAAGCTGGGCGGCATCCTGTCAGAGCAAGTGGTGGATGGCCCGCATCCCGGGGTGGTCATTGGCATCGGCCTCAATGTCAGCCAGGAGGAATTCCCGGAAGACATCGCCCGCCTCGCAACATCATTATTGATAGAGGCCGGCACCCACCCAGCCCGCTTTGAGCTTTTAATCAATATTATTAAAAATTTACACAGCTACTATCAGATTTTACTTGAAGATAATGTAGGAATCGTTTTATCCCACTGGCGGCAAAACACGCGCATGTTGGGAACCCCCATCCTCCTCCGTCATGGCAACCAGACTCACTCCGGTATTGCTATGGATCTGGACGATTGCGGACGCCTGGTGGTGCACCTCGATTCCGGGGAGGAAGTCGCGTTTGAAAGCGGTGAAGTGACACTCTGCCAATAATTGGTCCCTACAGGGCCCCTGAAATACCGCCATAAAAATTAACCCTTGGCGGCCTGGGCTGCTTCCATTTCGGCCACAGGTGGTATTCCTCGACATGGATCACCGGATAGGTGTAAGTGGTAAAATCCAGTGGACGCGTCGTTTCGTCCGCCACCTTGCCCGCTACCGTGATTTCCCGTTTCGGTTCCAGCTTGGTTTTTTTATCGATTGACTCGATCCTGGCCAGAAACCGACCCCCGGTTTTATCCCCCATCTCAGGCTGAAGATGGTATCCCAAAGGCCTTTGAAGCACTTCCACCACGGTCACTGTCCCCTCCTTCTTGACATTTATGATGCTGCCCCCCAGAACCACATTGCGGCCCAGATGATCCTGGGGCGTGCTGCGGATTTCCGTGAATGGGGCCTGCGGCCTGCTTGCCTTTACCAGGTCGGAAGAGATGACTCCGGCACACCCTCCCATTCCCAGCACCCAGATACACAGAAGTCCCACCGTTTTGGATTTTATGTCTGTCACCACCAGTAAGGACCCCGACGGTAGTACCAGGCGGGCGAATAATACGGCCCCCAATATCCCCAATAACCATAGTAGGGGTAGCCGTAATAAACGTATTCATTTTTCTCCCATAGACGCAGTTCCTCAACGCTCACAACGACGTATTTGTATTCTGCATTGTCTATGGTACCGGTCCTGGATCCGGTCACGGTGCCTCCAACGGTAATCTCCCGGTCCTTGCTGTAAATCTCCGGCTCCAGAAATCCTTCATATCGCAGAATGACCCGGCCGGAGGACTCATCCCGGTCGTCCAGCCGTCCCGTCCAAGTCAAAGGCACCTCAATGATTTCGACCTCCGACCACCCTTTGTAAATGCGGGTCTGGACAATGATGCCTCCCAGCACCACCTTTTCCCCGGTAAAATGTTCAGGCCTCTGCATGATACGCTGCAGGCTGAAATCCATGTTCGTCTGTTCGCGCAGGGAGCCGGATATCGGATGAGCGCATCCAAACGCCACCCCGGCCAGAACCAGCCCGGCAAGCAGGCTTTTCCATCGAAACATCACATCACCTTCTTTCGAAAAAAGCCCCCTCCGTTTTCATTATACAACCCTGCCCGGGCCTGCGTTACAATAGAAAATCATGATCGAATTCTTCTTTGTACTGTACATTCTCTTGATGTTCATTTTTCCGCTTCCAACCCTTTCCGCCACCCTGGGCGCGGGAACGTGCTACCTCATTTTCCGCAAACACTACCTGTGGAAACACCAGCCACGCTCCGGACGCAAGCTGCTTGCGGTTTACTGGACAGGGGTGCTCATGAACCTGTCTCTCAGCCTGGCACTCGCGGTATCCATGGCTTTGATGGTTTACTACGTCATCTTCCCAAATTATTTTCTGATGGCCTTCAACGCCCTGTTCAGTTTTTCAGTTTCCTTCCGATGGTTTGACTACTCGCACTGGCTGATCCGGCTTTACATCAACCGCACAAAACAACTTCCTGCAAGAAGCCGCCAACCGGGGATTCTGGCCATGTTGATCGGCCAACGCCCCCATTCCGGGGTGGGATTGGGAATGATGCCTTCCTTCATTGACGTGGGATACTTGACGGTGAAGGAAAACCGGGTCCATTTTGCAGGACTCCTGATCCAGGAAACGTGGAATCCCGCCCAGTTTTCGGAACTTGAAAAAGTCGGTTCAGAAAAAATCCGCATGCTCCCCCAGCCGGACCGGCGGCACGGGGGCGCCGCCGTATACACCCTCGTCCTCCGGGACCAGTTCTACCCGTTTCGCAGCCGGGAACTGAGAGATCGAATCATCGAAACGCTTTCCTCCGGAAAGGAACAGGAGGCCTCCTCCCTTTCGGAAAAGGCACTTCCCCGATGGCGGCCCGCGGGTTGAACTGCCTCACGCATGGGGATAGAATGAACCACAGTATTCACAGGCTGCTATAAAAGGGAATCCCGGCCATGCCCGTCTCCGCATCCAAAGACTATTATAAAATCCTCGGCGTCACCAAGGCGGCGAAGATGAAAGAGATCAAAAAAGCCTACCGGGACCTCGCCAAGAAACATCATCCGGATATCAACCAGGGCAGTTCCAAATCGGAAGAAACCTTCAAACTGATTTCCGAAGCCTACACCACCCTGAGCGACTCCAAAAAACGCAAACAATATGATCAGATGCGTTCGCAGGGCACCGGGGCACCGCGGGGAAGCGGCCGCTCTTACCAGGGAGGAAACCCGTGGCAGGGTGCGTACGACTACGCCCGGCAATATACCCGGCAGGGTCCCCGTGAGGATTTCCGTGATGCCGGGCCACGACCGGAATTTGATGAAGAACCGCAGTTCGACCCGGACATGCCCACTCAGGGATTCGACCTTCAGTTCATGCTGGATGTTCCCTTCATCACCGCAGCACTGGGCGGAACCGTCCCCTTTCATTACGAAAAATACGTCACCTGCCCGGAATGCAACGGCAGTGGATTGAATACCGACCAGGACGCCTGCCCGGTTTGTGAGGGGATTCAACGCATCGTCGAACCGGTTTCGGTGAATGTGGACGTGCCGGGAGGGATTGCCGATCAGTACACCCTGCGTTTGCAAGGTGAAGGCGCATGCGGCAGAAACGGCGGCCCGCCGGGTGACCTGTTGCTCAAGGTATGCATCCAGCCGCATCCCCGGTTTCGCCGTGTGCAGTCGGATGTCTACGCAGACATCACCATCCCCGCCGAACTCGCGGAAAATGGCGGTCCCCTGGAAGTGGAAACATTGGATGGGAAGGAAACCATCATGGTGGAAGACGGCACCCTGACCGGCGAAGAATACCGCATTCCCGGAGTGGGAAGCCGCGAGCGTACCAGCAAAAAACGGGGTGACTTCATCGTCAAGTTCCACGTCGCCCAACCCGCGGCCTGAGGCGGGGAAATGAGCCTTCCTTTCCTCTTCCTGCTGATCATCATTCTCTGTGCCGTCGGCCTGGCCTATCTGCTTTTTCCAGAGGACAGAGCGCAAACCCCGCGCCGCACGGTCAGAAAACGTAAAGCCGCGAGTGCAACGCGCCCCCCTGCACTCCCCCGAACCCGCTCACCGGACGAAACCATGATGGCCAGGGCAGGCATGACGGAACGCGAAGCCATCCGAAAAGTGGTGGATGCTTTCGTCGATCAACATCCCGCCGAATCGGCAAAGATTCTTAAAAACTGGATGAGGGAAAGATAAAGGAAGCTCCGCTGGGAAGCGGGAGGGTCCTGCAATTCGAGAAACGGAAGCGTATCTTTAAGCGGTAGGAGTGGATTGACCTTCGGCCGGTTTGGGCTTGTCGGCCGCAGGGGGTGCTGCCCTTTCGCCGGCCGGAGCATCGGGTTTGGGTGCGGGCGTTGCCGGTTTGTCTCCTGCAGGTGCCGCAGGCTTGGCCGCACCTGCCGCCGGGGCCGCCGGTTTGGCTCCTGCCGCCGGCGCACCGGGTTTAGGCGCGGGTTTCGCCGCAGGAGCGGCTCCCGGTTTGGGTACATCTTCGTAACCCTCGGCATTCCGCACCACGCGGATGGATGACCAGAGCTCGCACGGGGGATAGGTGAACTCGCTGCCGATCTTGTAATCGAAACGGATCACTTTTTCATCGGAACATTCGGTGATCCACGTGACCGCTGCACAGCCGATTTCAAAAATCGGGTCGAAGGGATACTCGGTTCCGTTCTTGTCCATGTGCTTCTTGGTCTTGTCCACCAGCGTCGCGGCTTCCGCCTTGCTGGGAATGCGCCAGTCGTCATGGCCCGCGAACTTTTCCTTGTTGACCTTGTCCACGTACTCGGGAGCCTGCGGCCAGGTGTAGAATTTTTTGCTGTCGATCCACGCGTCGGTCTTCTTCCACATCAATCCGCTGTTGGGATCGGTGATGGTGCCGTCGCCGTTATCGATGAGCGGCTTCTTTTCAACCTTGGGTTTGGCGGCGGGTTTGGCAGCCGCGGGTTTCGCCCCTGCGGCGGGAGCGGGCTTGGCCCCGGTTCCACCCGGTTTCGCTCCGGCGGAGGCTGCGGGCTTGGCACCAGCAGCCGGAGCGGGTTTCTCGGACGCACCCTCCCCACCTTCCGGTTTCGGGGATGGAGATGCCGGTTTGGGAGTGGATTCCGAAGCGGTCGGTTTAGCTTCGGCGGATTGCTTCTCTTCGTTCTGCGGATTCGTGTCGGCCATCGATCAAGTCGGAGCGTTTCGCGTAGTTATCTGGGTACCGGTCCCGAATTGGGTTTATCCGCAAACTGCGGCGCACGGTGAATGACATCGGTGAGATCCTTTCCACTTTCCGTCAGGGCTTTTAAAATTTCACCCAGACGCGTGGTG
This sequence comes from Nitrospina sp. 32_T5, assembly GCF_052156635.1. Classification (NCBI taxonomy): domain Bacteria; kingdom Pseudomonadati; phylum Nitrospinota; class Nitrospinia; order Nitrospinales; family Nitrospinaceae; genus Nitrospina; species Nitrospina sp. 32_T5. The sequence continues at coordinate 462,619 of NZ_JBQKUO010000002.1, read as the reverse complement.
GAATACATCTGCAACTGCGCCACGTAATACTCGCGGTATTGCTTGGCGTGATTCCTCACCCATTCGAGAACGAATTGCTCGCTGATTTCTGGCTTACCAGGATCCGACCAACCTTGCTTTTCAAGATAATTGGTTTGAGATTTGCGAATGATTTCGCAAATCAGGTCGGCTTTAATTCGAGACATAAAGTGTCACCGTCCTCAATACAACCCAACTCAAGCCGTTTCAGCTTGAGTTGCGTATTTTAATCAACTTCAGTGGGATGTCAACATGAAACAACCTCATTTCTAATCGCGTGAAAACGATGGCTCCCTCCATTCCTAATTTAATTTTATTCAATACCTTATATTTATTTTAAATCTCAATGAATCGAATGAAAACCCCTAATCCGACACGGTCTCAATTTAATTCTAGAGAGGATTTCCGAGGATCGAAATAATCCCGCAACCCCTCCCCTAAAAAATTGAAGGCAAGAATGGTCAGGAAAATGGCCAGCGAGGGAAACACAATGAGGTGAGGATAAAACTTGATCGCTGTCCAGCCATCGTTGGCCAGTGTCCCCCAGCTGCTGAACGGCGGCGCGATGCCCAACCCGATGAAACTCAACGTCGATTCGGCGAGAATCGCCACGGGGATACGAAAGGTCAATGTAACGATCAAAACGCCCCACAGGTTGGGAACGATTTCGGAGAACAGAATACGCCGGTGCCCCGCCCCCAGTGCGCGCGCCGCCTCGACAAACGTGAACTCCTTGATGCGCAGCACCTCGCCCCGAACCAGCCTGGCCACCGTCACCCAGCTCACCATGGTGAGGGCCAGGAAAATACTGGTCAGGCCGCGCCCCAGCACCACCATGATCAGGATAATCAACAGAAGGTCGGGAAGCGCAAAGATCACATCCACCACCCGCATCAGGAAATTGTCGATGCGTCCGCCGATGTAACCGGAAATGGCCCCATACACGGTGCCGATAACCAGTGCAATCAGCGTGGTGCCGACGCCGAGAAACAAAGACACACGCGCTCCATACAGCATGCGCGAAAACAGATCGCGCCCCAGGCGGTCGGTGCCCATCCAGTGCGTGGTATCGGGAGCGGCCAGCGCGTTCATCGTGTCCTGCTCCTCAAACGAAAACGGTGTCAGCCATGGTGCGAACAGCGCCGCCAGTGCAATGGCAGCGATGAAGCAGGCACTCAGTTTCGCGGGCAGGGAAAACCGGTTCCACATGGCGCGCATCAGGTCCTCTCTCCACTCAACTTAACGCGGGGATCGAGCTTCACATACAGCAGGTCGACGGCGATGTTGGCCAGTACGATCAGCACCGAGTACACCAGCGTCACGCCCATGATCAATGGATAGTCGCGGTTGGTGACGGCGGTGATGAAGTAATTGCCCATGCCGGGAATGGAAAAGATGAATTCGATGACGAACGATCCCGTCACCAGCCCGGCGGTGAGGGGTCCCATCACCGACACGATCGGCGTCAGCGAATTGAGCAGGGCGTGCTTGATGAGGATGGTGGACTCTTTCAATCCCTTGGCACGGGCGGTGCGGATGTAATCCTGCGACAGCACATCGAGCACCGTGGTGCGGGTGAGCCGTGCGATGTAACCCGCGAACCCCGCACCCAGAGCCAACGCGGGCATCAGCATGTGACGCGGCCCCTCCCACAGGGCGGGCGGCAGCCAGTGAAGCATGTGCGAGAAAATCAGAATCAGGAACGTGCCCAGCACAAAACTGGGAACCGAAATGCCCAGCGTGGCAATAAAAATGCAGGAGCGATCGATCAACGTGTTCTCACGCGCCGCGGAAATAACCCCGGCGGGCACGCCCAGCCCCAGGGTCACCAGCACCGCCAGAAGACCGAGGGTGAGCGACACGGGAAACGTGTCCCTGATGATGTCCGTGACATCGCGCCCGATGTACTTGTACGACGGACCCATCTCCCCCTGCACCAGTTGCCCCATGTAAAGGAGGTACTGCTGCCACACAGGTTTGTCGAGATGGTACTTGGCTTCGATGTTGGCGAGGATTTCGGGAGGGAGTTTTTTGTCGCGATCGAACGGCCCGCCGGGAACGGCGTGCATGATGAGGAAAGTGATGGTCGCCACCACGATCAATACCGGCACCCCCTGCAGGAGCCGTTTCAGGAAATAGATCAGCATGACACCCCGGTCTCCCCCGCTTCCAGCAAGGCCCTGCAGGGAAATGCAATCCGTCCCCACCTGCGGGGGTGAAGTGAGCTATAATGGAGTCTTCGCATTTTTGCGGTTCCGGTCCAACCGTTTCCAAAAACCCGTCGCCCACGGCAACCCGATGATTTTCGACTCCCTCAGCGAATTTGTCAAACACCTCGAAGGCGCAGGCGAACTGGTGCGCATCCGCGAGAAGGTCTCGCCCATCCTCGAAATTGCCGAGATCGCCGACCGCGTCTCCAAGCAGGAAGGCGGCGGCAAGGCCTTATTTTTCGAAAACGTCGAAGGCTCTTCCATGCCGGTGCTCATCAACGCATTCGGCAGTTGGAGCCGCATCCAGGCCGCGCTGGGTGTGACGAAGCTCGACAAGATCGCGCGCGACATCGACCAGTACCTGCACATGGCTCCACCGGAGACGCTCCTCGACAAGGCCAGGATGCTCCCCATGCTTTTGGAGGCATCGCAGTTTCCGCCGAAGATGGTATCCAGCGCGCCCTGCCAGGAAGTGGTGAAAACCGGCGACCAGGTCAATCTCGACGAAATCCCGATCATCCAGTGCTGGCCGCACGATGCAGGGCGGTTCATCACCTATCCCATCGTCATCAACCGCAGTGTCGATCGCAAGATCCGCAACGTCGGTCTCTACCGCATGCAGGTGTTCGACAAAAAAACCACGGCCATGCACTGGCACATCCACAAGGACGGCGCACATTTTTTTCACGAATTCAAAAGGAAGGGCAAGGTCATGGAAGTGGCGGTGGCGCTGGGCGCGGACCCGGTTTCCTGCTACGCCGCCTCAGCCCCCCTGCCCTACGGAGTCGATGAATTCCTGCTGGCCGGGTTCATCCGCAAAAAAGCCGTGCCCCTGGTCAAATGCAAGACGGTGAACCTGGAAGTTCCGGCCAATGCGGAGATCGTGCTGGAAGGTTTCATCGATCCCAAAGAGATGCGGCGTGAAGGTCCTTTCGGCGACCACACGGGTTACTACTCGCAGGACGGGGACTATCCCGTGTTCCATGTCACCGCCGTGACGCATCGCCGCAACCCGATCTATCTCACCACCATCGTCGGCATCCCGCCACAGGAGGATTTTTATCTCGGCAAAGCGACGGAACGCATTTTCCTGCCGCTGTTGCGCACGCAGTTGCCGGAGCTGGTGGACATGAACATGCCGCTCGAGGGCGTGTTTCACAATTGCGTCATTGTCTCTATGGACAAACGCTATCCCATGCAGGCGCGGCGATTGATGAGCACGCTGTGGGGCGCGGGGCAGATGAGCTTCGTCAAAACCATCGTCGTGGTGGACCGCGATGTCGATGTGCAGGACGAACAGGCGGTGCTGGAGTTGTTGCTCAACGACATCGATTTCAACCGCGACCTGTTTTTTTCCGAAGGCATCCTCGACGTGCTCAACCACGCCTCGGATCACGCCCTTTACGGGTCCAAGCTGGGCATCGACGCCACCCGGCCGATCGAAGGCGAACCGCCATCGAATCCGCCAAAAGGCGAGCCCGTAACGCCAGACCCGCAGTTGGGCGAACGAATCAAAAACAAATTCGCGGAAGCCAAATCGGTGCGGGTGTGCGACCCGATCGTGCGCCGCCCGGTGGTGCTGGTGGCGCTGGACAAAACCCGACCGCACCAGGGCCGCGATTTTCTCCGCGCGTGCCTGGAAGACAATGACCTCTCTGGAGCAGGCGTCATCGTGGCACTGGAAGCACACGTCGATCTCGACAACACTTCGACCGTGTTGTGGAAACTGTTCAACAACCTCGACCCGCGCCGTGACATCCAGGAGGTTGGCGGACGCATCGGCATCGACGTCACCCAAAAACTGCCGGAGGAAGGCTACACGCAGGACTGGCCGGAGGAGATTCACATGTCCGACGATATCAAAAAACGCGTCGATGAAAAATGGGAACGGATGTTCCCGCAATCCAGGCAACCCTGAATCCAGAGAAACACCCCACGCATCATGGCACTCGAATACATCACCATCAAAGGCGCCCGCGAGCACAACCTGAAGAACATCCACCTCACACTTCCACGTGAAAAGCTGGTGGTGATCACGGGCCTGAGCGGTTCGGGAAAATCGTCGCTCGCTTTCGACACCATCTACGCCGAAGGCCAGCGCCGTTACGTCGAGTCCCTTTCCGCCTACGCCCGGCAGTTTCTGGAGTTGATGGAAAAGCCGGACGTCGATTACATCGAAGGCCTGTCGCCGGCCATCTCCATCGAGCAGAAGACGTCGAGCAGGAACCCGCGCTCCACTGTCGGGACCGTCACGGAAATCTACGATTACCTGCGTCTGCTCTACGCACGCATCGGCCACGTGTTCTGCTACGGATGCGGCCGGGAGATCGCATCGCAGACTGTCCAGCAGATCGTTGACCAGGTGCAGGCCATTCCCGAAGGACGCAAGCTCATGATCCTCGCGCCCGTGGTGCAGAGCCGCAAGGGCGAATTCAAAAAGGAAATTCTCGAACTGCGCAAGAAAGGCTTCGTGCGGGCGCGTATCGACGGCGAAGTGAAATCGCTGGAAGACGACATCAGCCTCAACAAAAAATTCAAGCACACCATCGAAGCGGTGGTGGACCGGCTGGTGATCAAGCCCAACATGGGCAAACGGCTTGCGGACTCGGTGGAAATGGCGCTGGGCCAGGGAGACGGGTCGCTGGTGGTCTCTCTTCTCGAAGACAAGAAGAACAACCACGCGGCAGAAGAACTGCTGTTCAGTGAAAAGTTCGCGTGCAGTTACTGCGGCATCAGTTACCCGGAACTGGAGCCGCGCCTGTTCTCGTTCAACAACCCGACGGGCGCGTGCCCGGAGTGCGACGGCCTGGGCAACCGCATGGTGATCGACCCCGACCTCGTCGTCCCCGACAAGACCCTGTCCATCCGTCAGGGCGCGATTCATCCGTGGCAGAAAAAAACCACGGTGTATTTCTTCCAGATGCTGGACTCGCTGGCGTCGCAGTTCAAATTCAAACTCAGCACCCCGTTTCAGGACCTGCCCAAAATCACGCAGGAGGTGCTCCTTCACGGCACCGAAGATCCGGTCAAATACTATTACGAAAAGGACGGGCGGCGGAAATCCTACACGGGCACGTTTGACGGCGTGATTCCCGACCTCAACCGGCGTTACCACGAAACCGAGTCGGCCTCGACGCGCGACGAGATCGCGCAGTACATGCGGGCCCTGCCCTGCCCCACCTGCAGTGGCACGCGTCTCAAAAAAGAAGCGGTGTCGGTGAAGGTCGGCGGACAGAACATCATCGAACTCACTTCACTCTCCATAGGCCAGTTGAGCGAGTACTTCGAAAAACTCACTTTCACCGAGCAGGAATTCTCCATCGCCCGCCGCATCGTGAAAGAGATCAGGGAGCGGTTGCAGTTCCTGGTGGACGTCGGACTGGATTACCTGACGCTCAACCGCACTTCGGCGACCCTGTCCGGCGGCGAGAGCCAGCGCATCCGGCTGGCGACGCAGATCGGCTCCAGCCTCATGGGCGTGCTCTACGTGCTCGATGAGCCGAGCATCGGCCTGCACCAGCGCGACAACGACCGCCTGTTGAAAACCCTCACCACCCTGCGCGACCTCGGCAATACGGTGATCGTGGTCGAACACGACGAGAACACCATCCGCGACGCGGATTACGTGGTGGACCTGGGTCCCGGGGCGGGCATCCACGGCGGCGAGGTGATTTTCTCCGGTCCGCCGCAGGAACTGGTTAAAGATACGAAATCGCTGACGGGCCTGTACCTTTCCGGCAAGCGCGAGATTCCCGTCCCGGCCAAACGCCGCAAGGGCAACGATCATGTTCTCCAAATCACCGGCGCACGTCACAACAACCTGAAGGGAATCGACATCACAGTGCCACTGGGTGCGCTCACCTGCGTCACCGGCGTCTCCGGTTCCGGCAAGAGCACGCTGGTGATCGATATCCTGTACAAGGCACTGGCCCAGCATTTCTGGAAAGCCAACGACAAACCCGGGACGTTCGAAAAGATCAAGGGCGTCCAGTACCTCGACAAGGTCATCGACATCGACCAGTCACCGATCGGACGCACCCCGCGGTCGAATCCCGCCACCTACACCGGCCTGTTCACCCTGATCCGCGACCTGTTCAGCGAAGTGCCGGAAGCGCGCGTGCGAGGCTACAAGCCGGGCCGGTTCAGCTTCAACGTCAAGGGCGGCCGCTGTGAAGCCTGTCAGGGCGACGGCATCATCAAGGTCGAGATGCATTTCCTGCCGGACATCTTCGTCACCTGCGAAGTGTGCCAGGGCAAGCGCTTCAACCGCGAGACGCTGGAAATCCAGTACAAGGGCAAGAACATCTCGGAAGTCCTGGAGATGACCGCGGAAGAGGCGCTCGAGTTCTTCCAGAACATCCCGTCCGTCCGCACCAAACTGCAAACCATCACCGACGTGGGGCTGGACTACATCCACCTCGGCCAGCCCGCCACCACCCTCTCCGGCGGCGAGGCGCAACGGGTGAAACTGTCGAAGGAACTCAGCAAACGCAGCACCGGTCAGACCCTGTACATCCTCGATGAACCGACCACCGGCCTGCACTTCCATGACATCGGTCACCTCATGCACGTTCTCGCGAAGCTGGTCGATGCGGGGAACACGGTGATCATCATTGAGCACAACCTCGACGTCATCAAAACCGCCGATCACATCATCGACCTCGGCCCCGAAGGCGGCGACCGTGGCGGCGAGGTGGTGGCGACGGGCACGCCGGAGGAAGTGGCCGCCAACCCGAAGTCGTACACGGGCCTTTATTTATCAAACGTTTTGAAGCCTCCCGCCCGCACCTCACGCAAAAAAGCGGCGAAAATATAACCCTCCGCAATCGGTGTTTTTCCGATAATAAATCGGCAAAGCTTTCTTTCTTTTCCCACATCATCACGGTTCCACGTACAATATGGGTGGTTTCATTTTGAGCCGTGGAATGCCGGCTCGCCGAGGCAAGCAAGGAGGTGTTCCAATGAAGAAACGCAAGCAGGAAAATCCGATTGAAGAAGTGAGTGACTACATGTCCGCCCCGGTGGTCACCATTCCTGAGACAGCAACCATCAAAGACGCGGCGGAATTCATGCACGATCGGAACGTGGGGTCGCTGGTGGTCATACAGGGAAAGAAACCCGTCGGCATCGTCACCGAAACCGATTTCGCCCGCAAGGTGGTGGCCAAGGGACTCGATCCCAAAACAGCGCAGGTGGCGGACATCATGACCACGCCATTACAGACGATCGACTGTCACGAATCGGTGCTCGACGCCAATAAGTTTATGGCGAAAAAGAAGATCCGTCACCTGGTGGTGATGGACAAGGAGGAACTGGTGGGAATCATCTCAGTGCATAACCTGGTGCACTACTTTTCGAACCCGCGCATCCGCACGTTTTAAAGGTCACCCGGCAAAATCAACCGGGCCACGCTGAAACGCCTGGAGTTAAAAGGGGGAAGGCTGCAGCGTTACTCGGTGCCTTTGCTTTCGATGCGGGCCAGAGCGCGGAACAATTTTTTCTGCGCTTCGACGAGTTCGGATTCCTCAACATCGGGCTTGGCCAGAATGGCTTCGGCCTGCGCCTTGGCTTCCTGCGCGCGGGCCACATCGACGTCGCTGAGGTACTCGGCGGTCTCAGCCAGCACCGTCACGCGGTCGTTGGTGATTTCCGCGTACCCGTGACCCACGACGAGCGAAATGATCTCATCGCCCTTTTCATAGGAAAAGCTTCCCGGCCGCATGGTGGTGAACAAAGGCGCGTGCAGGGGAAGGATGCCCAGGTCGCCCTCGCTTCCGGGAATATTGACCTGGTCTACGCTCGGATCGTTGACCATCTCCTTCTCCGGCGTGACCAATACAAAATGAAGTTTCTGGTTCTCTTCGGCCATGCTCATCAACCCTGCTTTTTGAGTTTCTCGGCTTTTTCATACACCTCATCGATGGCGCCGCACATGTAGAACGCCTGCTCGGGAATATCGTCCAGCTTGCCGTTGACGATTTCCTTGAAGCCGGTGATGGTGTCGGCCACCTTGACGTATTTGCCGGGAGCGCCGGTGAACGTTTCTGCAACGAAGAACGGCTGGGACAGGTATTTCTGGATTTTGCGGGCCCGCATGACGAGCATCTTGTCCTCTTCCGTCAATTCGTCCATACCCAGAATGGCGATGATGTCCTGCAGTTCCTTGTAGCGCTGCAAGGTGCGCTGCACTTCACGCGCAACCGAATAATGCTCTTCGCCGACAATCGCCGGATCCAGGATGCGTGAAGTCGAGTCCAGAGGATCGACAGCAGGGTAAATGCCCAGTTCCGAGATGCGCCGGTTGAGAACGGTGGTGGCGTCCAAGTGAGAGAAGGTGGTCGCCGGAGCCGGATCGGTGAGGTCGTCGGCCGGAACGTAAATCGCCTGGACGGAGGTGATGGACCCCTTCTTCGTTGAAGTGATGCGTTCCTGCAGGTTGCCCATCTCGGTAGCCAGCGTCGGCTGGTAACCCACGGCGGACGGGATACGGCCGAGCAACGCGGACACTTCGGAACCTGCCTGCGAAAACCGGAAGATGTTGTCGATGAACAAGAGCACATCCTGACCACCGACATCGCGGAAGTATTCGGCGATGGTCAACCCCGTCAGGGCGACCCGCATGCGCGCGCCGGGAGGTTCTGTCATCTGACCGTAGATCAGGGCCGTCTTGTCAATGACCTTCGATTCGATCATTTCGTGGTAGAGGTCGTTGCCTTCACGTGTACGTTCCCCGACCCCGGCGAACACCGAATACCCGCTGTGCTCCGCGCCGATGTTGCGGATCAGTTCCATGATGAGAACGGTCTTGCCCACGCCGGCGCCGCCGAAAAGTCCGGTCTTGCCGCCCTTCAGGTACGGCTCGAGCAGGTCAATGACCTTGATGCCGGTTTCCAGCATTTCCATACCCGTGTCCTGCTCGTCCAGCGGCGGCGCGTCGCGGTGGATACTCCACGTCTCCTGCGACTCGACCTTTGGCTTCTGATCGACAGGTTCGCCGATGACGTTCAGGATCCGTCCCAGCACATTTTCGCCTACGGGAACCGAGATCGGGCGACCCGTATCTTCCGCATCGATGCCGCGCACGAGGCCGTCGGTGGGGTGCATGGAGATGGCCCGCACCGCATTGTCGCCCAGATGCTGCGCCACTTCCAAGGTGATGGTTTCGTCCTCTCCACCTTGCACCTCTTTCTTAATGTGGAGAGCATTGTACAAAGCCGGCAGTTCGCCGCCCTTGAAGCTGATATCCACGACGGGACCGATTACCTGGATGACTTTTCCTACGTTCATCAAACGCTCCTTTACTTGGTCGTCTTGGTCGATACTTTATATTCAGTCTTTCAGCGCTTCCGCCCCGTTGACCACTTCGATCAGTTCCTTGGTGATGTACGCCTGCCGTGTGCGGTTGTAGAACAGGGTCAACTGACCGATCATTTCCTTGGCGTTGCGCGACGCGTTGTCCATCGCGGTCATGCGGGCGCCGTGTTCGCTGGCACTGGATTCCAGAAAGGCGCGGTAAACCTGCAAGGTCATGTACCGCTTCAGAATGTCTTCCAGAATGCTTTCCTCGTCCGGCTCATAAATGTAATCCACCGGAAACTGATCTTCCGTCTCCTCCGGAGCCACCGGCAGCAATTGCTCGCTGATGACCTCCTGCCGGAGGACGGACTTGAACTCGTTGTACACCAGAAAAATACGGTCCACTTGTTTTTCCACGAACAACTGCCCCAGCTTTTCGCCGATCTCCACCGCCTTGGCGTAGTTGAAATCCTTGGTCCAGCCCGGATAGTTTTCCTGAATCTTGTAAGACCGGCGTTTGAAGAAATCGCCGCCTTTTTTGCCCGCAAGAAACAGGGAGATGTTGCTGTTGCTGTTGGCATCGATGACCTTCGACGCCATCTTGACGATATTGGCGTTGAAGGCCCCACAAAGGCCGCGGTCCGCCGTGATGATCACCAGCAGGATATTGTCGCCCTCGCGGTCATTCAACAAAGGGTGCAGGTCGTGGTTGCAGCGGGCGGCCAGATGATTCAGCACGTCGCGCATCTTGGTGGCGTAAGGCCGGGCCGTCAGGATGGCCTCCTGGGCACGGCGCAACTTGGAGGCCGACACCAGCTTCATGGCCTTGGTGGTCTGCTGGGTGTTCTTGACACTCCGAATCCGGCTTTTAACGTCCCGTAAATTTGGCATGATTTAATTAAACAATCCCTTGAACTCTTTGACCGCCGCAGTCAGTTGCTCTTCGCTTTCATCGGTGAGCTTCTTATCCTTGGCGATGGTTTCCATAAGGTCTTTTTTCTTTTCTTCCAGAAAATTGATGAAGCTTTCCTCGAATCGCTGGATGTCACGCACCTTGATGTCGTCAAGGTGTCCGCGTACGCCGGTGAACAGCGAGACCACCTGCTGCACCACGGTCAACGGCCGGTACTGCGGCTGCTTCAGCAACTCCACCAGGCGCTCACCTCGTGCCAACTGCGCCTGCGTGGCGGCGTCAAGGTCACTGCCGAACTGGGAGAAGGCAGCCATTTCGCGGTACTGCGCGAGGTCGAGGCGCAACTGACCCGCCACCTGCTTCATGGCCTTGATCTGTGCGGAGCCACCGACGCGGGAAACGGAGAGACCGACGTTGATCGCCGGGCGTACGCCCGAATAAAACAGGTCCGTTTCCAGGTAGATCTGTCCATCGGTGATGGAGATGACGTTGGTCGGGATGTACGCCGACACGTCGCCGGCCTGCGTCTCGATAATGGGAAGAGCCGTCATCGATCCCGCACCCAATTCGTCGTTTAACTTCGCGGCGCGTTCGAGCAGGCGCGAATGCAGGAAGAAGACGTCACCGGGGTACGCCTCGCGTCCCGGAGGACGGCGCAACAGCAGGCTCAACTGGCGGTAGGCCGCCGCCTGCTTGGACAGATCGTCGTAAATGATGAGTGCGTGCTGGCCGTTGTCGCGGAAATACTCGCCCATGGCGCAACCGGCGTACGGTGCGATGAACTGCATCGGGGCCGGGTCGCTGGCGCTGGCGGAAACGACGATGGTGTAATCCATCGCGCCGTGCTCTTCCAGCGTCTTGACAACACGCGCCACCGTGGACCGCTTCTGGCCGACGGCGACGTAGATGCAGAACATGTTCTGCCCCTTCTGGTTGATGATGGCGTCGATGGCGACGGCGGTCTTACCGGTCTGCCGGTCGCCGATGATCAATTCGCGCTGACCGCGGCCGACAGGGATCATGCCGTCGATGGCCTTGATGCCGGTCTGCATCGGTTCGTGAACGGATTTGCGGTCGATCACACCCGGTGCGATGCGCTCGATGGGGCCGCGCTGCTTGGCGTTGATGGGGCCCTTGCCGTCGATCGGTTGGCCAAGCGCGTTCACCACGCGGCCGACCAGTTCCGGTCCGACCGGCACGTCCATGATGCGTCCGGTGCGCTTGACTTCGTCGCCTTCCTTGATCAGGTTGTCGAATCCCATGAGCACGGCGCCGACGTTGTCCTCTTCCAGGTTCAGGACCATGCCGGTGACGTCGTTCGGAAAATCCACCAGTTCGCCCGCCATCGCTTGTTCGAGGCCGTAGATGCGCGCGATGCCGTCGCCGACGGAGATGACGCGGCCGGTTTCCTTCAATTCGATTTCGGACTCAAACCCTTCGATCTGCTTCTGGATCAGGGTGCTGATTTCATCCGCTCTAAGACTCACAGTAGGACCTCCTCCTTCTCAATCGACCGTCGCAACAGCGCCAGGCGGTTCTTGATGGTGGCATCGGCGACCCAGCTTCCGATACTGACACGGATGCCGCCGAGCAACGACTCGTCCACCTGGCTGTCGATCACCGCGCTTTTTCCCAAAGCCCGGTCCAGGGACGATTTCAGTTTGTTCAATTGTTCCTCGGATACAGGATGGGCAGCCACGATCTTCACCCGCACCTGATTGAGCCGATCGGCCACCGTTTTTTCAAAGTATTCCCGGATGTTTTTCAGATAGACCATCTTGTTTCGCTGAACCAGCATCTCCGCCACCTTGCGTACTTCCTTGCCTGCCGGGATGTTGTCGCAAAGCGACATCACGAACGCGAGCTTTTTGTCGTCCGGAATGGCGGGATGCAGAAAAAACTTGGGCAGTGCGGGGTCGGACTGAATGGCATCATCCAGATCGCACAGGTTGTCCAGCGCTTCCTGCAGTTTGGCGTTGTCCTCAATGGAGGCGGACAACGCTTCGGAAAATCGTTTGCCTATCTGGTTTTCAATCATTGTGTCTTCATTTCACGACGGGACGGCCAACGCCGCCGCGCCTAGTTCTTTTCCAGGTTGCGGACCACTTCGTCAATGGACTCGTCCACCAGCCGCTTTTTGTCGTCGTCCTGCATGGTGCGGCGCAGGATTTTCTCGGTGGAGGCAATGGTCAAAACGGAAACATACTGCCGGATCTCCCCCATCAGCCTGTCGCGCGCCACCCGGATTTCATGCTCGGCTTCCTTCTGCATCTGCCGAACTTTGGCCTGGGTTTCGTTGAGGGTTTTTTCCTGCAGTTTGCGGGACTCGTCGTGCGCCAACTGGACGATGGTGTTCGCCTTGTCGTGCGCGGTCTGGAGCTGGTCCTCAAACTCCTTCCTGATTTTATCCGCTTCCGCCCGCATGGCTTCGGCGCTTCTAATGTCTCCGGAAATTTTCTTCTGCCGCTCCTCCAGCATCTGCAAGATGGGAGGGAACGCGTACTTCTTCAGCAGAAACAGAAGAAGGGCGAACGAGACGATCGACCAGAAAATCAATGAAGAAAATACCGATACCTGCTCTAGTTGTGGCATTGTCCGGGTGACCTGGGATGAAGGTTGTTCATAAAGATTGCCGTACCTGGATGCGCCCCGAAGGGCGCGTCACTAGAGTGCACTTACGCCTTGCCCATCAGAATAAAGGCGAGAACCAACGCGTACAGCGCAACGGCTTCCACCAGCGCGAAACCGATCCAGCAATACTTGGCCACGCGGCCTTCGGCATTCGGCTGACGACCTACGGTCTCGATGGTCGTGGCGAAGATATTGGCGATACCAATCGCCGCACCGAAGAACCCTGCGGCGCACAAGCCCATTCCCAAATATGCTGCGGCAGCTGCTTCCATCCTGGAACTCCTCTCTTAATGATTGATTTAATGCAATTTAATGACGTCCCCGATGTAAACACATGTCAGGACGGTGAATATATAAGCTTGAATGAATGCGATTGCGACTTCCAATACGTTGATGACGACGGTGAACCCGAACGGCATCCAGCTGACCCACCCCGGGGCCGTGAGCGTCAATGCGAACAGGACCGCCAGCACCGTGTGGCCCGCCGTCATGTTGGCAAACAGGCGCACGGACAGCGACACCGGTCGGGCCAGCATGCTGATGACTTCGATCGGGATCATGAACGGGATCATGAGCTTGGGCACGCCCGGCGGCACGAGGATACTCAGAAAATGCCCGCCATGTTTGACGAAGCCGATTACCAGCGTCATGAAAAAGATGATCAGCGCAAACGCACCGGTAACGACCAGCTGGCTCGTCATGGTGTACGAACCGGGCACGAGGCCGATCAGGTTGCATACCAGAATGAAGAAAAACAGGGTGGCGATAAAGGAGAAGTATTTCCTGCCGTCCTCGCCAATGAACTCATCAACCATGCCCTGAACGAATTCGAGAGAAACTTCGGCGACACTCTGCCCCTTGCCGGGTACCAGTCTGAGGCCGCCTTTGATCACCACCATGAACAGGAAAAAAACCAGGGCAACGCCCACCCACATGACGATGACCGCCTTGTTGATGGAAAGGTCGAGCCCCAGAAACTGGATGGGGATGATGGGGTGCAATTCGAAGTGGTGAAGCGGGTTTTCCATTCCTCAATATTTCTTTTTAATCGTCGCGGTTGGGATCCGGAGGGCCGTCGTCCAAATCCGTTTTATTGTCGCCCTTGTTTTCTGGGTCGTCCTGCCCCCAGTCCTGCTCCATATTCATTGCCGCCCGGTACACATTGAGGACCCCGGCGGCACCGCCGAACAAAACGCCGACGGCAAGAAACCAGGGGTCCGTCTCCAGAAAGTAGTCCAGCGCGTACCCCATCAAGGCCCCGATGAGGGTGGCAACGGTCATCTCGGTGCCGAGTCTGAACGCGTAACTCAGGCCCTGGCGTAGGGAACTCCCGGATTTCATTTTTTTGTCATTGGGGGTAACAAGGCCAGATAAGGCTGAAAACGCCTCATCATACCAACAGGATCCTTGTTTACCAAAAGAAATTCTTGAGTTGCCTCAAGGACTTCCGGGATTCGACAAAAATCTGAAATGTTCGCGCGGTGTTCGCTCGAATTTGGGAGAAAGGAATGCCGGCAACTGCCAAAACCGCCCCTCACTCAATGATTTACCCTGCAACAGGGGCCGGTCCGGGTCGCGACACATCTAGACCGTTTGGGCCGCAAAAAAATAACGCCGAACTTCTCACCTGTCAATTGAAAAATCCAGCGTCAGGATGGCCAACGCAGATTAGCCTGGAATGGGGAAAGCATTGGGATTCCGCTTGCCCACTCCCAATTACGGAAATCCGGAGGCCTGCCCGGCACGTCCTCAGTAAGGCATTTCCCCGAATTTCTTTTCGTAATCGGCCAACGGGAGCATGTCAATTGCGTCCCAAGGGCACCCCTCTAGGAACGTGTCCATGGGGCCTTTGGAGACACATTTTTTACAACCGATGCACAGCAGTTCATCCACCATCACCACGTTGAAAGCCGGCGCATATGGATTTTGAACTTCGTACATGCAGTTCTCTACCGGACACTCGGTGATGCAAATGGGCGAGCCACTGCATCCGGTGCAGGCCTCGTTGATGACCGCTAACTCTTTCGGTTTGCGTTTTCTTTGGGCGGAGCGTTTGGCTCGTTCGGCTACTGCCATATCAGGATATCCATACGATTGAATTCACGTTTCTTCCATATTGTAGCAAACAGGGCAGATTTATAGCAAAATCCAAATTGGGATTCAATATCAAACCAACATTTTTCCAATCTTATGCCGCCGGCCCCCGCCCTGCCGGCAGGCGGGCTTTTTCATTTACAGGACCGGGGCCATATAATAATATGAAAGCGTTTGGGTTTGTGAACAGCTCGTATCCGGGCCTTGGCCGTGCTCGTTTGAGGAGACAGGAGCCGGTCTCAAACTTCCCCTACGTTACCGCGTTTATTTTTATAAACGTTTGTATATAAGCAGTTATCAGGTTCACATGCACTTTGAAACCATCCTGGGCCAAGACCAGGCTAAACATATACTTGACCGTGCTCTGGAACAAGGCACGGTGGCACACGCCTACCTCTATTTCGGCCCTGAAAGCGTGGGCAAAAAGCGGACCGCCCTGGAGTTCGCCAAGGCGCTGAACTGCGCCGAAACCGGTCCCCAAGCCGCCTGTGGCGCCTGCCCGTCCTGCCGTAAAATCGAGCAGGGACAACATCCGGACGTGTTTTTCCTGGAACCCATCAAAAAGCCCTCGTCCCGTGATACCAGCATCAACATCGACGAAATCCGCGAACTGCAAAAGAAACTGGGGTTCACTCCCTATGAAGGCCGCTACAAGGTTGCAGTGGTCGATGGCGTGGAAAAAATGAACCTGCAGGCCTGCAACGCTTTCCTCAAAACCCTGGAGGAGCCTCCGGCGGCAACAGTGCTGGTGCTGGTGACCGCCAATCCTTATCAGATGCTGCCGACCATCATCTCGCGGTGCCAGGGAGTGCGGTTCCATCCCTTGCCGCAGGACGCCCTGCACTCCATTCTGAAAGCGCATCCGGACACCCAGGGCATGCTCGATGAGGAAATCGAGTTGCGTGTTCTGCGGTCCCAAGGCCAGGTGGCCCGGGCGCTGGCGGAAGACGTGGAGGAAATCGCGCGTTACCGGGAGGAACTGCTGGCTCTTCTCGGTCAGCTCAGTTTCCGCAGAATGGATCTGTTGTTTGCCTGGTGCCGGGAAACCGGGCGGGGGCAGGACCTGTCCCAGATAAAAAAAATCCTTGAAGAACTGCTGGGCCTGCTTCGCGACGTTGCCCTGTTGCAGGCGGGATGCGGAGCGGAGATTTTGAACAACCGCGACCTCGCGGGGCGGCTCGCGCCCCTCGCCCAGGTGAAACCGCGGTCCGCCGTTCTCAGCATGATGGAGTCGGTGTTCCGCACACGCAATCTGCTGGACCGCAACGCCAACGTGCAATTGACCCTGGAAAACATGCTGATGCAGTTCTGTGAAGCGGCGTGAAGGACGACCCATGCCAAATGAAGCCTTGAATCCCAATAGCACAACAAACAACGGCCACGCAGAATCTCCGTCGAGTCCGAAGTTCGTCATCGGGGTGCGCCTTCGCGGCCGGGATAAAACCCAGGTCTGCGATCCGCACACGCTGGTCTTGCGTGTCGGCATGGAAGTGATGGTGGAGACCGAAGACGGCCCGCAGATCGGCGTCGTGGCCTCCAACAAAATCCTCAACGTGCGCAAGGACGCGTGCCGTCCTCCCAAAGTCCTGCGGCTTGCCACCGAAGGAGACCTGCAACACGAACAGGACAAACGCCAACGCGAAATCAAGTCCACCGTGCTGTGCCGCGAGCTGATCGAAAACCTGAAGCTCCCGATGAATCTGAGCCGCGTGGTGTTTTTCGAAGAGCTCAACAAGTCGGTGTTCTATTTCACCGCCGAAGGCCGCATTGACTTCCGTCAGCTGGTCAAGGAACTCGCCTCCCGCCTGCGCCACCGCATCGAAATGCGCCAGGTCGGCGTGCGCGACGAGGCGAAGTCGATCAACGGCCACGGTGTGTGCGGCGAGGAACTCTGCTGTTCACGATTCCTGCCGGAGTTCACCCCGGTCACCATCCGCATGGCCAAGGACCAGGGCCTCGCCCTCAATCCCAGTAAAATCTCAGGGGTGTGCGGCCGGCTGATGTGTTGCCTGCAATACGAACACAATATCTACAAGGACCTCATCAAGGAAATGCCGAAACTGGGCAAAACCATCTCGACGCCGGACGGCAAGGGCCGTGTCATCCAGAACGACATCCTGAAACAGAAGGTGACCGTTCGCCTTGAGGACGATTTCATCATGTACTATGATCTGGAAGAACTGCGCGAGTACCTGCCCCCGCAGGCCGTCCAGCCGCCCAAACCGGCCAGCTAACCCTCAACCGCATTCACCACTGAAATGAACCGAACCTTTTACATCACCACACCCATTTACTACGTCAATGACGTGCCTCACATCGGCCACGCCTACACCACTATCGCCGCCGATGTCGCCGCGCGCTACCGCAGGCTGGACGGCGATGATGTGTTTTTCCTGACCGGCACAGACGAACACGGACAAAAGGTTCAGCAGGCGGCGCAACAGGCGGGGCGCAGCACGCAGGAACATGTGGATGCCCTGCACAAGCCGTTCAAGGACTTGTGGGTGCGCTTCAACATTTCCAACAGCGATTTCATCCGCACCACGGAGGAACGCCACACCCGGGTGGTTCGCCAGATTCTTCAGGCGTTGTACGACAAGGGCGAAATCTACCGCGACAGCTACGAGGGCTGGTACTGCATGCCGGACGAGCGCTTCTGGACGGAAAAGGACCTCGTCGACGGCAACTGCCCGGAATGCGGCCGCAAGGTGGAGAAGATCAAGGAGTACAATTACTTTTTCAAGATGAGCCAGTACCAGGACTGGCTGATCGACCACATCCGGAAAAACGATTCGTTTATCCTGCCCGCATCGCGGAAGAACGAAATCCTGGGCTTCCTCAAGAAGCCGCTGGAAGACCTGTGCATCTCGCGACCGAAGGAACGCCTGCCGTGGGGCATCCCGATGCCTTTCGACGAGGGCTACGTCACCTACGTCTGGTTCGACGCGCTCATCAACTACATCTCGATCCACGGCAGCCTGGAAGAGATCCTGAAAAGCAAATACTGGCCGGCAGCGCATCACCTGATCGGCAAGGACATCCTGACCACGCACGCGGTCTACTGGTCCACCATGCTGAAGGCCATCGGCATCTCCCCTCCCCTCAACATCTTCGCGCACGGCTGGTGGACGGTGGAAGGCAAGAAAATGTCGAAGTCGCTCCGCAACGTGGTGGAGCCGAACCTGTTGATCGACCAGTTCGGTGTGGACGTCATCCGCTACTTTCTCATGCGCGAGGTGCCGTTCGGTCTCGATGGCGACTTCTCCCACAAGGCGCTCATCGGCCGGGTCAACAGCGACCTCGCCAACAACCTGGGCAACCTGCTGAACCGCACGCTCAACATGATCGGCAAGTATTACGGAGGCAAGGTGCCGGAAGCGGATGTGGAAGGCGACGAGGATGCGGGCCTCAAGGGCAAGGCCAAGGAGGTGGTCGAACAGGTGCACGATCTCTACGACGAGCTCGCATACAACCGCATCCTGATTAAAATCTGGGAACTGCTCGACGCGTCCAATCAATACATCAACAACACCGCGCCGTGGAACCTGGCAAAATCCGACGAAGGCAAAAAACGTCTGGCCACCGTGCTGTACAATGCCGCCGAGGCGTGCCGCGTCATCGGCATCCTGATTTACCCGTTCATGCCGGACACGACGAAAAAGATGATGACGCAGCTGGGCATCGACAACTCCATTGAAGAACAAGGCCTTGCTTCCATCCGCACCTGGGGCTGGTTTCCTGCGACAACGGAAATCAAACAGGGAGAGCAGATCTTTCCGCGCATCGAGGACAAGGCCGCGGAGAAAATCCTGTCGTCGGTCGAAGCCAAGGCTTCGGATGAAGGCGCCTCGGCGGAAGCCGAAGGCAATGGAGACAACCTGATCCAGATTGACGAATTCATGAAACTCGACCTGCGCGTGGCGTTGGTCATCGAAGCCGAAAAAGTGAAGAAATCGAAAAAGCTCATCAAGCTGAAGGTTGACCTCGGCAGCGAACAGCGCCAGGTGGTGGCGGGCATCGCGGAAAGCTACGAGCCGGAAAAACTGGTCGGCCGCAAGGTGATCCTGGTGGCCAACCTGAAACCGGCGAAACTCATGGGCATCGAGTCGCAGGGCATGATCCTTGCCGGAAGCGACAAGGACAAAATCGTCCTCGCCGGGTTTGACGAGGAACTGGAGTTGGGAGCGCGTGTGAAATGATCATCGACACTCACGCACACATGGATATGACGGACTTCGACGCCGACCGCGACGAGATGATCCAGCGCGCGGTCGAGAGCGGTGTGAAGTACATCGTCAACATCGGGTGCGACATCCCGAGCAGCAAACGTTCGGTGGAGTTGACCGAAGAACAGGACTTCATTTACGCCGCCGTCGGCATCCATCCGCACGACGTCAAGGACATCGACGAAGACACGTACCTGGAACTGAAGGAACTGCTCCAGCATCCGCGGGTGATCGCGGTGGGCGAGACGGGTCTCGATTATTTCAAGAACTATTCGCCGCACGACCTGCAACGCGAGCATTTCCGCAAACACATCGAGCTGGCGCGCGAACACAGAAAACCGCTGGTCATCCACACCCGAGACGCGAAGGAAGACACCATCGCCATTCTGTCCGAATACTACCCGGACGATCCCAACGCGCGCTCCGGCATCTTCCATTGCTTCACCGGCGACCAGGAACTGGCCGAGGCGGCACTGGCGATGGGCTTCTACATTTCCTTCTCCGGTGTGGTGACGTTCAAGAACGCGGAAGAGTTGCGCGCCGTGGCCAGAACCATCCCCGCCGACCGCCTTTTCGTCGAGACCGACTGCCCGTACATGGCGCCCGTCCCCATGCGCGGCAAGCGCAACGAACCGGCTTTCGTCAACCACACGGCGGATTTCCTGGCGGAATTGCGCGGCACCAGCGTACAGGACCTTCACCGCACGGTGGAACTCAATTTCTTCGACCTCTACGGCATCGGAAGCAAAGCGAAGTCCGGCACCATCTCGTACCAGATAAGAAACTCGCTGTACCTCAACCTGACGCAACGATGCACCGCCAACTGCGTGTTCTGCACCCGCATCTCCAAACCCATCGTGCAGGGATACAATCTGGCCCTCGACCGCGAACCCACCGCGCAGGAGGTGTGGGAGTCGATCGACGACCCGACCAAGTACGACGAAGTCGTGTTTTGCGGGTACGGCGAACCCACTTTGCGGCTCGATGTCATAAAAGAGGTGGCGAAAAAGATCAAGGAGGCCGGAGGACGCGTGCGGCTGAACACCAACGGTCACGGCAACGTCATTAATAAACGCAATATCCTGCCGGAACTGGAAGGCCTCGTCGATTCGGTGTCCATCAGCCTGAACGCCGACAACTCCGATGCGTACGATGAAGTCAGCCAGCCCCTGCCCAATTACCGGGGAAAAATTTACGACGAGATTCTGAAGTTCATTGAAGACGCCAAACGCCACATACCCGATGTGCAGGCGACCATCGTGACGCACCAGAAGGATGTGGACGAAGACAAATGTGAAGAGATCGCCGAAAAGCAGTTCGGCGTCAAGTACCGTCCGCGGCGGTATAATATCGTAGGATGATCCCCATGCGACGCTGGATTTTACTTGGAGGCATACTGGGTGGACTGAGTGTCATGCTGGGTGCCTTCGGGGCTCACTCTTTAAAAGCGGTGCTGACTGAAAAAAGCCTCGCCACCTTTCAGACCGCGAACCAGTATCAATTCTTCCACAGCCTCGCGCTGGTTCTCGTCGGCCTGCTTTGCGGATTCCTCGGTGAAGGCAACGACTCCCGGGCAAACAAGGCGGGATGGTTTTTTCTGGCAGGCATCGTCATGTTTTCGGGTAGCCTCTACTGGCTGGCGCTGGGTGGCCCGAGGGCGCTGGGCCCCGTCACTCCATTAGGCGGATTGTCGTTCATGATCGGCTGGTTTCTGCTCGCCTTCTCATCTCCCAAAAAATAAATCCTCTTCAGCAAGACACACCGATCCCACCCCGCTTGTCTGCGGATAACCTCATTTTAATATTTTCCCGGATTCACCCGCGTCTGCTTTAAATGAGGCGAGACCTCATTCCTGATTGTCGTCTTCTGGAACCACGATGTCCTGATTGATGACTTCGATTTCCTTGAAGATGTTCTGGAAGGAGTCAAAGAATTTTTCGAAATCGACACGGTTCTGGCTGATGGTGCTTTTCAACATGTCGAGGCGGATAACGAACAGTTTGAGAAACTGGTCCTTGAACTTGCCGATGAGCAGGGGATCCATCTGGTCCATCTGATCTTTGTGGTAACGCAGGAGGGTGGAGTCGGTTTTGGCAAGGACGCTGGTCACACGTGGCACTGCTTTAACAAAAGGCACATCTCCAAACAGCGCACCGACGTGAAGCTCGGTGATCTCGTGATCGAGGTCTTCCCCGGCGGAAATCACGATCGTGCCTTCCAGAACGAAATACATCGTCGGGTCGGTGGTGCCCTTGCGGATCACACACTCGCCCCTTGCCACATTCTGCACGGTGCCGGTGATCTGCGCCAATGCCTGTTTTTCCTTCTCGGTGAAGTCGTCGAAGAAGGAAATTCGGTTGAGGTGATCTACCACGTCGGCGGTTTTCATGCTCCCCCTCGGTTTAAAGAAAGAGGTCCCGAACCAAGGGACCCTCCAAGATTATAATGCAGATTGACGGCGTGGCAAACCGTTTTGCTTCGAAAAAACGGCCACATACAAACGGGCCATTGTTTTTCACCGCCCCGGCACCGGTTTTCACCCATCCTGAACAAACCCGATTAAAATTATTTAATATTCGCTTAACGTCCTCTTAATCCGCGCTCCTTATTCTAGGTACAAAGACCTGAGGGGCTTCCCCAGGCAGAAGGTCAACCCAACACTCATCTCCGGATGGAGCCAGGACTATGATGAAACTGAATTGGAAATCAATCGCACTGGTGTCGTTCCTGTTTGTAGGCGTGCCCATGCTTTCCATCATGGGGAGCGATCACGGCCTGCAGCCGGACAACGCCTTTGCACTCAGCACTGACACAAGCCCGGTGGGCACCAACCGTATCACCGAAGTGGTGAAAAAGCAGGATAAGGCGGTGGTCGGCGTGCATTCGTCCGTCAAGATGGAACGGACGCGCGGCATGGACCCGCGGAATCCGTTCGGTCCCGGTGTCCCCTCTCCCGGCCCGGCCCCTCGGGGATCCGGCTCCGGCTTCATTATCGATAAAGAAGGTCATGTCCTCACCAACAACCACGTGGTGGATGGTGCGGATCAGGTAAAAATTCAATTGCACGACGGTAAAGAGTATGAGGCCGAGGTGATCGGCAAGGACCCAGCCACCGACATCGCCCTGCTGAAAATCGTTCGCAAGGAAGGCGACACCACACCCCTGCCGCACATGAACCTGGGTGACTCCGGAAATCTCGAGGTCGGCGAGTGGGTCATCGCCATCGGCAACCCCTTCGGCCTGAGCCACACCGTCACCACGGGCATCGTGAGCGCGAAGGGACGCAACCTCGGTTCCGGTCCCTATGACGCGTTCATCCAGACCGACGCCTCCATCAACCCCGGTAACAGCGGCGGTCCGTTGCTCAATATGAACGGCGACGTGATCGGCATCAACACCATGATCCTGTCCGGCAACGGCGGCAACGTGGGCATCGGCTTCGCCATTCCCATCAACATGGCAAAATCGATCGTGGCCGACCTGAAGAAGGACGGCAAGGTCACCCGCGGCTGGCTGGGCGTCACCATCCAGAAGATGACCGAGGAACTGGCGTCTTCTTTTGGGCTGAGCGAGCCGAAAGGCGCACTGGTCAACGGCGTCCTGCCGAAAGGTCCGGCGGAACGCGGCGGCCTGAAACGCGGTGACGTCATAGTCAAGTACGACGGGCAGGAGCTGGTGGATTTCTCCGCCCTGCCCAAGATGGTGGGAACCACCGCACCCGGCAAAACCGTAACGCTGGACATCCTGCGGGACGGCAAACCGGTGACGGTGAAAGTCACCATCGAGAAGATGCAGGAAAGCCAGGCTTGACTGATTGCGAAGGGTTCCTCCTCCCCCTTCGCTCCCTGGGCAAAAGGTTCGGACGCTCCCCCGTCCGGGCCTTTTGTTTTCTTATTTGGATTGGATACCACACAGGAAGGCTTACTGTTTTGCGTATACAGGTACCAGAAAACGGCTGTCGTAATCGACCCCGGGGGTTTTGGCCTGGATTTCGATTTCCCAGAACCGCCCGGGCCGACCGCTCAACTCTGTGATCATCTCCTTGTTGTCCGGCAAGTCCCATTCCATCAAGAACCCGCCGCCGCGCGAGGCGCCGGAGTTCATCGTCCGCTCTTCCCCATAGATCTGGTAACACACCACCTCGCGGCTCTTTCTTCGCCCGGAGTAGCGCGTCTCATACACTTCTTCAACATAACGCAGGTTCAGCGTGACCGAATCGAACGCCGCGGGCATGCCTTCCAGCGCCAGTTTCATTTTTCCGCCGAGGTGAAATGGAAATCCAAGAAAGCGCAGGCGGCTGTTGCCGTATTTGAGGTACTGCATGTACTTGCGGATGCCGTCGCCGATGATCAGCACGACGATGAAATCGAAAAAGAGCACCACGCCCTTCACCCACATGGGGACCTGTTCCTTCTCGCTGAACCAGGCGATGTAATGAAACGGAGCGAGAAAGGCGATGAAAGTGAGCGCCGCAAAGAAATGTTTGATCACTTCTTTCATTTTATTTTCGGCAATGCCGAGCGGGTCCCAGGCATAGTCCCACAGCCAGGGCTGGTGCGGGGCGCGGCGCCGGCCTTCCTCGATTTTCTTTTTGAGACCGAGTCCGAGAAAACCGTGAACGATCATGTACGCTCCGGCGAGGAAGAACAGGCCTCCCATCACCGCAAGCACCCATAACGGCGCGTGCACACTTTTCGGGTCGAGATGTATGACGCCGAGGTACATGAGGAACAACATCACCCCGATGCCGGCGAACGGAAGGCCGAAGAGGATGGACGGCCAGCCGTGGATGGTGGTGCCGCTGACCGCGCGGTTCTTGCGCAGCCGCATACGTTCCCAGTTGACGGTCGATTCCCCCTGCATCGCCCCTCCTCCAGTCAGCGATTGAAACCTTTATCCAATATAAAGGCTGGAGGCGGAGTGTCAATTGGGTTCACTTAACGGAAACTGAAGAGAAATGAAGACTATGGAAGGGTTCAAACCCGTTGCCGGCGGTGACGCCAGTGCCGGACCCCCGCAAGGGTCAGCATGAGGAACAGAAACAGGAAAACGACCATCTGGGGCCAGAAGGGTCCCTCTCCCCAGTCGGGGCCGAAATACACACTTCCCGTGATGTCGCCGGAATAATGCTTCAGCATCTCGCCGTACTCGACCAGCAAATGCACCGGGTACTCGCCGCCGGGGCGTCCGGCTACCTTTTGCACCGGCACCTCAAAATGCTTTTCCTGCCCACCGTGGATGGTGAAGCCCATCATGCCGGTGAACTGCTTGGCAGTGAGCTCCGGCGGCAGGAGCAACATCAGCCGAACGTTTTTAAAAGAAGGCGAATCGTTGCGAAGCGCGATGCGCAGGGTTGAAGAGTCCGTGTTCTCCTGATGAAGCGCCTGAATATCCCCGGTGATCAGGGCCTGGAGCGGTTCTTCGTAATGGAAGGAACTGGTGTGCAACTGCGTCCGGGTCGCATCGCTGTGCATTGCGGTCTTGTAATTGACCATGGCCACCACCGGGTAACTGCCCACCCGCACAACCGGCGGATGCTGATCGTTGATCAGCGTCACTTCCTGCCCCGGTTTCAATTCATGGATCATGGGCATGTGCGACATGGTGTGATGAAAATGAAACATGGGGTGCACATGGTGGAGCGGCCGGGACCCGGTGTTGCGCAAATGGAGTGTGATGGTCACGCGCCCGTCACCGGTGACGTTGGGATCGGTCGTGATGCTCAGGCGGTCCTCCGCAGACAATCCTGTCACCGGAGCGGCACACGCCGCCACCCAGACAACAAGCCCAAGGGCCGTATTACGGATAAAGGCATTCACAGGCAATCACCGTTCAAACTAATGATCTATTGAGTTTATCACAGCATCGGGAGAGGCCGCGAAGGCTTTTGAGCGGTCCCCGCCCCGGGCCTCCCGCGGTATCCTCATGGCTGAAAATGGTGGTATCATGAACCCACCACACGACCAACCCTAAGGGGGGAGATTCGAACCATGAATGGATTCATCGTCGGTCTAATCATCTTACTGGTCATCCTGTTCAGCGCCTTCAAGGTGCTTCGGGAATACGAACGGGGCGTCATTTTTCTGCTCGGCAAATTCTACAAGGTCAAAGGGCCGGGCCTCATCCTGGTCATTCCCATCCTGCAACAGATAGTGAAGGTGAGCCTCCGCACCGTCGTCATGGACGTGCCGCCGCAGGATATCATCACCCGCGACAACGTCACCGTGCGTGTCAACGCCGTCGTCTATTTCCGGGTGATCGATCCGCAACGGGCGATCATCGACGTCGAGGATTACCTCTACGCCACCCAGATGTTGTCGCAGACCACCCTGCGCAGCGTGCTGGGCAAAAGCCAGCTGGACGACCTGCTGGCACACCGCGAAAAGATCAACGATCACCTGCAACAGGTGATCGATCAGCAGACCGAACCCTGGGGCGTGAAGGTCGCCAACGTCGAACTCAAAAACGTGGACCTGCCCACCGAAATGCAGAGAGCGTTGGCCAAGCAGGCGGAAGCGGAGCGCGAACGGCGCGCCAAGGTGATCCACGCCGAGGGCGAATTCGAGGCCAGCAAGCGCATCAGCGACGCGGCGGACATCATCCACGCTCATCCGCCGGCCCTGCAGCTGCGCTTCCTGCAGACCATGGTGGACCTTTCCGTGGACAAAACCAGTACAGTGTTCTTCCCGTTCCCACTGGAAATGCTGCAATCTCTGGCCGGGGCTCCCAAGACTGACGACAACAATCCGGGAACAGCCTGAAATTAAAGCCTTCATGGGGGTCGGAGAAAGCCGGATTGTGACCACACCGATTTTCCGCTAGGGTCCTTTTGCGCGGGAAAATCCGCCACTGATGTAATAAAATGATGGGAGAACGTTCTTTAATGGATTCTTATCCGAATGGACCCGGCGCACCTCATTCATGATTTCCTCGACCGCGTTCGCCGCTACAGGACTCGGGTCAATCTCCTCTCGGGAACCTGCCTGATTCTGTTTCTGCTCGTCGCCGGAGGACTGGCCGCCAACCTGCTGGCCTACTTTCTGAAAGACCCCGGCCCCTGGCTGATCCCCTTCCTGGCCGTCTGGGCTCTGCCCGTGGTGTACCTGCTGGGCCGGACCTACATCGCCGAGTGGTTTCTGCGTCTTCGGCGCGACCAGGCCGCGCTTCTTGTTGAAGAAAGGGTCCGCAGTCTCAACAACAACCTCATCAACTCCGTTCAACTGGAACCGCGGCTGAAAGAGAACCAGCCGGACGGCATCTCGCGTGAAATGATCGCGGAACTGCTGGCCCGCACGCAGAAGGACATCCGCGACCTGCGACCGGAGGATATCGTCTCCACCGATCGCATGAAGCACACACAGCGCGCCCTCGTGGGATCGCTGGTGCTGCTGCTGGTGGCCACACTCACCCTGCCGGATTTCTGGACACGCGGTTATGAACACTGGGTGGCGCCGCCTCCGAAGGCCGGCCCCATAAAACAGATCAGCGGCACGCCCGACAACCCCGGATCCAACCAGCCGGAATTCGAATACGCCATCGAATCGATGTCACTCGAATTCAATTACCCCGCCTACACGCAATTGAAACGCGTGACTTTGAATAACACCGATGGAAAGATCAAGGTCCTGCCGGGGACAGAAGTGAAGGTCACGGCGCGCACCAACCATCCGGTTGCGGGCGCATCCCTGGTGCTAAACAACCGGGACAACCTGTCTATGGATGCGCTGGATGAACACCGCATCCAGGGACGCTTCATCGTCAAGGAAGGCGGCTTCTATCAGTTCCGTCTGAAATCGCCGGATGGGCACAAGGTGCTGTTGCCTGCCAGGTATCCGATCGAATTGGGGCAGGACCGCGCGCCGCGCATCATCATGTTTCTGAGCAATCCCAAACCGGTATACATGGTCACCGACAAGATCCAGTTTTACTACGAGGCGGTGGATGACTTTGGCCTGAGCCGGGTCAACCTGGTTATGGATGTGGACGGGCAGGTGACGCGCAGGACCATCAAGCGGTTCAAGAGCAATGAGAAAGACAACAAGGACGGCTACACCTGGGAGTTGGCCACCATGGCGCTGGAACCGGGCAACCGCGTTCAGTATTACCTCGAGGTCGAGGACAACGACAACGTCTACGGACCCAACACCGGGCAGTCGGAGGTGTATTCGTTCGAAATCTTCGATGAGCGGCAGAAACGCTGGGACCTGCTGGCCCTGCAGGATGAACTGGTGGACAAGATGGTCACCCTGCTGGCCAAAACGCTGGTATCGAACACCGAACCGCTGGCCGACAAGCCGGAGGACCTGACCCGTTACAAGAAAACACTGGCGTGGAGCACCGACCGCCTGATCGAGATTATTAACCTGGCGCAGACCATCCAGACGCAGGCACAGGAGGTCGAGTCGTTTCCAAAACCTTACCTGACCCTGATGAGCAACATCATCGGCGGCCTGAACGAAATCCGTGAGGACCAGATTCAGGCGATGAACCAGATCAACAACGCGCTGTTCAAAACCACCCCCATCGCTTTCAACGCGCCCCCGGGCGGGCCGGTGATGGAACGCCTCATCACGCACCTGGAACGGGACATCCTGTTCCTCGTAAAGCTGCTCAACCGCGAACGCATGAACCAGGTGATGGACCTCGATCGCGAACTGGGCAACCTCACAGAGAACCTGCGCGAGGAATTCGAAAAACTCAAAGACAAAAATTCGCCGAAGAACACCTCCGAGTTCAAGAAGGCGATGGACAAGATCCGCGAGACGCTCCACAAGATCATGGAGCAAATGTCACGGCAGATGCAGGGCCTTCCCGACGAGTTCCTCAATAAACAGGCGTTTGAAAACATGAGCCTCGAAAACATGAACGCCTCCATGGAAAAAATCAAGGACCTTGTCGAGCAGGGCAAGATCGAGGAAGCCATGCAGGAGATGGAAAAGTTCATGGACGACCTGCGGGCCTTTTCCGAAAACCTGGACAACATGAACCAGAACCAGGAAAACATGGTCGATCTGGAACTGATGAAACAGATCGACGACTCGCTCCAGAAAATCGACGAACTTGCGGAACAGCAGAAAGGCCTGCTCGACGAAACCATGGACATCAACAAAAACCTGCGCTCCCAGCAGTTGAAGATGTTCGAGCAGCAGTTGATGGATTTCTTTAAAAGCCTCAAAAAAGACGTCAATGCCATCCAGGGCATCCTGCGCGAAGACGAACGCGTCCTGGAGACAAACCCGGACATGCAGAAACTGGTCGAACTGATGGACAAGGAAGATGCGATCAGCAGCGACATCCGCGACCTCAACGAAAAAACGCTGGGTTCGCTGGGCCGCGAAGAGGAGCACCGCGAAAATTTTGCCAAACTCAAGGACAAGCGTGCGGAACTGTCGGACATCATGGACCGCATCCACTCCCTGCACATGAAGATGTTCCACGGTTTCAAGAACTACCTTCCGGAACTCAACTCCAAGTACGACAAGCTGGAGGAATTCACGGAGCTCCAGGACCTGTTCGAGTTCAACTCCATGTTCAGGCAGACGTACCCGGATGTGCTCCGCTGGCAGAACCACTTCCGAACCTCGCGCGACCTCAACCCGGAGCTGCTCGACCGCATGAACGACGACCTGTATGAAGTGGCGCAACTCAACAGCGAAATCTCCAAGAAACTCGGCACCATGATGCGGTCCCTGCAACAGAACTACCAGAGCCTGCTGAGCGACGAGGAAAAACAGCAACTGCAACAGATGGCGAAACAGCAGGAAGGCCTGTCGAAAGATACGGAAGAGTTGTCCGAGCTGTTCCAGCAGATGAACCGCAAGAACCCGATGATCAGCCCCGGTCTCTCCAACCGCATGACCGGCACCGGACGCTACATGAAGCAGTCGCAGAGCCGCCTCAAAGGCCAGCGCGTGCAGGACAGCATCGAGTCCGAGAACCGTGCCCTGCAGGGACTCAACGAGGTGCGCGACATGCTGGAAGCGTTGAAGAACTCCAGCCAGGGTCAGGGCCAGCCGAAATCGTCCCTGCAAATGGGACAGGGCCGACAGCGCGATCCAAGCCAGGGTGGTGGCGCGCGCCGCCTGCGGCAGGAGAAGATCACCCTGCCGTCGGAAGACCAGTACCGCGTGCCGGGTCAGTTCCGCGAGGACATCATCGAGGCCATGAAGAACAAGTATCCGGAAAAATACGAACGCCTCATTGGCCAGTACTACAAGGAACTGGTGAAATGACGACGTCCCTCCCACGTACCGCGCTCGCCCTCGGCTTTGCCATGGCGCTGTTGTGGTGCGGCGCGTCGGCCCCCGTCCACGCCGGCCTGCAGGAAGACATCAACCGCGGTTACTCGCTGATCGACCAGTGGCGCTTCGAGGAAGCGGAGGCGCACACGCGGTCGTTGATGGACAAGTACCCCAAGTCCGGAGACGTCACCTTCCTGCTCGCGCGGGTGGTGTTTTACCAGGGTGACTACGCGCGGTCGCTGGACCTGATGAACCAGGTCGAGGACTCCGCCTCCACGGTCAAGGAATTCAAACAACTGGTGGCGCAGACACACGAAGCGACGCGGGGCATGGTCCTGCGCGAGTCGGATCACTTCATCCTGAGTTACACCGACGGACCCGACTCCGTGCTTGTAGACTACGCCATGGACGCGCTGGAAAAATCCTACGCGGTGCTGGGCGACATCCTCGGTCACCACCCGAAAAAGAAAGTGCGGGTGGAGATTTACCCCAGCCGCGAACCGTTCTCGCGCATCTCGCCGCTCACCTTCAAGGACATCATGACCTCCGGCACGGTTGCCTTGTGCAAGTACAACCGGCTGATGCTCATCTCGCCGGGCTCGCTGGTGCGCGGTTACAACTGGCTGGATACCTTGAGCCACGAATACGTCCATTTCCTGCTCAGCAGCAAAAGCCACAACAACGTTCCGCTGTGGCTCCACGAGGGCATCGCCAAGTACCTGGAGACGCGCTGGCGCGGCGACCCGGAACACCTGACGCCGATCATGGAAACGGTGCTCGCCAACGGGCTCGACAACGATTACCTCATCGACTTCGAAGCCATGATGCCGTCGTTCGCCAAACTCAAAACCGCCGAGGACGTGCAGCTCGCCTACGCCGAGGTGGCGACGATGGTGGAGTACCTCGTCGAGTTGAAAGGGCTGGCAGGACTGGAAGGGCTGGTGGCGGGACTGAAAGACGGCTCGCCGGTGGGCGACGTGCTGGACCGGCTCCTGCAAAAGGACCTCGACCGGTTCCAGGACGACTGGAAGGCGTACATGAAAACTCAGAAGCTGAAACGCATCCCCGGCCTCACCGTGCTCAAGTTCCAGTTCAAGAACAAACGCGAAAACGGCCAGGCCGAGGATGAAGAAGGCGAACGCGCCCTCATCGAAAGCCGGCGCGCCCGCGACCTCACCCTGCTGGGCGACATTTTAAAGAGCCGCGACCACGTGCAGGCCGCGATCATCGAGTATCGCAAGGCGATTTCGGAATCGGACACGCTGTCACCGGTGCTGTACAACAAGCTCGCAGGCACTTACATGCTGACCAACGAATTCGACGAGGCGGAAATTTTACTCAAGCAGAGCCTGGAGTTTTACCCGCAGTTCCCCACCACCCTCACCAACCTGGGGGAGGTGGCGTTCAGGCGCAAGGATTACGAGGCCGCGCGCGATTATTACGTGAAGGCGGAGGGCATCAATCCCTTCAACCCGGCGGTGCACCTGCGGCTGATCCGCATCTACGGCGCGCTGGGCGAAAACAGGCTCAAGGAAGAACAGGAAACCCGGCTGGCTTTGATACAATGAACCATGCCTTTTCGCAACATTGAGGCTGGCCCGATCTCGCTTTTATAACCCATCATGCAAAAGTAATTCTTTCGCATTTGACTTTCAAGAGACCCACATGGACCAAACGACGCCCGATCTCGATCTCGCCCGCGAACTGCTGGACGCGAAAAACCAGGTACTGAAGGAAATCCGCAAGGTCATCATCGGCCAGGACGCCGTCATCGAGGACCTGCTGATCGCGCTGTTCTCGCGCGGCCACTCGCTGTTCGTCGGCGTGCCGGGGCTGGCGAAAACCTTGCTCGTCAGCTCGCTGGCGAGGGTGCTGAACCTCAAGTTCAGCCGCATCCAGTTCACCCCCGACCTCATGCCGTCGGACATCACCGGCACGGAGATCCTGTACGAGGACCAGGCGACGAACAAGCGCGACTTCCGTTTCATCCGCGGCCCCATCTTCGCCAACATCATCCTTGCCGACGAGATCAACCGCACCCCGCCGAAAACGCAGGCGGCGCTGTTGCAGGCCATGCAGGAACACCAGGTGACGGTGGGATCGAACACGTACCATCTCGATGAACCGTTCCTCGTGTTTGCGACGCAGAACCCCATCGAGCACGAGGGCACCTATCCCCTGCCCGAAGCGCAGCTGGACCGCTTCATGTTCATCATCAACGTCGATTACCCGACCAAGGAGCAGGAGGTGCAGATCGCGCTGTCCACCACGTCGGGGGTGAAGCCGGAGCTGGAGGTGGTCATGGAGGCCGACCGCATCCTCGCTTTGCAGAACCTGGTGCCGAAGGTTCCCGTGTCGGACCACGTCGCGCGCTATGCGGTCGATCTGGTGCGGGCGTCGCGACCGGGGAACGGCACGACGCCGGCGTTCATCACCGAGTGGGTCAGTTGGGGGGCGGGACCGCGCGCCAGTCAGTACCTGGTGCTGGCCGCCAAGGCGCGGGCGCTGATGGACAACCGCGTCGCCGTCACCATCGAGGACATCAAGAGCGTCAGCCAGCAGGTGCTGGAGCACCGCATCCTGCTCAACTTCAAAGCCGAAGCCGAAAACATCAAAACCCAGGACATCATCGACAAGCTGCTCGCCGAGGTGAAAACCTGATAAAGGATTTGCGTTCTACCGATGCGGGGATTTGAGGATGGTTTCGACGGTCCAGTCCACGTCCAGGCGCAGGCGCTGGCCGGTGCGGCCGTCGTACTCGACGTAACCGTGGTCCTTGCCGAATAAGAACAGGTCGCGCGTCACGTTCACGTCCTGCTTGCAGTACTCGACGATCCGGTCGAGCTTGCCCGCGTCGCCCCCCAGGTATTCCTTCCACCATTGCAGTGAAATGAGTCCGTCGGCGGACTTCTTCGTGCCCAGCGTGCAGCCGGCGAGGTTGTCGAGCTTGATGCGATGGTTTTTCAGCTTGATGAAATCGACGAGGATGTCGAAGGTGGGGATGTCCAGCAGGTCGATGTGCCGCTGGCTGGCCGCGCCCTGGATGACGGTGTAGTCGAAGCCGATGACGTTGAAGCCGACCACCAGATCGGCGGACTTGAGGTGGTCGATGAGGTCGGTGTAGCCCTTCCCCTCTTTTTTCTCCGCTTCGCCGTAATACACGTGGTGCTGTTCGTCGTGGCTGTCCCACACCACGCCGACGGCCATCAGCATGTCCTTGATGTTGCCCCAGCCACCCACCTCGTCGGCGCTCTTCTGCGTCTCCAGATCGAAATACAGGACGCGCGGCCCTTTGGCTTTCTGCGGTTTGGGAGGCGCCGGCTCTTCCACCGGGGGCTGGGAAAACAAATCGAGTTGGTCGGACATAGTGACAGCCTTATATCACTTCGCCCCCCGGCAGTTCAAGTCTTCCCGCAGAACCCTTCAAAAATCAACTAGTTACAGTATCCGCACAGGACAGCCCGAAAAATAATCAAATTTTTTATAGTTTTCCCAATATCGGTATAAACTTTCTTTAAACTTATCCGAAAAGATTATTGGGAGGGATAGCGAAATTAACCTTTATTGGTAGGTATTTATGTCTATCACATCCATTTTCGGCATTCAATCTGGATTCAACACTTCCGAAGTTATTGAAAAACTGATTGCTCTCCAGCAACGCCCGCTCGAAGCCAAGGTTTCCGAACGCGAGTTGCAGATCGAGCGCCTCGACCTGTTCAAGCAATTGCGCCAGAATGCCAACAGTTTCAAAAGCCTGGTGCGCACCATGGACGGCCGCGACCAGATGACCGTCAAGGTGGGTTCCTTCCTGGGCGACACGGACACCGCCAAAGTGGGTATCATCACCAGCGTCACCTCCCCCTCCGGCAGTTTTGCCATCAACGTCACCCAGCTGGCCCGGGTGGGCATCGTGCGGTCGGACGATAACTACGCCTCGGCCACGTCCGTTTACAGTCCGGACGACGCGGGGACCCTGGAGATCACGGTCGGCAGCACGCAAACCGACATCTCCATCACCGATACCGACACGCTGCAGGACGTGGTGGACAAGATCAACGCCTCATCGGCGGATGTCACCGCCCGCGTGGTGGATAGCGGCAGCGGCCAGACTCCTTTCAGCATCGTCATCACCGGCAACCAGACCGGCGCCGAAAACGCCGTCTCCGCGGTGTTCAACGAACCGGGAACGGACCAGACCTTCTCCAGCACGCAGGCGGCGCAGGATGCGCTCTTCACCCTCGACAACATTCAGTACGCCCGCTCCAGCAACATTGTGGACGACGTGATCGACAGCACCACCCTGACGCTCGAGGCCGAGGGATCGGGCACCATCCAGATCAGCATCTCCACAGAGGAAATCGAGGACAAGGTCGAGGCCTTTGTCGAGGAATACAATCAAATCCTGGCGTTCATTGACAAGAACGCATTTTTTGACAGCGACACCCTGAAATCCGGCCCGCTGTTCGGCAGCGCTTCCCTGCGTCAACTGAAGCAGAACCTCGCCGACCTGGTTTCCGCCAAGGTGCAGGGGCTGGACGGGGATCTGGACTACCTGTCGACCATAGGGATTGCCACCCGCGGCGACGGCACGCTGGAACTCGATTCCGCCAAGCTGAGCTCCGCCCTCTCCAGCGATCCGCAGGGAGTGATCAACCTGTTCATCACCAGCGGTTCGGCCAGTCACTCGGAAGTCGAGTTTGTCAGCGCCTCGGAATTTACGGAGGAAGGCGAGTTTGAACTGCGCGTCATCGGCGGCGTGCCGCACCTCAGAAAATCCGGGGAAACGGATTTCGTGGCGGCGGTGGCGGGTCCCGGCAACACCTACATCGGAGCGCAGGACACCAGCGCCGAAGGGCTGGTGTTCAGCATCGACCCGGCGGAACTGGGAACCGACGGCGACAAGGGCACGCTCACCGTCTCCATCGGCATTGCGGAAAAACTGGACCGGGCATTGACAGCAAGCACCAAGGAAAGCGGCAACAGCGCCCTGTCGGCCGACATCAACGCCACCACCGAGAAAATCGAAGACCTCAACGAGGTCATCTTGATGCTCGACGACCGGTTGAAGCTGTTCGAGGACAACCTGCGTCAAAAGTTCATCCGGCTGGAGACCATATTGGGGCAACTGAATTCGCAGCGGGAAGCAGTACAGGCCTCACTGGCGAACCTGCCGGGAATGCTGAAATCCTCTAAATAGCTGACCCGGTGAATGCATTCATCAGGGGGGCGATCCGCCCCCCTCCTTTTACTATCCGGGGCACCGGGCTCCTCCAGATTAAAAAAAATCCCTGCCTGAAAAAAAATATTATTGCGCCCGGGCCCCGACTTTACCTATTTTAACTTCCGACTGGCCAATCTGTTTCAAAAAGCCTGTAGCCTTTTTGTACCCCTCCAATAGGTAGTATCGACTTGAAATAGAGCTAAAGGGATTTTTTCAAGCCGCCGAAAAATGGGGTGAAGGGGGAGAGAGTGAACTTGCAACCAGAATAATCGGGGTAGCTGATGCACTTGTCTTCCTTTTTGGAAATGAAACAGAAATTGAATACCGCCCACTCGGCGGAGCAT
The DNA here is from genome assembly GCF_052156635.1 of Nitrospina sp. 32_T5. NCBI lineage: Bacteria > Pseudomonadati > Nitrospinota > Nitrospinia > Nitrospinales > Nitrospinaceae > Nitrospina > Nitrospina sp. 32_T5. Next base: position 427,425 of record NZ_JBQKUO010000002.1, on the reverse strand, counting down.
CTGGTCACCCTCCGAAGAAAAAGTTTGCGGTCCAAAGAAGCGGAACGCACCTTTTGTGAACGGCGGCTGGATTTGTTGAAGCGGCTCGGTTCCCTGGTCGCGTCGTTCCAGTCCACTCTTCAAAATCTCTGCGTGACGATGCCCACACCCGCCACTCCGGACGAAACCATCGTTGTCGGAAAACAGGGCGAATTCATTTCCAACGGTCCCGCGGACCTCGGTCTGAAGGTCAGCGATTCGGCTCCGGCCGGTACCTATGAAATTGACATCCACCAGCTGGCGCAGGCAGGGATCGTTCGTTCCAGGCGCGCCCTTGCCGACCCGGACGATGCGTTCACCAGCCGGGGGGGAGTGCTGGTTTTCCAGATGGGCGCCGAACGGACTCAGATCGAGATTGCCAAAAACACTTCCCTCCGAGAAGTTGTGGAGGCCATTTGTGCATCCAGCGCCAATGTCACGGCAGGGGCCGTATGCGATGGCACGCTCTACCGCCTTGAGATCGGAGGCAACCTGACCGGAGCCGCGCAGGGGGTTGCCGCCTGTTTTCGGGAAAACAGGAAAAGCTTCAATCTCTTCGGCCTGCTGGAAAAAAATATCACCCAGCCGGGCAGGTCCGAAACCAAAGCACTCGATTTCATTGACTCCGGCATCGGCGGAATTTCCCGGCGGGGAGAGACGTTCGAAACCGTTCGGCAGGCACAGGACGCTTCCTTCCTCATGAACAACACCCCGTTCTCCCACTTTACCAACCAGGTGGACCACGCCCTTCCCGGCGCCACGCTGACTTTGCAAACCCCAGGCGCCGGCACCCTCAAGATCAGGGAAATCACACGGGACGTTCCGGGAAAACCGGCTACCGGCATGGATGAATTTCAAGTCCAGATCCGGCACTGCATAGCGAGATTTAATGAGATCAGGAATTTCATCGACCGCCATGCGTTTGACAACGGAAAAACCGGGGAACCCGGGCTGCTGTTCTCCCTTTGCTCCGTGCGAAACCTGCACAAGGCATTTTGCCACTTCTTGAATAGCGAACTGGCGGAGCTGCAAGGCGGGTCCAGTCGCCTGGCGCAGATCGGCATCACCGTACAGCAGGACGGAACGCTTTCCCTGGATATGGACAAACTGGATGAGGCGTTGGAATACGACCTGCAAAACGTCCTCGACCTGATTTCCATCCAGGGATCCGCTTCGAACCCAAACGTAACCTTCCTCAGTGCCGGGGATCGGATGGAGGGTGGGGTGTTTGAACTGGAAATACAAAATGGGTCCCTGAAAATCCACAAAGTGGGTGAGTCCGAGTCCAGCACCGCGGTCAAAACCACCAGCAGCACCTTTGAAGGCGCGGCTAGAACGTCCGCAGAAGGACTGCAAATCCGGGTCGACCCGGTGGAACTTGTCGAGGAAGGGGAAAAAGGGTCCGTTGTGGTTTCCTCCGGGTTCGCCGGCAGGCTCAACCGCCTGCTGACGGCGGTCACCGACGAGGGCGACCCGGTCCAACCCTTTCAAGCGGACATCGACACGGTCCATGAAAGGATGGGCGAACTCACCCGTTTCATCGATCGACTGTCACGCCAGCTTCAGCAATTCGAACAACGCAGCCGGAGCCAGTTTGCAAACCTCGATAAATCCCTGAGCCGGTTGGAATCGCAGAGGTTGATGATGGAAAATTTCCGGTTCACCCTGACCGGCCTGTTCGACTTCCACCGCTGACGGACAACCTGATTTGCCGGGCCCGAACCATGGGTCGTTGCTACCTCCGCTCACCCTCCCATCCCGGGCCCGGTAATTCAACTAAACTTTAATTATTTATTCATAAATACCCAAATTTATTAATTTTTTTAAATTAATTAAAGAATCCGAAAGGGTGTTATCAAACACGGGAGGGGGTCTGCCCTCGATACCTGGAAACCTCCAACCCTAAAGATTTCAACGACGTTTCAGCAAGCGGTCAAATTACCTGAAAAAAAGGAGTTGAGCGCCTTTATTTCTAAAGTCCCCTTTCCTTTTGGTCGATATGATGACTAGATAGCGCGCACCCCGTGCCGATTGATTAAATAAGGAGAAGGTCATGGCCATCACATCCATATTTGGCCTCCAGTCTGGATTCAACACCTCGGAAGTGGTCGAGAAACTGATTGCATTGCAGCAGCGGCCGCTTGAAGCCAAGGTCTCCGACCGCGAGCTGGAGGTGGAAAAGCTCGACCTGCTGAAGGAGTTCCGCGGTCTGCTCAACAGCTTCAAAAGCACCGTGCGGCTGATGAACGTTCGCGACCGTTTGGTGTCCATCGACGGCACTTTTGTTGCCGACACATCCGGGGGAGAAAACGCCCGCGTCGGGGTCACCACCACCCTCAATTCCCCGCTCGGTAATTACAGCATCGACGTCAACCAGCTGGCCCGCAAGGGAATTGTGCAATCCGACGAACGGTTCAGTTCGGCGTCAGCATCTTACTCAGTATTCGGAGGCACACTGGAAATTACCGTAGCCGGAGTTCAAACCGACATCACGATCACCGGCACGGATACGGTGCAGGAGGTGGTGGATAAGATTAACGCCTCGACGGCGGACGTCACAGCCAAAGTGGTGGATGACGGTGCTGGTGCAAACCCCATAAGCATCGTCATTGAGGGAAACCAGACCGGCGCCAGCCAGACCGTTTCTGCCTTTTTCGATGGAACTTTTGGATTCGACGACCAAACCTTCACCAGCACCCAATCTTCACAGGACGCCCTGTTCAATTTTGAAGGCATCTCCTATACCCGCAGTACCAATATCGTGAGCGACGTCCTGACGGGGACGACCCTGTCGCTCGAGGCCCTGGGACCGGGCACCATTCAAATCACGCAGGATACCGAAGCCATTCGCGGCAAGGTGGATGATTTTGTCGAGCAGTACAATGCGATCCGCGCCTTCGTGAATCAAAACGCCAAGTTCGATTCGGACACGCTGGAAGCGGGTCCCCTGTTCGGAAATGTTTCCGTTCGCAGCCTGGAGCAGTCGCTGGCACGGCTGGTTTCCAGTGAAGTGCAGGGACTCAGCACCTCCTTCAGTTTTCTTTCCCAGGTCGGTATCAGGACCGGGGACGACGGCCTGCTGGAACTGGACGAAGCCGAACTGAGTTCGGCACTGGCTTCCGATCCCACCGGTGTGATCAACCTGTTCATCAACAGCGGTTCGGCATCCAACCCGAACGTCACTTTCGGCAGCGCGGCCTCCACTACAGAAGAAGGCACCTTTGAGTTGCAGGTCACCGGCGGAGTGCCGGAATTGCGCAAAGTGGGGGAATCCACGTTCACTCCCGCGGTCGCCGGCCCGGGCGACACTTTCATCGGTGCGGCGGGCACCACGGCGGAAGGCCTGGTGTTCAGCATCACCCCCGCCGAACTGGCCGTGGACGGCAGCAAGGGAACGATCGAGGTGTCCCTGGGTGTGGCCGAAAAGTTGAACCGCATCGTGACCTTCAACACGGACACCACGCTGAACAGCCCGCTTCAGGGCGACATCAACACCACCACCGGAACCATCGAGGACCTGAACGAAACCATCCTGAGGCTCGATGACCGGCTGGCTTTGTTTGAAGAAAACATCAAAAAAGAATTTATCCGGCTGGAACAGCTTTTGGGTGAACTCGACTCACAAAGAAGGGCCGTCGAGTCGTCCCTGGCAAACCTGCCGAGCCTTTTGAGCAAGTAATAACAGCGAACGCGGACATCACGAAGAATAACAGGAGAGCAAATTCATGGCACGGAACCAGGGACCCAATCAATACCAGATCAACGAGGTTTCCACCTCCAACCAGGGCAAGTTGATTCTCATGATGTACGACGGGGCCATACGCTTTGTCACCATGGCGATGGAATCGATGGACCAGAACGACGTCGCGCACAAAAGCGCATACATTCAGAAGTCGCGGGATATCGTGAACGAACTCATGGTGGCGCTGGATACGGACAAAGGCGGCGAGGTGACACGCAACCTGGAACGTTTGTACCAGTTCATTCTGCGTCAACTCACGCACGCCAACATCAAAAACGACAAAGCCGCCCTGCAGTCGATCCTGCGGGTGATGACGCCGCTGCGCGAAGCCTGGGACCAGATATTGAACCCGGCGGAAGAAACAGAAACCGCCGGATCCAGCAACGCCAAACCCGGATTCGCCGCCCGTTGTTGAAGGCGCACAGCCAAATTTCCATCCTTTCCTTGCATTGCCCCCTGCCCTTTTTTCGTAGAAATCCTTCCGTCCATTCGCGCGCGCGGGTATTCCCGCGCCCGGTTTGAGGAGGAGCCGTCCCGTTCCTCCTGCCGTTTTGAATTCCAATCCCCCCGCTTTTTTTTGACAACCTGCGAAAACCTGTGGTACAAAGCGGCTCCCACATTTGGATACCTATTTAATTCTTTCAATTTGAACCATGAAAATTCACGAATATCAGGGCAAAGAGCTCTTCAAGAAATACAAAGTACCGGTCCCGCGTGGCATTCTGATTCATGACAAATCGGAAGCCGCAGCGGCAGCCCGGGAGATCGGCACCACGCCTGTTGTGGTGAAGGCGCAGATCCACGCAGGCGGACGCGGCAAGGGCGGCGGCGTGAAACTCGCCAAAAGTCCGGAAGAAGCCGAACAGCACGCCGGCAAAATCATCGGCATGACTTTGGTCACGCACCAGACCGGACCGGAGGGACGTCTGGTCAAAAAGGTGCTGGTTGAAGAAGGCATGGACATCGTTCGCGAGTTGTACCTGAGCCTCATCCTCGACCGCGAAACCAGCCAGGTCATGATCATGGCCAGCGAGGCGGGCGGCATGGAGATCGAAGAAGTCGCCGAGGCCACACCGGAAAAAATCATCGTCGAGCGCATCGATCCCGTCATCGGCGTGAAGCCTTACCTCGCCCGCAAGATCGCATTTGCATTGAACCTGGAAGGTGAGGTGTTCAAGCAGGCCATTCCTTTCATCATCAACCTGTACCAGTGTTTCGTGAAGGAAGACCTGTCGATGCTGGAGATCAATCCGCTGGTCGTCACCGGCGACAACCGCCTGCTGGCGCTCGACGCGAAGATCGACATCGACGACAACGCGCTGGGTCGACACCCCGACCTGCAGGAGATGCGCGATCTCGATGAAGAAGATCCCAACGAGATCGAAGCCTCCAAGTTCCGCCTCAACTACATTCAGCTCGACGGCAACATCGGCTGCATGGTGAACGGTGCGGGACTGGCCATGGCGACGATGGACATCGTGAAACACAGCGGAGGCGAGCCGGCCAACTTTCTGGATGTCGGCGGCGGCGCCAATGAGGAGATGATCGAGAACGCGTTCCGCATCCTCCTCTCCGACAACAAGGTCAAAGCGATTTTCATCAACATCTTTGGCGGTATTCTGCGTTGCGACATCCTCGCCAATGGCGTGGTCGCTGCCGCCAGGAAATTGAATGTGGGCATTCCGGTCGTCATCCGCATGGAAGGCACCAACATGGAAGAAGGTCACCGCATTCTGAATGAATCCGATATCAACTTCATCGTCGGCAACGGTATGAAAGACGCCGCGAAAAAGGTCGTACAGGCAATAAAATGAGCATTCTCGTAGACGAAAACACAAGGTTGCTGGTTCAGGGCATCACCGGTCGCGAAGGCATGTTCCATGCCGAGCAGTGCCAGAAATACGGCACCCAGCTGGTGGCGGGTGTGACCCCCGGTAAAGGTGGACAGAAGGTTCTGGACAACGTTCCGGTATTCGACACGGTCAAGCAGGCCGTGGACAAAACCAAAGCCAACGCATCGATGATCTTCGTGCCCCCGGCGTTCGCCGCGGACGCGATCCTCGAGGCGGCGGATGCGGGCGTCGAATTGATCATCTGCATCTCCGAAGGCATTCCGGTTTACGACATGGTGGAAGTGTACCGGTACATTCAGGATTCCGACTCACGTCTCGTCGGTCCCAACTGTCCGGGTGTCATCTCCCCCGGCAAGTGCAAAATCGGCATCATGCCGGCGCACATTCACAAAAAAGGCAACGTCGGCATCATCTCACGAAGCGGTACGTTGACGTACGAAGCCGTGGGCCAGTTGACGGCGATGGGCATCGGCCAGTCCACCTGCGTGGGCATCGGCGGCGACCCCATCATCGGCACCCGCTACATCGACGCATTGAAACTGTTCCAGAAAGACCGGGCGACCAAGGCCATCTGCATGATCGGCGAGATCGGTGGATCGGCGGAGGATGAAGCCGCGTATTACATCAAGAAACACATCACCAAACCGGTGGTGGGTTTCATTGCGGGACAGACCGCGCCTCCGGGCCGCAGGATGGGCCACGCCGGGGCCATCATCTCCGGTGGCCAGGGCACGGCGGAAGGCAAAATGAAGGTGATGAAAAAGTGCGGCATCAAGGTGGTCAAAAGCCCCGCTGACATCGGCAAAACCATCGCCAAGTGCCTGTAAGCCCCACCTGCATCTCTTTTCCGCAAAATCCGTTAAAAAAAAAACCCCTTGGGATGGCCTGCATCCCAAGGGGTATGAACTACACTCTCGAATGCCCCAATTGCGGGGCGCCCAATATCAATAAAACCGCGTGGTGCGAAAAGTGCCTGACGCCGTTTGACCCGCCGAAGGCCGAGGACAAGGAACTCGACTGCCCTGTCTGCCAGCACATCAACGACTACACACTCGATCACTGCGAAGTCTGCCACGAGCCGTTGAAGCCGGGTCAGTCGGAGTGACGGTCACCCCTCTTGCATCCCATCTTTGGCGGCCTGCACCAGTTTCTTGATGCGTTCCTGGTAATCGAGATTGCTGAAGTTGTCGCCGCGGCGAAACGTGGTGAAATACAAATCGGCGTAGACCGAGATGAGGTGGTGCAAGACCTCGTGCGGGTCGATGCCCATGTCCACCAGGTCCTTGTAGGCTTGCGCCACGAAGTCCGGCGCCTCGTCGCGGATCTGCTGGTCCACGACGACATGCAGGACGGTGTGGACAAAAGGATTGACCACCTTGCCATCGATCTCCTGCGGGTATACCGCCATCTCACCCATTTCCCAGGCCTGGTCGAACTCCGGGTGCATGTCCATGATGTAGGCGATACTTTCGTCCACCTCTTCCATGTCCTTACCCTGGTTTCGGTCGGCCGCAACGCGGAGAATGCGTTCCTGCGTTTCCTTGTCGAATTTCATAAGTTCGCTCTCAAATCCGGTGTTTATCCCGACAGGGGACCCGGATGGAATAATAAATTAAGGGGTCTCAGAAAAATGGGAGCGGCGCTCGCGTCCCGCGGCACCGTACACCATGAAGACCCGTTTGCCCTGACGGACATGGTATTTGGCCCAGGCCGGAGACTTGCCATCGTAACTCGCGTCCGGGTCCTCCCCTTCCGCCTTTAAAAAGTCGGGGTAGTCGAGCCCGGCCTCAAATACGTCTCCCAAGAGCGCATCGGAGGTGAAACCCTTGCCCGTCAGCCGGACTTTACTCAGGAATTGCTGGATCTCTGCTGGATCGTTCAGTTCAATTGGTTCCATAAACCTTTATCAATATGTATTTAGTTTCCGGGTTAAGATGTCTGTGTGGAGAAAAGGATTGTGTTAATTTGTATATCCAAAAAAGATGAAGCCTTTACCTGAAGGCTTCATGTCTGGTATGTTGGGTACTCTGGAGTTTCCGGCCAGCCGGAAGCCTATCCTAACACAGGTTTTTGTTGCAGAAAACCGCCTGCAAACCATAAAGAATCGCTAACAGGAGCCTTGCCCTTATGCTGACCGAGGAAAACCTCGTGCTCACTCGTACGGAGCCGAGTGGAAACGGCGGTCTTCAGTTTGTATACCGCGTTGGGAATTTGGGGGTCACGGCGGTGAACTTCCCCACGGAGGACATCACCGAACTGGAGTGGACCGTGGACGTGGTCAAGTTTCAGGATGGGGAAACCATGCGTTACGAACTGTATCACGATACCGACCTGGCCAAAACCACGCTCAAGTTCCGAAACGACAAGGCTGTAAACGAGTTCCTCGAGAAAGCGTTTGCCCACCTGAATGAAATCCAGTCGAAGCAGCAACAAAAGGGGTGAGTCGCCCCGGGGGACAGCCTGAAGGGACAAAAGTTCACCTCTGGTCCTAAAAAACCCTGCAAACTGGCGCAGAGCCAGTTGCTCCGGGAACACCTTCCCCCCTCCTGAATTTAATTTAAATCCTTGAAATTATTGGGCTAATTAATTTATCGAAACGCCCCCCGTCCAGAGTGAAATCGGGTGGGTGCGGAGTTTCTTCCAAACCTGTACAAAATTTAATTGAAAACCTTCAATTAAATTGTATTAGAGGGGCAAACATGGTAATTTGAACACCGCAAATCAGGTTGTTCTGATCTTTCCTGGAACAGAGTCCCTCTTCCAGTTGCCCTATTAAATACTAAATAACAGCTTTAAAGCTAAGTATATTCAACATTTGGAATAAACATCATTGCGTTGAGGAGTCGTTATGACCGAGCAAACTGCAACCCAGAAAAAAGAAGAATGGGTCCCTAAAGGCGACTTGCAAAAAGTGGTCGACCCGGTGTGGTTGTTGAGAGAAGCGCCCCGTGAAACCGAGTTCATCACCGGGAGTGAGGCGGCCCGCGAGGCCATTCGCCGGGCCAATGTAGACATCGCCATCTCTTACCCTATCACCCCGCAGAGTGAAACCATGCAGCAGGTCGGTTACCTCTATGACGAGGGCTACCTGAAGGACTATTACCGTGCGGAAGAGGAGATCGGGGTCATGACGGCCATCGGCGGTTCTTCGAGGGCCGGTGTGCGTTCCCTGACGGCGACTTCCGGTCCGGGACTCATGCGCGGCATGGAAGCCATCGCTTCCTGGCCCGGTGCACGGACTCCTCTTGTTCTGCTGAACATGTGCCGCGTCATCAACACGCCGCTGGCCATTCAGCCGGACAACATCGAGATTTCATTTTTGTTGAACACCGGCATCCTCCACGCCCATGCTGAAAACCAGCAGGACTTCTTTGACTATTCCCTCGCTGCGTTCATGGTGTCCGAGGAAGTGGATGTGACTCTTCCCGCGGTGGTATCGGTTGACGGCTTTTTCGTCACCCACGCTCGCGGCAAGGTGTCCATGCCTTCGGAGGAATTCAAACTGCCGCCCCGCGTTGGCTGGCGTTCGGCCGTACCGGCCATGGACAACGAAAACCCGCCGGCCCGGTTGTCCCGCGACGCTCCCATTCAGAAATCCAACTTCATCAGCTACCACATGCATGCCAGCTGGCAGCAGGAAGTGTTTGCCGCTGTCGAGCGTTCCGCACGGCATTGGCGCAAATACCTGGGCGACCTGATCGAAGTCGTAAACCCGGACGCCGAAGAGTTCCTCATCGCTTCCGGTTCCGCGGTTTCGCAGTCGCGCGAAGCTGTTCGTCAGGAAGGTGAAGCCGGTCGCAAGGTGGGTCTGGTCAAAGTCAAGACCATTCGGCCGTGGCCTGGCAGGGAGATCATTGAGGCGGTTAAGAACGCCAAGCGGATTCTGGTTCCGGAGTTCAACCAGGCGGGCTGGCTGCACAAGGAAGTCTGCTCCACGCTGTATGGCAACTGCAAAGCCGAAATCGCCTCCGGACCGCGGGTTTATGGTGGCATGACCATGCCGACCGAGATGATTCTCGAGTGGCTGGATGCGGCCCGCAAAGGTACGGTTGATCGCCTGTAACACTGATGTTGCGTTAGCCGTGCGAATCGTGTAGGCTTAGTTTTTCGGGACTTTGGCCCCGAAATTCCCTTTCATAAAGATGCGTCAACCCTTGCAAGCTGAGGGTCTAAATAAAACTTAATAAAACTTTCTTAAATATATATAGAAAGGTAAATCAATTATGTCTCTCGAAACCGTTAAACCGTCTCCTGGTTTTGAAGATCTTCTCCCCGTTGAATACCGCGATCTGGTCAAGTACGGTCAGTATGGCCGTGAGGTGAAAGTCAGCGAAATGGGGAAGTTCAAGGAACTTCTGGAAGAGCATCCGATGTGTGCAGGTTGTGCGATGACCCTTTTCATCCGCCTCACCATGCTGGCATTGCCGAATCCTGAACATACCATCAACGTTGGTACCGCAGGTTGCGGCCGTCTTGCTATTTCCCAGGCCAACATCCCGTTCATCTACGGCAACTACGGTGACACCAACTCCGTCGCATCCGGCCTGAAACGCGGCTTGGAAATTCTTTATCCGAATCAGCCTAAAGACGTAATTGTTATGGCCGGTGACGGTGGTCTGATCGATATCGGCTTCCAGGCCCTCATGCATTCCTGGTTCCGTCAGGAAAAATTCACCACCATCATGCTGGACAACGAAGTTTACGGCAACACCGGTGGGCAGGAAAGCGGTATGACCATGCAGGGTCAGATTCTGAAGATGGCCCCGCGCGGCAAGAAAACCGGCAAGATCGACGCTCTGGGTCTGGCCCGGGTTTCGAACTGTGCTTACATCGCACGCATCGCGCCGACCAACCCGGCCCGCGTGGTTCGCACCGTTCGTCGCGCCATCCTGATTGCGCGCGAAATCGGCCCGACCTACATCCAGGCCTACACTTCCTGCAACATCGAGTATGCGATTCCCACTCCGGAAGTCATGCAGGATGCCTTCGATGTCGAAAAAGAACGTTATGGTTTCCACGAGGAAATGACGGATGAAGCCAAGGCGTACATCACCGACCTCGAAAAGAAAGAAAAAGAAAAAGCCAAAGCTGCTAAAAAATAATGAGGAGGTTTTCAATCCATGCCACAAGAAGTCAAACGTTATAACGTCCGCATGGCCGGTATTGGAGGCCAGGGCGTCGTCACCGCATCTCACATCCTGAGTAACGCGGTCGTAATCGGTAAGGGGTACAGCTCCCTCGTGCCCTTTTTCGGTTCCGAAAAGCGCAACGCCCCGGTTGAAAGTTATGTGCGGATCTCCAACGATGAGATTTTTGAAATCGGGGAGATCGTCTTCCCCAACGTGCTGATGATCTTCAGTGCTCAGGTCATCACACTGGGTAAGTCGTACACCATGCCTTTTTACACGGGCCTGAAAGAGAACGGCATCATCCTGATCAATAACAAAGAGCCGCTCAAACTCATTCCCGATGAGGAAAAGGAGTTGGCAGATAAAAAAGCGAACATTTATTATCTGCCGGCGACCGAACTTGCCAATGATATTGCGGGAACCGACCTGGCCACCAACATGGCCATGTGCGGCGCCATTTCCGCCATCTTTGGCATGCCGGACATGGACTCGATTGAGGCATCCGTGAAGGATCGTTTCATCGGTAAAGGTATCGTTACTTCCGGTGGTACCGCCTCTCTGGACAGCGTCATCGAGAAAAAATTCGCCAAAAAGCAGAAACTGCTTCAGGCGAACATGGACACCATCAAAGCGGCTTATCAGTTCGCGATTGATAACAAATGGGGTGTTCATGCTGATGCCAAAGAGAAACCGGTTGCCGTCTAAGGTAACTTTTTGAATTGGAGATTGAATAAGCATGTACTACATTGCAGATGTAGATAAGGATAAATGCGCAGAAACCAATTGCCACCTGTGCACGACCTATTGTCCCGAAGCCAACTGCATCAACTACAGCGAGGAAGACAAATCCGCCTACGTTTCGGTGGACCGCTGTAAGTCTTGCGAAATCTGTGTTTACATCTGCAGAGACGTCGCCAAGCACGATGCCATCCAGATGAAATGGATCGATAATCTGGAAGATCGCTTCGTGATCAAACGGGTGGGAGTGGTTCAGCGCTGAGCATCCTTTAAACCTGTATTGGTTTCATATAAGGAAAAGGTATTTGGGGCTCCCCCAAATACCTTTTTTTTTCCCTGATGTCCAAATTCCCCGTCAACTCATTCACCTAGAAGAACCGGAGTATCAATGGAAAGAACGTTTGCTATCATCAAACCTGACGCTGTAGAACGCAACCTCATTGGCAAAATCCTGGAGCGCATCGAATCCAAAGGGTTCCGCATCGCCGCCATGAAACGGGCTCAACTGACCCTGGAGCAGGCCGAAGGGTTTTACCACGTTCACAAGGAGCGTCCCTTTTTTAAAGACCTGACCACCTATATGTCCACCGGCGGTCCCGTGGTCCTGCTGGTACTGGAAAAAGAAAACGCCATCACCGGCTGGCGGAAACTGATGGGCGCGACCAATCCCAAGGACGCTGACGACGGCACCATTCGCAAGGAATTCGCCGTGGACATTGAAAAGAACTCCGTGCACGGTTCCGATTCACCCGAAAATGCAGCCTTTGAGATTTCCTATTTTTTCAGTCAGACGGAAATCCTGTCCTGAAGGCCCTGAAAGGGGGTAAAGCATGCGACGATCCCGATCCAACCCAGCCGCCCGCCTGTGGGCAGGCGGCCTTCTCATCTGGACCCTGGTTTTTGCGGTTTTATCCCCTTCACCAGCCCGGGCGCAGGACGAACCGCGGCCGTACGTCCTTTACCAGAACTTTGAAAAGCACGGCATCGTGGCCTGGCCCCGCGATTTCATGCCGCCGGAACTCAAAGAATATATCGCCTCTCTGGGTTTCAAGGAAGTCGACCAGGGTCTCGCCGTCATGCGTTTCGGTGAGGTCAACCAGAACGGAACCTTCATGATGCCGAAAGCGGTGCAGGAAAAATTCGGCATCACACGATTTATTATTCTCCAGATATTGAGCGACCGGATCGGTATAATGGTAGGAATATGGGAGCAGGAATTCGGACTGACCCTGCCCCAAAAAGTGTTCAATCTGGACGAGGTCAAGGAGAACATTCCAAAAACTCTGGACATTTTCCGGGAACAGGAAGGCACCAAGCCCATCTTCTGGCAACAACCATGAAGCCGGGTGGAGTTGCAGCGACACCCTGCCCGTCCAGAATAAGCAGGAGGCAAATTCATGCCCATTTACGAATACGAATGTGAAAAGTGCAAAGATAAAACGGAAGCCCTGCAGAAAGCGGACGACCCGCCTCTCGAAAAATGCGAAAAGTGCGGCGGACCGCTTCATAAATGTGTGGGGGGCGGAACCTTTCACCTGTACGGTTCCGGGTTTTACACCACGGACAACAAACGGAAATACCTGAAATGACCTCCCTCAGTTGCGGGCGCGAATGGAAAGCAGCCGGTCCAGTTCCCTCCTGACTTCGCCGGCACCGTCTTGATCCGCCCCACTGGTTTTACGAATATCGACAACCCCTGTGTTCGCCCCCAATGGACGCCACATTTCCGGCTCTGTTTTGACAAACACGGCCAGGGTGGGCAATCCCAGCGCGGCAGCCAGGTGAGTCACCCCCGCATCGTTGCCCAGAAACCCATCGGCGTGGCCGAGCAAGGCCGCGCAACGGGTCAGGGAAAGGTTTTCCCAGACCGGGAACCCGCGTTCCCGGCAAAACGCATGCACGGTTTCGGAGATGGCCACTTCCGCGGGCCCCAGCAGGAACACCGGAAGAATTCCTTGCGAATGCAGCCAATCCGCTTGTTCATGGAACCGCTTGAGCGGCCAGTTTTTGGAAACCCCGCCGCTTCCGGGTTGAAGTATCCAGGTTCGGGTTGGCGGAGAAAGGGATGCCATAACCCGTTTTGCTTCCCGGATATCCTCTTCCGGCGCCTTCCAGCCCGGAGGCCAGGAAAGGGATGAAGGCAGTTCTGGAAGCGTTTCCAGGTAATACCCGCTGACATGCTTGTCCGGACGTTGAGGGAACGGTGGCCGAACGATCACTTCACCTGGGAGACGTTGACGAAGCCCGTCGGCCACGGTACCGCCGTGATCCTGAATGAGGGCCACCACGCAATCGTAGTCGGAAAGGAAACGCAGAGGCAGGGTATTGGTGTCACCACCATACACCCGCCACCATTGCAGGTCGTCGGTGGCGAAAGCCCGGTCAACGCAGTCAAAGCCTTCCATCAGGGCTTTCTGCCGGGCTTCGACCACCACATGGAGGCAATCGGGTTGCACAGAATGCACCGCCTGCAACAAGGGCAAAGTCATCAACACGTCGCCCAGCGCACCGGTGCGAACCACAACTATTTTTTTCCCGGACAGGCGATGCATATTACCCCTTCAAAAAGCTTTAAACCCTGAATTCCATTGACAATCCGGCCCCCCTCCAATAACATGAACGGAAGAAAACCCATGATTTATATAACACGAAAAGTAGAATTTTGCGCCAGTCACCGGCTGTTCAACCCAACCTTTTCTGACGAAAAAAACGCCCAGGTGTTTGGCCTTTGCAATAACCCCAACGGTCATGGACACAATTACACCATGGAAGTGACCGTCAAGGGGGACGTCGACCCGGAAACCGGAATGGTTCTGGATCTCAAGTTCCTCAAAAAGCTCGTCACCGAGGAGATCATCGACAAGGTTGATCACAAAAACCTCAACATGGACGTGGAGTTTTTGCAAGGGGTCATCCCCACTGCCGAAAATCTGGCTATCAAGTTCTGGGAGGCGCTGGAACCGAAAATCGGCGGCGGGTTGCTTCACCAAATCAAATTGTACGAATCTCCACGCAACTTCGTAACTTATAGAGGACAAGTCAGTGAAAGAGTTGATTGAAAAGCTTTTGCTCGAGCTGGGAGAAGACCCCTCGCGCGAAGGCCTGAAAAATACCCCCGAACGGGTATCCCGTTCCCTCAAATTTCTGACCGGTGGCTACTGGGTCAATATCGACGAGCTGGTGAATGATGCCCTGTTCACCGATGCCAACACCGATGAGATGGTGATCGTCAAGGACATCGACATGTTCAGCCTGTGCGAGCACCACATGCTTCCTTTCTTTGGCAAGGCCCACGTGGCCTACTTGCCGGATGGGAAGATCATTGGTCTCAGTAAAATCCCCCGTGTGGTGGACGCATTCAGCCGCCGGTTGCAGGTCCAGGAAAGGCTGACCACACAGATCGCCGACTGCATCCATCGTGTGCTCAAACCGAAGGGTGTCGCCGTGGTCATCGAAGCTCTGCATCTGTGCATGTCCATGCGCGGCGTGGAGAAACAAAATTCGTACACCACGACGAGCTCCATGCTGGGTTACTTCAAAACCAATCCCAGTACGCGCGGTGAATTCCTGAGCCTGATCAATGGCAGTCAGCGTTACCGCACCTGACCTTCTCCGGGCCTGGCGGAGGCGCACCAACTCATTTAAATATAATCATTTATGGACCTCGGTATGCTTTGACATCCGAAACCAATCTCCATATAATGGATTCAAGGTTCATTTGATAAAGGTCGCCTCCGCTTGAATCACACCGCCTCCAGGGAATTGCTCCTCGAAAGCACGGAATACATTCCTGAAATATTCGGTACCCAGGACACCAACCTCAAACAGATCGAAAAAAAATTCAACGTCCGCATCACCACCCGGGAAAACCAGATACGGATCAGTGGTGAACCCAACGAGGTGGAAGCGGTCGAGCGCCTGCTCGTGCAACTGCACGACATGCTGGCCGCGGGCCAACGACTGGTCAATGGCGACATCAAATTTGCCATTCGGCTCATGGCGGAAGATCCGGAAGTCGACCTGAAAGGCCTGTTCGGCGAACGCATTCCCGTATCGCCCAAAAAAGGATTCATCACTCCCAAGGGCAACACCCAGCGCAAAATGATCCAGGCCATCCGCCAGCACGATATCGTGCTCGCCATCGGCCCCGCCGGTACGGGTAAAACGTACCTCGCCGTCGCCATGGCGGTGGAGGGTTTTTTGAAGCGGCAGTTCCGGCGCATCATCCTCACCCGTCCCGCCGTGGAAGCGGGAGAGAAGCTGGGCTTTTTGCCGGGAGACATCGCTGAAAAAATCCAGCCGTACCTGATGCCGCTTTATGACGCGCTCTACGAAATGGTGGAGTTCAACCAGGTCCAGCAGATGATTGCCGAAGGGTACATCGAAATCGCCCCCCTCGCCTATATGCGGGGACGCACGCTGAACGACTCGTTCATCATCCTCGACGAGGCCCAGAACTCGACCCGCGAACAGATGAAGATGTTCCTCACCCGGCTGGGGTTCCGGTCCAAAATGGTTGTCACCGGCGACATCACACAGGTAGACCTGCCACGCGGCGTGCAGTCCGGTCTCATCCACGCAAGAGGAATTTTGCAGGACGTCAACGGCATCGACCTGATCGAATTCGGTCAGAAAGACGTGGTGCGGCACGAACTGGTGAAAAAAATCATAGGTGCCTATGACCGGGCCGAAAGCGAGGAACCACCCCCTTCTGAATGAAATCCCGTATCTCCCTTCAAAACACCCATTCCGCCAAGTCCACCCATCCTGATAAAATGACGCCATGCCCGTCCTTGTAAAAAACGACCAATCGGTCCACAAAATCGATGTTCGCTGGATTAAAAAGGAAGCGCGCCGGGTGTTGAGGCTTCTGGATCTGGAGAACGACGAACTCAGTGTCCTGCTGACGGACGATGCCCGAATCCACGAGCTCAACCTGGAGTACCGCGACAAGAACCAGGCCACGGATGTGCTTTCGTTCCCACAGGATGAGGATGCGGTCAACGAAACCGGCGACCGCCTGCTGGGCGATGTCGTCATCTCCGTCGAGACGGCGGACCGGCAGGCGCACGATCACCGCCTGTCCCTGCAAGAGGAGTTGATCCTCCTCCTCATTCACGGCATACTGCACCTGATGGGTTACGACCACGAAACGTCCCGGAAGGACGCACGTTTCATGAAGTCCAAAACGCAGGAAGTCTTCGGCCACATTTTCCCCGGCCGGCAACCTTCCGGAACCAGCAATTTCTGAATTTCCGGCCGTCTGCCGGGAGAGTGAATATGGAAAACCTCTGGGCCCCCTGGCGCATGAATTACATAAAATCCGACAAAACCAAGGAATGCATTTTCTGCACCGGTCCTCAGGCCAATGACGACATGGGGCGTAAACTGCTGTACCGCGGTGAACTGAGTTTTGTCATCATCAATATTTACCCGTATTCAAATGGGCACCTCATGGTATCGCCCTACCGCCACCTGTCCTGCCTCACCGATCTGAGCGCGGAGGAGCTGGCGGAGATCGGCCTGCTCACTCAGAAATCGATGGAGATTTTGCGCGCTTCGTACCACCCGGACGGCTTCAACGTCGGATACAACATCGGCAAAAGCGGCGGGGCGGGGTTTGAGGAACACATCCATTGCCACATCGTACCGCGGTGGACCGGCGACACCAACTTCATGCCTGTTCTCGCCGATACCAAGGTGCATCCGGAACACATCGAAGCCACATTTCAGCGACTGTATCCCGTTTTTCAGGAACTCAAAATTTAAACAAATCCGGTCATGGCCAAAAACGCCAATAAGCAGAACGTGGTAGACGACGACACTCCCATGATGCAGCAGTACCAGAGCATCAAAAAGGAGTTTCCCGACGCCATTTTGTTTTTCCGGATGGGCGATTTCTACGAAATGTTCAACGAGGACGCGAAGGAGGCGTCGAAACTCCTCGACATCGCCCTCACCTCCCGCAACAAAAACAAACCCAACGCCATTCCCATGTGCGGAATTCCGCATCACTCCGCCAATATGTACATCAGCCGACTCGTGAAGAGTGGCAAAACCATCGCCATCTGTGAGCAGATGGAAGACCCGAAGCAGACGAAAGGACTGGTACGCAGGGAAGTCGTGCGCGTCATCACACCCGGAACGGTTTTGGATGACAACCTGCTCGATCCCAAAAGCCATCACTTTTTGGTTTCCCTTTATTTCGGCAAGGAACAGACGGGCCTTGCGGCACTGGACATGTCAACGGGCCTCTTCAAGGTCACCGAGCTTCCTCCCTCTGCAGAAAGTTTACTTCAGGATGAGTTGGCCAAACTCGATCCCAAGGAAATCCTGATACCGGAAAGCACCCTAAACGGAAACGGACCACGTCCTCCGGCACTGGCCGACACAGATTTTTTCATTCAGCCGGTTGAAGACTGGACGTATCAGCAAGGCCAGGCACGTCGAGTGCTGACTGAGCATTTCAAGACAAAAACGCTGGAAGGGTTCGGGTGCGAAACCTGGTCTGCAGCGGTGGGTTCTGCCGGCGCCCTGCTCCAGTACCTGAAGCAAACCCAGAAATCCGCCCTGCACCACATCACGTCGCTGTCCACTTTCAGCACGCAGGATTCCATGATGCTGGATCAGTCCACCATCAACAGCCTGGAACTGGTGCAATCGAGCGACGGCCAGCGCAAACATTCTCTTCTGGGACACCTGGACGCGACCTGCACTCCATTGGGTGCGCGCCGGTTGCGGGAATGGATCCTGAAACCACTCATTCGGCTGGAATCGATTGAACAACGCCTCGACCTGGTCGGCCACTACCGCGAACACCTGCTCGAAAGAAATGACCTGCGCGAAAAATTGAAACATATTTTTGACCTGGAACGCCTCCTCGGTAAAATTTCGATGGCAACGTGTACTCCACGTGACCTGATCGCGCTAAAAAATTCTCTTCGGGTATTTCCGGAAATCCAGGAGATGATCGGGCGTTGCGCCCTGCCTGCCATGAGTGCCATCCGCGACGGGTGGGACAATCTTGATAACTTGTATCAGGAAATCGACGAACGGATCGAGGACGACCCGCCCCTCAATATCAAAGACGGCGGGCTCATCAAACCTGGCTGTGACCAGGAACTGGACCGGTTGAAATCCATTATGAAGGACAGCAACCAGTCCATCGCCAACCTGGAGGCCCGGGAAAAAGAGCGCACCGGTATACCGCAGCTCAAAGTTGGTTATAACAAGATCTATGGCTACTATTTAGAAATCACAAAGAAAAACCTCGACCGCGTACCCGACGACTACATCCGCAAACAATCTTTGGTCAACGCCGAACGCTTCATCTCCCCGGAACTCAAACAATACGAATCCGAAATCACGGGTGCCGAAGAAAAAGTGCAGATCATTGAACAAAGGCTTTTTCATGAGATTCGGCAGTCCGTTGCTGCGGAGGGGACGCGTATTCAGGCGATGGCGAAACGCATTGGAGAACTCGACACCCTTCTCGGTTTCGCGCAAATTGCTCACCAGCAAAATTATTGTCGTCCGCAAATCAATGAAGGGGACGTGCTCCATGTCCAAAAGGGCCGTCACCCGCTGGTGGAACTGATCGATCCCAACCAGCCCTTTATACCTAATGACATCCACCTCGACTGTGATGGGCACCAGGTCGCTATCATCACCGGGCCCAACATGGCGGGCAAATCGACGTACCTACGCCAGGTGGCACTGATCGTATTGATGGCTCAGATCGGTTGTTTTGTACCTGCGGAGGAAGCAGAGATCGGACTGGTGGACCGAATATTCTCCCGGGTCGGCGCACAGGACCATTTGCAAAAAGGACAGTCCACGTTCATGGTAGAGATGAACGAGACTGCAAACATTCTCAACAACGCCACGCGCAGAAGCCTGATCATACTTGATGAAATCGGCCGCGGAACAAGCACCTTCGACGGCATCAGCATCGCCTGGGCCATCGTAGAGTTTTTGCAGGGACCTGACCATATCGGTGCCAAAACATTATTCGCCACTCACTATCATGAACTCACGGAACTCGAAAGGCTGTTTCCCGGCGTCAAAAATTACAACGTGCAGATCAAGGAGTGGAATGACGAAATCATTTTCCTGAGAAAAATTATTCCCGGAGGCGCGGACAAAAGTTACGGGATCCATGTCGCCCGGCTCGCCGGTCTTCCGGAGCAGGTACTGCAACGCGCCAACGAAGTGCTGTTCAATCTCGAAAACAACGAGTACGATGAGGTCGGAACTCCTAAACTGGCACAACCTCAACCGCCGGAAACCGGCCCCCATCAGCTTGGCCTGTTCGGCGAAGTGCCTCCCCCCCTGATCCAAATGATCAAACGGCTGGATTTGGATGACCTGACCCCGCGCCAGGCCCTGGAGAAGCTTTATGAACTTCGCGACCTGCTGAAAAAAAGCTGAACTCCCAACGTTCGCCCCTTCAACCGGGTGTTCTTCAAAAACCCATTCAAATTCAAAGTGCTAAAATGGGGCTCGATTTCCCGCCCGGCATCTTCCTTCCATGACCTGATTCCAAACCTTCAAGGCCAAAATAAATTCAATTTTTGTAAATATTTACATCTTTTTTAAAATCCTTTAAGATATATTACAACTGGGGGAAATCTAATCGCTGGCTTACCTGTCGTTTTCTGAATCCCCTGCTGGAAATTCCTTTTTTGAATTAGCGATACATTTTAAGGACAAAAATAAATTGTTGGCACAAACTGTTTCAGGATGCGCCCGGCAGGGAATTCTCATTTTGCTTTGCATCGGCTTCATGGTGATTCCGGCGTGGGCCAAACCGGTTCTGTCGGATGTGACCCTTCGCTCTGATCATGAACAGATTTTGGTGGATGGTACGCTTCACGATGCTTTTACAGACAAAATGATGGAAGCCTTGCACAGCGGTGTCCCATTGACGTTCCATTTTAAAGTTGAGCTTCGCCGTCATTTAAGCTTTTACCCGGACGAAATGATCAGCCAAAAAACCATCACCCACACAGTACAGTACGATACCCTCAAAAAAACCTATGAGTTTTCTTCGCAGGGTGACAATATGGAACGTAAGGTGGTGACCCGGAAATCGGACTTGTGCCGGGAATTGATGATGACTTTGAAGGATATCCCCCTGTCCTCGATATACCTTCTCGATCCCGACGAATGGTATTATGTCCGCGTCAAGGCGGAAATGATCAACGATGACGGCCTCTGGTTCCCCTTCAACTGGTTGTTGTTTTTCGTACCGATCCACGATTTCGAAACTTCGTGGACTGAATCCAGTCTGATCCAGGTGGAACCCAACAAAGGATTCCCCGCGGATGCGACTCAACCTCTTCGGAGCCCTTCCGGGACGCACGGCGGGGGATTGAACAATGCCGTTCGAGCCTTTAGCAAATAATCCATACGATTCCCACCTCACCGAAGACCAGCTTCGAAGGAAAAAAAATCGGGCCCGCCGCAATTTGGCCCTGATCATCATTGCGCTTGGCCTGCTGTCTTACTTTGAGTTCTCTTACCTGCGCCAGCAAAACGCCACCATTTCGGACAATATCCCAGTCCTTCTTCTTTTCAACGTCATAATCATCCTCCTGGTCCTGTTGGTGACGTTGATTGCGCGCAATCTGACGAAGCTGTACAACGAACGTAAAAGTCTTATGATCGGGGCGAAATTCCAGACAAAACTGATACTCGCCTTTTTAACCCTGGCCCTTGTCCCTTCGGTTCTATTGTTTTTCGTAGCGAGCAAATTGTTCAGCTACAGCATTGGAACCTGGTTCAGTGTCCAGGTGGAACAATCCCTTCAGCAGTCCATGGAAGTCGCGCGGGAATACTATTCCCACGTGGAAAAGACCAACCTGTTTTATGCAAAAAAACTGGAGCAGTTCATCACCAACAACCAACTCTACCTGGAAGACCGACGCGACCAGTTGAGGCGGCTAACGGAAATGAAAGTGGAAGAATATCAACTGGGGGGAATAATCATTTACGACCACGAGGGCCGCGTGGTCGTTTCCTATGCCAGCCGTTCCATGCCGGAGACCTACACAAACAAGGATTACTCAGACCTGATTCAGGAAAGCATGGCAAATGAAACGATTACCGAGCCCCGCTCATTCACCAAGGGCAATTATATGGTGGTGATCACTCCCCTCATTCAGCGTCTGGAGGACAAACCGGCCATCTGGGGTTACATCCTGACCCTTTCGAAAATCCCGCAAAGCACGCTTTTCAAAATCGAAAGCATCCGGAATGCATTCGAAGAGTATAAAAAACAGAGTTTTCTCAAGCTGCCTGTCAGCGCCAATTATTTTGTCACCTTCATTTTAATGACACTGTTGATCCTGTTTTCCGCCATCTGGCTTGGTTTTTACATGGCGCGGGGTATTACGGTTCCCATTCAGGAACTGGCACAGGGAACACGGCGCATTGCCGAGGGCGACCTCAACTTCAAAGTGGACGTCGCCACCAACGACGAAATTGGCATGCTGGTCAATTCGTTCAACAGCATGACAGATGAATTAAAACAGAGCCGTATCAAGATAGACCGGGTGCACAAAAACCTGAGCGACACGAATATAGAACTGGAGCGCCGCCGTTACTACACGGAAACCATTCTGGAAAATATCGGTGCGGGGGTGGTTTCCATTGATAAAACAGGCATCATCACCACCATCAATAAAGGGGCAAAACGTCTGCTTAAAATGGGCGATCGCAAGGTTTATGGGCGAAGTTATAAAGAAGCGTTTGACCCGGTTTTTCGAGATGCCATCCGCAACACCATTAAGCAAATCGATGTGAGCCAGCAGGAATCCTTTGAGAAAAAACTGGAATTGACCGTCGGTGACAGCACCCGCACCTTTTTGGTGAACATCAAATTCATGCGTGACAGTTCGGGAAAATACCTGGGAATCCTTCTTGTGTTTGAAGATGTGACGCAGCTCATCAAGGCGCAAAAAATTTCCGCCTGGCAGGAAGTGGCGCAGGGCATTGCTCATGAGATCAAGAATCCGCTGACACCGATTCAGCTAAACACGCAGCGCCTTCGTAAAAAATATTATGAAGACAAGAAGTCGTTCGCCAAGGTATTTGACGAGAGCATCCGTATCATCACCCAGGAAGTGGAAGGCATGAAGGACCTGCTCAATGAATTTTTGAGGTTTTCCCGAATGCCCACCCCCCGGCCCCGTCCGGCATCCGTCCACCAGATTATCGACGACGTTCACAAACTGTACAAAAACCATACTAAAAAACCACACGTGGCCAAAGAGTTTGATCAGGGAATTTCTCTTCTCAACATCGATCCGGAGCAGATCCGCCGCGTTTTTATTAATCTTTTTGACAACGCGCTGGACGCCATTGATGCAGGCGGCACCCTTCGGATCGCCACGCGCAAGGACAAACGGTCGGGCACCATCCAGATTCACTTTTCAGATAATGGAAAAGGGATAAATCCGTCTGATCGCGACAAGTTGTTTTTGCCCCATTTCACCACCAAAAAACGCGGCACCGGTTTGGGGCTTGCCATCGTCACCCGCATCATAAACGAGCACAACGGGAGCATCCAGGTGGCCGACAACAATCCCAAGGGCACTGCTTTCATAATCGAATTGCCGGACACCTCTGCCCAGGCCACCTCCCCGGGGTCCCGGGAACCCGCCCTGCCCCGCTCGACTCCCCCTGCCTGAGCCCGTTTCCCCAGCCCATTTCCACATCTTTCCAAAACCCGGAAATTTTAATAGAATATAGAATCATAGCCATTGATCATCAGGATGAAAACCCATGACCAAAAAACATGATTTTTTAATAGGTAAAAAATGGACCGGGGCCGTTGAAACGGTTCCCGTGACCAATCCATATACTCAGGAAGTCATTGCCGATGTTTCGCTGGCCACACCCCAGGAAATCGATCGGGCTATCGGGCTTGCGGTTGAAACCTTCCAGACCACACGCAATCTCCCGTCCTACATGCGCAGGGACATCTGCAATCAGGTTGCGGAAGGAATCGAAAAACGCAAAGAAGAATTTTCCCGGACCCTTGCGATGGAGTCCGGAAAACCGCTGATTTACTCCCGCGCCGAAGTAGACCGTTCCATCTCCACTTTTCGTATTGCAGCGGAAGAGGCGACTCGGATTCACGGCGAAGTGCTGAACCTGGATGTCACCGAGGCCGCGAAAGACAAAACCGGGCTCACCCGGCGTTTTCCCCTGGGAGCCATCTCCGGTATATCGCCTTTCAATTTCCCTCTCAACCTGGTGTCGCACAAAGTGGCCCCGGCACTGGCGGTGGGCAATCCCATTGTACTGAAACCAGCGTCGTCCACCCCGCTCACAGCCCTGTTGCTGGGTGAAGTGATTCTCGAAAGCGATGCGCCGGAAGGTGTATTCAGTGTGGTCCCGTGCAAAAGCCGGGACGCCACCGCGCTGGTTGAAGATCCGCGCCTGCAACTCGTGTCCTTCACCGGGAGTCCTCCCATTGGCTGGGACATCAAAAAGCGTGCGGGCAAAAAGCGCGTCATTCTGGAGCTGGGCGGAAACGCAGGGGTTATTGTTGAACCGGATGCCGATCTCGATTTCGCAGCCAGACGGGTCTGCTTCGGCGCCTTCTCGTTTTCAGGACAGGTATGCATTTCGGTTCAACGCACCTACGTCCATGAATCTGTGTTCGACTCCTTTATCGACAAACTGACTGCCGAAACCCACAAACTGAAAAAAGGCGACCCGCTGGACGAATCCACCACTTTCGGCCCCATGATCGATACCGGCAACTCCGAGCGCATCGAATCCTGGGTGAAAGAGGCATTGGATGACGGAGCAAAACTGGTCACCGGTGGCAAACGCGATGGCGCCTTCTTTGATCCGACCATTCTCACCAATGTCAAGCGCGACAAGAAGGTCGTTTGCGAAGAGGCCTTTGGCCCCCTTCTTGTGGTCGAGCCCTACAGGGACTTTCAGGAAGCCCTCGATACCATCAATGATTCGGATTTTGGTTTGCAGGCGGGGGTATTCACCAATCATCTGGAGCACTCCATGCGGGCCTTCAATCAACTCCATGTCGGAGGAGTCGTGCTCAACGACGTGCCCACCTTCCGCGTTGACAACATGCCCTATGGCGGCGTGAAAGATTCGGGTTTCGGGAGGGAAGGCATCAAGTACACCATCGAGGAAATGACGGAAATCAAACTCCTGGTGATGAACAAATACCTTTAATTCCAACTATTGAAAGTAGCAAAAACATGACCGAGCAGGCTCGCTTCGTTGACAATGGAAACGGTACCATCACCGACCACAAACTTCAGCTGATGTGGAAAAAAACCGATTCGTTTCAGGACACGAAAAAGTGGCAGAACTGGTTTCGCGGCCACGAATACATGCAAATCGTGAATCTTGAAAATTTCGGTGGCTTCGATGACTGGAGGTTTCCGTACGAAGACGAGGCCTTCAGCCTGCTGGAATTGAATAAAACAAACAAAGACAAGTACGGCGATGACATTTACCTGGACTCCGTTTTCGAACCCGGGTCCGCGGGAGTCACATGGACGGAAGACGTAAAGGAATCAGCCGCGCTGGTTGTTCAGTACGAGGATGGGGTGAAGGTATGGCCGTCGCAATATGCCAACCTGAACATGGCTGTTCGGCTGTGCAGGAACCTCACCTGACCGGCTCCACATACTTGCCCACAAGGGGTGGATAGACCACATGGGTACTGGGCGGGGTGGGACCGAAATACTCGAACCAGGGTTTTGCCACTACCTGGATGGTATTCACCTCGGATGAAAATACCTTCGGAAACTGTGGATGCTTGCGTTCGGCCCACACTTCAATCCGCGCCATCCGCTCGGTGGGAAACTGAAAGTCCGGACCGCGCAAGGTCGATTTATTCAGGCTGACCCGTACCGAACCGTCGGGATCCGACATGTAACCCGTCTCACCGCTTGCCGCAAGCCGCCATTGGCGTCCCTGGGCGAGTAACAGCCTCCATTTGTATGAGGTCTGAAATCCCCGCGCCTGCGCCACAAAAAGAGTCGGATCCAGAAACTGAATCCAGGCTTCCTTGTCCTCCAGGTAAAAGTAGAGGTTCATCACAGGCGTTTTGGACAGTTGCTCCTGGAATATTTTTTTCTGCATGCCGCCGCAACGTGGAAACTTGAGGATGGTTTCCGTATCGATGCGCTGATCGGCCCACATTTCCTGTCGAAGAAGCAGGGCATCGGGCGATTGAAGGAAACAACTAGCTGCCGCCAGTTTGTGATCGATGTCGCGAGGACGCGGTGTTTCCATCGCTTTTTTCAAAACTTGCATTAATTTTTGATCCGCTTCAGGGTGGATGGTCCGCGCCGCTTCCTGAAGAATATCCAATACCCCCTGCCAGTCTTCCTTACCAACAGCCTGTTTAAAATCCCCTTCAATTAATTCTGCATAGGAACCTGGACGTTCCACAAAATATTCCTTACCAAGAAATACCTTTTCCTTCATGAAACGGTAACGCTCGGGATTGGTGTAACGAAAATACGGGTAATGGATATACCCGGCCACGGAATTGGCAAAATCCTCCATCGCGTTTTCGCGGGAGTGGATGGGATGCTGGAGGTCAGACACCGGCGCGTATCGCATGGTGTCCGGATTGTTCAGCAGAGTATAAATGAAATCGCTTCCCGGTTCGGCATCCAGTGCGGGCATGTTGTGGATGCGGAATCCCGCAAGCGTCAGCCAGTCAGGCTGAAGGCTGGGAAATTCGTGAAAAAGATCGAAGATATGCCCCATTTCATGATGGACAATGTTTTGAAACACTTTCTTGTCCAGATAAAACAGGTCGTTATAAAACTCGATCCGCGGCTGTTCGTCCGCAACCATCACCAGGTGATGTTTGGCGGCCTGACGGTAAATGGTGGTCAAGGGAGGAAACGTGGCGGCAAACACCTCTCCCGGAACCATCGCCTGCTTTCCGGCCTGCAGTTGATTGGCACGGTAAAAACCCTTCAGACCGGGAATCCGGTGAAAAATATCCGGCAGCAGATCAAAGGCTTCATGAAGTTTGCGAATTTCATCCGACGTCCAGCCACGGTCCAGGTCCATCAGCACATACCCAAAGGCGGACTGGAACTTTTCCTTCAGCTCATTGATCTCGCCGCGGTAATCGCCTTTGTATTCGTAGAGGGGTCGTTTGCGGGTTGGTTCGTCCTCCTCCGAACCCAAGTGGCTGGCCCAGACGGGGAGTGTGAGGAGGCAGGAGAACAGAAACGCCGCCAGCAATTTGATTGTCCCGGTGGGAGGAAGGCATCTCATGCACTCAGTTTACCTGAGGCAGGATCGGCAATACAAGCAGATTTGAAATGCCTTTTAAAAGGGGAGAATACGGAGTCGCAGGCCGCCAAACACGTTGATCGGGGGACCGGGTTCGAAAAATCGGCCGAAGGCGGCATTGATGCGGACATTGGCATTGTAGCGGTCGTCGAACAGATTATTGACCCCGGCAAACAGGGAGGCCTCAACACACTCCCACTTTCCTTCCCAGCCCAGTAACAGTTGGCCCAGGCTGTAACCGGCGTTCGAAGCGGTGTTTTCGTTGTCGGCGAAAACCCGTCCGACCCTTTGCACCCGGACCTGACCGAAGGTTCCGGATGGATGAGTATAACTGACCCGCCCTTCCCAGTGGTGGACGGGGACGCCCGGAAAGGTCTTGCCCTCCAGACTGACGTTGTTGGCCACGAACTCCTCAAACTCGAAATCCGAATATGTATAAGCCGCCTCCGCCTGAAGACCGTGCCACATCGGCGTCGCCAACCGCGTCTCCAGGCCCAGGCGCCGTGACTTCCCGGCGTTCCGGAAGAAGGTTCGCCCTGGAAACGCGGGGAGTTCGAATGGTGTGATCTCGTCCCACGAACGGATGTAAAACACCGCCACCTCATACTCCCAGTCCGCGGGCTTGCCGCGCAGACCCACCTCCTGGCTGAGTGAGGTCTGCGACTGGAGATCGGGATTGAAACCACCTGCACCGGACGGATTGTTGATGAGTTCCGTGGTGGTCGGCGCTTCAAACACGGAAGCCACATTGGCGTACACCTGGTGCCGGTCCGCCAAGTGATACACCACACCCACAGTCCCACTCCCCTGCGACAGGGTCTGGGAACCGGACTGGTCGCCGTCGCCTCCAAACGCATCGTCCACACGGTAGTGCAACCAGTCCCAGCGCCCGCCCAATACGATGTCCCATTTCTTCGACATCTTCCATTCATTGCGGAAAAACGGTCCGACGCTCTGCACGCGCTCAACCTGGTCGAAGGTCAGCGCCCCTTGCCGGCCGTTGTTGTTGTCAAAACGCTGGCGGTCATCGTTCTGGATGCCGTAATCAAACCCGGCCAGAAAGCGGTTGGCCCGGTCCGCAACCTTTCGGTCGTTTTGCCATTGCACGGCCAATCCACCCACCCAGCGGTCGAACTGCACACGGCCCCCGGAGGTGAATGGGAGTCGGTTTTCAAAATCGCGGCGAAGCAGATGTGCGGTGACGGTCCATTCGTCCTGCGCTGTGGGCAATTTGCGGTAGCGCACGGCCAGTTGTTCCTGGTCCACCTCCTCTCCGGCGTTGAACAACAAGTTTCGCGGAGCCCCCTGGCGGGGATTGGTCTCGGACTGCTGAAGGGTCAACCCGCCAGGGTCTTCTGTGAGCGGCGAGTAAAACTTGCGGAAAAGCACCATCCAGTCCGAATCCGCCCCTCCATACAGGTTGACCTTTAGCTGGGCAAACAGGTTTTCCACCCGGCTGTGACGGCGCCAGCCGGTCTGGCCCAGCCGCGATGCGAACATCCCGTAATCAAAATCTCCTTCCCGCTTGCCTGCCCACATCTCTGTTTTGGAGTACCCGAATGAACCGAATACCTGGCGCGGGGCCAGTTCCAGTCCGTGCGATTGGGGTTCGCGTGTGGTCATGGAAATCATGCCGCCGGAGGCATTGCCGAACAGGGAAGCCGAAGGTCCCCGAAGAATCTCCATTCTCTGGATGAGGGATGTGTCGATGGAATCCAACTGGGTCTGCCCGTCGGGAAGGGTCTGCGGGATTCCGTCCACACGAACCTGGATTCCGCGAACGCCGAACGGCGACCGTGCACCGAAACCCCGGATGGCGATGCGCAAATCCTGGGCAAAGTTGAATCGGTTCTGGAAGAACACACCGGGAGCGCCCACCCCAAACTCCTCCAAAGTGGCGCCGGGTGAATGATTTTGCCAGGCACCACGATCGATCAGGTGCAGGCTGTTGGGGATGTCGTCGGGGGATTTTTTCGTACGCGTGGCAGTGACTTCAAGCGGTTGGAGAACCACCGTTTCGGAAGATTTCTCCGGTGCCTCCTGCCCCCATCCCAGGGAAGCAAGGCACAGCATCGTGGCAAAAGCAAAGCCGGCTCCCGGAACAATCAGGCTGGAGGCGGGAAGGGAAAAGTTTACGGCCGCGATCCAAAATTCACTGTGGACCCATCCAACCGCGGAATGTTTATTTTTTTTCAAGTATTTCGAGAAGGGATTCCAGCTCTTGCTGAATTCGGTTCTTGAGATCGACGAATGCACTCCGGTCGAACCCGAAGTCGAGTTGGGAAGCCCCCTTACGACGCTGCTTGAGCCGCTGTTTCGCCCCCGCAATGGTGTACTTGTCATGGTAGAGGAGCTGTTTGATTTCGAGGATGCGCTCAATATCTTTTTTCTGGTACAGGCGCTGGCCGGAACGGTTTTTATCCGGTTTCAATTCTTCGAACTCGTCTTCCCAATAGCGCAGAACGTGCTGTTCGACACCGGCGATTTCTGCAACCTCGCCTATCTTGAAAAAAAGTTTATCAGGAAGTTTTAGACTCATCAGATTCACGGTTGGTGGACTGCAACAATTGTTTGCTGGGCTTGAAAGAAAGGACCCGCCGGGGTTGAATGACGATGGGCTCTCCGGTGCTGGGGTTTCTCGCTTTGCGGGCTTTCTTGTCGCGCAGGTTGAAACTGGCAAAACCAACAATGCGGACGTCCTCACCACGGACCAACGCGTTTTTGATTTCTTCGAACACCACCTCGACCGCCTGAGCGGCCTCTTTACGGGTGAAGCCGACCTTGTCATAAACCTTTTCGACCAGGTCGGCCTTGACCACGGTTCCAATTTCGGGCGAGTTGGGCAAAGGGGCCTCGGTATGATTCAGTTGAACATCAATGGGAAGCTTCCGCTTCCGCCCGGGTTTCTTCCACGATCTTGGCGGTCAGGTGTTCCGGTACCACGTCATAATGATCAAACTCCATCACAAACACCCCGCGGCCCCCTGTCAGCGCTCGCAATTCCGGGGCATAGTTGAGGATGGACGCCATCGGCAAGTGTGCGCGAATTGTCTGATCTTCGTCGCTCGCATCCACACCCAGAATTTTTCCGCGTTTGGAATTGAGGTCCCCCATCACATCACCCACGCACTCACTGGGAACATTGACTTCCATGGTCATGATGGGTTCCAACAGGATCGGTTTGCAATCCTTGACGCCTTTTTTGAAACCGATCGACCCGGCAATTTTAAATGCCATTTCCGACGAGTCAACATCATGGTAGGACCCATCGTAGAGGACGACCTTCACATCTACCATGGGATAACTGGCCACCGTACCGTGCTCCATCGCCTCCTGCACTCCCTTTTCCACGGCCGGGATATAAGTTTTCGGGATGGCGCCGCCGACGATTTTGTTTTCGAATTCGAATCCGCGCCCCCGCGGCAAAGGCATGATCTCCAGCCAGCAGTCACCGAACTGGCCCCGGCCGCCGCTTTGTTTCTTGTGTTTGCCCTGCACCTTTGTTTTGCCGCGAATGGTTTCCCGGTAGGGCACTTTGGGAGGTTTCGTGTCCACGTCCACGCTGAAACGGCGCTTGAGGCGCTCAATGACCACATCCAGGTGCTCCTGCCCCAGCCCTGAAACCAGCAGCTGGTGCGTCTGCGGGTCCCGCTCGACACTGAGAGCGGGGTCCTCCTCCACCAGCCGCGCCAGGGCATTGCTGATTTTCTCCTCATCGGCGCGTGTCTTGGGAACCATGGCCCGGGCCAGAACCGGCT
Source organism: Nitrospina sp. 32_T5 (assembly GCF_052156635.1). Lineage (NCBI taxonomy): Bacteria > Pseudomonadati > Nitrospinota > Nitrospinia > Nitrospinales > Nitrospinaceae > Nitrospina > Nitrospina sp. 32_T5. The sequence goes on along the minus strand of NZ_JBQKUO010000002.1, from coordinate 396,878 downwards.
TGGGAAACTCAATGGGCTCGAACTTCACACCGGCGTCGGCAACGGTGAGGGTGTCGTTGGTGGTGGTGGATTTCAGCTTGGCCACCACGGCAATGTCCCCCGCGGGCACCTCCGTCACCGGCACCTGCTTCTTGCCCTGCAGGGTCAGGAGCTGGCTCAATTTTTCCGAATTTCCCTGCGTGGCATTGTGCACACTGCTGTCCCCCTTCAGGGTCCCGGAATACACACGGAACAGGGTCAATTTTCCAGCATAGGGGTCGACGATGGTTTTGAACACCAGCGCCGCCAGGGGCCCCCCGGGATCGGGTTTCACTTCCACTTCCTTGTCGTCTTTCAGGGCCAGGGCTTTCATCGGGGGACGCTTGTCCGGCGAAGGCAGGTATTCGAGCATGGCATCCAGCAGGCGGTCGGTCCCGATACCCATCGCCCCCGCTCCCAGGAGTACCGGTACAAGCTGCCCTTTCTGGATTCCCACCTGCAGGCCGGTGTGAAATTCCTCGTCCGACAGCTCCCCCTTTTCCAAATACGTTTCGATGAGATCGTCGTCGGCCTCCGCCACCACCTCGACCAGCTCCGCGCGGCTGGTTTCCACCTCGTCCACCAGTTCCGCGGGCACCTCCGTGGCTTCGCCCACCCCTTTGCCACCTTTTTCGTATTTGTAATATTTGTTTTCAATCAAATCCACCACACCCTCAAAGGAACCTCCCGAGCCGACCGGGACCTGTACGAGCATGGGATTGATCTTGAATTTTTTCTTGGCCCCATCCAGGGCGGCTTTGAGGTTGGCTTTGTCGCTGTCCATTTTGTTGATGAAGATGATTTTCTGGAGGCCCTGCTGGTCCGCCCATTGCCAGGTTTTTTCGGTGTAATACTGCACCCCCGCCTCGGCGGAAAGGACCACCACCACTCCGTCGACCACGCGGATGCAACCCGGTGTGTCGGTGACAAAATTGTTGGAACCCGGGGTGTCCAGCAGGTTCAGTTTGTGTTTCTGGTATTCGCAGAAGGAAAGCGAGGCGCTGATGGAGTGCCCGCGTTTGACTTCGTCGGGATCGAAGTCCATGACCGAGGAATTGTCGCCGACCTTGCCCAGCCTGTCGGAAACGCCGGTGAGATAAAGAATGCTTTCAAGGATGGAAGTCTTTCCTGCCCCTCCATGCCCGATGAATCCAACATTGCGGATGTTTTCAGGACTGTACGGCTTCATAGCTCCCCCCTTATCATCATCTGCTGGAGCACGGGCTTCCACCAGGACTCAGGCGGAACCCAATCCTGCAATGAGCGCGAGTTTGCGGCTATTTTAGAGACTGTCCCTTAAGCTTTCAAGGGTCTTAGCATAGCACAGTTTGAAGTTTTTTCATGCGCTGATAAACCGTGCCAAAGAAGGAGGGATAGGATTTGAAGATTTTACTCAACTGCTGGGATTTGAGGCGCACGGCGGAAACCCGGTCGCTCGCCGCCAAGGCATTGGAAGTTTTAGGCATATCCGTGCCACAAAGGAGTTTTTGAATGGAGCGTTCCTGCGAGGTGATTTCACCCAGGACATCACCGCTGGAAAGAAACACGCCTTCCGATTCTCCGTTTCGATCGGTTGGAATTTCGACCTGCCCGGAAAGGATGACAAACACATCTCCCTTGCGGATGCCCTTTTCAAATATCTTTTCATTCTTGCTCCACTGCACCAGGTCCCCTTCTCCCAGGGAAGCCACCAATCCCGGACGGATGGAACTGTTGAAGAAGTTGCCGAGTTTGTAGAAATCGTCGGTGATCTTCGGCATCTTGACCCGGGAGTAGTATTCCTTTGGTACCTGGACCAGGATCAACCGGGACATGGCCTTCACGGTTGCGCGGCGCCGTGGGTTTTCGGTGGAAATGGCGAGTTCGCCGAAGAACATGCCTTTTTCATAGATGATGGATTTTCGCTTGTTCAGGATGATCTCGGCAAACCCATCCAGGATGATATAAAAGGAATCGCCTACATCCCCCTTGGCAAACACCACGTCGTTCGCCTGGAACTCCAGTACCTGCGAGTGCTGGATGATGTCTTCCAGTTCCTTTTCCGGCGTGTTGCGGAACAGTCCTGCATGCTTGAGGTCCTCCACCTTGGGTTTGACCGGAATCGTCTGCCCCTTGATCAGCACCTCGGTCTGACCCTCGTGTGCGGAGCGCATGTAGGGGTGTTCCGGGGGTTCCCTGTCGTGGTGAACCAATATCACTTTACGCGCGAGCTCCGGATCCAGGTGCAGGAGCGATTCAAAATCGGTGTGGATGGGGCCGCCTCCCACATCATGCATGATGAGGTCCGCATCCCAGATGAATCCAAGAATCTGCTCCCGCCGGTCCGGAGACAGGTGGCCATGCTCGTACCAGGAGTTCACCAGATCCCGATCGTACTTGGTGTCGCCGGAATGCGCGATGGTCCGGGTTTTCCCGTCTTCATCCTTGTGGATCAATTTGAAGCGACCGGTGGGGATCGAGTGAAACGCGTAATCGAACTCGATGAATGTGCGTTTGAAACCGGGAAGCTTGGTCTTTTTGTAAGGCTCGAGTTCGATGAAGTCCACCAAGTTTTCCAGCACTTCGACCGGAAACAGGGTGACCGCCTGAATCTTCCGCAGAAAACTTTCGAAAATAATGCGGCTGCTCAAAACCTTGAGACGCTGTCCGGAAAGGATTTTCTCGATGAATCCCGCATCGTGGTCGGAATGAATGTGCGTCAGGAACATGTAAGGCACATCTTCCCCGGAGATTCCGTGCTGAACGATGGCGCGGTCGTTGTCGCTGAAGGCATCGACCATGATTCCCTTTCCCTCCGACCAGGCAATCATGCAACTGTTGTGGCGCTTATGGGTGAAACCGGAACCCACACCGAGAAACGTCACTCCCATGAAGGGTTTTTCGGCTTTTTCAATTCGGGTCGGAACGGAGTGACGGTCCAGGTTGACGATATCGAACCGGCAACGCAGGATGTTGTTCTGGTACACCTCAAACTCTGAGGGGCGAACCTGGTGGATTTTGAGTTTCTTGCGCTTGTCAACATCTCCCTTCACTTCCACCACACCCGTACTGTCGAAGACATGGAAGTCCGCCACGTTTTCAAGAAACGCCTCGCGGTCTTCTTCCTTGGCCAGAGCGAATAACTCCATTTCAATTTTCAACTGGGCGCAGCGGGCGTAGTGCTGGGCAAACGCCTGCTCCATATTTTTGATTTTCTTGGAGACCAGCCAGCGCTCGTTTTCCAGCAGGGCGCTTATGATGTCGGCCATACGGCCGTGCATGTCCCTATCGGGAACGTGCCTGGCAAGCTGGCTTTCAAAGGTGTTCCACAGTTTTTTATTCCTGGAAAGCTTTTCGATGAAACGGAGGTAATATTCCTTTTCCTCGGCTGAGAAGTGGTGCACCCTCCCAAACCGGTGGAATTCTGCCTTAAGCAAGTTGTAGAAATTAGGACCGAACAGGGTTTCTTCAAAAATCGCCTTGAAGCGGTTCTTCTGGTCCTCGGTGCAGAAAATGGAAACTTTCTGCCTTCCGGGTTTTATGAACAGGTAAGTGTATAGAATGAATTCAAAATCGAACCGGTTGGTCCCATTCACAAATGTGCGTAGCGGAAGAACGTACTTGGAAGGAAGGCTTTCTTCACGCTGGGAGAAATCTTTTACCACCCCCGGCGGGCAGCCGAAGCAGATACGGCCAAAATCATCCGTATCGAGGATACGAAAGTTGTAGCCTTTTTGTACCGTAAAACTCATTCCAAAGCCCCCTATTCATCCTGATGGCGGGAGGAAAATTTCATCCGCACCGGCGTTCCCGAGAAGCCGAAAGCCTTTCTCAGGCTGTTGATCAGGTAACGCTGGTAAGAAAAGTGAATGCCTTCCGGGAAATTGACAAAGCATTCAAACGTCGGTGGGCAACTGCGTACCTGCGTGGCGTAATAAATTTTGAGAAATTTCCCCTTAAACGTGCTCATTGGGTTTTTCTGGATTGCCCTTTGAATACAATCATTGAGACGTCCCGTAGGAATTTTTCGGGAGAACTCATCAAAGACCGTCCGCACCTGCCCAAAAAAGTTAGGAATTCCGAATCCGCTTTTAGCCGACACTTTTATCATAGGAGCAAAATCGAGAAATTTCAATTTCAATCTAACGCGGGTTTCAATCTCGTCCTTTTCAAGCCCCTTCTCTATCACCAGGTCCCACTTGTTTACAGCCAGTAAAAGGGCCTTTCCACGCTCGAAAGCGTAACCTGCAATGGTCGCATCCTGTTCCGAAACCCCCTCCGCGCCGTCGATCACCAGCACGGCAACATCGCAACGTTCGAGTGCTTTCAATGCCATTATAACACTAAACTTTTCAACTACTTTTCTGGTTCTTCCCTTGCGTCGAATGCCCGCCGTATCCATTAAAACAAAAGAGTTTCCCTCGTACTCAAGAGGAAGATCCACCGTGTCGCGCGTGGTGCCGGGTATTTCGGATACGATGCAGCGGTCGGAGTTCAAAAGTCTATTGATAATAGAAGACTTTCCGGCGTTGGGTTTGCCCACGATGGCCACCCGGATGGCACCCGTTTCAGAAGATTCGATATCCGGCTCTTCCGCCGGAAGGGCCATTTTTTCGGTGACCCTATCCATTAAATCGGAAATACCTATATCATGCTCGGATGAAATCGGAATGGTGAATCTTACCCCCATCTCGTAAAAATCGGTGATTCTATCCTCATGGACGGGATCGTCGATTTTATTGACCGCAAGAAACAATGGTTTTCCCGATCGTCGGAGAAGTTCCACCACTTCCTGATCCTGCGGTAAAACCCCCTGCTGTCCGTCCACCACAAAGATGATGACGTCGGCTTCCCGAATCGCCAACTCTCCCTGTTCCCGAACTTGCAACTCGATGGAGCTGTCCCCGGCCAGATCGATCCCGCCGGTATCGATCACCATAAACGATTTTCCATTCCACTCTGCCTGACCGTACATGCGGTCACGGGTGACTCCCGGCATATTGTACACAATTGCGGACCTACTACGGGTAATGCGGTTGAAGAGGGTGGATTTGCCGACGTTGGCACGACCGACGATGGCGACGTGGGGAAGCATGGCCGCCTCTTAAATGGAAGGGGCTTTTTCTTTTAGAAACTCGTAGATGCCATGAGCGATGGCTTCTGCCAGTGCCTTCTGATAGGCTTTCGATCCGAGCCTTTTTTCTTCACGCTGGTTGGTGACAAACCCCACCTCGACCAGAATACTGGGCATGTTGGTGTCGTGAAGGACGAAAAAGGGACCTTCCTTCACACCGAGATCATGCACATCACGGTAGTGTTTAACCATGTTTCCGTGAAGAATTTTTTGCACCTTGGAAGCCAGCCTGGAGGAATCGTTGATCTTGGTGGTGCTGATGAGGCTGGCGAGGATCTGCTGGACTTCGTCGTCGGCAACGGAATAAATCAGGTTGCCGTTTTCACGGGCGGCGGTTTCTCGCGCCTGCTCGGTGGAGCCGCTCCCCAGGTAATAGGTTTCGATCCCCTGGGCGGCCTTGTGCGGTGCGGCGTTGGCGTGGATCGAAACAAACAGGTCGGCGTTTTTCTGGTTGGCAATCTTGCCACGGTCTGCAAGCTCTATAAAACGATCGTCATCCCGGGTCAGCACCACGCGAAACTTGTAACGTTTAGTCAGGATCGCCGCAACCTCTTTCGAAATGTTGAGGTTGACCTCTTTTTCCCTCAAGCCGTGATGGCCGATGGCGCCGTGATCCTTACCCCCATGTCCGGCATCGACCACCACCAGGGGCACATGCTTGTTTTTTTCCGTCTCGACCGTTTCGAGCGCCGGGGCCAGGTTTTCCGGTTTTTCGGGGGTGAGTGAGTCCTTGTTGCTGATTTCGACCGGGTCAGTGGGAGTGGTTTCCGTTGTCGGGGCCTTGGTGAGCAAACGCACCAGCCGCTTTAATTCCTTGCGCGAAGCCTCCACCCTGTCGCCTTCCGGGTACTTTTTCAGGAGACTTTGCAGACGTTCCCGGGCACCCTGGTAATCCTTCCGGTACATATCGAGACCGGCCAGATGAAACAGGCTGTCGTCATTCAAATGTCCTTCAGGATACTCCTTGAGCAACAGGGAGTAGTACCGACCCGCCTCCCTGAGATCGGATTCGGAATCCAGTTTTTTACCCAGCTTTTGATACAGGCGACCGACTGTGAACGCGGCCTTGTAAGCCAGTTCGGTCTGCGGGTATGTGACCAGCACCTTTTCAAACAGGCGAATGACAGAAACCCATTCGTCCCGGTTGGGAACACGCTGGGTGTCTTCCAAAAGCTGGTAATAGGCTTTCTTGGCGTTGTCGTAAAGACTGTTGGCCGGTGAGGCGGCACTGGGTTTGGACAGTGCAGGGCCGGGTAACCACCCGACCATGAGGCACACCACCACCGCAATCTGGAGAACTTTTCCAAGTCTCCCCATCACAAAGGTTTGCCTTGCCATGGCCTGTATTCCCACTCGCAGAGGGGTTGATGAGGGCACCAGGTGCCGGAAAGATCCAACCGCTGAAGGGTGTCATTTAACCCCTTCAATTTATTGGCGTTTTGACTATACCACCATCGGGAAAACGGGTCAAGGCTATAACTTGCGGATTATCAGACACCTGCGGCCAGGCGGTCGGCAAGGAAAGTGGGAAGGCCTTCTTCGTGAATTTTTTCCTGAGTGGACTCCACCTCGTAGTCAAAACGGTGGAACTCGACGCTTTTGGTTTCGGTATCGTACGACACAAAAGACGCCTGCGGATTGCCATCCCGAGGTTGACCCAGACTGCCCACATTGATGATATAGCGGCTGTCGGGTTCCAGTTCATACACATCGGAAAGTCCGGCCTCGATATTGCCATCCGGCTCCTGTTTCAGAATCAGCGGCCGATGGGTGTGCCCGACAAAACAAAGCTGGGTGTCGAACGCGGGAAAGTTTTCCACTCCGTCGTGGGGGTTGGTGATGTAGTGCCACTCCTCCGGTTCGTAGGGGGAAGAATGAGCCCAGGTGATGCGGTATTTTTTCTCGATCGCCGGAAGCGATTGCAGGTACTTGAAGTTGTCCATGGTCAGCGCTTCGCGGGTCCATTCACAGGCCTTGAGCGCATGGGGGTTGAAGTAGCTGGTATCCGTCTTTTCGACCACGGCGTAATCATGGTTGCCGGCAAGGGCCAGGTCCGCGTTCTCGCGCACCCAGTCCACGATTTCGTTCGGATTGGCGTTGTAGCCCACCAGGTCACCCAAACAGACTACTTTGTCATGCGGGATTTTTTTACGAATGCGGGTGAAGGCGCTGAGCGATTCGAGGTTGCTGTGCAGATCGGACAGTATCAGAAATTTCATAGAGGCACCCGGACGTCATCAGCGTTCGCTGGTGGTTTCGACTACGGTTGATTTTTCCTTGAGGACTCTATCAAGTATACCATTGATAAAATTGGGCGAGTCTTCACTACCGTATTTTTTTGCGATTTCCACCGCCTCGTCGATGGCGACCTTGGGGGGCACCGAATTGCCATACAGGATTTCACAGGTGGCGAGCCGCAGAAGGTTGCGGTCGATCACAGCCATGCGGGACAACGTCCAGTTATCGCTGTATTTTTCCAGCAGGGTGTCGATTGCTTTTTTGTTGTTGAAGATGGTATTGAGCAGGTCTTCGGCGTACTGCTTGATTTCAGGCTGGCAGGTGTTGCGTTCCCAGAACTGTTCAAGCTGCTCGGCCACCGGGCCTTCGTTCATGTCCACGAGGTAGAGGAATTTCACTACCAGTTCGCGCGAATAGCGTCGCTTTCCCATCTTACAATTGCCTGTAAAGGTTGACCATTTCGATGGCGGCAACGGCAGTCTCCCACCCCTTGTTGCCGCTTTTGACGCCGGCCCGCTCCACCGCCTGCTCGATGGTGTTGGTGGTCAGCACCCCAAAGAGGACGGGGATATCCGCTTCCATTGCCAGAGCGCCGACGCCCTTGCTGGCTTCGCCGGCGACGAAATCGAAATGAGGTGTGGCGCCGCGGATCACGGCACCGAGGCAGATCACTCCGTCGTACTTGTTGCGGGCCACGAGCTTGCGTGCGCCCATGGGGATTTCAAACGCGCCGGGCACGCGGATCACATCAATGTCTCCATCCTGCACACCGTGGCGCACCAGTCCGTCCACCGCACCGTCCATCAGGCGGCCGGTGATGAAATCGTTGAACCGGCTGACCACAATCCCGTACTTGTGGCCCGCTCCGCTGAGATCTCCTTCCAACACGTTCGGCATGCTCGATCCTTAAAATACGTTTTTGATCAGATGACCCATCTTCATCTGCTTGGTCTTGAGGTAACGGATGTTCTGCTTGTTGGGTTGCACCTCGATCGGCACGCGTTCGACCATTTCCAGTCCGTAAGCCTCCAGCCCGACAATCTTCCGCGGATTGTTGCTCATGATGCGGATCTTGCCCAGTCCCAGCGCCCGCAGAATTTGAGCACCGATGCCGTAGTCGCGCAAGTCGGGTTTGAATCCCAAAGACGCGTTGGCCTCCACGGTGTCCTGCCCTTCGTCCTGCAAGGCGTAGGCTTTCAGCTTGTTGAGGATGCCGATGCCGCGGCCCTCCTGATAGAGATAAAGAAGAACACCGCGGCCCTCCTTTTCGATCATCTCCAGCGCTTTCGACAACTGCTCACCGCAATCACAGCGGAACGAACCGAACACGTCTCCGGTGAGGCACTGCGAATGCACCCGCACCAGCGTCGGTGCGTCCTCTTGAATGTCGCCTTTGATGAGCGCGATGTGCACCTGGTCGATCAGCTTGTTGCGGAACGCCACCGCCTGAAATTCACCGAACTCGGTGGGCAGCAGAGTGGACGCCACCTCCTCGACCAGCGTCTCGCTGTTCAGCCGGTACTCCATCAGGTCCTTGATGGTGACCATCTTGAGGTCGTGTTTTTTGCAGAACTTGGCGAGTTCCGGCACGCGCGCCATGGTGCCATCGTCGTTCATGATCTCGCAGATGACGCCGGAAGGAGTGAGTCCCGCCAGCCGCGCCATGTCCACAGAACCTTCCGTCTGCCCGGCGCGCACCAAAACGCCGCCTTCCCGAGCGCGCAGGGGAAAAATATGACCGGGAATGACGAGATCGTACGGCCGCGCCTTCGGGTCCATCGCCACCTTGATGGTGTGCGCCCGGTCGGCGGCGGAGATGCCGGTGGAAATTCCGTTTCTGGCGTCGATGGACACCGTGAACGGCGTTTCGAAGCGCGACTGGTTGTCGCCCGTCATCATTTGCAGACCCAGCTCCTGCGTCCGCTCCTCGGTCATCGCCAGGCAGATCAACCCCCGCCCGAACTTGGCCATGAAATTGATCGCTTCCGGAGTCACGCAGTCGGACGCAATCATCAGGTCGCCTTCGTTTTCCCTGTCCTCGTCATCGACGATGACGATCATTTTGCCCTGACGGACGTCTTCGATGGCGTCCTCGATGGAACTGAAAACAGGCTTTTCTTTTTTAGTATTTCCCTTGCTCATTTCAGACAAATCCATGTTGTTTCAAAAAATCTTGCGTTAAATTACCGCCCCGGATGGGCCCGCCAAACAGCGATTCACAGGCTTTCAATACGTATTTGCCAATCATATCACATTCGATATTGACCCCATCCCCGATTTTCCGCTCATTCAGGTTGGTGTGTTCCCACGTAAATGGAATGATCGAAACCGAAAATCCGTTGTCGCGGCAATCGAAGACCGTGAGGCTGATGCCGTCCACCGCCGCCGATCCCTTTTCGATGACGAACGGCGCGAGTTCCGGCGGATGCTCGAACCGGATGCGCACCTCACCGGGCTTCTGGTCGATGCCGGCCACCGTGCCAACCTGATCGACATGGCCGCTCACAAAATGGCCGCTCATTTTTTTGTTTGGCGTCAGCGCCTTTTCCAGGTTGATGCGCGTGCCTTCGACCGATTGCTTGAAGCTCGTGCGGCTCAATGTCTCCGTGGACAGATCGACGGCGAAACCGGATTCCGTGATTTCCGCGACGGTCAGGCAAACGCCGTTGCAGGCGATGCTCTCACCCAGTTCGAAACCGCGAAAGCTTTCCGGCGTCTCGATGAGGAGACGCGCTTTCTCTGCGCCACGTTCGATGTGGGACACCGTGCCCAGCGCTTCGATGATTCCGGTAAACATGATTACAGATATCCTTCCACCATCCAGTCCCGCCCCACCGGTGTGAGCGTGGGTTTCTGGAGGTGCATTGCGTCTTTGAGTTTCTGGATGCCCGGTCCGCCGATCACGCTGACCGCCCCGTTCCCACCGATCAACAACGGCGCGACAAAGAACAACACCTTGTCCACAATGCAGGCTTTCAATGCCGCGGCATTCAATCGTGACCCGCCTTCAATCAACACATGCGTCAAACCGTTTTCCGCCAGACGGCGCATGACGCGTTTGAGCGGCACGCCTTCCCTGCCCGCGCGTTCGGTCCATACCTCAACGCCCGCTTTCTCCAGTTTGCGCAGGCGCGTCACCGGCGCAAGCCCGGTGGTGACATAAATCACACGGTCGCGGTCCGTATTCTCAAACACCCGCGCCTTCATGGGAACCAATCCCTGCGAATCCAGCACCACGCGGACGGGGTTGCGTCCCGCTCGTTTGCCGAGACGGGTGGTCAACTGCGGGTCATCCTTCAGCACGGTCCCGGAACCGGCAACGATGGCATCAACGCGGTTGCGCAACTGGTGCACCACCTTCCGCGCTTCGGGTCCGGTGATCCATTTCGAGTCGCCGCTCTTGGTGGCGATCTTTCCGTCGAGCGACACCGCCGCTTTCAGCGTGACGAACGGGAGCCCGGTGCGGATGTATTTCACAAACACTTCGTTCTGCCGCTCGCATTCCTTGCGCAGGATTCCTGTGGTCACTTCGATCCCGGCATTTTTGAGCCGGCGCGATCCCTTGCCCTTGACCAGCGGATTGGGGTCCTGCATGCCGACGAAAACCCGGCGGATGCCCGCGGCAATCACCGCTTCCGTGCAGGGCGGCGTTCTGCCATGATGGCAACAGGGTTCAAGGGTGACGATCATATCCGCACCACGTGCCCTATTGCCAGCTTTTTTAAGAGCCTCGATCTCAGCATGGGGTTTGCCTGCGCGATGGTGATAACCCTCTCCCACCACGGTGTCCCCGCGAACGATCACAGCACCAACCAGAGGGTTGGGCGAAGTGCGCCCTTCCGCCCGGGCCGCCAGGGCCAGGGCACGTCGCATCCAATGTTGCTGGGTTTCCCGGTCCATTCACCCGTCCCTGCGCAAGCCCAAATCGAAAGGTCAACCCTCATTTCTCAGGATGCCTCACAGTAGCAGAGTGGTCCCCGCTTGTCAAAGCTAACTGATTGACAAAAAACGGGTTTTGGATTGAATGGGGAATGGGGTGGCCACGATCAGCGGTTCAACAGGTTGACCATACGCTTACGGATACTGCCACGCTGGTAAACGATTTCAATCCTGCGGTTGACAGCGCGGTTCTTGGCGCTGGTGTTGGGGACTTTGGGGCGGTACTCGGCGAAGCCTTCCACCGACAGTTTTTCAGGAGGGAACCCCTCGGCGATGAGCATGCGGGCCACCTCCGCCGCCCGGCCGGAAGACAATTCCCAGTTCGAGGGAAAGCGGTCGGTGCGGATCGGCGTGTCGTCGGTGTGGCCTTCGATCTTGACATCGTAGTTGAACTGTTTGAGCAGGTCGAATACGTCTTTAAGCGTTTCGCGTCCTTTATATGTCATGCGTGCCTTGCCCGGCGGAAACAGCACCACATCCGAGATGGTGATGATGGCCCCACGCTCTCCCTGAGAGACCTGCACCTGCCCGGAGAGTTTGTTTTTGTAAATAAAGTCTTCCACCTCGGAAGTGATTTCCTTGATCTCTTTCGACACCATCGCCCCGACTTCATCCACAGCGTGAATGGTTTGGTCGTCCATCTGGGCCGTGGCCAGGTCTTTGATGACGTCCAGCCCTTCACGGGTTCCAAGTTCAGGAAGATTTTCGGTGCCAAGGGCGCTTTTCAGGGATTGGCGGAGCTGCTTGAATTTTTCTTCTTCAATGGTCCCCATGGCATAGAGCAGGATGAAGAAAACCATGAGCAGGGTCACCATGTCGGCGAAAGTGATGACCCAGGGAGCGACTCCCGTGGTTTCTTCCATGACCTCTTCGTCGTCGTCGAGATGGAGATCGGGGGTGGGTGGCTGACCGGATGGTTTGGTTACCATAACCTCACCTCACTTTGCGGGCCGGGGGGTGGCTCCCGGCGCCTGTCCCGGAGGGCGGGCCGGGCCTCTGGCGGCGCCCGCTTTCTTGGGCGCACCTTTGCGCGCTTCTTCTTCCGCTTCTTTCTTGATGTTCTTTCCCACAGCGTTGTCGATGTAGTTTTCCAAAGTCTCCTTCATAAACCGCGGGTTGACTCCCTTGCGTATATAGGTGATGCCTTCCAGCACCAGGTTCATCTCCAGGGTCTCCGCGGCACTTCGCCGTTTCAATTTCACCGCCATGGGAAGGAAAACGAGATTGGCCAGCAACGCACCGTAAAAAGTGGTGATGAGTGCCACAGCCATGCGCGGGCCCACGGTGCTTACATCCTCCAGAGAGGCCAGCATCTGAATGAGACCGATGAGCGTCCCCACCATGCCGAAGGCGGGTGCAAATTTACCCATGTCGTTCAGTATTTCCCAGCCATCCTTGTGCGACTGCTGAATCTGCTTGATCTCGCGCTTCATCAGGGTCACTACCGTATGCTCGTCCTTGCCGTCCACGGTGAGGCGCAACCCTTTTTTCAGGAATTCGTTTTCGATCATGTTGAGCTTCGACTCGATTGCCAGCACCCCGCCCTTCCGGGCAATGCTGCAGATCGAAACCATCGTGTCCATCAATTCATACAAATCCGACTTACGGGTTATGAATACACGAATGAAATGACCCAGCATGCGGAACAGCTCATTGACCGGATACGCAACCAGCGTGGCGGCAAAGGTTCCACCCAGAACAATCATCACCGAAGGAGCGCTGACAAACAGGTCCAATCCGCTGTTTTGCAGAATGGACACCAGGATCAGCCCAATGCCGATGAAAATTCCGAGTAAGGTCGCAATATCCATAAACTAAACTATTCTGACTTTAATGGTGCTGACGATGGGATCGAGGTTGTTGAACCGTATCACGTTGCTCAACGTGCTTTTGTCGATCAGGGCTCCCTTGCGCAACACGCTGGTACCGGACCGGGAGTACAAGTCCGCCGCCAGCTGCATGCCTTCCTGAAGGGTAAAAACGGTGCACTCAATGGTATCGATATCTTTAAAAAGAGAGGAGTGAACGAACTCTCCCAGCAATGAAACGATATCTTCATCGTAACGGGTCCCCTTCTCCATTTCCAGTAATTTCATGACAGTATCGGGGGATTCACCGGGGTGACTGACACGTGCGTGATCGTAGAAACTGGCGGCGGAAACAATCCGAGATCCTATAGGGATCATTTCTCCGCTCAGGCCTTCCGGTATTCCCGAGCCGTCCACGTTCTCATACAAGTGACGGATGATTTGAGCGGTCGGATCGAACCCTGGAAACTGGCGCAACAGCATCTCGGCCAGATGAGTGTGATGAACCCTCGGTGGCCCCGAAGGGTTTTCCTTTTTTGCATGGCCGTTGCCGTTGGCGGGCTGGCTTACGATCCCCAGTTCATGCAGGCGGGCCGCGGTGCGTATGTGTTGAATCTGGTGGGGGGACAGTTGAAGTTTTTGAGCAATAAAATCGGACATCTTTTCCACCCTCTGCGGATGCCCCCGGTGATCCGACTGGTGAAGCTCGATGATGTTGGTCAGCATATTGACCGTCGCGCGGAAAGTACGGATCAGGTCTTCATTCAACGCCTCGATCTGTTCGTTTTTGGCTTCGAGTTGCAGGTTCCTTCTCGAGGCTTCCTTCAATTCCGCCTGCAGCCGTTTGTTTTCTTTTTGCAACCCCTGCCCGATCCCGATGATCTTTTTCTGGTATTCCTTTGCCTCCAAAACTGTTTTTTCCAACTGCTGGTTTTTGTCCTGAAGCTGCCGGCTCACGGTGAGCATCCGCAAAACATAGTTCACGAAAAAATGGACCTCATGGGCCTTCAGGGGTTTCGGTAAAAACGCCTCCGCTCCCACTTTTTGCGCCCCCTGGGTCAGTTCCAGGATTTCGTGTTCGGCGCAACCGGACATCAATACCGCGACAGCGTGCAATCCGAACTGTCGGATGCGGCGGATGACTTCGAACCCATCGGGACCCGGCATGCGCAGGTCGCAGAAAATGAGGTCCGGTTTCCACGCCAGCGCTTTCTGCACACCCTCTTCCCCGGACATGGCTTTTTGAACCTGCACTTGTGCCTGTGCGACCGCTTCCTTCAGGTAAGCTTCCACAAGGGCCGATACCGTGGCGTCGTCATCGATCACCAGTAATTTTTTTGCCAGTTCAGTGTTCATTAAACAGAGGCCGCAGGGTCCATGGGCAGAAGGGTCACTTCTATAGATTGACGGATATATGGGCCGATTAGAATAGCGGGCCCGGTTTCCCCTCCCCTCCGAGACGGGTTTCCACATAACCTAACGGCGACAACCGCCTATTCATTAAATGTTATTTGCTGAAAATTCAGAAAGAAACGCACCCTGTACGGCAAAAGGCAAGCTTTATAAGCAGTTGTCTTAATTACAAAGAAAAATCAACCTCGGGGTGAAAAGAGGTGGTTGGGGGGGGTGGACCAGCCGCGGGTCCGAATGGGAGTGACTCAGTCTTCGTCTTCGTCTTCCTCGTCGATTTCGGTAAAGGGAAGTGAGCTGCAGCGGAAGCCCACTGCGGGGTAGATATCGGCCGGGTCGAATGAATTGCGAAACGTGCATTTGGCCTGGACCATGTAATTCAGCCAGGAGCCGCCACGCACGATTTTCTGTGTGGTGAATTTAGAGGAATGAAACTGCACGCACCACTCCCACACATTGCCTGCCATGTCGTAGCAACCGTAGGGAGAACTCCCCTCCTCGTATTGAGTCACGGGCGTGGTGCGCCCCACCACGAAGTCGGCGGTATTGCAGTACCCTTCCTGATATCCCTGCGCTTCGCCCCAGGGGTAATCGAGGCCGTTGGGCCCCCGGGACGCTTTCTCCCATTCCTTTTCGGTGGGAAGGCGCATGCCGAGCCACAGGGCGAACACGGTGGCCTCATAATAATTGATGCCGATGGCCGGCTGATCGTCGTCCAGAGAATAGGTGGGGAACCGCGGAGCGAAGTTCGGATCGAATTGCCGGAACAGGGCGTTGGTGACAGGGTATTTCATGATGGCATACTCGCGCATGCCGATGCGGTCTTCGTCGTCGCGCTCGTCCTGGTAAATGAACGGGCCCGCAGGCACGGTCACACACTCACCCCACTTCTGGACCACACTGCGGTCCACCGTTTGCGGGTCTCTCGATTCGGCAAAGAATGCTTCCAGTTCCGGAAGCGAGCGGACGCGTTTCCAATCCTGTGCATCGACCACTTCGCCCAACGCAATGCCGTGCAGGAAGCACACCAGCTCCAGCAAGCCGAACAGGATGCGGGAATCACGCCGGTCTCGCTGCAACAATCGCTCGAGTACCGGCCGCAGGGAATCCGCGCCGTAAGCCTCCACCACCTGTTCCACACGCACCACACGGTTTTTCGCAAACTGCGGGTACGTCTCCCGGCACTGGTACTTCAACAACTGGTTCACCAGAAGACGCCGCGACTCGGAGATGCCCTCGATTTCCGGAAGCACCTGCCCGGCCAGAAACACCGCACCGTGATCGATAAGCAGGTCGATCAATTCGTCGGTCCCTTCTTTCAACTCGCCACCGAAAAACTGAAACACGTCGTACCATTTGGGGTCACGGCAGCGTTCTTTCACCAGGTCCCGCCAGTCGGGGAGTTCGGCCAGTTTGCGCCCGGAAAAATATTCCTGCAGCGAAGGATGCCGGAACTCCCACCGCTTGCGGTTCCAGGCCAGCAGACCGTCAAAACCGGGCAGGATATCGCCCTCTTCCACCAAGACGTTGCGCGCGGGGGCGCAGTCTGAAAGCAGGTCCTTGTCGAATCCCGTATCCACCGTCTCCTGCCGCTGGTTTTTACCTTCCCTGATCAGGCGATACGACACCTGCTCCAACTGCCGGAACGCGTCTTCAATCCATTCTTCACCTTTCTTCGGAAACCGGCTTTTCAAATGCTGTGTGATCCAGTACCGATACACCTGCGATCGGTTTTTTACTCCGGCGGACTCATCCGACGCCGCCTCTTTCACCATGTGCAGGACATACGGCACCTGGAGCGTTTCCGGAAAATACAAAGCCAGGTGACCCAGGTTTTCCTTCCACACGGATTCGGGAAGAAAGGCTTTCCGCTGTTTTTCCTCCACCGGCTGGATGCGGACCCGGAAACTGGCGTCCTGCCCGCGCCGTACAATGGAGGTGGTGGCCAGCGGACCGAACCCCACCGGTCGCGTGGCGATCAGGATGAAATTGTCTTTCAGCGCGTCGCCGTCGACGATCACATCCATATAGAAACGGAACCGGTCCTCGGGAAGCATCTGCTCGAAGCCTTCCAGCAGAAACAGAATCTGTCCCGTCCACACCAGCCGTTCCACCGTCCGGCCCAGGAGTTCTTCATTTATGACGAGGTCTTCCTGTTCTTCCTGCTCGCGCAGGACGACGTCCATCACCCCACGGTAGAACATCGGGTAGAACTCTCCGAAACCGGTGCCGTCCGGCAGGCGCGACAGATCGCAGATCACGGGCACGGGGTATTCCTCCGGTGCTTCCACTTTCAGCATGCGTTCCTGGTACACTTTCAGGAAGGTGGATTTTCCCATGCCCGAAGGGGCTTCCAGGAAAACCTTGGTCGGGGAAACGTCCAGCAGGTTTTCGGTGATCTCACGCGGCGTGGGAAACACCTGCTCGTGCAGGCTCTGACGAAAGCGCACGGGGTTGTTGTCGAGCAACACAGGCTCGATGAAGCGGTCGGCTTCGCGCCCTTCTCCCAGTATGCCATCGAGATCTTCCTTCACCTCACGCAGCATCTGCCTGCGGTACACCTCGACCACCCACTCGGGCGATTCTTCGGGACGCGTGATGGCTTTCGGCGCTTCGCTTTCTGGGCGAAGAATGGGTGTGTCTTCACTTTCACTCAAGGCGGTTTTCCCATATAATCGGTGGAACCTTCTCATTGTATCCGAATCATCCCTGAAAGCGTAGCATACAGGAATCCGGCCATCCGGTTCAAACCGCCATGATCCCACTCCACGACGAAAACCCGACCCGCACCTTCCCCATCTTCACCATCGGCCTCATCGCCGCCAATACCCTGGTATTTTTCTGGGAGCTGTCGCTGGCCCGGGAGGGGACACAATTCATCACCGAATACGGACTGGTACCGTACCAGTTGACAAACCGGCCGCTTGAGAA
Source organism: Nitrospina sp. 32_T5 (assembly GCF_052156635.1). Classification (NCBI taxonomy): domain Bacteria; kingdom Pseudomonadati; phylum Nitrospinota; class Nitrospinia; order Nitrospinales; family Nitrospinaceae; genus Nitrospina; species Nitrospina sp. 32_T5. The sequence goes on along the minus strand of NZ_JBQKUO010000002.1, from coordinate 379,421 downwards.
TTATCCAAACGTTTTTTCATCGATGTTCATGCATGCGGGCCTGGGGCACCTGGCGGGAAACATGCTGTACCTGTGGATTTTCGGCAACAATATTGAAGACCAGCTGGGAAAACTGCGGTTCGTCCTTTTTTACCTGACCTGCGGAGCGCTGGCGGCGGCGGCGCATGTTTCCGCCGATCTGGACTCAACCATCCCCATGGTGGGCGCCAGCGGCGCCATCTCTGGAATCCTCGGCGCGTACCTGATGCTGTTTCCCTTTTCCCGCGTCAAGACGCTGGTGTTCCTTGGGTTCTTCATCACCATCGTGCGCATCCCGGCAATCTTCCTGTTGCTGCTGTGGATTGGGTTGCAGGTGTTGAACAACATGGCGGCGGGACCGGACGGAGGAGGCGTGGCGTGGCTCGCGCACATCGGCGGGTTCATCGTCGGCGCGGTGCTCATCCATCCCTTCCGAATGAGCGCCCGCACCGGATGAACCTCCGGATCAAAATGTCATCAACGAGTAAAACAATATCGACGCGAGCACCGCAAACAAAACAAGGATCGCACCGAACATCCAGTTGGGCACACGGGGGTAATGCGCTCCACTCGCTCCGTACGGAGCACCGCAGTACGGGCAAATCTGGAAACCATCTTCAAATTCTTTTTGACACTGGTGGCACTGTATAAAAGTCACGTTCCCTTCCTTCGTCACACACTTCCATCCCTCAGGCAGGGCGCCTGAATTAATACCGATTCTCGGGGGTTATTTTAACCCGATTAAGTGCAAACGGAGAAGGTTCAATGCGGCTTGTGCGGCACGTTCTTTATTTCGTACGCGGTCCTGCGGAAACACAAATTTCTGACACGAGGTAAGCGTTTTACCCGCGACGGCGATATAGGTGAGACCCACGGGTTTGGTTGCCGTACCGCCATCCGGACCGGCGATCCCCGTCACCGACACCGCCCAGTCCGTACCGGCACGCTGGCGGGCCCCTTCCGCCATGGCACGCGCAACCTCTTCACTCACGGCACCATGGCGTTCCACCAGTGTGGCATCCACACCCAGGTTTTTGATCTTCGCTTGGTTGCTGTATGTCAACCATCCCTGCAGAAAATAACGGGAACTTCCGGGAATATTTGTCAGACGATGACCGATCAATCCGCCCGTGCAGGACTCCGCGACAGCGACGGTTTCGCCCCGATCGGCCAAAAGTTGCCCCAGCACACTTTCCATGGTTTGTTCATCCCGGGCGTAGATATATGAGGAGAGGACCTTCTGCAAAAGAACTTCGGCCTGTTCAATTTTAACGGAAGTTTCCTCAACGTTTTTTCCGTAAGCGGTGAGATGAATGCGCACACCGAGGTGGGAGGGCAACGACGCCACCTGCACCAGGTTCTCCAACTCGTCAACAGGCCCGAACATTTCCCACAGGGCGGACTCGACCAGGCCCGTGGTCCACAACATGCGTTGTTGCAGGCACAGGTTTCCGGCAACCGCAACATCGGGAAGAATGTACTGCCGGGTCAGGTGCTCGGCCTCGCGCGGCACCCCGGGAAGAACATAGACCCGCTGCTCTCCGCGCTCGAACATCAAACCGGGGGCGGTGCCCTGGTCGTTGTACAGCGGGCGTCCGTCCCTCGGCACCTCCGCCTGGCGAAGCGCCGCGTCGGGAACCGGCCTTTGCCGCTTTCCAAAAAATACGCGGATCATCTCCTCCACTTTCGGGTCCCGCACCAGCGGAGTGCCAAAGTAATCGGCCAGCACGTCCTTGGTGATGTCGTCGTGCGTCGCCCCGAGGCCGCCGGTCACGATAACCAAATCGACCCGGGACAGAGCCTGGTCCAGTGCCGAACGGATCGCGTCGGCGTCGTCGCCTACGACGGAGATGCGTCCCACCTGCAATCCGTGCATGCGCAACTGGCCACAGATGAAGGTCGAGTTGGTGTCTGAAACAAGACCGTTCAGCAATTCGTTGCCGACGGCGACGATTTCGGCCTGGGGTATATCGTTTTTTTTCTTCATGGAATCGATAACACTTGCCGGAACGCCCGGGGCCGGGGTCCGGTTCTTCGCGAATTCCTGCTTGTATTGAACCGGGGCGATCAAGTAGGCTTGATTGGACCACATTCGCCGGCGAAACTCAACGACGAGCCCCGGCCCTGCCCTCTTCCATTGGCATTATGAACGATATCGAACGGCTTTTGAACGACCTGAAAAAAGTGGACCCGAAGATCCGCAAACAGGCCACGCAATCCCTCTGGATGCGCTGGTACCAGGAGTGCGGTGAGGCGGCGGAGAGAAAGCTCTATGCAGGCATCCGCTTCATGGATTCGGGAGAACTTTCGCGGGCCCGCCTTCACTTTGCGGATCTGGTCGATCAGTTTCCCGAATACACCGAAGCCCACAACAAGCTCGCCACGGTGCTTTACCTGGAAGGAGACTACGAAGCAGCCATAGCCGAATGCCGGAAGGTGGTTGAAAGAATCCCGCATCACTTCGGCGCCTGGAACGGAATGGGCATGTGTCAGTTTCACCTTGGCCGCCTCAACGAAGCCATTCACAGCTTTCAGAAAGCGCTGGAGATCCAGCCTTACGCCGAGGACAACCGCCACTACATCGGCCTCTGCCGCGGCAAGTTGAATTGATCTGCGAAGTGTTTTAGTCTTTTAGACAACCGATTGACACCGCCTCCCTGGGAACATCATTTCCAAAGCGCAGTGCTTTCCATCACGATCAACACGCCATCGTAAGGAGTTGCCTTGTTCGGATTTCGCGCCCGCTGGTCCGAGGACACCAGCGCCGGGTTGGATGCGGAAACGCGCACCCGCCGGACGTTCCGTCTGGATCTCGCCCGCGGTGTGTGCCGCGGCATTCTGACCGCCGGCACGCAGACGTTTGGCCTGTTCATCGCCATCCGCGTGTTTCAGGCGGGAGACATGTCCAAGGCGTTGATCGGTTCCGCCCCGTTCATCGGCATGCTGGTCTCCCTGCTTCTCGTGCATTACGCTTCAAAATCGGGGTTCCGCAAATCCGTACTGGGCGCACTTCCCGCGGCCGTGTGCGGCGTGCTGCTGTTCGCGGCAGCATTCGCCAATACGCTGGCCACATACACCGTGTGCCTGGTGCTGGCGTTCATGGCGCTCACCAGCCTGGTGCCGTTTCTCACCGCCATCTACAACGATAATTACCCGGAAGACCAGCGCGGCAAGTACTTTTCCCGCTCGGTGCTGGCACTGGTGCTGGTCTCGGTGGTCGCGGGGTTCCTGGGGTCCGCCGCCATGGATGCGGATCTTGAAAACTACCGCTGGATTCTGGTCACCCTGGGGCTGGCGGCCATCGGCAAAGCCTGCGTGGTGTACGCCATGCCTTCCGGCATCATCGAAAACGGCGAGCATAAAAACCCGCTCGGCAACCTGAAGCTGGTGTTCGAGGACCGCAACTTCGGCTATGTTCTTTTGACGTGGTTCATCATGGGCTTTGCCAACCTGTGGACCCTGCCCCTGCGTGTCGATTACATCACTTCCAGCAAATACGGCATCGAGGGCTCCGCGCTGTTCGTGGCACTCATCATCACCGTCATCCCGGACCTCATGCGGGCCCTGTCCACGCCCTTTCTGGCACGGCTGTTCGACAAGATGAACTTCATCGTCCTGCGTATGATTCTGAACCTGCTGTTCGCTATCGGCGTCGGTCTGTTTTTCCTGACGAAGGACCCCTACCTCATCGCCACCGCCTCGGCGTTCATAGGCATGGCCTTCGGCGGAGGCGCCATTGCGTGGAGCCTGTGGGTCACCAAATACGCCCCGCCTGGGAAAGTTGCGGCCTACATGTCGGTCCACGTTGGTCTCACCGGCGTGCGAGGCACCATCGGCCCGATGCTCGGGTTCTGGATGGTGAACCAGGTTGGTCCCGTGAACATCGGCCTCATTTCTTTCAGCATGATGATCATCGCCACCGTCATGCTGATCCCGGAGATCAAGCACGGAAGGCGCAAACGCGGCCCCATTCCGGCGGAGGATTTCGAGCCCATCGAGCCGAAATGAACCGTTTCTGCGGTCCCTCTTGAACTGCCCCGGGAATCTTGCTATAAACGCAGGACTTCAATTTAATTTTCCGCGCCCGTTCCGTCGAACGGGACGCGATCCCAATCAAATATTAAAGGATTCCAAACAGTGGCTACCAAAAAGAAAAAAAAATTGCCGCGTGTCGGCATTCTGATGGGAAGCGACTCCGACTTCACCACGATGGAAGAAGCAAGCAAGGTCCTTGAACAATTTGGAGTGAATCACGAAATCCTGGTTTCTTCCGCACACCGTTCCCCGGAACGGACGCGCGATTATGTCAATGGCGCTAAGAAACGCGGCATCCGCGTGTTCATCGCAGGGGCCGGCGGCGCAGCGCATCTGGCGGGCGTAATCGCGGCCGAATCCACCCTGCCGGTGATCGGCGTGCCCATCACCTCCGTCCTGCAGGGCCTCGACTCTTTGTTGTCCACGGCGCAGATGCCGGGCGGCATTCCGGTTGCCACCATGGCCATCGGCAAGGCGGGGGCAAAAAACGCCGGCTTGCTGGCGGTGCAGATTCTCGCACTCGACGACAATGACCTGGCAAAACAACTGTTGAAGTACAAAAAAGATCAGGCCAAGCAGGTCGAACGCAAAAGCAAAAACCTGAAGACACCGTATGGCGAATCGTCTTCAGGTTGACCCGCAGTTTCCGCAGACGCTGCAGGCGGTCATCACGCCGATCAAGCGTTCGCTTGCCGAAGGCGGCTCCATCGCGTTCCCGACCGACACGTTTTATGGACTGGGGGTGGACCCCGGCAACGCCGAGGCGGTGGAAAAGATTTTCACCATCAAGGAACGCCCGGCGGACAAGCCCATTCTGGTTCTCATCGATGACCGCGAGCAACTGAAGGACTGGGCGGCGGAGGTGCCTGAACTTGCGGTGAAAGCCATGGATGCGTTCTGGCCCGGCCCCCTGACCCTGCTGTTTCCGGCGCGCGATGACATTCCCAAAGCCCTGACGGCGGGGACGGGGAAGATCGGAATCCGGCTGCCGGACTCGGCGATTGCCCGGCAACTGGTACGCGACCTGGGTCACGCCCTCACCGCCCCCAGTGCCAACAAAAGCGAAACGGAAAATCCGCTCAATGCGGACGACGTGAACCAGTCGATCGGCAGCGCCATTGATTGGATCATCGACGCGGGACCCGCTCCAGGGGGTGCTCCATCGACCGTCCTGGACATCACTTCGACTCCCCCCGCCATCGTGCGCGAAGGGGCCATTGCCCGGGCCGATATCGAAGCGGCCCTCGGCACCTTGCCGGCCTGACGCTTTGCAGGCAAAACGGGCTTACCATTTGCTTGTTCCTGCCCTATAATTATTACAATTATTTAAGGGCGTTTATGATCCACGGCACGGGCATTGACATCATCCAGATTTCCCGGATTCAAAAATCCTTGGAAAATCATGCAGAACGGTTTGAGGAGCGTGTGTTCACGCCACGCGAAATCGAATATTGTCGTTCGCGCCCGGAACCGTTCAAACATTATGCGGCGCGGTTTGCCGCCAAGGAAGCGGTTTTGAAATCGCTCGGTACAGGAATGGCCGGTGGCATCACCTGGCGTGACCTTGAAATCCTGAACCGGGAGTCGGGGCAACCCGCCCTGAACATCACGGGCAAGTGCCGCGAGATTTGCGAAACCCTCAAACTGAAAGATATTCATATTTCAATGTCCCACGACAACGTGTACGCCATTGCGCAGGCCGTTGCGGAAACTGTTTGATCCCACTGCACACCTCCCGCAAGACCTGCCCCGTTGAATCCGAATTGAGAATCAAGATTGAGTTCACGCAATACACTTTCCAGAAAAATCCGTTATCGAATTGAATACGCCCTGTTCCGTCCTGTGATCGGCGTCATCATGAGTCTTTCCTCCACCACCCTGTACCGGTTGTCGGGAGGGATCGGAGCGCTTTGGTTTCGCGTGTCCCGAAAGCGGCGGCGAATCGCGCGCATCAACCTCGACATCGCCTACGGTGACCGTAAAACCCGGGAAGAAAAAGACCGCATCACCAAAGCCTCCATGCGTCAGATGATTCTCTCGGCATTGCAATGCATCTGGGTTTGCCGCGACACAAGAAACCGCGTGCATCAATTGATCGGTATGGAAGTGGAAGGCCGCGAATACCTGGATCAATGTGAAAAGGGCGATACCGGGTTTTTGGTATTGATGGCCCACTACGGCAACTGGGAGATCCTGGGGCTGTATCACGGGTTCATGAACACAACCCAGCATTACGCTGTGGCCCGGCGGCTCGACAACCCATACCTGGAAAAATTTTTCATGGACATGCGGCTGACCTCCGGAAACCGCATCCTGCACAAGGACACATCTCTCATCCGCATCGTGCGTGCGCTGAAAGGAAAAAGCAGCATCACCGTGCTGATGGACCAGAACGGTGGCGATTTCGCTCTGTTCGTTGATTTTTTCGGTAAGAAAGCGGCCACGGCCCGGTCCCTGGCCGCGCTCAGCTACAGCACCGGTGCGCCCATCCTCCCAATTTTCAGCGTTCCCATCGGCAAGGGCCGTTACAAGGTCGTTTACAAGCCACCGCTCAATCTGGAAAAAACGGGTGACAAGGAGGGGGACATTTACCGCTGGACCGAGCAGTGCGAAAAGGTGCTGGAAGAGGTCATCCGCGATTATCCGGAACCGTGGATGTGGTTTCACAGAAGATGGAAATCGCGTCCGCCTGAAGAGCGGCACCTGCCGGTTTACTGACCGGGTTAGTTCATGAAGGAATTAAGTCGCATGGTCACTGCTTGATGTGCCATTTCTCCGACCGGGTGAGGAAAATCGCGGCGAGCGCCGCGATCAAAGTGAACTGGTACTCGAACCCGTTGTTCCTCATGCTGAAACCATTCGGCCCGTGTACGGTGAGGATGGCAACCAGCATGACAAAGATCAACGGTAACGTCGCCCACCTGGCGTAAACTCCGAAAATGAGCGCCATCCCGCCCAGAAACTCCGCCAGGGTTGCCAGCCACGCATTGATTCCCGGAGTGGGAACTCCCAGTTGAGCCAGTGAACCGGCAAACCCGCTCACACCTCCCGGGCCAAACAGTTTCATCGAGCCGTGATACACAAACACAACACCGACGGCCACCCGCAGAATCAACAGCCCGATTTCGGGATACGAAAAAGGAATCTTGGGAATGAGCTTCACGTCACACCTCGTCAGCCAGAATGGATTTCAATTTGGTCCTCAGTCGAAAGACCGCTTTGGAATGAATCTGTGATACGCGTGATTCAGTGATATTCAGCACCTCTCCGATCTCTTTCATCGTCAGCTCTTCGTAATAATACAGCGAAATCATGAGCCGTTCTTTTTCCGGAAGGGCGTCGATGGCTTCGGCGATGATTTTTTTCAGTTCATTGAGACGGATCTGGGTTTGCGGATCCGATTCCATGTCGCCTATCAGACAATCGAGCAGATTCTGCTGTTCCCCCGTTTCCTTGTTGATGCCCAGATCTTCCAGGCTGAGGATGGGAACGCTGCGGGTCTCGTTCATCGCGGTGAAGAATTCTTCAATGCTGACGCCCATCTCCTCGGCGATCTCTTCATCCTCCGGGGGCCGGCCGAACTTGCCCTGTAAACGGTTTGTGAGGGCGTCCATTTCCGATGCCTTTTGACGCACCGACCGGGGTACCCAGTCGAGATTGCGCAGTTCATCGAGGATGGAACCTCGCACGCGGAACTCTGCATAAGTTTTGAATTTGGCACCGCGGTTGGGATCGTATTTTTCGATGGCATCAATCAGCCCCAGCACCCCGACGCTGATGAGGTCGTCCACCTCAATGTGCGATGGAAGCCGCATGGCAATCCGGTTCGCCACGTACTTGATCATGGGAGAATACTCCAGGATGATCTGTTCCGTGTTCTCCGGAGAGATGGGAATTTCTTCTGCCGGTTGCGGCTTACCTGCCATAATCATTCACCCTTCACACCGTTTGATCCAAGTTCTGCCCTTTCTGGGGCCGTTTCTTTTTCTTCTTTTTTTCCTGTGGCTCATTGGTGGACACAAGCGCGCATACCGCCCAGGCCAGCCCGCCAAATACAAAGAACCCTTCGACGCCCCGCACCACGGCCGCCAATACCCGCGCACCCGAAATCCAACTTCCCAGCGACAGCAGGATAAAAGCAAACAGCGCAAATACCAGTGCGGCTTTCTTTGCCTGAAACGGAGTCATCATATCTGCAACACACTCCTCCACGCAAAGGGCCGGTCGGAGTCTGGCGAAAACCGGTCGCGTTCCTTCAAAATCCGTTGCGTCACCAGGTCGATGCACTGACTCACCTTCGAATGCGGATACAATTCAATAAACGGTTTCTGCTGGCGAACTGCCTTGGAAACATTGACATCGTGTACGACGTAACCCATGTATTCCAGAGTCACACCGCCAAGAAAACGATCCAGGACCGTAGACAGGCGCTTGTACACCTCAAGTGCTTCCCGTTCGTTCTTCACCGCGTTGACGATGAGACGAAACCGTTTCTGGTGATGCTGCTGGAACAACACCTTCATCAGCGCATACACATCCGTATGCGAAGTCGGTTCCGTGGTGGCGACGAGCACGATATCATGCGCCGCACTGCAGAAATACGTCACGTTGGATGAGATGCCTGCGCCCGTATCGAACAGCAGGTAATCGAAGTCCCCACTGATCCGGTCGAGTTCTTCCATCAATAACAGCTTTTTTTCCGAGTCCAGCAGGGTCAATTCCTGCCATCCGTTACTCGCCGGAAGCACCTTGATCCCACGCGGTCCGTCCACCAGCACATCTTCGATTTTCTTCTCGCCGGAGAACACGTGCCCAATGTGAAAGGGGGAAGCGAGCCCGAGCAGAATGTCGATGTTGTTGAGGCCCATGTCCGCATCGAAGATCAACACCTTTTTGCCTTTTCGCGACAGCGCACACGCCACGTTGGCCACGACGTTGGTTTTTCCAACGCCACCCTTGCCACTGCTGATGGCGAGAACTTTTGGAGGGAGTTTACTGGAATCGTTTTGCATGATGCGCCTCAAGGTGTTGGCCTGGCGGCCCGTTCTTTCGGTTAGGCCTGAAAAAACCATAGGTTAGCCTTTTTAATTTAAGATGAATTCAGCCAAAAATCAAACGAATTACCCCTTCGAGTGCAGCCACTTCAATATCTTCGGGCACCCTCTGGCCATTGGTAAAATACGAAAACGGAACGGGGTGACGGCTCGCAATGTTATACAAATGGCCGAATTGCATGCCCTCATCGATCTTCGTCAGCACAATGCGGTCCACACCCAACGGTTGAAACTGTTTCAGCGAATGCTCGAACACGCTTTCCTGCGCTGTTGCGCTTTGCACCAGATGCGTTTCCAGATTGGGCGCGGCACTGAAAATCTGCTTCAACTCTTCCACATACTGTTCGTCACGCGGGTTGCGTCCCATCGTATCGATGAGAATCAGGTCCGCATCCTGATGACGATTGAGTATCTGCAGAAATTCGTTTCGGTCGGTCGCCATCTCCACGGGAACGCGCATGAGGTCGCCGTAAATCTGCAACTGCTCCAGGGCACCCAGGCGAAAGGTATCGAGGGAAACCAGCACCACCTTCTTGCGTTCCAGTAAAGCAAACCGTGCCGCGAGTTTCGCCACGGTGGTGGTCTTGCCGGAACCGGTGGGACCCAGCAACGCAACAATTTTGGGTCCGACCGCGTCCAACTGGATAGGTCCGGAAAAGTGGAACGATCCCCCCACACGATCCTCCACCTGAATCATGTTTATGCCCATGCCGGGTGAATTCTCGTTGAGAGTTTCAAATACGCGCGCCGCCAGGTGTTCGTCGATCCCGCATTCGACGAGATGCTGATAGGTGTGAAGTTGTTCCCCGTGCAGACCCATAGATTTCGCACGTTCGGTTTGGGACAACAAGGTGTAAATGAGGGAACGCATTTCGCGATCTTCATTCCCCGAGTTTAAAGACTTCCGGTTGGCTCCCAGGGGTTCCGAACCTTCGCTCCCCGGTTCTTCCGCCATCGTCATCACGGAGGCGGGATGCGAAGCGTCCTCCATGGCGGCAGTGATCTCCACCATGGAGGCGCCCTGGCCCCCTCCTTCCTGGCCAAACTTGATGGAACGGGTCTTCAACACCAGAGCGTCCTCGCCCAGCTCTTCTTTGACACGCGTCAGAGCTTCAGGATAACTGTTCGCCAGTATTTTTTTAATTCGCATTGAGGGTCACCACTCTCAGGGTTTTGATTTGCGCCGTGGACATGATTTCATTGTGCGACAGCACAACGAGGTCCGGGATGAACCGCTCCGTCAACCGCCGTACATGCATGCGAATTGCGGGCGAGGTCAACAGGACCGGTATGGTCTCCGCTATTGGTGTCGCTTCTTCCACGGCTTCTTTGAGTCGTCTCAAAATCTGCTCGGCCACCGTCGGGTCCAGTGCCAGGAAGGACGTCAATTCGGTGCGCTGGATCGATTGCTGAATGGCTTCTTCAATATTGCGGTCGAAGGTGATGACCGACAAAGTTTCTCCTTCACCCGCGTACTGCCTGGTGATGGGTCGCGCCATCGCCTGCCGTACGTATTCGGTAAGCAGGTCCGGATCGTCCACCTTCGGAGCATAGTCTGCCAGGGTTTCCAGAATAGTACGTAGATCCCGGACCGAAATCTGCTCGCGAAGCAGGTTTTGCAGAACCTTCTGTACCTTGCCCACGTTCATCAGGTTGGGGATCAACTCCTCGATCACCTTCGGATTGGTTTCCTTGAACTTTTCGATGAGGGCCTGGGTTTCCTGGCGACCCAGCAACTCCGCCGCATACCGTTTGATGGTTTCCTTGATGTGCGTGGTGATGACGGTGGCCGGATCGACCACGGTGTATCCCGCCATCTGGGCTTCCTGTTTAGCACGGGCCTGGATCCAGACTGCCGGCAGGCCAAATGTCGGCTCCTTGGTATGAACGCCCTCGATTTCCTTTTCCGTCTGGCCGGGATTCATCGCCAAAAGCCGGCCCATCATCACCGATCCGCGCACCACCTCGACACCCTTGATCAAAACGGCGTAATCACTGGATTTGAGTTGCAGGTTGTCGCGAATGTGAAGCGGCGGTACGATGAAACCCATCTCCAGTGCAAACTGACGGCGGATGGACTTGATCCTGTCAAGCAGTTCGCCATTGCGGTTGGCGTCAACCAACGGGATCAACTCATACCCCACTTCGAGCTCCATCACATCCAGGGGCAGGATGGATTCCACTTTCTCCGGGATGGGGGCGCTCTGGACTTCCTCGATCCGTTTCATTTCCATGGCTTCCTGCTTCAACCGTTCCTGGTACAACCGGTAGCTGATATAACCGGTGGCGGCCGCCAGAAAGAAAAACGGAATGTGAGGCAGACCGGGAATGAGACCGAAAAAGAACAGCACGAAGGAAGAGATGGAAAACGCCGCCGGATTTTTGACCACCTGTTGCACCAGTTCGGCGGGCAGGTTGCGTTCCGTTGTAGCGCGGGTCACCACAAGGCCTGCGGCGGTGGAGACGACCAGTGCCGGAAGTTGTGTGACCAGTCCGTCACCGATGGTCAAAAGCGTGTACACCCGTGCCGCCTCACCCACACCCATGTCCTGCTGGAACACGCCGATGGCAAAACCACCCAAAACGTTGATGAGCGTGATCAGGATCCCCGCCACCGCGTCTCCCCGCACAAAGCGGATGGCACCGTCCATCGCACCGTAAAAATCCGCTTCCCGCTCCAGGTTGCGCCGCCGAGTTCGCGCTTCTTCCTCGGTGATGAGACCGGCGTTCAGATCGGCGTCGATGCTCATCTGTTTCCCGGGGATGGCGTCCAACGTGAACCGTGCCGCCACTTCCGACGTGCGCACCGAACCCTTGGTGATGACGATGAAGTTGATAAGGACGAGGATGATGAAAATGACCGCACCGACGACATAATTGCCGCCAACGACAAACGAGCCGAACGACTCAATCACCTGCCCCGCCGCGTGCGGGCCTTCGTCACCATGCAGGAGAATGATGCGGGTCGAGGCCACATTCAGGGAAAGCCGGACCAGCGTGACCATCAGAAGAAGCGACGGAAACACGGAAAAGTCCAGCGCCGAGATCATGAAGATGGCGACCAGCAGAATGACGAGCGAAAAGGTGAGGCTGAATGAAAGAAGCAGGTCGAGGAGAAAAGTTGGAATGGGAATCACCATCACCACAAGCACGGAAATCATGCCGAGTGCGATGCCGATTTCCCTCGGGCGCGATGCCATGATCGCCTGAACCTGTGCTTGAGTGGCCATTCAGTCTTTCATCCTTTCAAAATTTTGACGCCGCCCCCAACCCTGGAGGAACCCCCGGACCCATTTATTTATAATATGTTATAGTTCCCGGCGGGTCACGGGGCACCTGAAAATCAGGTCCTAAAACTCATCAATACAATAAATTAGCAATATCTATACCATTTTGATTCCCTTCAGGCGGTACACGTACGCGAGGATTTCCGCCACAGCGCGGTAGAGCTCCGCCGGGATGTACTGACCGATGTCCACCGTCTTGTACAGGAGCCTTGCGAGGGGCTTGTCTTCCACCAGGGGCACGCCGTTTTCTTTGGCAATCTCACGGATGCGGAGCGCCACCGGCCCCATCCCCTTCGCCACCACCACCGGTGCATCGTGCCGATCCCGGTCGTATTTGATCGCAATGGAATAGTGAGTCGGGTTGGTGACCACCACATCCGCATCTGGTACGGCGGCCATCATCCGGCGCCGCATCATTTCCAGCTGCACGCTGCGAATGCGTTGCTTGACCTGCGGGCTACCTTCCGTGTCCTTCCGTTCGTCTTTCACCTCCTGCTTGGTCATGCGCAGGTTTTTCATATACGTGAAGCGCTGGAACATGTAGTCGATGAACGCAAGCACGATGAGCACCAGGAGAACCTGGATCATGATTTCCAGTCCGACCCGGCCCATGAAGGTCAGAATCTGCCCAACTCCAAAGTCGGTCATCGCCGGAATTTCAGAGAAATGACTCCGGATGGTGAAAAATGCGATGAGCGAAATGAGAGTGACCTTGAAAAGCGACTTGAACAGCTCCATCAACGCAACCATGGAGAACAGGCGCTTGGTGCCGTTGATGGGGTTGAGTTTGTTGAATTTGGGAATGAGGGGATGACCGGAAAACCTGAGGCCGCCCGTCTGCATGAGATTGACGACGATTCCTCCAACCATGATAGAAACAAGGATGGGGCTCAAGATGGTGAAAACGTTCTGCACAATCCATGCGAGTAGCTCCCGCATGGCGGGAATGGTCGGCTCCACAGTGTGCGCCTGGCTGATTAGATTGTGCCAGGTGGCCATCATTTTTTTGGTGACGAAGGAACCGCCGAGCGCAAAGGCCAGAATCGCCATCATCAGGATGAAAGCGGAAGTCAGTTCGCGACTGTGCGCGAAGTTACCCCGCTCCTCCGCGTCCTGAATTCGTTTCGCTGATGGCTCTTCTGTTTTCTGATCTTTATTCTCTTCGTCCATACCTGGTACCTACTCCCATAGGGGAACGCCTCAATTTAAAACGTCTGCATGAGACCCATCACCCATGCCGGCATTTCAGCAATCTGTTTTTTTAAAAGAACGGTAAAAAATGAAAACGTGAGACCCACCATGAGTAGTCCCACACCGATCTGCAATGGAAACGCGACGATGAAAACATTCATCTGAGGAACGGTGCGCGCAACCAAACCCAGCCCGACACTGATGAAGAAAAGAATCACCATCACCGGAGCGGCAATTTTTATGGCTACCACAAATGTGGCGGCAAACACCTGCAAAATGAATTCAACCGTTGAGGCCGAAAAGGCGAACTGCTGGGGATTGATCATTTCAAAACTTTCCACCAGGGCGTGAACGGTGAGGTGATGTCCATTGAGGGCGAGAAAAAGAAACGTCGCAAAGATATTCTGGAACTGGGCGGTGATGGATACCTGAGACTGGGTCTGCGGATCAATGACGTTGACGACACCGAACCCCATCTGGAAATCCACCATGGTTCCCGCAATCTGAACGGCTGTGAAAATCATTCGCATGACGTAAGCGATGGAAAACCCAACAAGCATCTCCGAGAACAGCATGACCGACAGGCCGAGAAGCCCCTTCGGGGGAGCAATAGCGGCTTCCGGAACCAGTGGGTACAGGCTGACGCTCAGGAGCAGAATGAGGCCGGTCTTCACCCTTGAGGGAAACTGGGTGCTTCCGAAAAAGGGAACAAAAATGATGAAGGCACCCACCCGAAACAGGACAAACAAAAACCGTTCGAAATCCGTGTAAGACAGATTGAACAGGTCCATCAGCCTATCAGGGAAGGAAAGTTGGAAAGGATGTTCTCGGTGAACCCAATGATGATCTGCAACAGCCAGGGAAAAAAGAGAAACAGCGCCAGAAACACCGCCAGGATTTTGGGGATGAAAGTCAGTGTGAGTTCCTGGATCGAAGTCACCGCCTGAAAGATGGAAACCACGAGCCCGGTGAGCAATCCAAAACCAAGCATTGGGGCAGAAAGCAACAGCGTGGTCTTGATGGAATTCATTCCAAAATCAATTATGAACTGTTCGGTCATCCTCTAGCCTCGTCAGAAAAAGCTCTTCACCAGCGACCCCACCGTCAGGTGCCAGCCATCCACCATGACAAACAGCATCAATTTGAAGGGAAGCGAAATCAACACCGGCGGCAACATCATCATACCCATTGAAAGCAGGATACTGGCCACAACCATGTCAAGAATGAGGAACGGAATGTAGATGAGGAAACCAATCTGGAACGCCGTTTTCAATTCACTGATGACAAACGCCGGAACCACGACGGCCATGCTCACCTCTTCCGCCGTATCCGGCCGTTCATCCTGGGAAATATTGAGGAACAGGTCGAGATCCTTGTTGCGGGTCTGGCGCAGCATGAACCCCTTGATCGGGGCCTGCGCCCGCTCCAGCGCTTCGCCCTGCGAGATCTCCTCATTCAGATAAGGCTGAAGGGCTTCCGAGTTGATCTGGGTCAATACCGGACTCATCACAAAAAACGTCAGAAACAGGGCCAGCCCCACCAGCACCTGCGTCGGCGGGGTTTGCTGGGTTCCCATGGCCTGCCGCAGAAACGACAGCACAATGACGATGCGCGAAAACGATGTCATCAGGATGAGGATGGAAGGAGCCAGTGTGAGAATGGTGAGCAGGGCCAGGATCTGAAGGGCGGTGGACATCGCCTCCGGTTCTTCCGTGTTCTCCACGCCCACCTGGATACTTGGCATGGGGATCGCCTGCGCGTCGGCAACCGGTCCCGCCGAAAAAAATGCGGTGAGAACCAGGAGGCCCATGAATGTGAGTAAAATTCTCCGCATCACTTCCCCCTGTTGCCTTCAAGAGTTTTCTTAAGGCGCTGTTCCAAACCTTTTACCGAATCCGCTCCGTCGTTTTTACTTTGGTCATCTTCAAACTGCTTAACAAAATCGGGAAACGGATTGGTGGTTTTGGGTTGTTTTACCACACGCTCGTAAGCATCGACACGCTTGTGAGGAGGCACAGAAGGTTTGGGCGGCTCATCCATTGCGGTTGTAATCTCCGGTGCGCTTTCCTCTTCCTCCATCACCGGATCCTCTTCCTTCATTGCACTGACGGCAACAGTGGGCGCCTGCACACTCGTTGCCTCCTTTTTTCGAATCCGGGAGGAGGTCGGCACATACGATCCACCCTTGATACGGTCGATCTGGTCCGGGTCCTCCACGTTCGCCAAAAGGGAAATGTTTTCGTTTGCAATACCGAGCACCAGTACTTCACCCGCCACCTCCACCAGGGCAATGCTTTTCTTCGGTCCGAGAAATCCCGTGGACAGCACCTTGATGGGTTTGTTCTCGGTGCCGAAAACCCCGTTTTTCCAGACATATTTTTTGAACACGTGAAACAGAAGAAACATCAATCCCAGAACCAGCGCCAGCGTGTAAAACATTTTTAAACCGGCAGAAAAGATATCCGGTCCACCCGAGGTTTCCTCTTTCTGCAGTACCGTGCTCGTTTCTTGTTCCGGAATGCCTCTGGATTCGGTTGTCCCCTTCCCTTTTTTATCTTTACGAAACGCGGTTCCAACCATCTCCGACAACGTTTCCTTTTTTGCAGTACTGGTAGAAGTCACCTTTTGTTTGGCGGGCTGGGTCTTGCTTTCGTCAAGCAATTCCACGAACGGATCCGGAGATTGGGAGCCCGATTCATTTTCGGTTCCACTTGAAATGGATTGCGGTCCGGTTTTGGGGACCTCGATATGAGAAGGTCCGGATGCGAGGAAATCGCTCAAAGGATCGTCCGCGCTTTTGGGCGACGGCACGAGTTTGGATTTCTTGGAGGCGCTGCCCCCATTTCGCACGAGAACATCAATGTTGTTCCCATTGCGGGAAATGCGGAACCGTTTTTCCAATCCTTGTCGCCGATCGCCAATGATAAACCGGATGCGCAGCAGTTCCTTGTTGTACTGGGATGCATACACCTGGTGAATCTCATCGTCACCAGTGGGAAAGTACTGCTTGGCCGGAGCCAGGTAGGCAAAGGGCAGATCGACCTGAACTGAATTCTGAAAAAAAACGGGTGCCTGGAAATTATCGGGCGGGTGCCGGAACTGGAGCTGGATATGGAGCCCCTCTTCAGTCTCCTGCACCCTCACATCACGAAGCTTGTTGTATTCCGTCAGCGGCAGAGCCCAGGCTGCGCCGGAAACCAGAAAATTGAGGACCAGCGCCCAGGCCAAACCAAACCGTTTCCACTCCATAACGCCTTCCCACCTTTAAGAGTTGAACGTGTCAAAAAACCCGACAGACAATGGGTTCAACCCTAAAAATGCAAAGGCCATACCATGCGGTTGGCAAACTTCTTGAAATTCAGAGAGTTAAAGGAGAGAGGGCCCAAAACCTCTTATAACCAAAGGGGTTGTGTAAACTCCCCTTGAGGCCGGAGGGCGTCAGCAAGAGCTAAACGAAGAAAAAAGGAGTCCGGACGGTGCGGTAAAGCGCACCCCGAGATCGGGGGTGGGTTGGATTTTTGGCGATCGCAGGTACGTCAACCCAGAGACTGCACGCGTTCCATTGGGGAAACGATGTCGGTCAGGCGCACGCCAAATTTTTCGTTGACCACCACGACCTCGCCGCGAGCCACCAGCTTGTCGTTGACCAGGACTTCCAACGGCTCGCCCACCATCTTGGTGAGTTCGATCACCGAACCCTGCCCGAGTTGAAGCAGGTCATGAATCAACATTTTCGAGCGCCCCAATTCGACCGTCACCGTGAGCGGAATATCGAGAATGAGGTCCAGCCGAGAATCGCGTTTGGTTTTTTCACCCTCGATTTCCTCGTCTCCGGCTTCCTTGTCGAATTCGAAATCCTCGAATTTATCCAGGTCGTCCAGTGCGCCCAGTTCATTGTCATCGAATTCAGCCATAGGTCACTCTTCCCTTTCAATGATTTTGGAAATCTGTACGGCCTTCATTCCCCGGGAAACACCGGGGTGGCCCATGTACTTCTTGATGCCTTCAACCTTGACCGTCAACGGATCGGAGACATCGTTGCCGAGCATCAGGGTATCGCCCACCTGGAGCTGCAGCAATTTGCGGGGGGTCATGGCGGTTTTACCCAACTCCACCACGCACTCGACATCCGTCTGCATCAACTCCTCGCGCAAGCGGCGGATCCAGACCTTGTCGGCCTCCATCCGCTCACTCTGGAAGTTCGCTTTCAGTTTCGGCAATACCGGCTCGATCGCCGTGTACGGCAGGCAGATGGTAATGGTGCCGGAGGCCCGCTCCATCTCAATGTCAAACACGATGATCAGCACCACGTCGGTGGGCGGAACAATGGCAGCGAACTGCGGGTTGATCTCGGAACGCACGTAAGAGGTCTTGACGCGGTGAACCGGTTTCCACGCATTGGCCCAGTCTTCCAGCGCCTGCTGGATGACGTTGCGCGTCATGCGCATTTCAATGGAAGTGAAGTCCCGGCCCTGATTCTTCATCTCGGACGAGCCCGTGCCGCCAAAGAAGTTGTCCACCAGCGCAAACACCAGGCTGCTTTCCATGACGATCAGTCCGAATCCGCGCAGGGGTTCCATGCGGAATACGTGCAGGCTGGAAGGAACCGGCAGGGAACGCAGGAAATCGCCGAACTTCAGCGAATCGGTGGACACCGTGCTGACGTCGGCGGAGCGCCGCATCATCCCCGAAAAGGAGTTGCGGAAAAGCCGGGAGAAGAACTGGTTGATGATTTCCAGGGTCGGCAGGCGACCCCGGATGATCTTTTCCTGGCTGGTCAGGTCGTAAGGAACGACCCCCTTTTCCTCTTCCGTGATGTCGGCTTCCACCTCGATCTGGTTTTCGCTGACACCGCGAAGGAGGGCATCGACTTCACCTTTGGATAATACCTGTGCCATATTCAGAGCCTGGTAAACTCGTTTACCGGATTCGGGCCCATTGGGCCCTGTAACCAATATACACGCTCAAAATCCATTATTGAACGATGAATTCCGAGAAATAGACGTCCTTGACGTGGCCCATCACCAGAAACCGGTTCACCCGCGTGGCAATTTCATCTTTCAGCTTGAACTTGCCCTGCAGGGAAATGACGTCCTCCCGTGTTTTGCTGCTGAGCAAAAGCAGAATGGAGTCCACAATCTTGAATTCATTGGCCTTGACCTCAGGGCGAACCTCCGGGGAACTGAGTTCCAGGGTCAGGCTGACTTTCAGGAACTGCTTGCCGTTGCTGCGCGCGAGATTGATGAGAAACGGTTCCATGGGGTACATCACACCCATTTCCCCGGGTTCCTTGTCAGCGAATTTCGAGCCGGGGACCTGAAGGTCCTGACCCTGCTTTTTGGCTTCCATCTGCGGCTGTATGAAGTTCAGGAAGGCAAAATACCCGCCCACCGCGAGTCCCGCAATCAGGAGAAGAGTGAGCAGAAATCCACGGCTCACCCCGCGTTGAGGGGGAACCTCATCAATAATCTGATCGACACCTTCCTGTTTTTCCTGCTGAGCCATGCGCCTTCCTCCCGATCAATGGGCATTGTGGCCATTTCATTCCAATTCGAATGAATAATGAGCAAAGACTGTGCCAAGGCCAGACCCGCTTCTAAATCCGGATAACTTTAAATATTATAAAGAGTTAATATTTTTCTATCAATAGTTCAAGTACCCGGGGAAACCCATTTTTTGACTTTTCATGTCAAGTTCTTGACTGAAGCAGGGTCTCCAAACGGTCTTCATATGGTTCATGGCCTAGTTCTTTCACGGTAAAAATAAGGGATACTTGAATAAATTTGTGATTATTTTTTCAGCATCCCTGCTGGAAACATCCGCAAAACTCAGCACCTTGGAACCTGCCTTTTCCAAAGTCCCCCCCCTTCATTCCGGCCTGACCCTGTTATCCACTCCACCCAACTCCCTCAATTAAAACCGTTTGCAGGCTTTTTTCCATTTATTTCAGTCCTCAACCCGTTGTGGGTACAGGAATTGATTAAGTCTCCTTAATATAGCGCCGCAGGTGCGCCGATTCCGCCTACCCGGTAGGGGGCAACTACTTCAATCAATTGAGGACTGAAAAATGGGTCGATTTTTTAAATATGCGATTTTCCCGATCGGATTGGGGTTGTTGTGGGCTCTTCCGGCATATGCAGAGGAAGCCCCACAACTCAACGGCGCCGACACCGCCTGGATCCTCGTGTCATCTGCGCTGGTCATGCTGATGCTTCCCGGCCTGGCTCTCTTTTACGGCGGCATGGTGCGGCGTAAAAACGTGCTGAGCACCATCATGCACAGCTTCATTCCTCTCGGGGTGATCACCATTCAGTGGGTGCTGGTGGGCTATTCGCTTTCATTCGGCAGTGATATCGGCGGGTTCGTCGGGGGTTTTGACAAAGTTTTCCTCAACGGAACCGAGGTCGACACGTTGAGCGGAACCATTCCGGAGTACCTGTTCAGCATGTTCCAGCTGATGTTCGCCATCATCACCGTGGCCCTGATCAGTGGGGGGATCGCCGAGCGGGTGTCATTCAAAGCCTACGTGATCTTCATTTTCATCTGGTCCACCATCGTTTACGACCCCATCTGCCACTGGGTTTGGGGGGGTGGCTGGCTGGGTGAGCTGGGGGCCCTGGATTTCGCCGGCGGCACGGTGGTCCATATATCTTCCGGCGTGGCGGGTTTGGCGGCGGCACTCTACCTCAAGAAACGCCGGGGATTTCCCGGACCCATGATGATTCCCCACAACCTGCCCCTGGTGCTGCTGGGCGCGGGCCTGCTGTGGTTCGGCTGGTTTGGTTTCAACGCCGGAAGCGCGCTTGCAGCGGACCAGAACGCCGTTCTGGCCTTCACCAACACCCAGGTGGCTACCGGGGCGGGGATGATCGGCTGGTTGATTGCAGAGCAGGTGAAAGCCGGAAAACCCAGTGCGCTGGGTGCGGCATCGGGAATCGTCGCGGGCCTGGTGGCCATCACCCCGGCGGCGGGCTTCGTCTCTCCCCTGTGGGCCATGGTCATTGGCGTGATCGCGGGCATGGTCTGCTACCTGGCTGTCATCCTGAAGCACCGAAAAGGCATCGACGATTCCCTGGACGTGTTCGGCATCCACGGGGTCGGGGGGGCCTGGGGAGCCCTGGCCACCGGCCTGTTCGTCACTCATGGGGGAACAGGACTGTTGGACGGCAACCTGAAACAGGTCGGCGTGCAGGTGATCGGCGTCGCCGCAGCGGCGCTTTACTCCTTCGTCGTCACCTACGGTCTGGTGGTGGCGGTGGACAAGATGGTCGGGTTCCGGGTGGATGAGGAAGACGAGGAGATCGGCCTCGACGCCACCCAGCACGGGGAATCCGGCTACAACCTCGTATGAATTTATCAGTAAGGGAGGGTTCCGGCACCTGCCGGAAACCACGGGTCAGTTCACTTGCCGTCACCGGGTCGGATCGGGAGGATCCTCCCGGGTGGCGGCGATTCCATCCAAGCCTTATCAGGCATTAAGGGGGAGTGATGAAAGGCAAATTCCAATTGCTGGCCGCGGGGCTGGCATTCTTATCGATCGCATTCGCCACCGGAGCCCAGGCCGCGTCCAACGTCTTCAAACTGCTGGAAGACGTGGAGGTGCATGGCTTCGTCTCATCTTCTTACAGTTATAATTTCAACCGTCCCCTGACAAATACCAACTGTGGCGTGGCGCCGCTCACCGCCTGCGTCCGCATATTCGATCAGGACGACAACAGCTTCAAACTGGACAACACGGAACTGGTGTTCCTGAAACAGGCCGACGATAAAGGCGACATCGGATTCCGGTTCGACCTCACCTTCGGCTTCAGCCTGCCGGAGGGCGCCCAGCGGCTGCGGAGCTCGCCCACCTCCGCGGCCAATGTGAGAGGACTTGCAACCGGCGACGACGATTTTGACCTTCAGCAATCTTATGTCACCTGGAACGCCCCCGTCGGCTCGGGATTGAAAATTGATTTCGGAAAGTTCGTCACCCATGTCGGAGCGGAAGTGTTCGACGGTTACGACGGCTGGAACACGAACTTTTCCCGGACGTTTGTATTCGGCTGGGGTATCCCGTTCACGCACACCGGCATCCGGGCCTCCTACGACATCAACGAAAAGTGGAGCGTCATGTTCATGATCGCCAACAACTGGGAGGAAGCGGGCACCACGGACAACAACTCCGAAAAGTCTTTCGGCGCACAGATCGGCTACCTGCCGTTTGAGAATGTGAGCATTCTGTTCAACTACATGGGCGGGAACCAGGGGACACTCGGCACCGACAGGGGCAACGACAACTGGCGTAATATTTTCGATACGGTCATCGACATCGGCATCACCAACCAGCTGGCTCTTCAGCTGAACGCGGATTACGGATCGGAGCAGAACTCGGGTCCCGGCGCCGGTACCGCCACCTGGTGGGGTGTCGCCGGAATCGTGCGTTATGACTTCAACAAGTGGTTTTCGCTCAACGTGCGTTCCGCCTGGTTCCGGGATCAGGACGGATTCCGTCTCGGCGCGGTCAACAACAGCCTGCGCGAATTCACCATCACCCCGGAATTCCGCGTTCTGCAGAACATGATCATTCGCGTGGAATACCGTCACGACGAGTCGAACCTGAGCGTGTTCGAAACCCAGTCGGGCACCGGAACCCGGCATCAGGATACAGTGGCCTTCAACACCCTGATTCACTTTTGACCAAGGTCGAAGTTTCCACAACACCTCCTGGCCCCGGGTTGCCCCGGGGCTTTTTTTTTGCGCCATCCCGGACACGGGGGCGGCGCACCCGGTAAAGGACTTTGATCTGCTGCGGTGAGCGGATAAAATACGGCAAGACCAACCAACCGGGGCCGACTGCCGTTGCTGACCGATACCCAGAATTTCATCGTTTACCTCATGTTCCTGAGCGGCCTGCTATTTTTGGGGTTGAACTTCATCGCGCATTCGATGGTGTTTCCGGGCGGCAAGGGATCGAAACGCGTGGGGTACATGCTGATTGTCGCGGTGATCCTCGCCCTGGTGGTGACCCAGCAGTACCGTCTGCTGGTGGCCCTGGAGTTTTCCTCTTCCCTGGCCCGGCAGATCATCCTGGGTGGCTTTGCCGTCCCGGTCTTCCTTTTGTCGCTGGTGTATTACCGCATCCAGCGTTTCCGTTCAGAAAAGAAACAGGATTGATCCATGCAGATTATCGATTACCGCAGTGACACCCTGACCCACCCGACCGATGCCATGCGGCAGGCCATGGCGAATGCCGAGGTGGGAGACGATGTTTTCGACGAAGACCCCACCGTGCACCGACTGCAGGAACTGGCAGCGGAACAAACGGGTAAGGAGGCCGCCCTGTTCGTACCGAGCGGCACCATGGGCAACCTGGTCAGCCTCCTCACCCACTGCCAGCGCGGTGACGAAATCATTCTCGGCCTCCGCAGCCATATTTTCATCAACGAAGTCGGGGGACTGTCCGCGCTGGGGGGCATCCACCCCCACCCCGTGGCCA
The DNA here is from genome assembly GCF_052156635.1 of Nitrospina sp. 32_T5. Lineage (NCBI taxonomy): Bacteria > Pseudomonadati > Nitrospinota > Nitrospinia > Nitrospinales > Nitrospinaceae > Nitrospina > Nitrospina sp. 32_T5. The sequence continues at coordinate 356,358 of NZ_JBQKUO010000002.1, read as the reverse complement.
ACCGGGACGACGGGACTCTCGATATGGGCGAGGTCAAAGCCGCCATTCGCAAAGAGGACGTGCATTATCCGCCAACCCGGCTGATCTGCCTGGAAAACACCCACAACTACTGCGGGGGCTATCCCCTGACAACCGATTACATGCAGGAAGTCCGGGAACTGGCGGATCACAACGGGCTAAAAATCCATCTGGACGGGGCCCGGCTGTTCAACGCCGCGGTGGCGCTGGGGGTGGAAGCCGCTGCCCTCACCCGGGACGCGGATTCCGTCATGTTCAGCCTGTCGAAGGGCTTGTCGGCACCCTCGGGATCCCTCATCTGCGGTCCCGCTGACTGGGTTGTTCGCGCCCGCAAGTGGCGAAAGATGGTGGGGGGCGGAATGAGGCAGGTGGGAATCCTTGCAGCTGCCGGCCTGGAGGCCCTGACCCACCATACGGAGAGGCTTATCGAGGACCACCAAAACGCCAGGGAACTGGCACAAGGCCTTCACAAGACACCGGGTATCCAGATCAACTGTGACCGGGTCCACACAAACATCCTGTTTTTTAAGCTCCAGCACCCGGACATGGGTGCAGAGGCTTTGGAGCGTTTCCTTGATGACCAGGGGGTCCGCATCCTGCACATGGGTGACGGCTGGTTCCGGGCGGTCGTGCATCGTCATATCACACATGACATGGTGAAAACCACCCTGGACATTCTGCGCGAAGTTTTAAAATAGGCCCGTCCTGCAGGAATACTTTGACAGGGAGTGGGGAACTCTCTAAAATTTAGGTTTTTAACGTATAAAGGTAAGGAAACCGAATGGAAGAAATTCTTGTTTTGGAAAAGAAAGCACTGGATGTGGTGAAGAGCCGGTATCTGCTGTGCATTCTGGTAGCACAGCGAATCCACCAGCTGGAAAAAGGGGCCCAACCCACGATTGAAGTGAAAAAAACCAAGTACGACAGCCCCAAAAGTTTCTACGAATTGTCCCTGCGGGAAATCATCGAAGGCAACATGGACCTCGAACAGATCAGCGCCTGAACCGTCTCGTCTCCTCCCCTGTTATTTAATTCCAGACGGCAACACCCCCCGGCCCAACCGTACCATCCCGGCTTTTACAATAATTAAGACAATAAAAAAAGGCCCGCCTTTCGGCGGGCCTTTCTGGTTTTGCGTCGTTAAAGGGAATTAATTGGCTTTCCCTTCAGCGTGCATCTGGCGGGTCCGTTTGGTCATCCGCACCAGCCAAAGCTGGAAGCCGAAGAAAACGGCAGCCATGATAGGCGGCAGCCAGATGCGCTCTGCGGGCAGAGGCGGTTCGAGAATGGTGTAAGCCCAAGTCGAAATCGCCATGTGCTCGTCATGCTCTTTATCCCGTCCTGCCCACTGCATGAAGGAGATCGGGATAAAAGATTTGGTCGGGATCTGAACATCCGTTTGATCCGGATTTTCAGTGGTCAACGACCGTTTGAACATGATTTTCACTCGGCCCTGATGGAACTTGGAATTGACAATTTCAACACCGCCGGGGGTTTCTTTTTCCTTCACATCCTCGAAACCATGGCCAACCAGTTCGACGACGCTGATATCCAGGTCGTAGCCGTCGGGGTTGGGTGCATTGGTGGCGGAGTAATTCTTCGGAAGGAATTTGGCCTTCCAGATGTCAACCGGCTTTTTGGAATCGCCGTAGATGAAATACGGTTTTTCCGCGCCGAAGAGTTCCTCCAGTTTGCCCGGCCACTGAATGGCCACGGCTTCCGGATACTCAGGATCGTCGCCCAGAAACCGCTGGTGGTACTCAACCAGGTAGTACACAGCCTGTTCCTCGGCACTCCACCGAGACATAACCCAGAGGTTGTCCACCTTCGGGTCGAAATTGCGCTTCCCGCGGGTGATCTGACCAGCCAGGGCGATGTAATGCCATTTCTGGTCGCCTTCATATCCTTCCGGGCGTTTTACAATTCTCGGATCGTGCTCCGGAGCCTGCCACATGGGATCGTTGAAATCCGTGGAGACAGGACCTTCCGTGTACTTGGAACCGATGAGGAAGTCGTTAACCGGCTTGTTGGTCAAGGCGTCGATCTTCTTCCGCGGACACAGGGAGTTGACGAAAGCAGCCAGCTTCCAGCGGTCTTCCACCGTGATCTGATCCTTGAAGTTCGGCATCGGGGTTCCGTTCAAACCGGTGGATACCGTGCGAACAACATGGAAAGGATTGTAGGGATCGCGGCGGCTGCCACGGAAGTTCCAGCACTGCGTCCAGTCGGCTGCCACGATCGGGAATCCCCAGTCATCCTTCATGGTGGGGTTACCATCACCGCGGCCTTCGCCACCGTGACATTCCCAGCACTTGTTTTTCTGGAAGATTTCCTTACCGGCATCGATGGCTTCCTGCGGAACACCCATATAGAAAGGTTCTTTAACACTCCACGGCATGGTCCCGAAGTCCTGGATTGCCAGTTCTTCAAAGTCACCGCTGAAGTCACGATCCTGAACCAGTGTTTTTACAAACTGGACAACGGATACGATTTCTTCATTGCTGAGAACCTCACCCCAGGGGGGCATGGCCGACCCGGGAAGGCCGTTTTTAACGGTATTGATCAGGTTTTCATCCAACGGCAACTCACCTGAGTCCGTGGTCCGGATTTTGAAGGTACCCTGGATGAAGTTACGCGGGCGGGTGAACAGGCGGTCCGCCGAGGGACCGTCACCGCCACCTTCCACCCCATGGCACCAGACACACCGCTTGAAATAAACCTTTTTCCCGAGTTCCAGTTTGTCTTCCTGGACCGGATCCGGCTTGCGGTAGTCTTGAGCAAAAAGGATGGAAGGCACGCTCAGGACGGCCAATGTAACTGCCGTCACCAGCCAGCGCCTAACGATCTTCTTGGAAATGCTCATCATGTTTTCCTCGTTCATGAAAGATATTTAAAACCTTGAATTTTCAATTCATTGAATGAACGGTTACTCTCCACCCTTAACCGAAGATTCGTCGTCAAACGTACGCGGATGCCAGCCTGTGTACCAGTACTCAAACAGGATGACTTTCCACATTTCTTCAGTCTTGAGGTGTTCCTCCCAAGGCGGCATCGCCGAGGACCACGGAGTGGATTCGTTCGGCAAACCAGGTCCGCCTTTCGCAACACGCCAGAACAGGAACGATTCGCGCAACATGGCGATGGTTCCCGGGTCGACGAAGTTGGCGGGAGTGGGGTTAAAAACATGGGAGAACATTCCCAAGCCGTTCAATTGATCACCGTGGCAGTAGTGGCAGTTCTGAAAAAATACCGTACCACCTTCGGTTACATACTTCATGTACTCCTGCTTGTCCGCATCCAGGAACGGGAAACTGTCCTTGTAGTTATCCTGCTCATCGATACGGAACGGGTTGGTCAAACCTTCCAACTGATAGGTCTTACCATGGACCCGGGTGGTGGCGGGCGGTGCCGGATGGACCGTCCGCAACTCTACCGGCTCCTGAAACTTCGGCAGAAGGCCGTCGTAAGTGGCAAAACCAACAAGCAGAGGCAGCGCCGTGAACACAATCAACCTGGCAATCTTGAAACCCTTGGTCTCAGCCAGAATGGTATGAACGATGGGCTGACGGAATTCCGTAAACGTCTTCGGGTCCTGGGAAATGTACAAAAACGTACCGATCGTCCACAGCATCATGTAGGTGATCAGCAGCGTCCAGGGGATCGGCGGATACAGAATGAATTTGTAAAAATACAAACCCGCAAGCCAAACGACAGCTGCGTTCATAAACATCGGCGGCTTCAGCTTTAAAATGAGGTTGAAGGCCACAAAGTAAAGCATGAGGATGCCGAAGCCGGAGTACCGGTTCTGGATGATGTAATGGAACCAGCCGGATTCCCCGGATTTAAACCAGGGCAACAGGGCATAGTGAAACACAGCCCAGCCCACGGCGTATAAAACCAAACCTATTACTACGTTTCTAACACCTTGATTCATTGAAATCCTCCCGATTTCCTCCAGGATTAACCTTCAGGTTCCGTGTTGGCGATAAAGTCCACCAACTTATCGAGAGCCTGGACCGACAGCTTCTGGCCAAAATCCTGAGGCATGACGCCATCCGGATACGGCTCGCCGGCTTCCTCATTAAACACGACATACGCACTCGGGTTGAGGATCGACTCTTTGGTGTACTCATGTGCAGTCTTGGCTTTCCCCTTGTAGTTCGGGTCCTTCAAACGTTTCGGGGTATTCACCTTTTCGTACAGAGGCGGTCCCAACTCACCCACAGCACCCGGAATTCCCGGAATCTTGTGGCAGAGCGGGCAACCCAGCGTATTGATGATCTCCTCAATAGGCTCGTTACCGGTCACAAAGACAGGCCGTTCCTCATCATCACCACCGCCCGACTCCTCTTCCTGAGCGGCATTATCTTCCGGTGAAGGCAAGGGAACCGTAACCTTCGCGAAGTCTCCGGGGGTGTCCTTCGCCTGCATCCAGGCCACAACCGCGTTCAACTCAATACGGCTCAAGCTGATCGGCGGCTTGTGGATGATCGGCATCGGGCTGACCGTGTCACCCGCCTTACCGAATCCTTCAACCACGTAACAGGACGGACACATCAAAGACTCACGCAGGTAATCCTCACCGGCGAGCTCATAGGGGCCACTGCGGCGATATTCTTCAGGAATCTCTTCAGGTTTGCCCTTGATGATTCCGGAAGCCTGATCCTTCTCACCGACCTTGATCGGAGAGTTTAGGTAACGGTCTTCCTTGACCCGCGAGTGACTCCGTTCCTCAACCCCGAACAAATTCGGGCAGCGACCCATATGGTCACCCGGATCGAAGCTGTGGCACAGGGGGCACTGGCCTTTACCAATTGCCTTCTGACCGGCCACCTGTTTTGCACCAAAAACAATCACGCGACCCAGCTCGGTGTATTCTTCCATGGTCATCTCACCGGTCAGCTCGATACCCCCCTTGGGCGGGGGATCACTGCGCTGCTGCGGCAACCAGTTGGTGTAACCCGCCAGCAGAATGGAAACGACCGCGAAAAAATAGCCGGCCCGAATCAGAGGCTCGGACTGGCTTTCGATATCTTCGCTTTTAAAGAAATATCCCCAAACCAGGAGCAGGAGCAGAACCACCGGCAACTGTCTGAAGAAAAAGAAAAACATCTGGTCGCGCTGAACCAGAGTGAACATATGGACGGTCATCACAAAGATAACGACCAAAAATACGCCAAACACCACGCCCCACTTCGTCGTATTCACTTCCTCTTTCGCCCGGCAGATCTGGACGATGGAATTGAACACATACAGAGCGAAGATGGTGCACATCATTGTGAGAAAAGACCACAAAATATCGTGCTGCTCTGGAAGCATCCCTTTCTCCTCTCCTCGGCTAATACAAGACTAAAAACTTAAGTTAAATTCCAAACAAGCCGCCAGCCCGGAGGCTGGCGGCTCATCTATTTCTTACTGTTGCTGTTGAGCAGGTACCGGAACCCCTTCGGGAACCTCAGCGGCTTTCTTCTTACCAGCCAAGCCACCTACCCAGAAAACAACCACGAACTGCACCCACACAAACAGGGCGTTGAACGTGAGGATTTTACCCGCCTCACCAATGGTCAGGGTGTAAGCATCCACCGAGTTATCACGCAGAACCTCGGTGACATGCCAGAACAACCGAACCGCAGAGCGGATATAACCCATGAGGCCCATCAGCCAGGTAAAGGAGATCGCCATCAGGAGAATGGCGTAGGTGCCCACTTTCGACTGGGTACCCCACTCAATCTCACCGAACGACTCCGCATCCTTGAACATGGAGATATTGATGGCCGTGCCAACGAACAGAGTCGTCAGGGTAGTGGTTACCTGAGGAACGGAAAGACCCACGCGCTGGTTGGCGGGCAGGAAGTAACCGTACACACCGAGGAACACGATATTGATGGCCGCGCCGATGAAAATGGCGGTCAGCCAGCAGTTCCCGATGGTCGCCCAGGGCACCACGATCCTCTTATTAGACCGTTGATACAACAGGAAACAAAGAACCGTACAGGTGATCATCAGGTTCACCGCGGTGTTCTTTGCAGACATAACACCAAAGTGACCGACAATCGGATGCTGCGCGCCACCCATCGCTTTCAGCTCAGCCGGCGTCATAACGATGGTGTGCGGGGTCATCCACGCCGTGAAGCAGAGGATCAACAGCAGAACCATGTACTTGCAGTACTTCATGTAACGATGCGATCCCTTAACGCGGGACATCGAGTTATGCAGGTAGGAGTTCGCACCGAAGAACAGCAGACCGATCATGACGGCCTGAATGATGAACAGCCAGGCCATGATGCCGCCCATCAGGGTGATGCCCATCTGCTGACGGAACGCATACACCTCTTTCATCAGCCAGTACCCTGCGAAAGGCAGCGGGATCAGGCCGAAGATGGCGATGAACATGGCGATGTAGCACACCCAGTCGTAATGGGCTTTCTCTTCGGGGGTTTTCGCCTTCAGGTAATGATACGCGGCATAAGCACCAACGATACCACCACCGAAAACGATGTTACCCAGGATGCGATGCACACCAACCGGATTCCACAGCGTGGAGTGAATGGCGTGCCAGATGTTACCCAGGAAGCGTCCCTGCTCGTCGATACCGCCCGGCGCCTGCATGAAGGTCGCCCAGCTGTTCGCCAGGTACATCAGAATCGTACCGATGAGGTTCAGCAGAACCGACAGGGAGCAGTGAATCCACTTCAGGAACGGATCCTGACTCATCTTGTCCCAGCCATAGTAGTACACGTAAAGAACGCCGGACTCCGCCAGGAACATCAGCGCGTAAACGTGCATGACGGGGCGGAAGATGCTGGCCATGTACTTGAAGAAACCCGGGAACAGGGTGATGAAGGAGAACAGCAGAATACCACCGAGGATCGCCGTCCAGGAATACGCAGTCAGCGAAACCTTCATCAGGTCGTGAGCCAGCCGGTCATACTTGGCAGAAAGGACCGGATCGTTTTCCTTGGTACGAATACCAATGAACTCGATGAGCATACAAAAAATCGGAACCGCCAACACGAAGCTACCGAAATACAGGTGCTGCTGGTTGGCAATCCAGATCAGGATGCGGCTGGGAACAAAAGAATAACTATCGTAGTCATTCGGCCCCAACTCAGGAGCAGGCGCGCCGCTTACCGGACCTTTGAGCGGATTTCCCTCCCAGTCCTTGTAAAACACGTCCTGACTCCACTCAACTTCCGGCGCACCTGAACCCTCTTCACCGGCGGCCTCTTCGTCAGCCAATACTTCCTTGGCAAACGCTTCCTCAGCAAAAACCTGCTCAGCAAACGCCTCCTTGGCCTGGGCCTGATCAACAAATACCGCGGGAAGAGCAAACAAGGTGAACGCCAGAACCAGTGCCAGGGACAGCACTTTGGAATTTCTAGCCTCTGCGTTGAACATCGTCTAACCTCCTTAAGGAAAGATCCGGTATCCTAAAAGAAAAACAATAACTTGGATAATGCTTCTATATTCAAAAACTTCTTCACAATTCCTTTATTTTCGGGCACGTTCGGCTCCTGTAACTACGACAGATTCCGCCAACCACCAGACGTTCACAGGATGCATTTTTGAAGCCTTTTTCACGCCATCAAGTCACTACCGCCAACCTAAATGCTTGATTTCAATAACCTTTATATAATAAGGCCTTAGGGCAAATAGGGGCACTTGGACATAATAAGACGCCGATTTTTAACATGGCTAATTGGGGTTGTCAAGAAAATTCTAATTTTTTGTTTTTAAGGGTTTCCGGGGGTTTAACCCCTTATGAAATCCGGATTTTCACCGCCCTGGAATGTGCCTCGAGAGACTCCATTTCGGCCAGTACGCTACAGGCCTGCCCTACACGGTCCAATTCCTCCTTATTATAAGAAATCAGGCTCGTTCGTTTTATGAAGTCGTATACGCCTAAGGGCGAGGAAAAACGGGCGGTTCCACTGGTCGGAAGCACGTGGTTGGGGCCCGCCAGGTAATCGCCGATGGCTTCCGGGGTGTAGTGGCCCATAAACACGGCCCCGGCGTTTCGAATCCGTTTCACCATCTCATGGGGATTGTCCACCGCCAGTTCCAGGTGTTCGGGGGCCACCCGGTTGGCCAGGTCCACCGCTTCGTCCAGCGTGCGGGTGACGATGAGCAGGCATTTGTTTTCAAGCGACGCATCCACAATGCCTTTGCGGCCCAATTCCGCCTTCTGACGGATGATTTCGTCGCGCGTCGCCTCGGCCAGCGCCTCGGACGGTGTCACCAGGATCGGCACGGCGTCTTCGTCGTGCTCTGCCTGCGACAGCAGGTCGGCGGCGATGAAGTCGGCACGCGCCGTGTCGTCCGCCAAAACCAGGATCTCGCTCGGGCCGGCGATCATGTCGATATCGACAAGCCCGAACACCAGCCGCTTCGCGAGGGCGACATAAATATTGCCCGGACCGACAATTTTATCGACCCGCGGAATAACTCGGGTTCCCAGCGCCAGGGCCGCAACCGCCTGCGCGCCGCCCACCTTGTAGACCTCATCCACCCCGGCGATGTCCGCCGCCACCAGGCAGTGCGGGCTCACTTCTCCCCGCGGCGTGGGACTGACCATGACAATACGCTCGACCCCCGCCACGCGTGCGGGAATCACATTCATCAACACGGAAGACGGGTACGACGCCTTCCCTCCCGGAACGTACACCCCCACCGTCTCCAGCGGTCGGATCATCTGCCCCAAGTACACTTCGCCTTCCTTGTATTCCCAGGAATGCTGAACCTGCTTCTGGTGGTAACGCTCGATGTTGTCCGCCGCGAGCTTCAGCGCTTCCAGTTCTTCGAGCTTGACGGCATCGTAGGCCTGCTGGATTTCTTCTTTCGTGGCACGCAGGTCCTCCACGCTGTATTCGGTATGATCGAACTGGTTGGTGAGGGCGACCACCGCGGCATCGCCTTCTTTCTTCACACGTTCAATGATGTCGCGCACCGCTTGGTCCTGGGTGGAAAAATCCACGTCGCAACGGTTCACCAGACGCTCGATTTCTTCCCGGTAATCGGGATCGGAAAATTTCAATAACCTCATACGGCAGATTCCCAGTTCAAATTCAATTGTTGAAGAAAGCTCAGGGTGTCGGTGTGTTCCTCGAGCCCCGTATGCTGAAGGTATTCAAGGTGTGTTTTGAGAAACCGCAAATCTTCAGGACGGTCGACATCATACCACACGGGCAGGAGCAACAATGTGTTGCGGGCCTGCTTCACCCGCTCCAGCGTGGCGGTCAGAACGTGCTCGGATCCCCACTCGACCCCCTCGAACACGTCGGTCACTTTGCGGTGCATGCCGATCAGGTAATAACCGCCGTCGGTACACGGTCCAAGCGTCATGTCCCGATCGGTGTCGAGCGCCTGCCGGATATACGGCAGGGGCAGAGTCGGGCTGTCGGACCCGATGATCACCACCGTCTGGTACCCCTCGGCGAACCTCTGTTCAAACGCGTTCCGCATGCGTGCTCCCAGGTGTTCCCCTGCCTGTTCGAACAGGCGCACCTGGCCGGATTTTTCCACCCTGTCGAAAAACCCGGACTGATGAGCAGGATGAATGCCAACGAACCGGTCCACGCCTTCCACCGCACACACGTTGTGCAGGCTGTCTTCCAGAATATGACAATACAACCGGTAGGTGGTGTCGGTGTCCAGCCAGGTCTGCATGCGGGTTTTCACCTTTCCCGCCTGCGGGTCCCTGGCGAAAAGAATGAGTGCCTGTTTGCCGGAAACTCCCACTTCTCAAGGCCTTTCGCAACTGACAAAAGAATTGACTCCCCCCAGCAATGCCCATAGACTTGGAAACCATTGAAACGCAACACAAATTGGACTTGCTGATGGAATTTGAAATCGCGGTATTGTACTGGATCAAGCAGAATTTGCAATTTTCGACATTGGACTCTTTCGTCGTCGCTGTGAATGACAAGAGGGTCTATCTGCTTCCCGGTCTGGTTGCCGCGGGCGCCCTGGTTTATCTCAAAAAAGCAAAGGCCCTGTATTATATTTTGACAGCGGCGTTAACGGTTCTGCTTACGGATTTTCTGGTCCACGAGGTTTTGAAGCCGGTGTTCGCCCGCCCCCGGCCCTGCCACGACCTGGAATTCCTGACACCGCTGATTTTCTGTTCGAATTCCTATTCCCTTCCCTCGTCGCAGGCGGCCAACCTGTTCGCATTCGCCACCATCACCAGCTGCTATTTCCGCCGCGCCGCGGTGCCGGTATTTCTATTCGCGCTGGGCGGGTGCATCAGCAAACTGTATCAGGGCGTGCACTATCCCAGCGACGTGCTGATGGGGATGGGGGTGGGAACGGTCATGGCTTTTTCCATTTACAAATTCGCTCCCAAAAACTGGAACCTGGCACCGGAAGTCCTGCCGCTCAACGGGCCGGGCTGGAACATCCGGCGCATCCTGCTGGTACGCCTGAGTTCACTGGGCGACGTGGTGCACACCCTGCCCGCCCTCCGCACGCTGCGCCAGACGTTTCCCAACGCACACATCACCTGGGTGGTGGAGGAAAAGTTTTCGGACGTTCTCGAAGGCAACCCGGACCTCGATGAGGTGCTGGTGGTGCGCACCCGCGAATGGAGAAAGAACCTCACCCCCGCGACCCTGATGGAAATGCGATCCTTTTACCGCGAACTGCGCGGGCACAACTTCGATCTCGCCATCGACATCCAGGGGCTCATCAAAACCGGGGTGCTGGCGGCACTATCCGGCGCGCCGCTCCGGGTCGGCTTCGACCGCACCGACTGCCGCGAGCAGTGGAACGCGCTCTTCACCAACATCAAGGTTCCGGCCGTGGGACGCACCATCCACGTTGTCGATAAAAACCTGTCGATGATCCGCGCACTCGGCGCCCGGGACCTGTCACAGGAGTTCGTGGTGCGGATTCCTGAAGCCGCCCAGGGTCAGGCGCAGGAGTTTTTCGACCGGAATCCGGACCTCGGTACGCGGCCGGTGGTGGTGCTCCATTCCGGGGTCGGTTACAAGACCAAACAGTGGGAACTCGATCGTTTTGCCCAATTGGGCGACCGTATTCACAACGAACTGGGGGCCCACATCCTGCTCACCTGGGGGCCCGGTGAAAAGGGGAAAGTCGACCGTCTGGCTTCCCATATGAAACAACCGCACTGGGTGGCGCCTCCCAGCAGCCTGCACCAGAGCATGGCGTTGTTCGACCGCGCCAGCCTGTTCGTCGGCGGCGACACGGGAACCCTGCATCTGTGCGTGGCGCTGGGGATTCCCACTGTGTCCTTGTTTGGACCCACCGATCCTGTTTATAATGGACCCTACGGCTCACATCACAAGGTGATCGTCAAAAAACTGCATTGCAGTTACTGCTACAAGCGAACGTGCCCCACCCATAACGAATGCATGGAAGGCATATCGGTTGATGAAGTCTTCGAAACGGTGCGCGCCTGCCTGAATGGCAGTTCCCATCCGGCTCCACCCAGGACTCCAGACGGAATGCGGGTGGACTGAACCTGGAATACTCATGGCTTTTGACAAAGAATTGCTCGATTTTCTGGTTTGTCCCCAGTGCAAGGGAGACCTGCAGCTGTCGCCAAATGAAGATGGCTTGCTCTGCGGCGCCTGCAAGCTGAAATTCCCCATTCGCGACGGCATTCCCATCATGCTCATGAACGAGGCGGAGGACACCAGCAAGGCGGACGACACCCAGTCAGCAATCTGACCCATTTCAATATAAATACCAAAAAAAGGAATTTCATGGCACACGTGGAAGAAAGCAAAACCGGCATCAAAGGACTGGTGTTCGAGGAACCCCCGGTATTCGAACTGGGCTCCCCCGGACGGAGGGCCTATTCCCTGCCATCCAGCACCATCCCGGAAGTGGAACTGCAAACCCTTCTGCCGCCGGAGGAACTCCGCGAGCCCATTGATCATTTGCCCGAGTTGTCGGAACTCGACGTGGTGCGCCACTACACGCGTCTGTCTCAGTGGAATTTCAGCATCGACAGCGCGTTCTATCCGCTCGGCTCGTGCACCATGAAATACAACCCGAAGATCAACGAAGACATGGCCCGCCTGCCGGGATTCGCGCAGAACCATCCCTATGCGCCGGAGTCCCTGTCCCAGGGAAGCCTGCGTCTCCTGCACGAGCTTCAGGAGTTTCTGCAGGAAGTCAGCGGCATGGACGCGGTCAGCCTGCAACCGGCCGCGGGCGCCCATGGCGAGATGACCGGCATGCTCACCATCCGCGCCTACCACCAGGCTAAAGGCAAACAGCGGAGCAAGGTGCTGATGCCCGACTCGGCGCACGGCACCAATCCCGCCAGTTGCACCCTGTGCGGTTATGACGTCGTGCACATCCCCTCCAATGCGGAAGGGTTGATCGATATCGACAAACTGCGCAACCTGATGGACGAGGACACCGCCGCCATCATGCTGACCAATCCCAACACGCTGGGCATGTTCGAAAAAGACATTCTGGAAATCACCGAGATCGTGCACGGCAAGGGTGGCCTCGTCTATTGCGACGGCGCGAACCTCAACGCGCTGATGGGCGTCTGCAAGGTCGCCACCATGGGTGTGGACGTGCTCCACTTCAATCTGCACAAAACGTTCTCCACCCCGCACGGCGGAGGCGGACCGGGCGCCGGGCCCGTCGGCGTCAAAAAGATTCTGGAGCCTTATCTTCCCGTGCCACGCATCGTGAACGACAACGGGCAGTTTTCGCTCGACTACGACCAGCCGGAAAGCGTCGGCAAGGTGCGCGCTTTCTACGGGAACTTCGGCATCCTGCTCCGCGCGTATGTTTACATCCGCACACTCGGACCCGACGGCCTGCGCCAGGCCTGCGAGTCGGCGGTGTTGAACGCCAACTACATCAAGGCGCGGCTCAGGGACACCTACTTCCTGCCCTACCCCGGACCCAGCCTGCACGAGTGCGTGTTCAACGACAAGAACCAGCTCAAGCAGAACGTGAAGACCATGGACATCGCCAAGGCGCTCATCGACAAGGGATTCCACCCGCCGACGGTGTACTTCCCGCTGATCGTCAAGGGGGCGCTCATGGTGGAACCGACCGAGACCGAGTCCAAAGAGACCCTCGATGACTTCATCCAGGCGATGAAAGAGATCGCCAAACAGGCGGAGAACGACGCCGAAAGTTTCCACGACGCGCCGTATCTCTCCAAGGTGTCGCGCCCGGACGAAGCTCGCGCCGCGCGCCATCCCAAACTGCGCTGGAAACCGGCGTCCTGATACGGGACGTTTTCCCTCCCGGCTCCATTATTGAATTTCTCCCTCTTGCGATATAATGCCTGAAGCAGGCGGGAACCTTTTTTCAGGGGGCGCTCATGAACGACACCACGCATCTGTCGCAGGTGGTCGAAGACGGCACCGCCGTTCTGACCCTCCACCACCCCCCGGTGAACGCGCTCAGCCGTTCCGTTCTCGACGAACTGGCCTGCCGCATCCAGCACCTCGCAGGCGACATCGACATCTGCACCGTGGTGATCCACAGCGCGCTCCCCAAATTCTTTTCCGCCGGGGCGAACATCCGGGAACTCGCCGCCATCCGCAACTCCAATGAAGGACGCGCCTACGCCGAACGCGGCCAGGCGGTCCTGCACCAGATCGAGCACCTGCCGAAACCCGTCATCGCCGCCATTGACGGCGTCTGCCTGGGTGGAGGATTGGAACTGGCGCTGGCCTGTCCGTTGCGCATCGCCACCACCGCCTCCCGGCTCGGCCTGCCGGAGGTGAACCTGGGCCTGCTTCCCGGATTCGGCGGCACGGTGCGCCTGTCACGCATCCTGGGGGTGACGCAGGCGATGAACATGATATTGCTGGCCAAGGAAATCGACGGCGCGGAGGCGTCGCGTCTCGGCATCGTGCACCAGGTGGTGAAACCCGGCGCGGCGCTGGAGACGGCGCTTGAACTGGCCCGTCAGGTGCAGGGAAAAAGCAAGGGGTCGGTGAACGCCATCCTCGCCACCCTGCTCCCCCGCGACGACGAACTGGAAAAACACGCGTTCGAAAAAGAAGCGCGCCTGTTTGGTGCGAGATTCGATACAGAAGATGCAAAGGAAGGCATCCGTGCGTTCCTGGAAAAACGCGTGCCCAAATTCACCGGACGGTAGAGTTCAGCCGATCCATCCCCGCACCACCCACACCATCCAGACCGTCACCAGCCCCGCTCCCAGCAGGTTGAGGAAGAACCCGACCCTGGCCATTTTGGGAATCGTCACCCAGCCGCTTCCGAACACGATGGCGTTGGGCGGCGTTGCCACCGGCATCATGAACGCGAACGACGCCGACAGCGTGACCGGGATCAGGAGAAGCAGGGGATGGTACGGCATGGCCACCGCGGCCCCGGCAATGACGGGGAGGATCATGGTCGCGGTCGCCGTGTTGGAAGTGAACTCGGTGAGGAAGGTGATGCCGAGGCACAAAACGAGAACCAGGCCCCAGAGAGAAAGCATGCCGTTGCCCGCCGCAATGCGTTCGCCGATCCACAGGTCGAGCCCGGTTTCACGGAAACCCGCGGCGAGCGCAAAGCCGCCGCCGAACAACAGCAGGATGCCCCATGGCACACCCTCCTGTACGGTTTTCCAGTCGAGCGCAAAGAACTCCCGCCGCTCGCCCAGCATCATGCCGCCGGGAAAACCAATGGGCACAATCATGAGAACCAGTCCCATCAGGATCGCCACGGTCGCATCATGAAGGTAAAACGACCACGGAAACGCCTCCGACCAGCCGGGAATACTGAGTGCACCCACGGCAAGGGGCTTGCGGAAGATCCACAGAAAAGCCGCCGTCACAAACACCACGCCGACGAACTTTTCCGCACGGCTCATGGGTCCGAGCGATTCCAGTTCGCGGTCGATCACGCTCTTCGTTCCGTCCTCCACCTGAAATTGAAATATGGAAACGCCCGTTGCGAAACGGCACAGGTAAAACCACACCAGCGGCAGGAATACGATGACCACCGGCAGGGCGTACCCCATCCAGCCGGTGAAGGTGATGTCGGGTTCTTCCGGGAAACTGTTCTTGTAAAACCCGGCGAAAACGATGTTGGGCGGTGTCCCGATGAGCGTCCCCACCCCGCCGATGCTCGCCGCGTAAGCCAGTCCCAGCATGAGCACCAGCCCGAACTGCTTTTCAATGACGGCGGGATCGACCGCGTCTCCGTTGCTCGCTCGTGTCTGCACGGCAATCTGTTGCACCACCGCCATGCCGACGGGGAGCATCATCATCGTCGTCGCGGTGTTGGAAATCCACATGGAAAGAAACGCGGTCGCCACCATGAAGCCGAGCACGATGCGGCTGGGGCTGCCGCCGATGGCGCGGATGATGACCAGCGCGATGCGCTTGTGCAGGTTCCAGCGCTCCATCGCCAGCGCAATCATGAATCCACCCATGAACAGGAACACGAGGTGGTTGGCGTAATGCGGGGCGACATCCTTGCTGGGCAGGATACCGAGCAGGGGATACAGCACGAGAGGAATGAGCGCCGTGGCGGGAATGGGGATGGCCTCGCCGATCCAGAGGACGGCCATGAGGAACGTCACCGCCACCATTTTCTGTGAGTCGGCACTCAGCCCGGCAAGGGGCGGACTCGCCACCAGCAAACCGAACAGGAACAGGCCGCCTGCCATCAACGCCAGTTTTTTGCGGATCAGGAATTTTTCCGTAAACATCGCACACCCAGTGTAACAGGGCGCACGCATCCATCAAATCGGATTATTAAATGTATAGATTTTGGAGGGGCCCGTTCAGGCGTGCTGCTTGAGGATGCGGTCGATGCCCGCGGTGGAGACGATGTGCGTGTCCATGCCGATCTCCTCCGGCGAGAACCCGAGCGCCAGCGCCACCAGCTGCGGCAGGTGCAGGATCGGCATCACGTAGCCGGCCTCGCGCAGGTTGTCGATTTCCGGCTGGTAGGAGTCGAGGCTCAGGTGGCACAGCGGACAGCCGGTAACGACCACGTCCGCCCCCTGCTGCGCGGCGTCGATGAGCGCGTTGCCCGCCATTTCGTGCGAGGCTTCCTTGTTCATCATGATGATGGGGAAACCGCAACACTTGATGCGGTTGTCGTAATACACCGGCGTCGCCCCGAGGATTTCAAACAACTCTTCCAGCTCCGTCGGGTTGTCCGGGTCGTCGTACTCGGAAAGTTCGGACGGGCGCAGCACGTAACAGCCGTAGAACGCCGCGGCCTTGAGGCCGGTGAGCGGACGCTTGATCTTCTCGCGCAGGCGTTTTTTGCCTTCCTCGGTTGCGAGGATGTTGGAGAAGTGCTTGATCTGAATCTTGTCGCCCTGGTACTGGTGGCCGCCTTCTTTCAGGATGTAGTTGATGCGATCCTTGTATTCGCCGCCATCGTTCAGGTTGCACTCGGATTTCTTCAGGTTGCCCTGGCAGGTGGAACAGATGGTGACGAGGTCCAGTCCCTGCTCTTCGGCGATGGCGAAGGTGCGCGCATTGAGGGCGTCGGTGAGGGTCGGGTTCTTTTCCGAGAGCACACCCGCGCCACAGCAGGCGGCGCTTTTCATTTCCACGTATTCGATACCCAGCGCCTGGGCGGATTTCGTCGTGGCCAGCATCAACTCGCGGGTCGCGCCTTTCGACACGCACCCGGTGAACAGTGCAAACTTCATTCTCCCAACTCCTCGAAGATACGCTTCACGTCTTTCTGGTCATCGATCGAACGATGGATGATCGGCGGCACCTTGCCCTTGAGCACCATGCGCAGGCCGACGGGCAGAAGGTCCATGAGGCCCTTGATGTTGAAATAGCCGACCGATTCGACGGGCAGGGTGTTTTCGTTCAGCCGCCCGCTGTGCTTGATCGATTTCGCGAACGACAACGCGTGCCGCGCGCCGTTGTTGTTGGTCACGCCTTCGTCCAGCGCCACCTTCATTAATTCTTTAATCCGGTAAAACGGCCGCGCCGGTTTCGGACAGCGTTCCACGCATTCCGCACAGTGGGTGCAGTCCCAGATGCCGCCCGGCTTGCTGAGCTCCTTGATGCGTTCCTTCCTGGCCTGGTCGCGCGAGTCGTCCACAAAGCGCTGGGCCTTGGCGAGTGCCGCCGGACCGAGGAAATTGTCATCCACCTCCAGCATGTTGCAGTCGGAGTAACAGTTGCCGCACATGATGCAGGTGCTGGTGTCGTCGAGCAGTTTGAACTGCTCGGGGCTCATGCGGTGTTCTTTTTCCGGCGGTTTCTCGTTGTTTTCGAGATACGGTTTGACCGCGTCGATCTTGTCCCAGAACGGTTTGAAATCCACCACCAGGTCCTTGATCGGTTTCATGTTGCCGAGCGGCTCGATGGTGACCTTGCCGTCTTTCAACAGGTGCGCGGCCTGGCGCTGGCAGGCCAGCACGGCGCGTCCGTTCGCCTTCATGCCGCAGGAGCCGCAGATGGCGCTCCGGCAGGACATTCGGTAGGTCAACGTGCCGTCCTGGGTCCACTTGATGTGGTTCATGCAGTCCAGCAGGGTCGCCCCTTCCGGAAAATCGTATTCGAATTCCTCGTAATACGGTTCGGCCTGCTTTTCCGGATTGAACCGCTTGATGCGAAAAGTAGCCATCAGTACGTTCTTTCCTTCGGTTGAAATCGAGTGATGACGACCGGCTTGGTTTTCAGATCCAGGCCGCCGTTCTGTGCATAGACCAGTGTGTGGTGCAGGTATTTTTCGTCGTCGCGTTTGGGAAAGTCGGTGCGGTAATGTCCGCCGCGGCTTTCTTTCCGGTTCAACGCGGCGGTGGCGATGATCTCCGCCATCATCAACATATTGCCCAGTTCGATGATCTCATACAACTCGGAATTGAAAATCTTGCCCTTGTCGGTGACCTTGCCTTTTTTGAACCGCACCTGGAGCGCGCGCATGGAATCGACGCATTCCTTCAGGTTTTCTTCATTTCGGAACACGCCGCACAGACGCATCATGGTCTGTTTCATTTCGTTACGGACATCATTGTAGCTTTCCGTGCCATCACGTTGGAAGATTTCCTCGATGGATTTGAGCACGCGGGCTTTTTCCTGCCCTTCGTTGACCTGACCAAACGTGGCTCCACGGCCATATTCCAGCGCGGAGCGTCCCGCACGTTCTCCAAAGACGGTGGCATCCAGAAGGGAATTGGTACCCAGCCGGTTGGCGCCGTGAACGGAGACGCAGGCGCACTCGCCCGCAGCGAAGAATCCTTCCACCGCGGTGCCGTCTCCATCGCGCACCACCTGACCATGGATGTTGGTCGGGATGCCGCCCATCGAGTAATGCGCCGACGGCTGGATCGGCAACGGATCCTTCACACAATCGACGCCGATGAAATCGATGCCCAGCTGCCGGATCTGCGGCAGGCGTTCCATGATGCGTTTTTCGCCGAGGTGCCGCAGGTCGAGGTGGATGAAATCCTCGCCGTTGACGCCGCGGCCTTCGTCGATCTCGCTCTGCTCGGCGCGCGCCACGATGTCGCGCGGCGCCAGTTCCATGCGCGACGGTGCGTATTTCTCCATGAAACGGTCACCGGCTCCATTCAGCAGGTATCCCCCCTCTCCCCGTGCTGCTTCTGAAAACAGAATGCCCTGCCGCCACAACCCGGACGGATGAAACTGCACGAACTCCGGGTCCTCCAGAGGCAGTCCCGCGCGGATGGCGGAAATGGCGCCGTCCGCCGTGCTGGCGAATGCGTTGGTGGTGATCTGGAACACGCGGCCGTAACCGCCGGTGGCCATGACGACCGCCTTCGCCTGGATCACTTCCACTTCACCCGTACGGATGTCGCTGACCACCACACCCTGGCAACGGTTGTCCTGGATGATCAGCTCGTGGAAATACCACTCGGAATAAATCTTGATCGATTTGCTGTTTTTGAGAACCTGTTCGTGCAGGGCGTGCAGGATGGCGTGTCCGGTGCGGTCTGCGGAGAAACAGGCGCGCGGTTTGGAGTGCCCGCCGAAACTGCGCTGGGCGATGCGCCCGTCTTCCATCCGGCTGAACACGCAACCGAAATGTTCCAGTTCGTAGATGACACGCGAGGCGGACTTGCAGTATTCCTCCACCGCATCCTGGTCGTTCAGGTAATCCCCGCCCTTGACGGTGTCGAACATGTGCTCTTCCCAGGAATCGTCCTCGGAGTTGGCCAGCGCGGCGGCAATGCCGCCCTGCGCGGCGCCGCTGTGCGACCGCGAAGGATAGACCTTGCTGAGAATACCGACATCCAGTTCCTTGCACACTTCCAGGGCGGCGCGCATTCCCGCCAGGCCCGCCCCCACTATCAATACGTCGTGCTTAATCAATCGCCACCTGCTTGTTTCGAAATAGAGTTAACTGTTTGATTTATATAGAATCCATAACGCTGTCCGGTCCGAATACAGACCCGGCGGGGGTGCCCCCGGCGAAGCATTCCATGGGCGAGATGTGTCGCAACCTGTCAGGGAAGCCGTTAAAATAGAAGGGGCATTGAACCACCAACCCGAAGGGGTTGTCAAGAAAAATGAGGTAATGGTTTGCAAACCCCAATAGCTGGTATATACTAGCGCAACTTGTAAAAAATCAATACCTCGTGCCGAAGTCCGCAATCTGCGGACCATCCTGAAATCGATCCCGTGCGAACCGCCTTACGGCCTCCTCCACTGGTGAACCGGAAAACAAAATACCACTATGGAACAAGTTGAATTCGAAAGCCTCCTTTTGCCTGAGGAGGTCATGGAGGGAATCCGCAGTGCCGGGTTCCAGCACTGCACCCCCATCCAGGCGAAAACCCTTCCCCACGCACTCGAAGGCAAAGACGTCGCCGGACAGGCGCAGACCGGCACCGGAAAAACCGCCGCCTTTCTGATCGCGCTGTTCACCAAACTGCTGCGGACGCCGAAACCCGAACAGAAAGGCAACACCTGGGTGGCGCCACGGGGACTCGTCATCGCGCCGACGCGCGAACTCGCCATCCAGATCGAACGCGACGCCCACGAACTGGGCCAGCACACGGGATTCCGCACCGTCTGCATCTACGGCGGTGTCGATTACGACAAGCAGAGGGAAGAAATCAGGAAAGGCGTGGACCTGCTCATCGTCACGCCGGGCCGCCTGATCGATTTTTACAAACAGAAATTCTTCAGCCTGAAATCCGTCGAGGTGCTGGTCATCGACGAAGCCGACCGCATGTTCGACATGGGTTTCATCAAGGACCTGCGCTACATTCTGCGCAACATTTCGCCTTACAACAAACGCCAGTCGATGCTGTTCTCGGCGACGCTGAACCACCGCGTCATGGAACTGTGCTACGAGCACATGAACGATCCGATCCCGGTGCGCATCGAGCCGGAAAAACTGGTGGTGGACAAGGTGGACCAGAAGATGTACCACGTCGGTTCGCACGAGAAATTCAGCCTGCTTCTGGGCCTGCTCAAGCAGGAACAGGGTGACAAGGTCATCATCTTCACCAACACCAAGGCGGAGGCGGAAAACCTGGAGTTGCGCCTGCAGCACAACGGTTACAACGCTGCGCAGATTTCCGGCGACCTGCCGCAGAAAAAACGCATCAAGACGCTGGAAAAATTCACCGAAGGCGAACTCAACATCCTGATCGCCACCGATGTCGCCTCGCGCGGACTGCACATCGACGACATCACCCACGTCATCAACTACGACCTGCCGCAGGACCCGGAGGACTACATCCACCGCATCGGCAGAACGGCGCGGGCGGGCAAGCGCGGCGACGCCATCAGCCTCGCCTGCGAGGAGTACGTGGACAACCTGGTGCGCATCGAGGAGACGTTGACGGTGAAGATTCCCGTCGAGTGGCCGGAAGAAGAGATGTTCGAGGAAGAGCTGCCAGGCACCCCGCCCCGGCGCAAGCCGAGACCGTTCGGGCAGAGACGCCCCGGCGGCGGCTCCGGTCCGGCCCGCAACGGACGTCCCCCGCGCCGCAGTGGAAGCGGCGGAGGGGGAGGCAATCGCGGCAGTGGAGGCAGCGGCGGCGGCAACCGGTCGCGCGGCCGCAGGGCATCCAACCCCCGGCGCCGAAGCGGTCCCAACCCCTCCAGCTCGTCCACGAGTTAGTTCTCTCTCCACACTAGACCCTTCCCCTCAATTCGTATTTTACTCCCCTTAAATTTTCGGTATATTTAATTTATCAAAATTTACATGGGGAGAGGAATGTTTATCGACGGGATAGGTATTGGCGGGTACCGAAGTTTTGGAGAACTTCAAAAAATAGGCCCATTTAAGAAAATCAATTTATTTATTGGAAAAAATAATTCGGGAAAATCCAATATTTTATTATTTTTATTAGATTGCTTACCCCAAATACTGCATGACATAAAAAGCGAAATAATTACCACTTACCACCAACCTAGTGACTTTAATCTCCATAGGGGTAACAATTCAGAATTCAATTTTTCATTTGCTATCAATAAAAGCGGTCCAAATTTCACATACTGCATAGAAAGTGTTAAGCAATTAGATTCCATTAAAAATGAAGACATTGAAATACTTAATACAATTTTAAATATTATTTCAAATAAGGAATCTTTTTTTTGGGTTGATTTTAAGCCTCCATTTCCCACCGATAATTTAGTAAATCAAATCTCTGATCAATTTAGAGGCATCCAAGATAGAAATGATTTTAAACAATTCTGGTCCAAACTGACCTCTCGCCAAGGTGGCCAAATAGACGTTTGGATAAAGCAAAGTCTTTTAAAAATCGCATATAAATTAATCAAGGGTGACGCAGAAAAATTAACTATAGATCTGATACCAGCAATAAGAGAAATAGGACTTTCCAATTCACAAAAAAAAGGAGACAAAGATTTTAGCGGCCAAGGAATCATTGAAGAATTATTTAAACTTCAAAGCCCAACCATTCAAGAAGAGAAAAATAAAGAACGCTTTGAAAAAATTAATAAATTTGTTCAAACAATATTAAGAAACAAAAACGTTCGAATAGAAATTCCACACGACAAACAAACAATCAATGTACGCATCGATGGAAAACTATTACCCATTGAAAACATGGGAACGGGTTTTCACGAAGCTACGATAATTGCAGCAGCTGCAACGGCCTTTACAAGTCAATTAGTTTGCATTGAGGAACCCGAACTCCATCTTCACCCTTTGATGGAAAAAGAGTTATTGCGTTACTTATCCGAACAAACTGAAAATCAATATTTCATAACCACCCACTCAAATAACTTAATAAACACCCCTGAAGCTGCAATTTTCCATGTTCAACTAGCAAATGGCCAAACAACAGTCACGTCAGCCATCACAGACAACCAAAAATTTTCTATTTGTGCAGACTTGGGATACAAATCGAGCGACTTACTCCAAGCCAATTGCATAATTTGGACTGAAGGGCCATCCGACCGAATTTATCTAAATCGCTGGATTTCAACCTTGGACGAAACATTAGTAGAGGGACTTCATTACTCGATCATGTTTTATGGGGGTAAGTTACTTTCCCATTTATCTGCTGATGACCCGGAAGTCGAAGAATTTATTTCTTTGAGGAAGATAAATAGGAATATAAGCATTTTAATTGATAGTGACAAAAGCGGACAAGGAACTCAAATCAACAAAACAAAAAAACGAGTTCGAGATGAATTCAATAAAGGGCCAGGCTTTGCTTGGGTTACAAATGGTCGGGAAATAGAAAATTACATTGATCCCAACCTATACCTAAGGGCTGTCAAAAATGTCCATCCCAAGGCAAAAAAGCTCCTTAAAACAGGTAAGTTTGATCATATCTGGTATTTTTCAACCGGAAGAGGGAAACCAAAATCAGCAGACAAGGTAAAAGTCGCGAGAGAAGTGATCAAGTCACCCGCTAATCTAAATCGATTAGATCTAGCCCAGAACGTTAAAAGACTCGTAAAATTCATTAAAGACTCAAATGGAATTGAAGAATAGAGAACTGTTCATCTGCGTACACCGGAAATCCCTTTTATTTTTCTTTCAGGAACATCCACCAGATCGGAAAATAAATAATCAGAGGCACACATCCCAAATCGAGAATGAGCGGCAGCCAGAAGAATTCGTTGAGGAGGGGAACCGGGAGCGTGAGGAAGCCGATCATGCCGAAGAGGCCGCCGAGGAAGGGAACGCCGGAGCCGACTTTTTCTTTACGGATCACGCCTTTATAAAACACCGCCGCGTTGACCCCCGCGAACAGCAGGAACAACCCTGCCAGCAACCCGCCACCGACCCACGGCATCCATGAGCCGATGAATTGTGTCTCGATAAATTTACCCAAAATTGTTTTAGCCTCCCTCATCCTGAGCGAAGCGAAGAATCTATGGTTTATCTGTGTTCATCTGTGTGCATCGGTGGTTCCTACCCCTTCAACAGTTTTTCAAACGCGGCTTCGTCGAGGACGGTGACGCCGAGTTTTATCGCCTTGTCGAGTTTGCTTCCCGGGTCGGCGCCCGCCACCACGTAATCGGTTTTTTGCGATACGCTGGATGTCACCCGTCCGCCGGCCTTGTGGATGAGCGCCTTCGCCTCCTCGCGCGTGAAGTTCTCCAGCGTCCCCGTCAGCACGAACTGCCTGCCGGAAAGCGCGCCGTCCCCGGCTTGCTCCGTGCGCTCTTCTTCCATCACCACGCCCATCTCTTTCAAGTGCGCGATCTCTTTTTTGTTTTTGTCCTCGTCGAAAAACTGGCACAGGCTCTCGGCGATCTTTGGGCCGATCTCGTCGATCGACTCCAGGTCTTCGAACGACGCCTTCTCCAGCGCGTCCATCGTGTGGAAGGTGTTCGCCAGCACCTGCGCCACGCGCTGGCCGACGAAGCGGATGCCCAGCGCATGGATGAGCCGGCTCAATCCAGCCCGCTTGCTTTTCTCGATGGCGTCGATCAGGTTCTGCGCCGACTTCTCCGCGAAGCGTTCGAGGTTCTTCACCTCTTCGTGTTCGAGCGTATAGAGATCGGACACCGTCTTCACCCGGCCGGAGTTGACCAGTTGTTCCACCACGGCGGTGCCCAGATGATCGATGTCCATTGCGTCGCGCGAGGCGAAGTGCAGGAGGTGTTCCTTCAACTGCGCCGGGCACGAGGCGTTGACGCACCGCCACGCCGCCTCCCCTTCCTGCCTCACGATCGGCGTATCGCATTCCGGGCAGGTTTTGGGCATGGTGTAGGGCTTGCCGCGTTGGGTTCCCTCCGGCGTCACCACGCGCACGACTTTCGGGATGATCTCCCCGGCCTTGACGATGACGACGTCGTCGCCGACGCGCACGTCGAGCTTCTTGATCTCGTCTTCGTTGTGGAGCGTGGCGCGTTTCACCGTGGTGCCCGCCACCAATACCGGCTCCAGCTCCGCCACCGGGGTGATTGCCCCCGTCCGCCCCACCTGCACGTTGATGGCGTTCACCTTCGTCTGCGCTTCCTCCGCCTCGTACTTGTACGCCACCGCCCAGCGCGGGTGCTTGGCGGTATGACCCAGCTTGTTCTGCGACTTGAGGCGGTTGACCTTGACGACCAGCCCGTCCACGTCGTAATCCAGTGTCTTCCGTTTCTCCTGCCAGCGGTCGATGAGTTTTCGCACCGCGTCGAAGTCCTTGCAAAGCTCGGTGTGCGGGTTGGTGCGGAAGCCGAGTTGCTTGAGCGTCTGCAATGCATCGTAATGGGTCTCGAACGCCGGGCCCTCGATGTGGCCGACGCTGTACACCCAGATGCGGAGCGGCCGCTCGGCGGTGATGGAGGGATCGAGCAGGCGCACCGATCCGGCGGCGGCGTTTCGCGGATTGGCGAACGGCGTTTCGCCGCGCTCCTCACGCGCGGCATTGAGTTTCTGGAATCCGGTGTGGTCCATGTACACCTCGCCGCGCACTTCAAGGTACTTGTGTTTTAGTTTGGACTGGTCGAGGGACAGCGGCACCGAGCGGATGGTCTTGAGGTTGGCGGTGACATCTTCTCCCACTTTGCCGTCGCCGCGCGTCGCACCCTGCACGAAGCGGCCGTTGTCGTAGGCGAGGGTCACACCGAGGCCGTCGATCTTGAGCTCCACCACGTACTCGACGTCCTCCGTGCCCAGCGTCTTGCACACACGTTGATGAAAGTCTTCCACCTCCTCGACGTTGTACGTGTTGTCGAGGCTCATCATCGGCACCTTGTGCTCGACGGGATCGAACTTCTCCGACGCCTTGCCGCCGACCCGCTGTGTCGGCGAGTCCGGCGTCACGAGTTCCGGGTGTTTCACTTCCAGTTCTTCCAGCTTCTTATAAAGCCGGTCGTATTCGCGGTCGCTGATCTCCGGCTGGTCGAGCACGTAGTACTGGTGATCGTGGTGGTGGATGTCGCGGCGGAGTTGTTCGATTTCTTTTTCGATTTTGGAAGCCATCGGGGATGCGCGGGATCGGGTTGGATTTGGGAACTCAGGGAAGCTCCAGGTTCAGGGTGACATAATACCCGGACTGGCCGCGTTGAACGAGCAGTAAAACGGAAGAATGCTTGCGCGCCTCGATGAGCGCTTCGTTGAAGTCCGCCGGGTCCTTCACCACCACCCGGTTGACCTGCCGGATGACGTCGCCGGGGCGAATACCGATCCGGTACGTCTCGCTGTTGCGCCGCACACTGACGATGACCACCCCCTGTGACGTGGCCAGGCGAAAGCGCTGGCGCAGATCCGGCGTGATCCCGCGCACTTCGATGCCCAGCCCTTCCTTGGCGAACTGCAACGCGGCGTTGTCCGGAATCTTCACCACATCCAGCCGCAGGCGGGCCTCGCGTCCCGACCGCCGGTAGGTGATCTCCATGCTGTCGCCGACCGTGTACGACGTCAGCTTGCGTTTGAAGTCGGCCTTGTCCAGAAGTTCGTGGCCGTCGATGGCGGTGAGTATGTCGCCGGGCTTCAACCCGACACGGCTGGCGGGGCTGTCCCTGAACACCTGCGTGACCAGCGCGCCGCGGGTGTGGTCCATCGCAAACTGGCGCGCCAGCATGGGGGTCAGGTCCTGCACGGCCACACCGATCCAGCCGCGGAACACCTCGCCAAATTCGATGAGGTCTTCGACGATGCGCCGTGCGGTGTCGATGGGGATGGCGAAACCGATGCCCTGCGCGTCCTGGAAGATGGCGGTGTTGATGCCGATCAATTCTCCGTTGATGTTGAGCAGGGGGCCGCCGCTGTTGCCGGGGTTGATGGACGCGTCCACCTGAATGAAATCGTTGTAGATTTCCCGTTTCCCCGCGTGGATGGTGCGGTCGAGGGCGCTGATGATGCCGGAGGTGACGGTGTGCTTGAGGCCGAACGGATTGCCGATGGCAATGACGGTTTCGCCGATCATCAGGTCGTGCGAGCGGCCCATCTTCACGTGCGGCAGGGGCTGGTCGGAATCGATCTTGATCACCGCCAGGTCGGACTTGAGGTCGGCGCCGATCAGCTTCGCGTCAAACTCGCGGTTGTCGATGAGCGTCACCTGGATGCGAACGGCCTTGGCGATGACGTGTTCGTTGGTCAGGATGTAGCCGTCCGGGTGGATGATCACGCCGGAACCGAGACTGCGCCGCTGGGATCCCCGCGAGTCGAACTGGCGGAAGAAAGGGTCGAGCAGCCCGTTGCCGAAAAAATCGCGGAAGGGGTTTTTGACTTGAGGGGGAGCTTCTTCCGTGAAGATGTTGACGACGGCGGGTCCGACCTGTTGGACCGCTTCGACCACCGGCGTACGGCGCGGGAAGGGGCCCGCATCCACCACCGGAACCCGGGCCAGTCCGCCGGCAAGAGCGATCGCCGCGAGCAGGCAAACGGCACGCACCCATCGGTTCTTCATCATGATTCTTCAGGGGTGAAAGACAACACGGAGCGGGAGGGCCCCCGCCCCGCCGCTCCGTGTGTGATTGTTGAATGTGAGATCCGCCGGATCAGTTCAGCTTCACCGCAATGTAAATCGTGGTGCCGCCGCGTTTGACCAGCATCAGCGCCGTGTCCCCGGATTTCAACCCGCGGACCGCCGACTGGTAATCCTGCACATTGGTCACCGGTTTGCGGTTGACCTCGGTGATGATGTCGCCGCGACGCAGTCCCGCCTCACCGCCGGATTCCCCCGGGGTGACGTCGGACACCAGGACTCCTTCTGTGGTTTCCAGGTTCATGCTCTGCGCCAGTTCCGGAGTGATGTCCTGCGTCTGGATACCGAGTGGGTCCAGAGCGGCAACCTTGGTCTCTTCGTCTTTGAGAACGGCGATGGTGACGGAGATGTTCACTGGCTTGCCATCACGGATGACCTTCACGTTGACGGCTTCACCCGGAGGCGTGGCGGCAACGATTTTCGGCAGGCTTTCCATCGTATCCACCGTTTCCTTGCCGAACTGAACGATCACGTCCCCGCGCTTGATGCCCGCCTTTTCGGCGGGACCGCCGGGAATGACATCGCCAACCAGCGCACCTTCAAACGATTTCAGGTTGAAGGAGTCTTTGAGTTCCGGAGTGATCTTCTGGATCATCACACCCAGCCAGCCACGGGTGACGGTGCCCTTCTCTTTCAGGTCGGGAAGGATGGATTTCACCATGTTGATGGGGATGGCGAAACCGATACCGACGTTCCCGCCCGTGCTGCCGGAGATGATGGCGGTGTTCATTCCGATCACCTGCCCCTTGATATTGAGCAAAGGCCCGCCGCTGTTTCCCGGGTTGATGGAGGCGTCGGTCTGGATGAATTCATCATACGGACCGGAACCGATGGCGCGGTCCTTGGCACTGACCACACCCACGGTCACGGTATGGCTGAGACCGAAGGGGTTGCCGATGGCCATCACCCATTCGCCGACTTCCAGCTTGTCGGAATCGCCGAAGTCCAGGTGCGGGAACTTCACCTTGTCCTTACCGTCCAGGACCAGCTTGATGAGGGCGATGTCGGTCTTGGGATCACTGCCCACGAGCGTTGCCTCGTATTCCTTTTCGACGGCGCCGCCATCGTCTATGTTGACAATGATTTCATCCGCGCCCTGCACGACGTGGTAGTTGGTGAGGACCAGGCCTTCCGGACTGATGATGAAACCGGAACCCATGCCTCGCCTCGGCTGCGGGTCCTGCTGACCGAAAAACCGGTCGTAAAAATCCTGAAATGGCTCGCGCGGTTCCCCGCGAAACCGGGGATCACCGCCACGAGGAGTCCGCGAACTCATCTGCGCCTTGCCCCGAATGCTGATGTTGACCACGGCCGGATTCTTTTCTTTGGCGATTTCCACAAAAATATTGCTTCCCAGCGGCATGCTCTGACTGCTGAGGGCGTGGGCGGAATCCGCCAAATCGATGCCGGCCATCGGACCGGGAACGGTCGCGGGAAACGTCCACAGAAATACCAGGAAACTGATGGCGGAAACTCTCTTTAACTGATTAAGCATTGGGAATCCTCGTTTTATAACCGTGTGGGCAATGGCTTGGATCGCGTGGCCGGTCGGGCCAGCCAGGCTCCATTGCCGGATAAAAATGATAAGAATAAGCGGCCAACAATCCTTGGCTTGAACAGATCGTGGGGGCAAATCGACCGCAAAATTCCATCCAGATGAATGCGGGAAACCTGAAAACCTGTTTCGGGATTGGTCAAAAATCATCGACTTGTACTAAATTATATAATGTCCATTTCTGCATTTACAACTCTAAATCCAGCGGTTTTATCCTATTGATTCAATTACATATTGACTCCATGGATGGGATCAAAGATAATCAAAAACGACTATCGGCGGAACATCTCCGGGGGATGTTCCGGTCAACCCGCAACCTGATAGCCAACCATTTTGAAATCGGGGTGGTCTCAGCTTGCATCCGCAAGACACGGGAGGCGCCCATCCTTGCCCCAACCATGACGAGACAGGAGCTCTCCACGGTGGACACGCCATGAGCCTGTTCCTCACCGCCATCGGACTGATGATGATTTTTGAAGGCATCCCTTATTTCTGTTTTCCGGATCAAGTCAAAGCCCTGGCTGCAAAGATTCCATCCATTGAAAACGGTGTGCTGCGCGGCCTGGGGTTTGTCATTATCGTTCTGGGGCTGGTCGTCGTATATTTTGGGAGGTTAATGTATTCCAATGACTGAATCGATCCAACGGACCCTTGTCGCCACCGCCGTTTTTGCCCTTCTGGGCCTCACCGGTTGCGCGGACACGCCGAAGAAAGCCACCGGCCCCGCACCGGAACAATCCCCGCCGCCGTCGGTGGCCATGCAGTTTCCCAGCGTCCCCATCCCGAAAGGCATTGAGCTCGACCGGGGCAAAACGTTCATCTACGAATCGGGAAGCGGTGATATCAAAGTGGGCAGGCTGGTATTTTCCGTCTGGAACAAGACCGAGGATGTAGTGGATTACTTTCGTACCGAGATGGTGCAGAACGGCTGGACACCCCTCCAGATTGTGGAGCACGACACCCGCATCATGCTTTACCAGCGCAAGGGCCAGGTCTGTACGGTCAGCGTGACGCCGTCCCACCTCGGCAAGACACACATTGAAATCCAGATCGGCCCCAAATAAATTTCCAGCCATTCCGGGCCACACGGGGACGGTCATTTTCATGAGACGGGCCCGCCCTTGATTCGTATCCATCGAACGGGTTTTGAGGCCCTGAGGCAACGCTCCATGTCTCGTCAGGATTCCAGC
The DNA here is from genome assembly GCF_052156635.1 of Nitrospina sp. 32_T5. Classification (NCBI taxonomy): domain Bacteria; kingdom Pseudomonadati; phylum Nitrospinota; class Nitrospinia; order Nitrospinales; family Nitrospinaceae; genus Nitrospina; species Nitrospina sp. 32_T5. The sequence goes on along the minus strand of NZ_JBQKUO010000002.1, from coordinate 326,777 downwards.
AACCGACAACGTATTCTCAATTTTCCCGTTCATCCGGAATACACCTTCGACAATTTCATTCTTTCCACAGGTTCGGACTTTGCCTTCACCACAGCCCGGCAGTTTTCCACGCCCGGCACCGCTCCCTCGCAAAGCCTGTTCATTGCAGGCGCGGCAGGACTCGGAAAAACCCACCTGTTGATGGCCGCCGGCAACCTTGCTTCCCAAACCCAATCCGCCCTTTACATTCATTGCGACGATTTCCTTGCAACCGTGGCTGGCGGCGAGAAATCGAACGAAGCGGCCCTCGCTCCTCTTGAAACGGTGGATCTGCTGCTGATGGATGACATGGACCGCATTGCGGGCCACACCGAAGCGCAAGAGAGGCTGTACCTGGTTTTCAATACGCGCCGTGAGCACGACAAACGAATTGTTTTTGCCGGGCGCACTGCCCCCAACCGCCTGCCTGATACCGAAAGTTACCTGCGCTCGCGTTTCCAATGGGGCGTGACGGCGGAGCTGGGACCGATCGACGACGCCACCACCGGGCAGCTGGTCAAAAAGCTCGGGCAGGACATGAACCTGGAAATTCCGGATAAAATCACGCACTATCTGCTCACCCGTCTGCCGCGCGACTTTTCATCGATCAAAAACGCTGTGTCCCGCATCAACACGGAATCCCTGGCGCGCAGGCAGAAGGTCACCCTGCCACTGGTCAAAGCGGCCCTCGGACTGCAGGACACATGACATGACCACTCCTTCCGTGGAAAACATCGCCAGCCTGGTCGATCACCTGGCCACAACCGTTCCCAACCGCGATGCCCTGGTGGTGCCGCGCGCCGACAGTTGCCGACGCATCACCTTTCGCCAACTGCAACGCGAAACGCACCGGCTTGCAGACGGACTGCGCCAGTCCGGGCTTGCCCACGGCGACCGGGTGCTGGTGATGGTGCCGTTCGGCATCGAATTCGTCACCCTTACTTTCGCGCTGTTCCGCATTGGAGCGGTTCCGGTGCTGATCGATCCCGGCCTCGACCGCAAACAGGTGCTGACCAGTATCGAGAACGTGGCGCCGACCGGGTTCATCGGCGTGCCCAAGGCTCATCTCGCAAGGCTGGTGTACCGCAGGCATTTCAAATCGGTCACACAATGGGTGACGGTGGGAAGACGCTGGTTGTGGAGCGGGATCACCCTGCGGTCCCTGCGCGCTCGTGGCCGCCGTGATGCGGTCCCGGTTGCGACCCGCCCGGACGACCCGGCGGCCATCCTGTTCACCAGCGGCAGTACGGGACCGCCCAAGGGCGTGCTTTACACGCATCGGATGTTTACCCTGCAGGTCGAAAATATAAAACAGCTCTACGGCATCACCATTGGCGAAGTGGACCTGCCGACATTTCCGTTGTTCGGCCTGTTCGGCGTGGGCCTCGGAATGACCTGCGTTCTGCCGGACATGGACCCCACCCGCCCGGCAAAGGTGAACCCGGAAAACATCCTCGGCCCCATAAAACAATTCAACATCACCAGCAGTTTCGGGTCGCCCGCCCTGTGGGACACGGTGACAAAGTATTGCATCGAACACGGCCGAAACCTGGAACCGCTGAAACGCATCCTGATCGCCGGGGCGCCGGTGCCGGGATCGTTACTCGAACGATTCGACCGCATTCTGGCTCCCGACGCAAAAGTCCACACCCCCTACGGCGCGACGGAAGCCCTGCCGGTATGTTCGATCGAACGGCGGGAGGTGGTGGACGAAACCTGGCAGCACACGCAGGAAGGTGCGGGAACCTGCGTCGGCAAGCCGGTGGAAGGAGTGAAACTCAAAATTCTGGGCATCACTGACGACGCCATCCCGCAATGGGATGCCTCGCTGGAAACTCCCGCGGGGACCATTGGTGAAATTGCGGTCACGGCCCCCTGGGTGACACACCGGTATGTGTCCCTGGAGGATGCCAACCGCAAATCAAAAATCAAAGACGGGGAACGTCTCTGGCACCGTATGGGTGATGTGGGATACCTGGATGAGCAGGGCCGGTTGTGGTTCTGCGGCAGGAAAAGTCACCGGATCGAAACGGAGGCGGGGCCACTGTTCACCATCATGTGCGAGGCCATCTTCAACCGCCACCCCCAGGTGAGGCGGTCGGCATTGGTCGGGGTTGGAAACAAAGGCCAGCAGATTCCAGTTGTCGTGGTCGAATTGAACGATCCCCCGTCCATCAAGGACCCGGCGACGAAGACTCGTTTGCTGGCGGAACTCCTGGAACTGGGCTCAGGCAACCCGGTCACGAGACCCATCGACATGGTGCTGTTTCACCCGGGTTTTCCGGTAGACATCCGGCACAATGCTAAAATAAACCGCGAGAAGCTGGGCGACTGGGCGGCGGTCAAACTTGCCGACCGGTGAGGGGCTTCAGGAACGAAGTTCATCCAGGTGGTCAAGAACCATATCCAGTAACTTCTGATCGAACAGTTTGCCGACAAGACCTTTCCGTACCTTCTCCCCCACATCAAAAAACTTCTGCCGTTCGGCATCCGAGGGCATGGGCGCCACTTTCAGCCCGTTTTTTTTCATCACCTCAATGGCCTTGTCGTTGTCCTTCTGCACCTGCTGAACCAGTTTCTTTAAATGCTTGGCGCTGATCTCCCGTACCGCTTTCTGATGCGCGTCGGACAGCTTTCGGAACTGGCGTTTCGACATGAGCACCGCACCGGTGGCATTGCCCATACGAAGCTCCGACATGTAACTTACTTTTGTGAACCATTGCAATGCCAGCGCCCCGACGGGTGAAGCGTACAGGGTGTCCAGCATGCCCGTCTGCAGTGAAAGCAGAACATCGGTGATGGACATGGGCAGGGGTGTGACGCCCAGGTGCTTGTAGGTTTCCTGCACCAGCGGGTCGCCCTCCCACATCCAGGCTTTTTTGTCCTGCAGGTCACCGACCTGTTCGATTGGTTTCTGCGAGAAAAAATGAATCCATCCCACCGGCACCCAGCCGAGCAATACGTACCCTTCCTTCTCGAATTGTTTGGAAAAATAACCCGTCATGCGTTCATACACATGTTCGATTTCCTTGTCGTTCCGAAACAGGAACGGCAGGTCGAGCACGCGCACTTCCGGCAGGATTTCCCCCAGCCCGACGCCGGTGAAACCCGCCGCATGCACCTGCCCGATGCGCATTTTGCGGATGACGTCGATCTCGTCGCCGGACACGCCGCCGGGATAAAACTTGAACGCCACCTCGCCGTCGGTCGCCTTCTCGACTTCCGCCGCCAGCTCGTTCATGCGATTCATCCACGACGACCCTTCCGGTGCCAGGGTGGACAGTTTGATAAATGTCTTGGCGTGAACCGGGGTGGCCTGCACGGTCCACATCACCAGCGCAAACAGCAGGGACGCGAGAATGCCGCAGGCGACGCACAGAAACCGCGTGCGTTTCGCGCGTGGGGCCGGGGGGGTTGCGTTGCCGTCGCTTCGATCAGAAAAGAACATCCACATCCTCCAGAAGTTGTTTTGCTTTCAGGCGCGCCACCTCGTTGGCGAGGCGCTGACCGGGCAACACGCCTTCCGGCGTCTCGACCACTTCATCCAAAAGCCGGGTATACAGTTCCTTGTCCTGCGTCTGCACCGCCAAGGTTTTGGCGTACATCACCTGAATGATCAGGTATTTGTGTTCGGTCAGCTCGAGGGCGCGCTCGAAATGTTGCCTCGCCTGCTCCGGTTTGCCGCCCAGCATGGGCGAGCGCGCCCCATAAAATCCCCCGAAGAACAAGTGCGGCCCGGCAAAATGAAACGTTTCGTCCCACTCCAGGACCCGCCGCATCATCGCTTCCACCTTCGGGAACGCCGCGAGGGCTTCGATGTCGGTGAGGTTGAACATCAGCCACGCGCCCCAGCACTGGCCCGTCCAGAACAGGCCCGGGAGAGTTTCCCTGTCCAGGTTCTCAAGTGCGGACTTGAATTCGTCCGGCGGCAGTTGCAGGAGGTTCTCCGGAGCGCCGTTCAGGATAAGCGACCGCACGGCGTGGTTGCGTCCGCGCAGATACAGGTCGGAGGCGCGTCGGTTGTCATTGCCTTCAACGAAACTGAAGGCGTAACCGCAGAACCCTTCCGCCAGTTTGTGATGATAGGAGGCGTTTTCGGGATCGGCCTTCACCAGTCCTTCCATCATCTTGAGGCTGGCGGGGATGGCGCTTTCGGCCAGCTTGGGGTCGGGCTCCTCGTTGAGCGCTGCCACCTGGCCTTCGAACAATGGAGAGGCCATGCGGAGAACCATCTGGCGGGGTGTGCAGGCCTGAAAGAAAAGCAGAACAATCGCCAACGCGAGAAATCGGTATGCCATAGTCCTGAAATGATAACAAAACGAATGCGCCGCAACAACACAACAGCTTTGTTTTGACATGAATCCGCCATATTGCTATGTTTTAATTTTACTAGGGAAAGCGTCCGGAGCGTCGACCCGGAATCAGGTCGCGCCCGTTTGGCCCAACCTTCCAAGCCGGTTCCTTCAAACCGTTTATCAGGGGTTCTGCCATGAGCAAAGACGAAGAAAAGGAAGAAAGCAGTTTCAGTTTCCAGGACCGCCGGTCCTCCCGCTTGTCTGAGGAGGACAACCAGCAACAGGAACAGCAAATCAAAAAGGAACAGGAGAAAGAGGCCCAGAAGCACGCAGACCAGGAGGACTCCCACGCGCACGACCCACAGGGGCAGATGGAGATCAATTTCTCGACCTTCGTGCTGTCACTCACCTCATCCGCCTTTTATTATCTGGGCGACATTCCCGATCCGATGACGGGCCAGACCCAGGAAAACCTGCCCGCGGTCCAGCAGACCATCGACATCCTCACCATGCTCAAGGCCAAAACGCAGAACAACCTCGATCACGAGGAACAGAAACTGCTGGAGCAGTTGATTTATGAACTGCAAATGAAATACATCGCCAAGCAGAAAAAAGGCCAGGCACCCTCCCCCTGATTTTCATGGCCCACTTCGCCGGTTGCCCCGCTTCTACCCCGGATGGTATCTTGAAGACATAACGCAACCACAGGAACCACACGATGACCACCCAGTTCGCCGACCACAACGGCATTTACCTTTACGGCATGACCGACCCGGAAGACCTGCGCCGGTACATCCAGCAAAAATACGCCGAAGCGGAAATCCAGTACGCCTACGAACACCTGCTGGAAGGCGCAAAGGCGCTGGCGAAGCAGGAAAAGATTCCCCCCATCCAGGCATTGTGGAAAATTCTCGACCGCGCTTACGAGGAAAAAGCACCTCCGCTCACCTGCCAGAAGGGATGCGCCCACTGCTGTCACACCGGCGTCATGATCACCGAACTGGAATGGGAAGAGATGGTGAACGCCGCGCGCCGGAAAGGCGTCGATCTCGATGCCATCATCGAACGCGCCGGGAAAAGCATGCACAAGGTGGAGAAAACGCTGGAGTCTGGTGTCGATCCGGACAAGGTGGACTGGTACACCATGGTCATCAACCAGCCCTGCCCGTTTCTGGAAGAGGACCAGAGTTGCGCCATTCACGAGAACCGGCCGCTGGACTGCCGCACCATGGTGGCGTTCCGCGAGGTGTGCGACTCCAAAAAACTGGAGCACGCCCAACGCGGTGCGGTGATCGAGGAAGCCGTGGCGCCGACGGTCATCGCGCGCCTGCAGTACGAACAGACACCCAAGTTCAAACGCCGCAAGTTCACCGGTTCGCAGAAACTGCGGCTCATCCAGCACTGGCTGCTGGTCTGGAAACAGAAGCAGAAAAAAAAGAGAAAAAAGTAATCGCCGATCCATCACACCGCAACCGGAGGCCGCACCATGCCCCGCGCCGCCACATTGATTTCGCCCGGAACCATCGAACTGCAGGACCGTCCCGAAGCGAAAGCCGGGGCGGGCGAAGTGGTGATCGGGGTCGAGCACGCGGGCGTTTGCGGCACCGACCTGGCTCTCTTCTCCGGCGATTATCCCGTGCCCCTGCCGCTCGTCTGCGGGCATGAATTCGTCGGCACCGTCACGGAAACCGGCGGCAATGTGGACCCTGAATGGAAGGGGAAACGCGTCACCGCCGAGATCAACAACACCTGCACTGCCTACGGGTCGCCCACCCCCTGCCGCGCCTGCCAGCGCAACATCCCCAGCCACTGCCAGAACCGCACCGTCACCGGCATCATCTCGAAAGACGGCGCGTTCGCTGAAGAGATTGTGGTTCCCGCAGGCACTCTCCACGAAATTCCGGAAGGGATCGATCCTGTCGCCGCCACGCTCATCGAACCCCTTGCTGCGGCGTTGCAGACCTTCGTCATGACTCCGCCAAAGGAAAACGACGTGGTCGTGGTATTGGGTCCGGGCCGCCTGGGCATCCTCATCGTGTTCGTCGCTTCCGTGGTGCACAACCTGAAGGTGGTGACCGTTTCGCGGAGCCTGGAGAAGCGCGACCGTGCCCTCCGGTTCGGCGCCACGGAGGCCTGCTCTCCGGAAAACGCCCGCAACCGGATCCACGGCATGACGGATGGGCTGGGTGCCGACATCGTGGTCGACGCCACCGGCCGGCCTGAAGGATTCGCCCAGGCGCTGGGACTGGTCCGGCCCCGCGGCACCATCTCCGCCAAAACCACCTGTGGCCTGCCCGCCGAAGGGTTGGACATGACCAAGCTGGTGGTCGATGAGTTGTGCGTGCAAGGCTCGCGCTGCGGCCCGTTCGCGCCGGCCGTCGAAATTCTCGCACAACACCAGGCCCGTTTGAAATCGCTCATTACCTCCGTGCAGCCGCTCACAAATGCGCAATCAGCCATCGAGTCCGCCTTCTCCGAAAACAAGGTCGTGATCAGTATGCGGCGCCAGTGAATTTCGATTTGTAAGTTTTCGGCTTCACGGACTACCAACTCCCAAAATCGGGTTTCATACGGACCGGATCCAGAAACCCAATACTCACCGGCAACACAGGGAGGCGTTATGGAAAAAGTCACAACCAAAGCACAGGAACTCCTCGACAAAGCCGAAAAAGGTTTCGGCTTCGTGCCCAATGTTTTGAAAGAACTCGCCATCAGCCCGGAAACCCTGGACCTGTACATGAGTGGCACGGAAATCATGAACGACACCGTGCTCAACGAACGCGAGAAGCAGCTGGTCATCCTCGCGGTGTCCACTTACAACGGGTGCGGTTACTGCAAGGCGGCGCATGGAGTGGTGGCAAAAAAAGCCGGTGCGAGTCATGAAGATGTCGAAGCGGTCAAAAACAAAACGCCGCTTAAAAATGAACGCGACCAGCACCTGGTGGACGCCACGTCCCGCACACTGGAGAAAAAAGGCTGGCTGACCGCCGAGGACCTGGGTGAGTTCGAGGACTGGGGCATCGACCGCCGTCAGGTGTTTGAGATCGTCGGCATCATCGCGCTCAAGACCATCACCAACTACGCCAACCACATTGCCCACACGGAACTCGACGACGTGTTCAAACAAGGATGAAGGGGGTGGAGATCAGAACCCCGGCTCGCCGTACCCGCCGCCGCCGGGGGTGAGCAGGCGCAAACGGTCGCCGGGGTTCACGTTGATTTCGTTTTTGCCGCCAAGGTTTTCCTCGGTGCCATCGGTGCGTAGAAGCAGGTTGACCCCGGGTGCGGCTGAGCCGCCGCCGTTCAACCCGAACGGCGGGTGCACGCGGCGCTCACACAGCAGGGTGACCTGCAACGGTTGCAGGAACTCCAGTTCGCGGATGAGTCCGTCGCCTCCATTGAATTGCCCTTCCCCGCCCGATCCTTTACGAATGGAAAACTCGCGCAATAAAACCGGATAGCGTTTTTCGAGGATTTCGGGATCGGTGATGCGCGTGTTGGTCATGTGCGTGTGCACTCCGGAGCGACCGTGCCAGCCCGGTCCCGCCCCCGCACCTCCTCCGACGGTCTCGTAATAACCGAAGCGTTCATTGCCGAAGGTGAGGTTGTTCATGCATCCCTGCGAAGCCGCTGCCGCACCGAACGCTTTCAACACCACGTCCACCACGCGTTGCGAGGTCAGCACATTGCCCGCCGCGACCGCCGCGTGTCTGGACGGATTCAGGATCGATCCCTCCGGGATGACGAACCGCACCGGATTGAGACAGCCCTGGTTGAGTGGGATGTCGCGGCGCACCAGGCAACGCAGGCAGTAAAGCACCGCCGAGTACGTCACCGCCACCGGCGCGTTCAGGTTACCTGCCACCTCCTTTCCCGTGCCGGTGAAATCGAACACCGCGCCGCCGTCTTCCTGCAACCCGACCTGCAAGTGAATCGGAGTCCCGTCGTCCATCCGATCCTCCGCGGCCAGCGGCTGCCCTCCGTGCTTCCGGTACAACTCTTTCAACACCTCGCGCACCGCCATCTCCGCACTCTCCTGGATGTAGCCCATGTACGCATGAACCACGGGAAGCGAGTACTCCTCAATAAGCGAGCCGAGGAGGTCGATACCGCGCCGGTTGGCGGCGATCTGCGCCTTGAGGTCGGACACATTATCCGCGAGCGAGCGCGTGCCGGAGACCGGCGGTACGCCCGGAGGTCGCGTCACATCCGGCGGTGTGGTGAGCCAGGTCTTGAGCGCGTCTTCCTGGAACACACCGCCCTTCACCAGATGAAACGATTCCACCGCCGCACCTTCCTCTTCGATGCGGGTGGAGAAGGCGGGCATCGATCCCGGTGTGCTGCCGCCGATGTCGGCGTGATGGCCGCGGCTGGCGACAAAAAACACAATGCGTCCATCTTTGAACACAGGGGTGATGACGGTCATGTCCGGCAGGTGCGTTCCGCCCGCCTGCGGGTGGTTCGACAGAAACACGTCTCCGTCCTCCATAGCGTCGCCATGGAGGCGGATCTGCGCCAGCACCGCCTCGCCCATCGACCCCAGGTGCACCGGCTGGTGCGGTGCGTTGGCGACGAGCCCGCCTTCCGGATCGAACACAGCGCAGGAAAAATCCTGCCGTTCCTTGATGTTGGTCGACACCGCCGTGCGCTGGAGCGTATGCCCCATCTGCTCGGCGATCGACATGAACCGGTTGCTGAACAGAGCCAGCTGGACCGGGTCCCAGCGCATGTCCACTTTCGTCCCGGAAACGGCTCCGACTTCGATTTCCACATCGCCCGCTGTTGTGATGAGCGCGGTGCAGTCGGGTTCGACCAGTACGGTGGACGTATTATTTAAAATGATCGCCGGGCCGGATATTGTTTCCTCCGCCCCCATCGACTCCAATCGAAACACCGGTGTCTTCTGCCAGCCGTCTTTGAAGTAACACTTGGTATGCGCGGCAGGTGGAGTGGGCGTTTGTTTGGGCGCGAGCGGCGGCGCGTCCGGCCGGGACGTTTTGCCGATGCCGCGTACCCGCAGGCCGTCGATGAGAATCGGCCGTCCTTCCAGTTCGAATCCATACTCTCGGCGGTACAAGTTGCGGAACGGAGTGGCGAAGTCGTCGTCATCCGGACGCAGGACCATGACCGCATGGTCGGTGCCCTCATAACGCAGGCTCAAAAACTCCTGCACCTCGATGGAGGCCGGATTGAATCCTTCCGCCTGCAACGCCTCTTGAGCCTTTCCGCGCAGATCTGCAAGGCGCGGTTCCCACCTGGCTTTGCCGTTCGCATCCCAGACCCACGACGCCGGTTCCTCTTTATCCACCACCACGTCGGCCAGGGCCAGCCCGTAGGCCGAGAGGATGCCCGCAAAGCGGTGGATGAGGATGCGGCGGATACCGAGCGAGCGGGCGATGGCGCAGGCGTGCTGTCCCCCGGCGCCGCCGAAACACGCCAGTGCATGGGTGCGCACATCATGACCGCGGGCGATGGAAAGTTCGCGGATGGGACGGGCCATGGTTTCGTTCGCAACCTCCACAAATCCCAAGGCAATGGCTTCGAGACTCAACGGCGCTTCGCCTCTTTTCTCTTGTTCGGTGTTGATGTCTTTTGCGAGCGATTCAAACGCACGGCGTGTGGCATTCGTATCAAGCGGCTCGTTGTGATCGGGACCGAATATATGTGGAAAAAACTCCGGCACGAGCCTGCCCAGCAGGAGATTGGCGTCGGTGAGAGAGAGGTGGCCGCCCTTGCGGTAGCACACCGGTCCGGGGTGCGCTCCAGAAGATTCCGGTCCCACCGCCAGCATGCCGTTCTGGAAAAAAAGACGCGAGCCGCCTCCTGCCGCCACGGTACGGATATCCAGCTGCGGCGCCATCAGGTGCACGGCCGCAATTTCGGTTTCCTGCACCCAGTCGTAATGGCCGTCGAAGCGCGACACATCGGTGGAGGTGCCCCCCATGTCGAAACCGATGAGCGGTTGCGGATGGTGCGGATCGAACCCGGTCGCGGCGTAGCCCACCACCCCACCGGCCGGTCCCGAAAGAATCGCGTTCGATCCTTTAAACCGGTCGGCGCGGACGAGTCCCCCGTCCGACTGCATGAACAGAAGGTCCGTTTTGGGATTCTGAAATCGCCCGCGAAACCCCTGCAGATAGAGCCGGATATGGGGCGTGAGGGCCGCGTCCACGACCGTGGTCTGCCCCCGTTCCACCAGTTTGATGCGGGACATGGTGGCCGACGACACGGACACGTGCGCGAACCCGATCTCATGCGCCAGTGCCTCTATCTTTTTTTCGTGGGCATCCCATGCATAGGCGTGGAGCAGGACCACGGCCAGGCTCTCGATCCCGTCGTCCTTGAGACGTTGCAGGTTGTCGCGAACCTCCCCCCATTCCGGAGTGGCCAGCACCTCCACCGCGTCGCCGGAAGGACAACGGATGGCGTGTGGGGTGCGGTCGATTTCATCGGGTTTGAGCAGGCGCAGGCGTTCGTCGATTTCGAGCACTGCAGAGTAAAGCGGTTGCGGAGTGGGAATGGCGAGTTGGAACAGGTGCGGGCGGTTCTGCTTGCCGATGGTCAGCGCGTCGGCAAATCCCCTGGTGACAACCAGCGCCGTCTTTGCGCCTTTCCGTTCCAAAAGAGCATTGGTCGCCACCGTCGTCCCCATCCTCACCCATTCGACGGACGAAGCATCAAACCCTTCCTTTGGTAAAGGCGTGCCCAATAATTCTTGCAGAACACGGCGGATGCCCTCAACCGGCGCATCGGGATAGTGGTCCGGGTCCTCCGAAAGCAGCTTGACCACGCGGTAACCCGGCTCTCCCGGCACTTCTGCGTACACGTCGGTGAAGGTGCCTCCGCGGTCTATGGAAAATCGGAAACGGTTGGGGTCGGCCATCGGCACCTCTCCCGGTCAATGGCTAAAGCGCAACGCGCGGCGGAATGGAGAGCCGTGGCCCATGGTCTGGAATCATTCCGCAAGGAGGTCGAAGGTTTTTCCTTCGCGGGCCAGAAAGCAGTTCAGGGGGGTGTCGCCGCCGATGGCAGCCAGGTACTTGCGGGTTTTGTCGAGGATGTTGACCAGCTTGAAATCGCTGTAGGTGGGTTCATGATGGTAGAAAGCCAGGTTTCGCACCCCTGCCTCCAGCGCGATGTCCACGCCGATGAACGTCGAACTGTGTCCCCAGTCTTCCTTCTCCACCCCTTCGATGAAAGTGTATTGGGAATCGAAGATCAACAGGTCCGCCTCGCGGAAAAAGTCGATGGTGGGTTTGAGATCGTCCGGCGACAGTTTCTTGTATTCGGCATCCGTGGCATACACGACTGACTTGCCGCGGTATTCCACCCGATAGGAGAAACTCATCCCGGGGTGATCCATCTCCTTCCAGGTGACGGTGACCGGATCAGACTCCTCCCCGAACACGATATTTTTTTCCCCATTCAGGGTGAGCACTTCAACATCGGCCGTGAAGGAACCGAAGGCCACCGGGAAATAGCGGGGATCCTGCTGGTTCATGAGACGTTCCTTGATATCCTTATGAACCCCGTAAAACCGGATACGGTTGCCCTTGGTGAACAGCGGCACGAAAAACGGCAGGCCCATGATGTGGTCCCAATGGGTGTGCGACAGGAAAATGTGGACTTCCCCCTGCCCCTTTTCGAATTCCCGTTGCATATAGTGATGCCCAAGCTCCCGCAACCCCGAACCGCAGTCGAAAACCAGATTCTTGCCCCCCACTTCCAGCTGGACGCAGGCCGAGTTGCCGCCGAAACAGCCGCGGACATGCTCCGGAAGCGTACTGACGTATTTCTGACGACTGGCTTCGTCCTGCAAATCTGCGGGGTTGGCCATTTCCAGCGCTTTCAAAATTTTTTCCTCGATATCGTGGCTCAACTGGGGGGAAGGCAACGATCCACGGACACCCCGGAAGGTTACTTGAAATTGGTCTGCTGGCATGATGAGTTGCTTTGAATCCGGTTTCTGAAATCAGGGTTGGCGTGAACGCAGGGAACCTCAACGAGGGATCCACCCCGCATGTTGATGCCGTTCCGGCTGGGAACGAGTTTTTAATTATAAAGGATTGGTTTCATTTATAAAGCACTTCCTGTGCCATATGCAGACTGTCGCGGGTTTTATCGATCATTTCATCCAGCATGGCGGGGGTCAATCCGTAGGATTGCAGGAAACCGCGATCCAATTCCTCCTTGTAGGCAGAAATATTGTGCTCCATGCCAAAATGGTTGGCGATGTCGTTGGCCATGATCACACTGAGCAGCGTGGGAAACTTTTTTCCTTTTTCTGACACCTGCAGAAAATGCTTTTCCACAGCCAGCACCACATTGGAGGGAATCGGCCACCATTTCCTGATAAACTCCGCTCCCAGTTCCGGATGGGCGATGCCGAACCGCTTCTGCTCCAGTGCATGCAAGGGTTGGTTGATGCCGCGCACATCTTTCAAAAACTGTCCGTATTCCTTCGGAATCACAAAGCTGAACACCATGATTCCGATGTCGTGCATCAGGCCGGAAAGGTAACAGGGGTCCGGATCACAATTCAGTGGCTTCAGGTTTTCGGCAAGAAGGCGCGCGAGGATGGCCACGGCCAGCGAATGCTGCCAGAACTTTTTCTGGTTTAACGCACTCTCGCGTAAAAACAGTTTGGGCAACTCCAGCGTGTAGGCGAGGTCCAGGATCATTTTCAGACCCAGCCGGATTATGGCGTCGGGCAACTTCTCCACCTTGCAGCCGGTGCCGCCAAAAAAAACGCTGTTGGAAAGCTGGATCAGTCGGCCGGACAGGATCGGTTCGGTTTCTATCAAAATGGCAATGTCGCTGACCTGGCTTTTGGGGCTGCCAATTTTGGCTTCCAGACGGTGCAGAATGTCCGGCAAAGGCGGTATGTTCTTCTTCTCCTGGATGATTTCCAGAATTTGTTCCCGCATGGGAGGAAATATTCAAAAAAATATTGATATAAAAACTGTTAGATGCCCGATGGGACCAAAAAGGGGTTTCATATAACGATTGTCACTGGTTTCCCCAAATCTGTCAATGATTTATGGAAGTTTCGCCTGCATGACAACATTTCCAGATAAAGGTTGACCTCCCACCCGCAAATTCATACAATCAAAACGATTTCATCCATAACTGATTGAGTTTGAACAGGTTATAGGATAGCCCATGAAACTGTCAGCCCTGATTCACCGGATTCCCTGATTTCGCGGGCTTCCCCTTCCTCCTTCAAATCAATCATTCAATCAGGATCTGTCCCAATGGAAAGCCGACAACACCTCTCATTTACCTTTAAATACCTGCTTACATTATGGATACTGGCAGGCGCCTCCGCCTGCACTCATGACCTGACGCCCGCCATGGGGCACGGGCACGGGGCACTGAGCCCCGCACTGGAACGAATGGACAACCTCAATTCCAAACGCATGCCAACCAAACCCATTTCCCATGAAACCTCCACGGTGGATGAAACCATGCCTTATGATGTGGAGGGCAAGGTGTATAAGCCGCTGGACCGGGCTGACGGATTTTCCGAGGAAGGGGTCGCTTCCTGGTACGGGCACCCGTTTCATGGGCAGGAAACCTCCAATAAAGAAGTGTATAATATGAATTCCCTGACGGCGGCACACAAAACCCTGCCGTTTCATTCCCGTGTCCGGGTGACCAATCTGGAAAATGGAAAAGAGGTGACCGTCCGCATCAATGATCGGGGCCCTTTTGTCGGGGACCGGGTCATCGACCTCAGTTTCAAGGCGGCGCAACTGCTCGGTATGGCCGACCAGGGGACCGCAAGGGTGCGCGTGACGGTGCTGGAATCCGGAACCGCCCGGAAACCCGAAGTCACCCTGGCCAGCGGACCGGGCACTGTTTTCTACAGCATTCAACTGGGCCTTTTTGAAAACCGCAACTCGGCAGAGCAGCTCTCGCGGCAATACGATGGCGAAGTACGTCCGGTGGACCGCGACGGCCAAACCTGGTACCAGGTGATTGCAGGCCATGCCCCCGATTACGAGAACGCCATCCTCCTGAGAGAAAAACTCCGTGGACAAGGGCGGGAAGATGCTTTTATTATAAGGAACTGGCGGCCCTCTTCGGCCGCGCTCAATAACTGACTCCCCTGAATTATCAATGGGTTCATATTCATGCGACTTCCGATCATCGACAAACTCGAAAAAGATTTAATGGAGAGCAAACGGGAACTGGAAGTAGACATTCCCAAAGCACTCAAAGTGGCCACCGACATGGGTGACCTCAGTGAAAACGCCGAATACAAAGCCGCCAAGGAGCGGCAGATGTTTCTCGAATCCCGTGTCTCGCAATTGCAAAAACGCATCAGCGACATCGTGTCCATCGACATCAACCGCATTCCCAAGGACCGTTCGGGTCTGGGAAGCACCCTGCTCCTGAAAGACCTGGATTCCGGAGAGGAAAAAACCTTCAACCTCGTGTTTCCTGAAGAAGTGAATCCGGAGGAAGGCAGGATCTCCCTCGCCTCCCCGCTGGGCAAGGCGTTATTGGGAAAAACGGAAGGCGACGACGTGGAATTGAAATTTGGTGGAAAACAACAGGAGTTCGAAGTTTTGCAGGTCACCACCATTCACGACAGCCTGAACAATTCAGGGCATGGATCCTGACATAGAACATGGCAAAAAATTATCTACCTTTTGAGAAGGTCCAGGCGCATCCCTGTTTTCTGGATATTGCAGAGTGGCCGGACTGGAGAAAGGTGTTCGGCAATGACAGGCCCCTCAAGCTGGAAATCGGTTTCGGCAACGGCAATTTTTTGATCGACATGGCTGTGCGCGAACCGGACAGCAACTTTGTGGCGATGGATTTCTACCACAAGGGAATCCGCAAGGTGATCACGCGTCTCGAGCGGCTGCAAATACCCAACGTCCGACTGGCTTACGGCGACGCCAAGGAACGCGTTCCCGGAATTTTTCATGACGGAGAGCTGGATGAGGTTTATATCAACTTCCCGGACCCGTGGCCGAAGAAACGGCATCACAAGCGGAGGCTGATGAAACCGCCTTTCATCGCCATGCTGTCACGCAAACTGAAAATGGAGGGGTCGCTGAGGCTGGCAACCGATCACGAGGAATACTTTCAGGAAATGATCGAGTTTCTGAATGCCGAGCCGTCCCTTCAAAACCGCCACCCGGACAAGGGTTACATTACGTTTCGGGAAGACACGCCGCGCACCAAGTACGAACGGAATTTCATCAACGCCGGCAAACAGATTTATTACATGGATTTCATCAAATGCGCCGAGGTGGCGGAACCGGAACCCGTCTCCCCCGTCTTGGCCCCCTGATTTTTAAATTAATTGAATTGCATTACGGAGAAGACTGTTGGCTAACAAAGAACGCGTGTTGATCGTCGATGACGAAAAAAATATAGTCGGTTCCCTTCAGGAAATTCTTTCCGATGAAGGTTACGAAATCGCCACCGCCGAGGACGGCCTGGATGCCCTGGAGATGGTGCAGAACGACCCTCCGGACCTCATCCTGCTCGACATCTGGATTCCGGGCATGGACGGTATCGAGGTTCTGCGAACACTCAAGACGTATTACCCGGAAATTGAAGTCCTGGTGATGTCCGGCCATGGAACGATCGACACCGCCGTCAACGCGACCAAGCTGGGCGCGTTCGATTTCATCGAAAAACCGTTTTCGCTGAACCAGATCGTCCAGTCGGTGAGCAAGGCACTCTCTCAAAAAACGTCGAAGAACGGTGCCAACGGCCACGTTCCACAAAAGCACGAACTGCCGCATTGCTTCCAGTTGATGGTTGACGTGAAAAAAACCATCAAGCAGCACGCCCGCACGGGCCGTCCGGTGCTCATTCAGGGCGAGTCTGGAACCGGCAAGGAATTCATCGCGCAGGCAATCCACCAGCAAAGCCGCAAAAACAACATGCCGTTCGTGAAACTCAACTGCGGCCTGCGCCCCACAAACCAGATCAAATCCGAGCTGTTCGCGCAGGAATCCACCGGCAAGGCCAAGGGCCGCAAACGTCTTCCCTCGCGGTCGCATCCATCGCGCCGCCGCGTGGTGTACCTGAAAAACATAGACGCCCTGGCCGGTCCGGTTCAGGAGCGCCTGGCCGAATGCCTGAACCCGGAAGCCCCCGCGGAAGTGTCTGCGTACCTCCTGCCGTCACGCATCTTTGCCTCGACCAATCGCGACCTGGAAGACATGGTGGAAAAGGGCGAGTTCAACGCGGATCTTTACGAATTCCTCAAGGAACAAACCGTGTACATCCCTCCACTCAAGGAACACGCGGCGATGATTCCCTCTCTCGTCACCCGGTTCTTTGAGGAACAGGCGGAACGCAGCGACCTGCCCGCGCACCAGGTGTCTCCGGAGGCAATGGACGTCCTCAGCCGTTACGACTGGCCGGAAAATTTGAAGGAAATGCGTCTGGTGCTGGAGCAACTCAGCCGCAAGGTGCACCCGGAAGACGAAATCACCGTCAATCACCTGCCTCCCGCCATCCGGGCCATGCAAACGGCTGCGGCCACCGCCGCCACCAACGGCAACGGCAAGGGGCAACTCAAACAGAAAACGCTGAAACGCAGTGTGGTGTTGTGCGGCAGTGGATTGCATTCCGGAATCAAAACCGGGCTCATCATGCAACCCCTTCCTCCGGGAAGCGGCATCATCTTCGGCGACATCTCCAGTGGAGCCACCATCCCGGCCCGTCTGGAAAACGTGCAGTCCACGGAATACGCCACCTGCCTGCGGAAGGGCGCGGCGTCGGTGTCCACCATCGAACACATCATGGCGGTCCTGCACATGTACCGCATCAACAACCTGCTCATCAAGATCGGCGACGAAGCTCCGGTGATGGACGGCTCCGCCAAGGACTTCTGCCAGCTCGTCGAGGACGGAGAGTTCGAGGACCAGGAGGATTGCTACGAAGAACTGGTGATCAAGGAAAAGCTCAGCTTCGGCGACGACCCGAACAAGGCTCACATCAGCATCGAACCCTATGACGGGTTCAAGGTCTCCTACCACATGGAGTACCCGGAACCGATCGGGGTGATGGATCACGTATTCGATTTTTCCAGCCCGGACCAGTTCAAAAATGAAATCGCCCCGGCGCGCACCTTCGGGTTCATGAAAGACGTGGCCATGCTGATGAAAATGGGTTTCGCCGCGGGGGGAAACCTGGACAACTTCATCCTGCTCGACGAAAAGAAAGTCCTCAACACCGAACTGCGCTACGAAAACGAATTCGCCCGCCACAAGATTCTGGATATTCTCGGCGACTTCTACCTGCTCGGAAAACCGGTGCGGGGCCACATCAGGGCGCATAAATCCGGGCACACCCAGAACATCGGCCTGCTCAAACAAATCCAGGCCGCCTATTGCTGAGGTCGACGCAGTCCGTTGATTCCTGCTTTCCGCCAGTGGTAATCTGGTTGCAGCAACCCCGGAACCAACCGGCTTTCCGCCAATCCCTTGCTGGAATTTCATGAACTCAAAGGCTTTCAAACTGGGAGTGCTCGCCTCCGGGCGCGGCACCAACCTGCAGGCCATCATCGACCACATCGAAAACGGACGGCTGACCGCCGAAATCGCCGTCATCCTGAGCGACAAAAAAGACGCGAAGGCATTGGAGCGGGGGCGAAAGCACGGCATCGAAGCGCAGTTTGTCGATCCCAAAGCCTTTGCCGACAAGAGGGCGTACAATGCGGCGCTGGTGAAAATTCTTCAGGGCAAGGCGGTCGATCTCGTCTGTCTTGCCGGGTACATGCGCATCGTGCGGGAGCCGTTTTTCGAATCGTTTCCGAACCGCATCATCAACATCCACCCTTCCCTTCTTCCGGCATTTCCGGGTCTCGACGTGCAGCAGAAGGCAATCGATTACGGCGTCAGGTTTTCCGGATGCACGGTGCACTACGTGAATGAGGAAGTTGATGGCGGGCCCATCATCCTGCAGGCCGTGGTGCCGGTGGAGGACGACGACACGGCGGAAACGCTTTCGGCGCGCATCCTGGAACAGGAACACGTCATTTATCCCAAAGCCATCCAACAGATCGTGGACAACCAACTGCGCATCGAAAACCGCCGGGTGGTCCACGCAAAGAGTCCCGAAAGGCAACCATGAAACGCATCGTTCAAAACACTGCTTTCCTCGCCCTTCTCTTCTTTTTCACCACACCCCTGCTGGCGGAATCGAAGCAGGACATCATCGCCGCCATCCAGAAGAAATACGACGCGACACAATCCTTCAAAGCCCGATTTGTGCAGAAGTCCTACTTGAAGGTGATGGACCAGACACAGGAAGCCAAAGGCGAGGTGTTCATCAAAAAACCGGGTAAGATGAAATGGACCTACAACGCCCCGGACCCGCAGGTGCTCATCAGCAACAACAAGTTGTTGTGGCTGTACCTGCCGGAAGAGTCGCAGGTGACCCGCATGAAGGTGGACAGCATCTATTCCTCGAACACCCCCGCCCTCTTCCTGTCCGGCGAAGGCAAGCTCACCGAGTCGTTCAATGTGGGCAAAATTCAACGTGAAGACGGCAACCTCGTAGTGGAATTGATTCCCAAAACCGAAGAACAGGGCCTGGATCGCCTGGTGCTTTTGGCCGACCGGAATAATTTCCAAATCATCGGGTCCAGTGTGTATGATAAATTAGGGAACCGGACACAGATGATGTTTGAAGATATCGAAAACAACCCCGGCATTTCCGATTCCCAGTTTCAGTTCCAGGTACCTCCGGGCGTGGAACTGATCGACCTTGCCGCTCAACCCTGAAACATCCGACATGTTTGACGTCGCCGCAATTTCCCTGGATTCCATCGCCGCCTTTGGCATCGACATGTTCGTGTTCCTGCTGGGCCTGGCCGCCCTCATATTCGTTCACGAACTCGGTCATTTCCTGATCGCGCGCAAGTGCGGCGTCGTCGTCGAAAAATTCTCGCTCGGTTTCGGACCCAAGATCGTCGGCTTCAAGCAGGGCGGCACGGAGTACCTCATCGCCGCCATCCCGCTGGGCGGCTACGTGAAAATGAAGGGCGAAGACCCCGGTGAGGAACTGGCAGACACCACGGGTTCGTTCTCCCACGCCAACGTGTACCACCGCATCGCCATCGCCTTCGGCGGCCCCCTGTTCAACATTCTGTTCGCCATCCTCATTTACGTGATCGTCTACATGAACGGGGTACCTGCACTGGGCACCACCGTCGGCATGGTGCGGGACGACTCCCCGGCGCTGGCGGCGGGCATCGAGACCGGCGACCGCATCGTCGAGGTCAACGGACAGGAAATCCGGTTCTGGGATCAACTGCTGCAAATCGTGCACGACGCGCCGGGGGAGCCCATGCAGTTCGTCGTGGAAAAGGATGGCAAGTCCCTGGTAGAAAAAACCATCACTCCGGTTTCTGAAGAAATCACCAACCTGTGGGGTGAGAAAGAAACCGTCGGACTCATCGGCATCACGCCGCTGGTCCGCCGCATCGCCGCCGTGGAGGAGGGGTCTGCCGCGGAGACAGCCGGCATTCAGGAAGGCGACGTCCTGCTGGAGATCAACAACACGCCCATTCGCGGCTGGCAGGACCTCAAGACCGCCGCCATGGATCACCCGGGCAAGCAACTGGATGTCACGGTGCTCCGTGAAGACGGCATGACTTACGATCTCAAATTGACACCGAAACCGGAGAAAATGAAGGATGAAACCGGCAAGGACATCACCATAGGTCAATTGGGTGTCGCCCTGCAGGGTGAGATGGAAGTCGAACAGTATGGCCTTTTCGGTTCCATGTGGCGGTCGGTGGAAGAGACGTGGAAGCTGACTTACCTCATCGCCGTCAGCGTGAAGAAAATGATTTTCGGCTCGGTCTCGGCGGAGAACATTGGCGGCCCCATCATGATCTTCCAGTTTTACGGCCAGCAGGCGGAACAGGGATTCAACCAGATCATCCGGCTCACCGCGCTTCTCAGCATCAATCTCGGCCTCATCAACCTGTTTCCGATCCCCATTCTCGACGGCGGCCACATCATGTTTTTCCTCATCGAGATCCTTAAAGGCAAGCCGGTCAGCGAACGAAGCCGCGAACGCGCCGCCCAGGTCGGCCTGTTCATGATCCTCTTCCTTATGATCTTCGCGTTCTACAACGACATCATGCGAATCATGAAATGATGGAGAACCCGGTGCGCCCATGCCGCCTGCCGAACCCGACGCCCTCACGCGACAACGCCTGGACGACCTGCACGCGGTTGCGCAAAAACTGAACATTGAAATCCAGGTCACGCGACTGGACGAGACCGAATTTCCCATCGCCAGCGGCCACTGTAAAGTCCACGGCCGGGACCTGATTGTGCTGGACAAAACGCTGAGTCCGGTTCAACATATTGAAATCATTCTGAACGTGTTGAAATCGTTCGATCTGGAAACCATTTACGTTCCGGGCTGGATCCGCGAAAAGCTGGGCGGCCCGGATCAGGAATTCCCATCGCCATGACCCTTTTGAACAAAACCCTGCCGGAAGAACGGCGCGGCAAGCTGAAACACATGCTCCAACAGGGACAACTGGTCCGCGCCATTGAAGCCCACAACGGGCTGAGCGGCATCATTGCCGACAACGCCCGCATCGAAGGACAGGACGCGGACGGCAACCAGGTGGTCCGTGAATTCGACGCCATCTGGGAAAGCAGCCTCACCGACTCCGCCTCCAAGGGCCATCCGGACATCGAGGTCATCAGCTTCGACTCGCGCCTGCACACCATCCAGGAAATCCTCGCCGTCACCAGGAAGCCGATGATCGTGGACGGCGACACCGGCGGTGATCCCAACATGTTCGAATACACCGTGTCCAAACTGGAACGCGCGGGCGTCTCCGCCGTCATCATCGAGGACAAGGTGTTCCCGAAACGCAACAGCCTGGAGGCCGGCACCACGCAGACCCTGCAGGAACCGCAGGCCTTCGCCTACAAGATCAAGCGCGGCAAGGCCGTGCAGATGACCGGCGACTTCATGATCATCGCCCGGCTGGAAAGCCTGATCGCCGGACTGGGACTCGACGACGCACTCGACCGAGCCCGCGCCTATCTCGAGGCCGGGGCCGACGGCATCATGATCCATTCCAAATCCAAGGACCCTTCTGAGATCCTCGAGTTTGCAAAGCGTTACCAGAGTCTCCTCGCTGAATTGGAGATGGACAAGCCGCTTGTCTGCGTGCCGACCACATACAACAACATCGTCGAGGACGAACTCAAGCAATCCGGATTCCACATCGTCATCTACGCCAACCACCTGTTGCGCACCGCGTACAAATCGATGCTCGAAACCGCGCGCACCATTCTGCTCAACCAGCGTTCGTTTGAGGCCGATCCGATGTGCGCGCCCCTGCGCGACATCTTTGATGCCGTGGGCTTCCTCGATGTGAAGGAAAAAGACCGGCTCGACGAGTCCAATAAAAACACGCCGGTCATCATTCCGGCGGCGGGCCGCGCTCCGGATCTTGAGAAAGTCATCGGCGACACGCCGAAGGCAATGATCGACATCGCGGGAAAAACCCTGCTCGCACGCCAGATCAAATCGCTCAACATCAACCGCCTGACCGACATCACCGTGGTCACCGGCCACGGCAAAGACAAGATGCGTGCGGAGGGTGTGAGCTTCATCGAAGCGCCGGATTACGAAAAGAACACCGAGCTCGACAGCATCCTGGCCGCCGAGGACAAGATGTCGAACGGCTTCATCATGCTGTACTCCGACATCCTGGTCGAGTATGGCGTGTTCTCAAAACTGCTGGCTTCACGCGAAGATATCGTTCTGGTGGTGGACAACTCCATCCAGTATCTCGACTCTGTGGACGGCAAGGCGACGGATTACGTCATCAGCCGCAACAATAGAAACCGCGGACGACGCACCATCAGTTTCGATTACCAGAACACCATCGCCAAGATCGGCAAGAAGATCGACCCCGCACTGGCGACGCACGAGTTCATCGGGCTTGCCAAGTTCACCAGGACCGGCGCCGAGCAGTTCCTCGAAACCTGGCACGACGTGCGGCAGAACCTGCGGGGCCAGATCCAGGAAGCGGAAGACGTCTCCAAGTTCCGTCTCACCGACCTCGTACAGGAAATGATCGACCGCGGTTTCAACGTTCACTACCTCGAAATACACAAAGGCTGGCTGGAGATTCATTTCCCGCAGGACATCGAACTGGCCAACGAGCTGTTCGTCTCCACCGCATCCGATGCGCCGCAAATTCCCACCCCTTGACTTATTCGGCAGGTTGCTTATCATCCCTCAACCGGTTTTGCCGGTCTGAAACGAACCCACGAGAACACGCATGCGCTATTCGCAGTTACTGATTCCCACTCTTAAGGAAGCGCCTTCCGACGCGGAAGTCATCAGCCACAAGCTGATGGTGCGCGCCGGGATGATCCGCCAGCTCGCCAGTGGCATTTATTCGATCCTGCCGCTCGGCCTGCGCGTGCTGAGGAAGGTCGAACAGATCATCCGCGAGGAGATGAACGCCATCGGCGGGCAGGAGGTGTTCCTGCCCAGCATCCAGCCGGCGGAGCTGTGGCAGGAAAGCGGCCGCTGGGATTTTTACGGCAAGGAACTGCTCCGCATCATCGACCGCCACGATCGCAAGTTCTGCTACGGTCCGACGCATGAAGAGGTCATCACCGACATCGTCCGGCGTGAAGTGCGCTCCTACCGCCAGCTGCCGCTGGTGCTGTACCAGATTCAAACGAAATTCCGCGACGAAGTGCGGCCGCGTTTCGGCGTGATGCGCGGACGCGAGTTCACCATGAAGGATGCCTACAGTTTTCATGCCGACGAACAGGACGTGCAGAAAACCTATGAGGACATGAAGTCCGCCTACAACAACGTGTTCCGGCGGTGCGGGCTCGATTTTAAAATGGTGGAAGCCGACAGCGGCACCATCGGCGGCAGTTTCTCGCACGAGTTCATGGTGCTGGCGTCTTCCGGCGAAGACGCGGTGGTGTTCTGCGACGCCTGCGGCTACGCGTCCAACCTTGAAAAGGCCGCCGCCCGGCCACCCGCAAACGGCACTGCGGCCGACGGTTCGGAGGCGCTCGCGGAGGTCTCGACACCCGGTCAGAAAACCATCGAGGCGGTGACGGCATTCCTCAAAGTACCGCCCCAGAAGCTGGTGAAAACGCTGATTCTCGAAAACGAGAAGGGCCTCGTGGCCGGACTGGTGCGCGGCGATCGGCAGTTGAATCCGGTCAAACTGAAAAACCTGATCGACTGCGAATGGCTGCACCCGGCGAGCGAAGAGTCGATCCGGGAGAAAACCGGACTCCCCGTGGGCTACATCGGACCGATCAACCTGCCCCTGCCCGTGTACGCCGACCATGAAGTGGCGGCCATGCAGGATTTCGTCACCGGTGCGAACAAGGCCGACGCGCACTTCACCGGCGTTCAGTTCAGGCGTGACCTTCAGGTCGAGCAGGTCGGCGACCTGCGCACGGTGGAGGAAGGCGACCCCTGCCCGCACTGCGACGGCGGAACCTATCAGATCCGGCGCGGCATCGAGGTCGGGCACATCTTCATCCTCGGCACCAAGTACAGCACGGCGATGAAGGCCGGGTTTCTCGACGAGAACGGCAAAGAAAAGACGCTGGTGATGGGATGCTACGGCATCGGCGTCGGGCGCACCGCCGCCGCAGCCATCGAGCAGAACCACGACGACAAGGGCATCGTCTGGCCCGCGCCCCTGGCACCGTTCCAGGTGGTGATCCTGCCCACCAACTATTTCGACGAGAAGGTGAAAGACGCCGCCGACACCGCCTACCGCCGGCTCACCGAGCTGGGCGTGGAGGTACTGCTGGACGATCGGGCCGACCGGCTGGGGGTCAAGTTCAAGGATGCCGAATTGATCGGCTTCCCCCTGCAACTGGTCATCGGTCCCAAAAACCTGGAACAGGGTGAAATCGAGGTCAAAACCCGGCGGACCGGAGAGTCGGCCAACCATCCCTTCCCCGCCATTCTGGAAAAAATTCCGGCGCTGCTTTCGGAACTCTGATTTTGCTCCCGGCCCTTCCGTTTCATGAAATTAGCTTGCAAGCTCCGC
This sequence comes from Nitrospina sp. 32_T5, assembly GCF_052156635.1. NCBI lineage: Bacteria > Pseudomonadati > Nitrospinota > Nitrospinia > Nitrospinales > Nitrospinaceae > Nitrospina > Nitrospina sp. 32_T5. Next base: position 302,402 of record NZ_JBQKUO010000002.1, on the reverse strand, counting down.
CGAATTTCGGTTAAAATTTACACAAATTGAGCGGTCTGCATTGATGGCGGGCTTCCAGCCCGCTTTTTTTGTATCGAATCATGCAAACCGTACGTCAAAATTCCAGAGCGCATTGGACGGAATTTTGACAACCATGCAAACTGGCAACCTAGCGGCAACCGGCCACACCATGTCCAAAGGCTCAATACCACAAGCAGTTGAATCGCTGGTGGAGCCCGTCATTCTGGCCCAGGGTCTGGAACTGGTGGATGTCGAATACAGGCGCGAAGGTCGCAACTGGATCCTGCGCATTTACATCGACAAACCCGGCGGTGTGGGTGTGGAGGACTGCAAGAAAGTCAGCCGCATGGTGGAAGACATGATTGAGGTGGACGATATTGTCCGCACGCATTACATCCTGGAAGTATCGTCGCCGGGTCTGGACCGGCCGCTGAAAAAGGAAAAGGATTTTCGGCGCTATTTGGGCAAGAAGGTCCAGATCACCACCTATGCCCCGATCGGCGACCGCAGAAACTTCAAGGGTACTCTGAAAAACTTTGAGGACGGCGATGTGCACGTGGATGCGCAGGGGCAGACCTTTGCCATTCCGCTGAATAACATCGCCTCCGCCCGTTTGGAAATCGAATTCAAATTATGACCTCTGAAGTCATCCACATCATTGACCAGTTGTGCCGGGAAAAGGGCATCGACCGAGACGTGCTGATCGATGCTCTCAAGAGCGCGGTGGAAGCCGCCGTACGCAAAAAACTGCCGGACCTCGAAACCCTGCAAAGCCATTTCAACGAAGAAACCGGCGAGGTGGAAATCCTGACCGAGCGCACTGTCGTCTCCCGGGTCAGCGACCCGGAAACGCAGATCACCAAAAAGCAGGCGCAGAAGCTGCACCCCGACGCGGAGAACGGGGACGTCGTGCTGGTGAAACGGGAACTGGAGGATTTGGGCCGCATCGCCGCGCAGCTGGCGAAGCAGGTCATCCTGCAGAAGGTGCGGGAAGCGGAAATTGAAATCCTGTACAACGAATTCATCGACAAGAAAGACGACCTCATCAACGGCATCGTGCAACGCTTCGAGCACGGCGACATCATCGTGGACCTGGGCAAGGCGGAAGGCATTCTTCCACGACGGGAACAGGTGTTTCGCGAATCCTTCAACCGCGGTGACCGCGTTCGCGCCTATGTCCTGGACGTGCGCAAGACGGCGAAGAACACACTGGTGATCCTTTCTCGCACCCACGTCGGACTCATCAAGCGCCTGTTCGAACTGGAGGTTCCGGAAATCAGCGAAGGCATGGTGGAAATCATGGGCATCGTGCGCGAGCCCAACGGCCGGACCAAGATCGCCGTGCGCACCAACGACCGCGACATCGACGCCGTCGGCGCCTGCGTCGGAATGCGTGGCCTGCGCGTCCAGTCCATCGTGCAGGAATTGCGCGGCGAGAAAATCGACATCGTCGAGTTCTCCGAAGACCCGGAAATTTTCATCCGCAACGCCCTCAGCCCGGCGAAGATTTCGCGCATCCTGATGAACAAGGACGAAAAGCAGATGACCATCATTGTCGCAGACGACCAGATGTCGCTGGCTATCGGCAAGAAGGGGCAGAACGTGCGCCTTGCCGCCAAGCTGGTCAAATGGAAGATCGATATCAAAGGGGAATCGGAGGCCGGCGGTCTGCTGGAAGCACCCAGCCTGTTTCAGACTTCGACTTCCCCCAAAGAGGACTTTTTCGAGATTCTCAAAAACACCAAGGGGTTTGGGGAAAAGATCGTCTCCATCCTGTTCAACGACAACATCGTCTCCTTCGACGAAGTGGTGAAGCGCGGCCCCGCCGGCATGCAGGAACTGCCCGGTATCGGTCCGAAAAAAGCCGAATCGCTGGTCGAGTTTGCAGAGGAACAGATCGCCAAACGTCCGGAAGCAGCCGAGCCCGCACCGGCGGCTCCACCGCCCGTGGTGAACACGGTGGAGGAAAACGACAACCTCGTTTACACCTCCCCCAGTCTCAAGAAACCCTCTTTGGAATCCGGGTTTCTGGATTCCCTTACGGAAGCCGCTGAGCCCCGTGAAGAAAAGGACGAAACCGCCACAGCATCCGCGCCGGAGGAGACCCCCGCCGAAGAAGCGGTACCGGTGCCGGCGGAGGAAGAGACTGTTTCCGCAAATAACAACAATGAGGAAGAAGAGGAAGAACAGGAACTCGGGCTTGAAGCGCTGGCGGGTGTTTCCCCCTCCATCATCGACTCTCTGGCCGACAGCGGGTTCCAGACCGTTGCCGAGTTGTCCGTCACCGCAGTGGAAGAACTTGCGGTAATCGAAGGTATTGACGAAGATACGGCTCAGGCCATCATCACCCAGGCCAAACTGCTTATGGAGAAGTACGAAAACGTTTGAGGGGATGATTATGAGGACCTAAAATAACATCCACAGTTCAGGAGGTTGCCTTTGGCTAAAATCAGGATTAACAAATTGGCGTTGGAACTCAACGTCCAGAATGACCAGATCATCGACGAGCTCAAGAATCAAGACTGCCCGGTCAAGAACCACATGAGCTCCATTGATGAGGACATGGCCAATTACATACGGGATTTTTTTACCGAAAAACCGGTTGACGGTGCCGGCAAAAAGAAAAACTCCACCACCAAAGCCAAGGCGACTTCGAAAGTCACAGCCAAAACCGCGACCAAGAAAAAAGCGGCGACCAAAACCCCTGCCAAGGCCGCTACCAAAACCGTAGAGAAAAAAGAAGGGGACGCGAAAAAACCTGCCAAGGCCAAAACCTCCCAAAAAACCGAAGCGAAAGAAACCGCCAAATCCAAAGCAGCCTCCAAACCCGCGGCCAAAAAAGAAGTCGCTCCGGGCAAGGAATCAACCCAAAAGAAAGCCCAGACGGAGAAACCATCGCCCTCCAAGCCGAAAAAGAAAGACGCCGGCGGCCGTGCCGTCAAGCCGGTTGACCAGGAAGAGCTGGACGAAGACGGGAACAAGACCGGACGCAAGCTGGGTCTTAAAATCGTCAAAAAAGAAGGCCAGGACAAGGAGAGTACGCCCAAACCGCCCCGTGCCAAAGGAAAACCGCAACCGTCGCAGAAAAAAGGCGAACGCGGCGGGGACAGGAACATACCGAGGCGTCCGGCAGCAACGCAGCCGGCCCCCGCACCCACAGCCGTTGTGGAGGAAGAAGGGTTTGAAGTGGTCCGCCTCATGGACACCACCCCCCTGCGCGACCTGTCCGACAAACTCAAATGCACGCCCAACGACCTCATCAAGGACCTGATGGGTATGGGGGTCATGGCCACGATCAATCAGAGCCTGGATTTTGATATTGCCTTCAAACTGGCAGACCAGCGCGGCTTCGAGGTGGAACGCGTCACGCCTGAGTCCGAAGTGGGCTTTGAGGATGAGGACGAACCGGATAATGAGAAGGACCGGGTTCCGCGTCCGCCCATCGTCACCATCATGGGCCACGTCGACCACGGCAAAACCTCCCTGCTCGACGCCGTCCGCAAAACCAACGTGACCGAGTCGGAAAAAGGCGGCATCACCCAGCACATCGGCGCGTACCAGGCGAAGGTCAACGGGAAACCCATCACCTTTCTGGACACTCCCGGCCATGAGGCCTTCACCGCCATGCGGGCGCGCGGCGCCCAGATCACGGACATCGTGGTGCTCGTGGTCGCCGCCGACGATGGTCTGAAACCGCAGACCAAGGAGGCCATCCACCACGCCACCGCCGCGGGCACGCCGCTGGTCGTGGCCATCAACAAGATCGACAAACCCGATGCCAAGCCGGACGAGGTGAAGAAGCAATTGGCCGACCAGGGTCTCATTCCGGAAGAATGGGGCGGGCAGACCATCATCGCCGAAGTCTCGGCGAAAATGGGAACCGGACTTGAAAACCTGCTCGAAATGCTGCTCCTGCAGGCGGAGATCATGGAATTGAAAGCCAACCCCAAGGTCCGGGCACGCGGCACCGTCATCGAATCGCATCTGGACAAGGGACGCGGCCCCGTCGCCACCATCATCGTTGAAAAAGGCAGTCTCAAAGTGGGCGACCCGTTCATCGTCGGAAACTATTTCGGCAAGGTTCGCGCCTTGAACAATGACCTCGGTAAAACCATCGATGAAGCCACGCTCGCCATGCCGGTGGAGGTGGTCGGTATTCCGGAAGTTCCGGATGCGGGCGACAAGTTCATGGTGGTCAAGGATGAAAAGCGGGCGCGCCAGTTGAGCCAGCTCAAACTCCAGCGCCAGCGGGAAACCGTGTTGTCGGCAAAACCGCGTATCAGCATGGAAGACCTGCACCAGCAGATTCTGGAAGGCAAGATCCAGGAGCTGAACCTGATCATCAAGGCCGACGTGCAGGGCTCCATCCAGGCGGTTCAGGAAGCAGTGACCCGGGTCGGAACGGACAAGGTGCGGATCAAGGTCATTCACGACGCGGTGGGCGGTATCACCGAATCCGACGTCCTGCTGGCAAGCGCCTCGAATGCCATCGTCATCGGCTTCAATGTAAGACCCACGGAACAGGCGGCGGCCATGGCCCAGCAGGAAAACGTGGATGTGCGTATGTATGGCATCATTTACGACGCCATCGAAGACATCAAGAAAGCGATGGAAGGTCTTCTGGAGCCCACCTTCCGTGAAAAGGTCACGGGACGTGCTGAAATCCGTGAGGTGTTCACCATCCCGAAGGTCGGTGTGGTGGCGGGCTGTCACGTGCTTTCCGGCACGTTGGAGAGAAACCGCCGCGCCCGTCTCCTGCGCGACAACGTGGTGGTGTACGAGGGCAAAATCCAGACGCTCCGCCGGTTCAAGGAAGACGTAAAGGAAGTCGCTTCCGGATACGAATGCGGCCTGTCGCTGGAAAAATTTCAGGATGTGAAACAGGGCGACATCATCGAGCCGTTTGTGCTGGAAGAAGTCGCCCCGTAATACGAGTTCGAAACAGCGCCCGTTCTTTCAAGGATCCGCCATGAAAGTGGGATGTTGCGCCATCAAATTGTTCCTGCACGGCAACGAATCGCTGAAAGGAAAGCGCAAGATCATCCGGGCCATCAAAGACCGGGTGAAAAACAAATTCAATATCAGCATCGCCGAGGTGGGCGACCAGGATGTGCACCAGAGCATCCATCTCGGCATTGCGGCGGTCAGTGGTGACGGCCCCTATGTGGAGGGCCTCATGCAACAGGTTGTCAACTTCATCGACCAGATGCACCTGGCCGAAATGACCGATTACCAGATAGAAGTTTTGAACCTCGGCAAAGGCTGACCCAGGAAGCCGGGAAACCATCATGTTTCGCTACAAACGATCCGAACGGGTCCAGGAACTGCTCCTGGAAGAGTTGTCCAAAATGGTCCAGCACGAGCTGAAGGACCCGCGTATCGGCTTCGTGACGCTGACCCGGATCGACCTGACGGACAACCTGAAACATGCCAGGGTGTTCGTCAGCATCATGGGGACCGATCAGGTGCGGGAAGAAAGCCTGAAAGGGCTGAACAGCGCGAAGGGATTTTTACGCAGCCAGTTGGGCAAGCGACTGTACCTGAAAGCGATTCCCGAACTGGATTTCAAACTGGATGCCTCCGGAGACCAGGTGGACCGCATCACCCAGCTGTTGAGGCAAATCCACAAAGACGACGATGAATAAAATCATCAACCTGTACAAGCCCGCCGGGCCCACCTCGTTCGACATGGTACGGTCGGTCCGGCGTCTGCTGAAAGTCAAAAAAGCCGGACACATCGGCACCCTGGACCCCCTGGCCGAGGGCGTCCTGCCCATCTGCCTCGGCCAATCCACCAGGGTCATCCAGTTCCTGACCCCGCTTACCAAAGTGTACCGGGCGACGATGACCCTGGGGGTCAGCACCGACACGCAGGACCGGCAGGGCAAGGTCCTGGAGCGTCGCGACCCCGCCGGGGTGACGGAAGAAGATGTGAAAAGCCTCCTGGCCCGCTTCGTGGGACTGCAAAAACAGGTGCCGCCAATGTATTCGGCCAAAAAAAAGAATGGGATTCCCCTTTACAAATTGGCCAGAAATGGTATTACTATCGACAGAAAACCGGTGGATATCCGGATCCATGCCACCGAGTTTATCGAAAAGATCGACGAGAAGGTCCATTTTCGCGTGCATTGCTCCGCGGGGACCTATGTCCGCACCTTGTGTCATGATATCGGCGAAACGCTGGGGTGCGGCGCCCACATGTCGCACCTGATTCGGGAGAAGGTGGGCGAATTCGATTTGGAGTCTTCCCTGTCTTTGGAAGCGCTGGAACTCGCCAAGGAACAAGGCAACCTTTCCACCAAACTCCTGCAAGCGGAACAGGCTCTGGATTTCCTGCCCGAAATCCAGGTCCATCCGGATCGAGTCCAATCCATTGCCCACGGCCGTGCCCTTACCAAGGCCTGGGTTCAGCATTCTCCCAACCGGTTTGGACCGGGAATGAACTTCCGTGTGACAAACGAAGACAACCGCCTCGTGGCCATCGTCGAGCCACTGGTGGACCAGGACCGGTTTATCAACCTGGAACCGGACGAAATTGCTTTTAAGCTCAAACGCGTTTTGATTTGAGTTTTTGATAGACCTGCCGGAGTGGCTGGAATGTTTTCGCAGGGGAAATTCCCCGGACGTGACAAACGGGCCGTGGTGTGAATTTTCTCTACGAAAACATTCGGCACACCTCCGGCAGAACGCAGAACCAATTTAGGAGGTGTCAGCAATGGCATTAACGAAGGATAAGAAACAAAACATCATTGAGAAGTACAAGGTAACCGAGCAGGACACCGGGTCTTCCGAGGTGCAGATCGCACTTTTGACCGAGCGCCTGAACTACCTGAACGACCACTTCAAAACCCACGGCAAGGACCATCATTCCCGCCGGGGTTTGATCCGTATCGTCAACAGGCGGCGCAAGCTTTTGGACTATTTGAAACGGGAAGACCTGGAACGATACCAGAAGATCATTCAGGATCTGGGTATCCGACGCTAATTTTACTGGAGACAAGTGAATGCAAAAGAAGGTAGAGACCGTATTGGACGGCAAAACCCTGTCGCTGGAAGCCGGATGGCTGGCTAAGCAGGCCAACGGCTCCGTCGTTGTGAGACAAGGCGACACCATGGTGCTGGTCACCGCCACGATGGCCGCCAGCGCCCGCGAGGGTATCGATTTTTTTCCACTGACTGTTGATTTTCGTGAACGAACCTACGCCGCGGGACGCTTCCCGGGCGGATTTCTGAAACGGGAGGCGCGGCCTTCCGACCCGGAAACGCTGGTCTGCCGGTTGATCGACCGGCCGATCCGTCCCATGTTTGAGGACAATTTCAAGAAAGAGACGCAGGTCGTCTGTTTCGTCATTTCCCACGATCAGGAAAACCCGGCAGACGTCGCCGCCATCACCGGCGCTTCGGCCGCCCTGCTCATTTCCGACATCCCCTTCCACACTCCCGTTGCCGGCGCCCGCGTCGCACGCGACAAGGAAGGCAAGTTCCTCATCAACCCGACCCTTGAGCAGATGGCGGAAAGCGACCTGAACCTGGTCATGGCCGGAACGGCCGACGCCATCACCATGGTCGAGGCGGGAGCCCAGGAACTGGACGAGGCGACCATGATCGAGGCGCTGGCCTTCGGCCACGAGCACATCAAGGAAATCGTGAAAATCCAGGTCGAGCTGCGCGAGATGCTGGGCAAGGAAAAGGCGAAGGTCGAAGCTCCGGAGGTCAACGCCGACCTTCAGGACAAGATCGTCGCGTTCCTCACTCCCGGCATGGAAAAAGCCATGCAGATTCCCGGCAAGCAGGACCGCCAGGACGCCATCGATCAGTTGAAGGAATCCATGAAGGAAAAGTTCAACCCGGAAGCCGACCCGGATCTGGAAGGCGAGATCAAGGGGTACTTCAAGAAAGTGGAAAAGGAAGTCATGCGCCGCCTGACTCTGGAAACGCAGACCCGGGTGGACGGTCGCAAACCGGATGAAATCCGGCCGATCACCTGCCAGACCGGGTACGTTCCCCGGGCGCACGGTTCGTCCATCTTCACCCGCGGCGAGACGCAGGCGCTGGTCACCACCACGCTCGGCACTTCGTCGGACGAACAGCGCATGGACACGCTGGATTTCCGCGGCAGTAAAAACTTTCTGCTCCATTACAATTTCCCGGCGTTCTGCACCGGCGAGGTGAAATTCATCTCCGGTCCGGGCCGCCGCGAAATCGGCCACGGCATGCTGGCGGAACGCGGCCTCGCGCCGATGCTCCCCAGCCGCGATGATTTCCCCTACACCATCCGCATCGTCTCCGACATTCTGGAATCCAACGGATCGTCGTCGATGGCTTCGGTGTGCGGCGGCAGCCTGTCCCTGATGGACGCGGGCGTGCCGGTAAAGAAACCGGTAGCGGGCATTGCCATGGGCCTCATCAAGGAACAGGACCACATCGCCATCCTGTCGGACATCACCGGCACCGAGGATCATCTGGGCGACATGGACTTCAAGGTCGTCGGGACCGATGCCGGCATCACCGCTCTGCAGATGGACATCAAGATCGACGGGTTGACCAAGGAGCTGATGGCGCAGGCGCTGGAACAGGCCCGGGCCGGACGCCTGTTCATCCTGGGCGAAATGGCCAAGGCGCTGGAAACACCGCGCCCGGAGATGTCCAAGTACGCGCCGCGCATCACCACCATTACGGTTCCGGTGGACAAGATCCGCGACGTTATCGGGCCGGGCGGCAAGGTGATCCGCGATATCATCGACAAAACCGGTGTCCAGATCGACATCAACGACAGCGGTTTGGTGACCATCGCTTCGGCGGACGAAGCGGCCGCGGAAAAGGCGATCGGCATCATCCAGAACCTCGTGCAGGATGTCGAGGTCGGAAAGATTTACATGGGCAAGGTGAAGAAGATCATGGACTTCGGCGCCTTCGTCGAAATCTTCCCCGGCACCGACGGACTGGTCCACATTTCGCAGATCTGCGACCGGCGAATCAAGCGCGTCAGCGATGAAATCTCCGAGGGAGATGAAATCGTGGTCAAGGTGATCGACGTGGACCGCAACGGCAAAGTCAAGCTGAGCCGCAAGGAAGCCATGCGGGACGAAGCCGAGGCCGCTCTGCGCTAAAGTCGAACGCAAAAACAAAACGGGTTCAGGGATTGTCCCTGAACCCGTTTTTTTTGTTCCCCGTTTGAAAGCTCAAAACTCCAACTTCCATTCTTTGATGCGGTCCAGCGCGTCGTGCCGCGTCAGGTCAAAATGGATGGGCGTGACGCTGATGTAGTTCTCCCGCACCATCTCGCAGTCCGTACCCGGCTCCACTTCCATGAAGGTCATCTCCCCGGCCAGCCAGTAATAGATGTTGTTCCGCGGGTCCACGCGCTTGTCGAATTTCTCGATGACGCGGGACTTGCCCTGACGCGTCACCGCCACGCCTTTGATCTCGTCACGCGGCACGGCGGGGATGTTGACATTGAGCGACACCCCTTCCGGCAGTCCGTGCTCCAGCACCCGCGGGTAAAGGTTGCGGATGAACTCCGTCGCCACGCTGAAATCGCGGCTCTCCCACGAATCCAGAGACACCGCAATGGCGGGCAGGCCCATCGTTGCCGCCTCCGTTGCCGCCGACACGGTGCCGGAGTAAATGATGCTGGTTCCCATGTTGCCGCCGTGGTTGACCCCGGAGATGACCATCTCCGGCGGCTCGTCCAGCAGCTCCGTCACCGCGATCTTCACACAGTCCGCCGGGGTGCCGCTGACGGCATACCCGATGAGACCGTGTTCCTGGGTTTTCACCGGAAGCGCTTTAAGCGGATTGGCCAGGGTGATGGCATGGCCGACGGCACTCTGCTCGCTTTCCGGAGCAACGATGATCACGTCTTCCAGCGGCTTGAGGGCCTTCCACACGGACTGGATGCCGGCGGCGTAAAACCCGTCGTCATTTGTCAGGACAATCATAGGCAAAAAAACAGGCGGAGCCCGCAGGTTCCGCCTGTCTGTTCTTGAAAAACTTTCAGCAGGGAATAGGTTTGGGAATCAACCGTGTTTCTGGAAATATTCCTGCGACTCCTGGGGGCCGGGTTTCATGGCGTCCTTGCCCTGATTCCAGTTCGCAGGGCACACTTCGCCGTGCTGTTCATGATGTTGAAGCGCGTCGAGCATGCGAATGGCCTCGTCGATGTTGCGGCCGAGAGGCAGGTTGTTGATGAGCTGGTGCTGCACCACCCCGTCCTTGTCGATCAGAAACAGCCCGCGGAACGCGATACCGTCTTCGGTGAGGACGTCAAAGGAGGCGCTGATGTTTTTATCCAGATCCGCGACGAGCGGGTAGTCGATACTTCCGAGACCGCCTTTTTTGCGGTCCGTGTTACGCCATGCAAGGTGGGAAAACTGGCTGTCGATGGAGACGCCCAGCACTTCCGCATCGCGTTTTTTGAATTCGCCGATCTTGTCGCTGAAAGCAATGATTTCCGTCGGGCACACAAAGGTGAAGTCCAGCGGGTAGAAAAAGAGGATCACATATTTCCCACGGTAGTCCGAGAGTTTGATCTCTTTGAAGCTCCCATCCGGCATGACGGCCTGAGCGGTGAAATCGGGGGCTTGCTTTGCAACTAATGTCGCCATGTTTAACTCCTCTTTCTATAAATGTTAAATTCAAAGGGCTTTAATGTAGCACAAATGATCCTGTGTCTTCAATTGAAGGCATTGGCGGGCCGGGCTTTTCCAGGAACACAAACTGCGGTATTTCAGTGCCCTGGGGACCTCCTTGACAGGTATTCCGGCTCAACCTAAAATGAGAAAGCTCTTATAAATCTGGATTCTATCTGATTTTCCGGAATGGGTGTCGTCGGCTGGATTAGATGCCCCAACCCCACCAAAGTTTCAAAAATATGAAAGCCGCCCTGGTCCAAAACAAATTGAAGCTGGCTATCTTCCTGACCTCCCTCGTCATGGTGGCGGAGGCGGTGGGCGGAATCCTGGCGCACAGCCTGTCGCTTCTGGGCGACGCCGCCCACATGCTGACCGACGTTTTTTCCCTCAGCCTGAGCTGGTTCGCCCTCAAAATTGCCGACAAACCGGTCACCGCCACCAAAACCTACGGCTACCACCGGATGGAGATCTTCGCCGCGCTCATAAATGGTATCTTGTTGTTTGTAATGGCACTTTGGATTCTATGGGAAGCCATGGAACGATTCCAGTCGCCCGTTCCGGTGCACACGCCGACAGTCATGGTAGTGGCCTTGCTGGGCCTTGTCACGAATCTGTGCGTCATGTATTTTCTCAAAGACTCCGTGGGCCACGGTCATCACCACGACCTCAACCTGAAAGGTGCGTTTTATCACGTCATCGGCGACACCCTCGCCTCGGTGGCCGTGCTCCTGGGCGGTGTGGTGATGTGGTACACTCAATGGTACGTGCTGGACGTGGTCATCGCCGCTCTCATCTCCTTAATACTCATGTGGGGCGCACGGTCGATCATCGCAGACTCCTTCCACATCCTTCTGGAGGGGGTGCCGCGCGGCATCTCGCTGAAAGAGGTCGAACGGGAACTCACCGCCATCCCGGCGGTGGAAGACATCCACGAACTGCACGTGTGGTGCATCTGTTCAAATATATACGCGCTCAGCACGCACGCACTGGTGAACAACAGCAAGGTCTCCCAGGTGGACGACACTTTGAAGGAAATAAAGGCGTTGTTGAAGGACCGCTTCAACATCACCCATTCGACCATCCAGTTCGAGTTCAGCCCGTGCAGTGTGTCGGACGCGTTGTGTGACATGAAACACTGAACGGCCTGATATGAAACTCGTCTTTCTCGGAACGGGCACCTCCACCGGCGTGCCCACCATCTGCTGTCCCTGCGACGTCTGCCGCTCCGACGATCCACGCAACAAACGCCTGCGTGCCTCGGTCATGGTGCAGAACAACGGCTTCAACCTGTTGATCGACACCTCCACGGACCTGCGCCAGCAGTGCCTCAACCACGACATCGACCGTATTCACGCCGTGCTCTACACCCACCACCACGCCGATCACGTGCACGGCATCGACGAACTGCGGGTCTTCAACTTTTTTCATAAAACCGTCATCCCCTGTTACGGCAATGCCATGACGCTCGAGGCGATCCAGCGCAACTTCAATTACATTTTCAACGGCCACAAGCCAATGGGCGGTGGCATCCCGCAACTCGACCCGATCGTCATCGAATCCAACCCGTTCGAGCTGGGGGGTCTCAACGTCCTGCCGGTGGACATCACTCACGGCAACATGACCATCCTCGGCTACCGCATCAACGACGTCGCCTACGTCACCGACTGCTCCGGCATCCCGGAGGAAAGCGTGGAAAAACTGAAGGGGCTGGACGTGCTCGTTTTGAACGCACTCGGATTCGAGCCGCACCCGACGCATTTCTGCCTCGACGACGCGCTCAAGGCCATCGACATGCTGAAACCGAAACGCGCCATCCTGACGCACATCAATCACAAATTCGATCACGAATCGGTGAACAAAGAACTGCCGGAGAATGTGGAACTGGCTTTCGACCGGATGGAAGTGGAGGCGTGATCAGTCGAGGTCGAAATCGCGGAGGGGTTTGGAGCTGTCCTTGTCCACGTGCTTCTGCGCTTCCTTGAATTTCTCGTCGAGCAGGCGGGAGCGGTCCTTTTCGATTTCATTCTGCTTCTTGAACAGGCTTTCGGCTTCCTTGCGGTGACGGTCGAGGTCCTTCACCATGTCAGACAGGTTGCCGACCGGCTTTTTCTTCTCTTCCTTCCACACCACCTGCCCGGTTTTCTGGTCCACCTGCAGTTTGGCTTCACAACAGGGGCAGAGGATTTCAAGTTTGTCGCTCATAAATCGCCTTCAAGATTCAGTTAAACAACTCCAATGTTTTAAATTATATCAGAGAGCCGGGGCACTGAAAAGGGAGCCCCCCGGCTAAATTCACGTTGGCAAGCAACGCCACCTTGCCTACAATGAACGCGTTTGTTCACGGAGACCCCTTTTCATGGCCGCAAACGGATACTTCATCACCGCCACCGACACCGGGATCGGCAAAACCGTGGTCACAGCGGCGCTGTTGACCCTGTTCCGCCAGCACGGACAGAACGCGGGGTTCATCAAACCCATCGAGACGGGGGTGGACACACATTGCAGTTCCGCCGCCAACTCCGACGCCAAATTCCTCCTGGAATGTTCCGGCCTCAACGAGCCGCTGGAAGCCATCTGTCCGCTGATCCTCAAAACCCCCGCCGCGCCGTACCAGGCGGCGGAAGTCGAGAACAGGGAAATCGATCCCGCGGCCATCGAGGACGCCTGCCGCGCCCTGGCCTCGCGTTACCATCCTTTGCTGGTCGAAGGCGTTGGCGGTCTGCGGGTGCCCATCACTCCTGACTATCATGTGATCGATCTCATCGCCGCGCTTGGCTTTCCGGTCATCCTCGTTTCCGGGTTCCAACTGGGCACGCTCAACCACACCCTGCTCAGCCTCGACGCCCTCCACGCCCGCGGCATCCCGGTCAAAGGCGTGATTTTCAGCGATCGCAAGGAGGACGGGCTGACCGATGTCGAAGCCCTGCAACCCGCGCTCATCTCGCACCTGTCAAAGGTCCCCGTTCTCGGCCGCCTGCCCTTCATCGACGACCTGTCCACCGACAGCTTCACCCCGGAAGTGTGCGCTCACCTGGAACAGATGATCAACCTGCCCGCGCTCCTCGATGGCTGACAAGGACAGGACCGAAGTCCCCGATCTCTACGGCGCGCGCGTGCTGGTGACGGGAGCCGGCGGATTCATCGGTTCCCACCTGGTGGACGCGCTTCTTCAACAAAACATCACGGTTCATGCGCTGGTACGGAACCCCAAACGCGCAAAGTGGCTGGATACAACCAAAATCGATCTGCATACCGGAGACCTCCTGCAACCGGCCACCTACCGCGATCTGCTGAAACAGGTGGACGTCGTTCTCCACTGCGGCGGCACGGTGCGGGCTCGAAAACCGTCCGACTTCAACCGCAACAACGTCACCGCCTGCAACAGCCTGTACGAAACCTGCCTCGAACACGGCAGGCACCTGAAGTCCATCGTGCACCTGAGCAGCATCGCCGCCTCGGGTCCGTCCCCCGTGGATGCGCCCATCGACGAGACCGCGTCGTGCCGGCCGCACTCGGACTACGGCCATTCCAAGCTGGCAGGGGAAGTGATTGCCCTCACCTTCTCGCGTTTCCTGCCGATCACCATTCTGCGTCCTCCCGTCGTGTATGGCGAACGTGACCGCAACCTGCTCGACTACATCAAGCTCATCAGCAAAGGCTGGAACGTGCATATCGGGAGGAAACCGAAAATCCTGTCCCTCATCTACATCGAAGACCTCACCCGCGCCATCCTGCACGCCGCGGCCCGTCCTCCGGAAAGCGAGCGGGTGCTGTTCGTCACCGACGGCGAGTGTTATTCGTGGGACCGGGTGGCCGAGGCGGTGATGGAAATACTGAACGTACGCGCACGCCGCATCGTTCTGTCGCAGACCGCGCTCACGGCACTGGCGTTTCTGTCGGAAACGTTTTCAAAGTTCAGCAAGGAGCCGCCGCTTTTGGACCGGCAGCGTGTCCGCGACATCGACCAGGGCGCGTGGACGGCATCGCCCAAACGTTTTTTTGCCACGTACAGATTTCAACCGCGTTATGATTTGAAGGAGGGCCTCAGCCGCACCATCGACTGGTACCGGCAACACCGCTGGCTGTAATCTTTTAATAGAGGAGACGCCATGCCATCCGATTCCACCACCCCCAATCTGCAACCCATCATCGAAATCGCCGGGAAGCTGGGTCTGGCGGAAACCGACCTCGTCCCCTACGGCCAAACCAAGGCCAAGGTGCGGCTGAACTTGCTGGAAAAATATCCACCGAAGGGCAAACTGATCCTCGTCTCCGCCATCACCCCCACCGCCGCGGGCGAAGGCAAGACCACCACCACCATCGGACTCGGCCAGGGACTGGCAAAACTGGGCCAGCGCGTGTGCCTCGCATTGCGTGAGCCTTCACTGGGGCCGTGCCTCGGCATGAAAGGCGGCGCGACCGGGGGTGGACAAAGCCAGGTGCACCCGGCGGACGAGATCAACCTCCACTTCACCGGCGACTTCCACGCCGTCACCGCCGCCAACAACCTGCTCTCGGCGCTCCTCGACAACCGCATCTATCACGAAGGCATGAGCCAGATCGATCCCCGGCGCATCCAGTGGCGGCGAGTGATGGACATGAACGACCGCGCCCTGCGTAACATCGTGCTGGGACTGGGGGGCGTCCTGCAGGGAGTGCCACGGGAAGGCGGGTTCGATATCACCGCCGCATCCGAAATCATGGCCATCCTCTGCCTCGCAGAAAACTTCGATGACCTCAAAAAACGCCTGGCACGCATCCTGGTCGCCTTCACCCACGACGACGAACCCGTCACCGCCGACTCGCTCCACGCCACCGGAGCAATGACGGCACTCCTCAAAGACGCACTCATGCCCAACCTGGTGCAATCGACCGAAGGCGTGCCCGCGTTCATCCACGGCGGTCCGTTCGCCAACATCGCGCACGGCTGCAACTCCGTGATCGCCACAAAAATGGCGATGGGTCTCGCCGACTGGGCGGTGACCGAAGCGGGATTCGGATTCGATCTCGGCGCGGAAAAGTTTTTCGATATCAAATGCGTGAGCGCGGGGCTCGATACCGCCGCCGTGGTGCTGGTCGCCACCTGCCGGGCTCTCAAAATGCATGGCGGCGCGAAAAAAGACGAACTCACCTCCCCCGATCCCGAACGGCTGGCGAAAGGGCTGGTCAACCTCGACCGTCACGTCGAGAACATCAAGCGCTTCCGCGAACCGCCCATCGTCTGCCTCAACCGCTTCGACACCGACACCGACGCCGAAATCCAGATCGTACGTGAGCATTGCGAGAACAAACTCAAAGTGCCTTTCGCGGTGAGCGATCATTTCACGAACGGAGGTGACGGGGCGGTGGAGCTGGCGCGGACGGTCATGAAACACGCGGAAAAAGTACCCGACCCGTTTCATCCGCTTTACGACTGGGCGGAAGACATTCCGACGAAAATCTGGAAGGTGGCGCACGGCATGTACGGCGCCGAGAAAATCGAGTACAGCAGAAAGGCCGAGCGTGACCTGAAGACCCTGGAGAAATGGGGTTACGATAAACTGCCGGTGTGCATCGCCAAAACGCAGTCATCGCTTTCCGACGATCCCAAACTGTACGGGCGGCCTTTGGGATTCACCGTGACGGTCCGGGAGATTTTACTGTCGGCGGGAGCGGGATTCGTCATCCCGGTGACGGGCGAGATCATGCGCATGCCCGGCCTGCCAAAGAATCCGCAGGCCCAGAACTTCGACGTCGTCGATGGCCACATTGAAGGGATAAAGTAAAGGAGAGGACCCACCTGCCGCGTCACTCAAAATAAGCGGCGCCGCTTTCGGGGGTTTCGTACACTTCCACGCGCTTGACGCGGGCGTGCTGTTTGTCGATGGACCCTTCCAGCTGCTTGAACAGCCAGCGCGCAATGTTCTCAGCCGACGGGTTCTGCTTGTCAAACGGTGGCACTTCGTTGATGTTGTGGTAATCCAGCTTTGAGAGAAAATCGTCCACCATTTTCTTGAGTTCGACGAAGTCGATGCCGACCCCGATCTCGTCGAGTTCCTCCGCCTCGACGGTAACACTCGCCGTCCAGTTGTGGCCGTGCAGGTTTTCGTATTTACCGTCGTAGCCGCGCAACTGGTGCGCCGCGGAGAACCGGGTGGTGACATAGACTTCGTACATTCAGACCTCGCTCAACACGTCGTGGATGCAGTCGCGCGCCGTGGTCATCATCGACCGGATGGTATCGGGATCGATCACCAGCGGCGGAATGAAGTAAACCACGTTGCCCAGGGGACGCAGGAACAGTCCGCGTTCCAGCGCCTTTTTATAGATCCGGTAGCCCACCCTCTGCGTGACGGGAAATTCCGCCAGCGTGTCGCGGTCACGCACCAGCTCGACCGCACCGATGAGTCCCGTCTGCCGGAACTCTCCGCACCATTTCAGTTCCTTCAACATCTCCCCGCACTCTTTCATTGTTGTGATGCGTGTTTTGAGCGCGTCCCAGAAGCCGTCTTCCGCAAACAGTTCGAACGTGGCGTTGGCGGCAGCGCAGGCCAGCGGGTTGGCACTGTAGCTGTGGCTGTGAATGAACAGCTTGAAGGTATCGTAATCGCCGTAAAACGCCTGGTAGATGCGGTCCTCGGTGAGCGTCGCCGCGAGCGGCAGGTAACCGGAGGTGATGCCCTTCGACAGGCACAGGAACGTCGGCTTGTGGCGCAGCTGTTCCGAGACAAACAAACCGCCGGTGCGGCCGAATCCGACGGCGACCTCGTCGTAAATCGTGTGAACGCGCAAAGTCTCGCAGGTGGTTTGCAGTTTTTCGAGGTACACCGGCGGGTACATCTTCATCCCGGCCGCTCCCTGCACGAGAGGTTCGACAATGACAGCGGCGATATTCTGATGTTCTTCCACAAGCGCCTTTTCCATCGGCTCAAAACATTCGGCCTTGCAGGTGTCGCGAGTGAGGCCATAAGGACAGCGCAGGCAGTCGGGTCCTTCCACCTTCAGGTTGTCCATGAGCACCGGTTCGAATTTATCGCGGAACAGGTCGATGCCGGAGACCGACAGCGCCCCCAGCGTCTCCCCGTGGTACCCACCTTTCAAATAAACGAACCGCTTTTTCCCGGGTTTGCCTGTCTGCGCCCAGAACTGCAGGCTCATCTTGAGCGCGATCTCGATTGAGGTGGAACCGTTGTCCGAAAAGAAAACCTTGGAGAGGTTCGGCGACGACCACTCCACCAGCTTGTGCGCGAGGTCCACCGCCGGCTGGTGCGTGATGCCGGCGAACATGACGTGCGCCATCTTCTGCAATTGATCGGTGATGGCTGTGTTGATATGCGGGTGGTTGTGGCCGAACAGGTTCACCCACCACGACGAAATGCAGTCCAGATAGCCGTTGCCTTCCCGGTCGTACAGGTGCAGGCCTTCGGCGCGGTCGATCAGCAGGGGTGGATCCGATTCGTGGTCCTTCATCTGCGTGCACGGGTGCCAGATGTAATGGAAATCGCGTATCAGGTCTTCGTCGCGCGGGGGCGCGCTTTTAGGGAGTTTCATGACGTCCGGTTTGTGTTCACATTTCGTAACGAGCCGGGTCGAACTCGGCAACCAACTCCGGAGCATCGCCGGTCACAATCCCGGCCATGTAGTCGGCCTGGTTGGGCGTCTGCAAAATGCCGTTGCGGAAATGTCCCGTTGAATAATACAGGTTGTGAAACTTGCTGCTCACTCCCATGACGGGCATGCGGTCTTCTGCCGCAGGACGCAGCCCCGCCCACGTTTCGATGAGTGGTGCATCCTGGATGGCAGGCAGGATGGCGGCCGCGCGGTCGATGATGGCCTGGATGACGTCGTCCTGGATCAGGCTGTCGAACCCTTTGTCCTCCATCGTCGAACCCAGCACGAATCCATTGCCCTGGCGCCACGGTGCAATGTAAGTGCACATGCCGTGGATGGTATAGGCGAGTGTCATGTCTTCCACATCGACGCGGCACATCTGGCCTTTGATGGGACGCACCGGCATGGAGACACCGAGCACCGTCCCCAGCTGTTGGGACCAGCTTCCCGCCGCCAGAACGAACCGTTTTCCTTCCACCTCACCCGTATCCGTCACCGCGGCGAACAACGTCGAACCGTCGCGGCGGAATCCGGTGACGCTGGCGTTCTCCACCCTGACGCCCAGTTTCGCCGAGGCCGCAACCAGTGCGTCGTGCAGTTGGCGGTTGTTGATCTGCGCCTCGCCGACCCAGATGCAGGCGCCGACATCCGGCGACAGGTGCGGCAGTTTTTTCCGCACCTCGGCCGGGGACCACACAGTGTGCGGCACGTTTTCCGATTTGAAGAACTGCAGACGCTCGTCCCACTGGTCGCCGATCGATTTCTCCGGCATGATCGATCCCGCGTCGGACAGAAATACGTCTTTCCCGCTCACCGAGGAAACCTCTTCGATGAAACGCGGATATTTGTCGAGCGATTCGCGGCAGAATTGGAAGAAGCGGTTGGCCTCCCGGCATTCACAGAAGGGGGCCAGCATCCCCGCAGCGGCACGGGAAGCCGCAAGAGAATGCATGGGGTCGCCCAGCACCGCGATGCTCCAGTCCGGGCGGGCCTGCTTGGTTTTAAAGGCGATGCTGTGGCCGATGACCCCGGCCCCGACGATCACCACATCGTACTGCGGCACTGCGTGAATCCTCGCTCCATTAGCGGGTGGCTTAAAGCTTCATTGTATACGACTTTCCCGCACCAGACCACACAAAGCCCGGATTTTACACGCCTCCGGCCGTTGGCCGGGCCGGGCCGCCACCCCGAGTTTCCTTGAACTGCGAGCATGGTATGTGGTACTTTTTTACCTGTCCGAGTCTCAAATTCAGGCGATTCCCGAACTTCGGAATACTTGGAATGCCTGAACCGAATTCATGCAACGCAACCTGAAGGATGGACCATGTCCGAGAATCCCGAACAGACCGAAACCCAGACCAACGCTTCTGAACGCATTGAACCGATGCTGGCGCACCTGAAGGTAGGTGGCCAGAATATCGATTTCGACCGCATACGGGCGCATTTCAACCAGATGTGGGAGTTCGAAAGCGGGGACACCCTGTCGGAAGAAGAGCAGTACCTGGCCACCATCGGGCTGTTCATCTACACCTGCCACAACGCGCTGGACGACTACAGCATCAACGTCATTCGGGCTCGGGAGTACATCGCGGATGCGCTGAGGGCGTGGCTGGCTCCGGAAACGGACAAACAGGTGGCGGAGGAGAAGGCCTCGGACAACCCCTTCAAGACCTTTGTGGAGAAGGAACAGCCGCGGGTGGAGGATTACTTCAGCTGGCGGCATTTCCTGATGGAAGTCAAAAAGGCGAGCGACAAGGAGTTCCAGTTCAAGAGTAAGTCCTGCTGGTTCCACAGTCTGTTCATCCGGCTGGGGCGTCCGGACTACATCGAGACCGCCTGCAACTTCGACCGCATTCCGGCCGAGGCCCGAACGGATTACGTGAACCTGAAACTCAACAACACCTTCGCCAAACTGGGCACCTTCTGCCAGTTCCGCTACACCCCCTCTGAGGGAGAATGATCGTCCCCCAATCCATCCGGTTGAGTGCGGGAGCCCGCGGGTACCTCAGCCCAGGATGCCTTCCACCTTGTCGATGAAGATCACTTTATAGGCGGCAACGGCCTTTTTCACCCCCCGCGTCATGGACCGCACAGACAACGTGGCGCCGGTGATGTTGTTGATATCGTTGAAGGGGTTTTGGGAGTCCCTGCCGAAGAACTGGCTCATGAAGGGCTCGAACCGCACCTCCCACCCGTGCGGCTCGCGATAGACCATGATTTCGACATCCCGCACCGTTCCATCCGGATTGATGACCACCATGAACGTGATGGGATAGGAACGGCCGATCTCGTTTCCCACCACCATGTAGCCCAGGGGCTCTTTTTTATCGTCCAGCCCGATATACCAGGTGAGGCGGCGTTCGTCGTAATCTTCTTCCAGGATGTTGGAGATGGCTTCGCGCTGGGCTTCGCTCAACCAGACTTTTTTCTTTTTGACGAAGCGGGTGTTGGGGAACGCGAGCTTCAGCGCTTCCATCTTGGTCAGGTAGACGGTCTCCACGTATTCTTCTTCCCCGAACACCACAAGGGTGGGTAGAAGAATGAAGGAAACGATCAAAAGTAAAAATACAAACCCGCCCAACCCGGACCAGCGGCCCGGATGGACGGGTTTGTAACCCGGTTCAGATTGCATAGGTGGCTATTATATAAACAACAACCTGAATTTGTCCAAACTCATTTTACCTTGTCCAGAAACAGGATCTGGTAGATGGCGGAGGCCTTTTTTACCCCGGCCGTAACAACGCGGACGGATACCGTAGCCCCGGTGACAGCGTTGGGGATGTAATCGGCTCCGATCTTTTTCCCGAAAAACTGCTTCAGCCAGGAGTCGTACTGCACGTTCCAGACGCGAGCCCCCTCATATTGCAGGACCTCCACATCCTTCACCGTACCATCCTGGTTCAAAACCGTCACATAGCTGATGGGCCAGGAGCGGTTTTTAACCGAATCAAAAATGGCGTAGCCCATAGGGGTGCTGCCCTGCATACCCACGTACACGTTGACACGGTCTTCGGATACGTTTTGCTGGGCAAGTTTGGAAATCGCTTTCCGCTGGGCTGTGCTCAGCCAGATTTTTTTCTTGATGACTTTGCTGACGCCGGGAAACAGGTGCTTGAGCGCATCCTCCTTGTTGCTGACATTCAAAGCATGGGCAGGCAATGCGGTCATCCCGATCCATACAGCCAGCATGATCAACGCCAGGCCCCCATAAAGCGGGTTGGGTTTCTTCGCGTTCAATTTATTCATTTGCGATCCTCTTTTTTTAACACCTATATTAACAGATTTAGACTGTATCCGGTCGGCTGAACAGCCGGTTTCCTCCTCCCAGTCCGACCGGTAAAGTTCGATTAGAAGAACATGTACGCCATACCCAGGTTGAACTCCTGGCTGCTGGTACCATTACCCCGGTCCTGATTGGTGTAATCCAGCTTGATCGCCACGTTCGGCGTCGGGAACCAGGCAAAACCACCCGTGAACACATCGAGTTCCTGAGCCGGGTCGGCCGCAGCACCCGCAGGCATTTCGTTCTGGTTGTCGATGCGCTCGTACATGCCGTGCAGAACCAGATCGTGCGAAGTAGCCACCTTCATCAACTGGAACAGGTGAATACCCGCCTGCACGTTCCATGCAAAGAGGTTCGAGGCGACGAAGGTGCCGGTCGAGTTTGCAGGGGCACCCAGGTTCGCCTGGTTGTGGGCATTGATCTGTGCCGCGTTGTTGATGTGAGTGTGAACCACGGTGGCGTTCATCTCAAACCAGCGTTTGCGGAACTTGATGTCACCTTCCAACAGGGTGACCCGGGCTCCCGCATCAATGAAATTCTGTGACGTGTCGCCTGTGTAGAACGAACCTGCCAACTGGAATCCCGGAAACAGGTTGGGCAATTCAAAGCGGCCCACCACGGCCAGGTCGGAAGCGATCATGTTGTTGGGTTGCAAACGACCACCGCGGATGCCGCTGGAGGAAAACTGACCCGCTGCCCCGCCAGCACCGACACCGGACCCCGTATCACTGGAATTGATGCGGATGGCCTGCAGGGAATTGACCACGTAAACGCGATAGTTCATGCCGCCCAGAAAGTTTCCGAAGGTACCGAACACACCACCACCGGTGCCGTTCCAGGTCGTGGGGATCGCCCGGTTTTGCAGAAGCGGGCGTTCGACGGTCCAGAAGAAGACCGGCTCGTGGAATTCGTTCAGGAAGCCGACAGGCATCAGGACCGTACCCGCACGGATATTGAATTTCGGATCCAGCAGGAAGTCGAGGTAACCCATCTCGAATTCCAACTGCTGAGCCGCGTGCTCGTAGTCGATTTCCGCGTTCAGGAAGATCCAGTCGTTGAACTTGGCGTTGATGCCGATGACGAACCGGTGCGCGTCGAAATTGTTGCGGCGTTCATCCGAAGGAAACCGCAGGTGGGTTTCCCCGTAACCGGTTACGTTGACGTTGCGGCGGAAGGTGCTGACATCATCGCGCAGGCCGTCGATTTCCTCCGCCATCAATTCAACCTGCTTCTCCAAAGCTTCCAGGCTGGCGCCCTCTTCCTCAATGATGATGAGTTCGCCTCCCTTGCCGATTTCTTCCTCCTCAATGATCAAACCACCAGGCTGAGCCCAGGCGGTGGTCCCGCCCAGAAACATGCCCAGACACACTAACGTTGCAAGTGTTTTTTTCATTACCTCCTCCAGATTTTTTTGTCGCGCCCGTATGGGAAAACCCAATCCTTAAAGGGCGAATGAACTACAAAAAAATGTCGGCACCCGATCCCTGACGGGAAGCCGACACCTACCTTGGCAACTTACCTTTGAATCAGAACGTAACTGAATTTCAATTAAGGCAATCTCAAAAGCTTACGGATGGCATCCTTTGCCTTGCGTACCTTGATCACACGATCCTGAGAATCGATCTGAACCGCGGCTCCTCCACCGCAACGACCCATGCACCGTGAACTTCGGACCGACCCCATGGCTTCGGGATGTTCACGATAATGGCACCGCAGAGTTCGCAACACACTTTTCGATCCCCAGGCTTTACAGCCTGGTCCCTGGCAAACCGTGATGGATGTGTCGTGGCCATTCATGAATAGGGATGCCTCCAAAAATCAAAGATTCTGAGATTCATTATCATTCATATAAAGCCATTAATACCGAAATTGAGAATCATTGTCAATGGGGGTTCACGAAATTTTTACAGATTAAACAAAACTACTTTATTTACAATTACTTATTGACATCCTGTGGTTCAAAGCAATTCCTGTTTTCAGTATTCTCATGGCTTCCCAATTGAAAATGAAATCCGGAATCAAATGGTTTGAGGTGGGACAAAAAAAAGCCGCCCGGTCAAAACCGGGCGGCCTGGAATTCGGGGGAGAGTCCGTGTGAGGAGGGTTATTCTTCGGTCTTCATGTGCTCTGTCAGATAATTCTGAATCCCAATGTCCTGGATACGCGAGAACTGGGTCTCAAGCCAGTCACAGCTTTCCTCTGAATCCTTCAGGATCCCATCGAGAAGTTCCTTGGTGACAAAGTCGTTTTTGTCGAGGCACAGCCGAATGTGCTTTTTCAGTTTTTCAACGTGTTTCTTTTCGTAGGCGTATTCGCTTTTCAACTGCTCCTGGCAATTTTTGCCGACGGGGATTTCTTCGTACCGGGCCATGTTGGGAGCGCCTTCCAGAAACAGGATGCGTTCGATGAGCTGGTTTGCGTGCTTCATCTCCTCCATCGACTCCTCCCGGCTGTGCGCGGCCAGTTTTTCGTACCCCCAGTTTTCCTGCATCTTGTAATGCAGATAGTAAATATTGATAGCAGTCAATTCCCCGGTCAAAATATCATTGAGCGCGTCGATGATTTTTTTATCACCTTTCATGAATCGCTCCTCCAAATAGAACGTTTAAAATGAGGTTCCTTCTGTTCGAGTCAGCACTTCTGCCCCATCGGCCGTAACAAGGATGGTGTGTTCGAACTGCGCAGACAGGGAACCGTCCAGAGTGATGGCGGTCCAGTTGTCATCGAGAATCCGCAGCTCCCGTCCACCCATGTTGACCATGGGTTCGATGGTGAATGTCATTCCCTGCCTCAACTCCATACCCTGTCCGAACTGGCCGAAGTGAAGCACCTGGGGTTCATCGTGGAATTTGGCTCCAATGCCGTGCCCGCAGAACTCCCGCACCACGGAATATCCCTTCTTTTCCACAAACTGTTGGATGGTGGCTCCGATGTCGCCCAGATGGGCTCCCGGCCGCACCACGTCGATGGCCTTGTGCAGGGCGATCTTGGTGGCCTCGGTGAGCTTCTGCGCGTTCTTGCGCGGCGACCCCACGAAAAACGTCTTGTTGGTGTCGCCGTGGTATCCGTCCACGATGGTGGTGACATCCAGATTGACAATGTCTCCGTTTCGCAGCTTGCGGTCGGAGGGGATACCGTGACACACCTCGTCGTTCACCGAAGTGCATATGCTTTTGGGAAACCCCCGGTAGTTCAGGGGAGCAGGAATAGCCCCTTTCTTGATGATGTAGTCGTGACAGATGTCATTGAGCTCGTTGGTCGTCACGCCCGGTTTGATGTACGACTCAATCATCACAAGGACCTCCGCCGCCAGCCGGCCGGTCACCCGCATCTTTTCGATTTCTTCATCGGTTTTAATGGAAACCATGCTTGTACCCAAACTCCTTAAGGTCACGAACGTTGTCGCGCCATCGCTCTTTCACTTTAACATACAGGTTGAGGAATACCTTGTTGCCGAACCGCCGCTCGATCTCTTCGCGTGACCAGGTGCCGATCTTCTTGAGCAGTTTTCCACCTCCACCGATGACTATCTTCTTTTGAGATGCTTTTTCCACAAAAATGGTTGCATCGATCACCAACATACCACGTTTTCCTTCACGCAAACCATCCACCATCACCGCAACGGAGTAAGGAATTTCCATTGCGGTGAGCTTGAACACTTTTTCGCGAATGATTTCCATTATCAGGAATTCTTCCGGTGCGTCGGTGATCATGTCATCAGGAAAATAGCGCGGTCCTTCGGGAAGGTGTTTGAGAATCACCTGCTCCAGCAGGTCCAGCCCGTCATCCTTCAATGCCGAAATGGGCACGGTTTCGACAAACGTCTCGCGTGCATTGATTTCGCCGGTCAATTCGAGAATACGCGCCTTGGGGATCAGGTCGATCTTGTTGATCACC
Organism: Nitrospina sp. 32_T5; assembly: GCF_052156635.1. Classification (NCBI taxonomy): domain Bacteria; kingdom Pseudomonadati; phylum Nitrospinota; class Nitrospinia; order Nitrospinales; family Nitrospinaceae; genus Nitrospina; species Nitrospina sp. 32_T5. The sequence goes on along the minus strand of NZ_JBQKUO010000002.1, from coordinate 276,998 downwards.
AGGATTTTCGGTGTGCGCGTCTGCTTCAGGGATTCCAGCACAAACACATCGTCCTCCCCGCACCCGTGGCGGGCGTCGATCATGAACAGGATCAGGTCCACATCGCCGTAGGTGCTGAGCGAGGTTTTCACCATCTCCTCATTCAGCTTGCTCGCCCCCTGGTGGATACCCGGCGTGTCCATGAGGATGATCTGCCCTCCATTCAGGTGGCAGACCCCGGTGATCCGGTTGCGCGTGGTCTGGGGGCGGCGTGACATGGCCGCCAGTTTTTCGCGGACCAAGCGGTTGAGCAACGTCGATTTGCCGACGTTGGGCTTGCCGATCAGGCTGGCATATCCGGATTTGAATCCTGTGTCGTGGGTTGTGATGTTGTGGGCACTCCCTAAAAATGCGGGCTATACGCCGAAAATGTTAGATTGTATTATAGGTGAAACCAGAAACCAAGTGGTTAACGCAATGGACCCGATCGGCCTTTACATCCACATCCCCTACTGCCTGCACAAGTGCGGCTACTGCGATTTCAATTCGCATCCGGAGAACGCCTCCGAACGGGAGCGGTACGTTCCGGCATTGATCGAAGAAATCCGCCATTTCGCCCCCCGGCTGAAAGACCGCCGGGTGGAGACGATCTTTTTCGGGGGCGGCACCCCCACCACGCTTCCGGCGGGAGACCAGATCCGCATCCTCAAAGCCTGCAGGCGGTATTTCGACGTAGCCGGCGACGCGGAGATCACCACCGAGGCCAACCCGTCCACCGTCGAGACGGAAAACCTGAAATGCCTCCGCGCCGCGGGTATCAACCGCCTGAGCGTCGGCGTGCAGTCGTTCGACGCGGACGAACTGAAAACCCTCGACCGCGTGCACAGCGTTGAGGAAATCCACCAGACGGTCGAGCGCGCCCGCCGAGCGGGTTTCGACAACCTGTCGCTCGACCTCATGTTCGCCCTGCCAGGCCAGTCGAAAGAACGCTGGCAGGACAACCTGGAACAGGCCATCGCCAAAAACCCGGAACACCTCTCCGCCTACAACCTGACCATCGAACCGGGCACGGCTTTTCACAAACTGCATGAAGCGGGAACACTCACCCTGCCTTCAGAAGATTTTCAACTGGAGTTGTACCAGTACAGCATCGAGCGGCTGGGGGAAGCCGGCTACGAGCATTACGAGATTTCCAATTTCGCAAAACCCGGTTACGAAAGCCGGCACAACACGCTCTACTGGGAAAACGGCGACTACCTCGGACTCGGCGCCGGGGCGTCGTCTTACCTCGACGGCGTGCGCTGCAAAAACTTCAACACGCCGGCGCATTACATCGACCGCGTTCAAACCGACGGCCACGCGGTACAGACCCGGGAACGCCTCGACGCCCGGCAGGCCATGGGCGAAACCCTGATGCTGGGCCTGCGTATGAAACGCGGGGTGCACATCCCGAAATTCGAACAGCGGTTCCAGGTGCCTTTCGAGAAGGTGTTCGGCTCCGTCGTCGAACGCCTGCGCGAACAGGAACTGGTGTCCGTGCACGGCGACCGCCTGGCCCTGTCCACGCGCGGGTTGTACCTGGCCGACTCGGTCATCCTCGAATTCATCGAATGAACCAAACCAACATCAACAAGGAAGACAACATGAACGAAAACGCCGCACAAGCGTTCGGAGAGCTGGTCGCCATTGTGGATCGCCTCATGGGGGAAAACGGGTGTCCGTGGGACCGGGTGCAGACGCGCGAGTCGCTCAAACCCTACCTCGTCGAGGAAACCTACGAGGCGCTGGAAGCACTCGACCACAACGATCCGGAAAAAATCAAGGACGAGCTGGGCGACCTGCTCTACCAGATTTTATTCCACGCCAAAATCTCCGAACTGCAAAAGGAGTTCGACATCCGGGACGTGGTCAACACCATCGCCGACAAGATGGTGCGGCGGCACCCGCACGTGTTCAAGGAAGGTGAATTGCACACGCCCGACCAGGTGGTGGACCAGTGGGAACAGATCAAGAAAACCGAGAAAGCCAATCAAGGGCGTTCCTCGGCTCTGGATGGCGTGCCGTTGCATTTACCCGGACTCAAACGGGCGCAGAAGTTACAGAAGAAAGCCGCGAAGCAGGGTTTCGACTGGGACAAGATTGACGAGGTGTTCGCCAAGCTGGACGAGGAGATCGCCGAGTTCAAGGAAGCGGTGCGGGACGGCGACGAGGCGCACGTGGAAAGCGAGCTGGGCGATATCTTATTCGTGCTGGCCAACGTGGCGCGGTTTCAGAAGCTGGATGCGGAGGAAGCCCTTCGCCAGACCAACAACAAATTCGTAAAACGCTTTAATTATATTGAAGAACAGGTGGCAAAACAGGGCAAGACGCTCAAGGACACCCCGCTTGAAGAGATGGAACGCTACTGGCAGGAAGCGAAAAGCAAATAAGCCGTTTCACTCTCCTCCCCTTCCCTCCTTAAAGATGCTCACCCATCAGGATGAACGGCGCCATGGCTCCGGCGATGTGCCACAGCGAACAGGCGACGATCCATGCCAGGTGGCAGAACATGGGAAGCGCATGCGGTGCGCGATTGGCGGTGTCGCCGGCGCGGTGCACACCCCAGGCGACGTTTCCGATCAGTGACACGATGCCGAGGATCGGCCACAGCATCACCGTCGCTTCGTTGGCAAACACCACCGTGATGCGCGGCCAGTATGTGACCGGCGCAATGGCCTCCAGGTGCTGGTTGAGCAAAGCGAGCCCGGAGATCACCATCACGTTGTACCCCGCAGTGACGATCAGCAACAGCACATAAGCCCAGCAGTTACCGGGAGTGAGTTTCATAAACACCTCTCTAGTAAACGTTCACAGGAACTTCGCCGGCCCCGCTTGTCGGTCCTTGTCCTTCCAGGGCGAAAACGCAGCGGCGCCCCTTTCCCTGTGTCAACCACAACTGTCCTTGTCGCCAAAAAGCTCCGGACGGTCCGTCCAGCCGACGGTTCCACCGGCGTTTTTCATTTGAACCCACCACACGCTTTCCTCGGCCTTTTGCAACTGTCCCCAGCAGTCCTCGCGCGGGGTTTTGCACAGGGGATCATCCTCCGCCAGGTTCAGGAGAAAAATGAATTCTTCCTCACCGACTTTCCCCTGATGCCAATATTTGAAAAAACCTTCGCCAACATAATGAAGGATGTAAATCGTATCGCCTCTTTTGAACTGTTTGAAAGGAACCACCACTTTCAGAATACCAGGCGTCGCGTGAACCTCTCCGGTGATGGCGTCGACGCGTTCTCCCTCCTCAACCCTTCCAATCACCTTGCCGTTGGGCGAATCTTTCAGGTCCACGGGTTCCACCGCACGCCAGCGGCCATAGCTGCAGCACTCGAAAGGGCAGATGTTCTTGGAAATATAAAACTCAGGCGGGCTGTCCGCCGATTCCGCTTCCCCGTAAAAGCCAGGGATCACCACACCGATCCAAAGAACCAGGATGAGTGCGCTCCTCCACCATTTAGATGTCCAATTCATAAAAAAGTCTCCATATTCAAGCGCATCCCCTCACTTTTTGGAGTCGTCCACGGCCACAGCCTGCCTCGCCCACTGGACCAGCGTGTCAGCGTTTTCCAGAACCTCTGTAGGAACTTCGTAATAATTTTTGAGGGTCTGGCCCGGCCTCGGCTGGAACGGTCGCATCCCCTGCCCCACATATTGGGACACGGTTTTCCCATCGGTTTTGAAGTACAGCACGTTGTTGTAAATGATGGCGAAAAAAACGTCATCGGCGTAGAGCCCGTGACCGCCGAACATGGCACGGCAGCGCACTGGTCCCATCCCTTCAAGCTGCTCCAGTACAAAGTCGGTGAAAGAAGAATCTGTCATATTTATATTGGGATAAATGGGGAACAACCCGGCCCTCAGAAAACCGCCGCTAACAGACTGTTTCCATCATAACGCCAAATGGACGGAGCTTGTTTATTATTCAACTCACGGAAAGCCTGGGGGTTCCAGAGCAAGGGAAAATACGACCATTCAGGTAGGAGAAGCGTAGCGCCGCCCCCGCCACATGGATTGTTTTTTGAACAGCACGTGGATCATGGAATTGACGAGGATGCCGCACACCACAATGCCACCCAGCGGGAAAATCCATATACACCACCCGGAAAGGCCGAGTTCCTCGCACAGGCTGACTTCGGTGAACAGCACCATGAGCAGCGTAACGGTGGAAACCGCCTGCACCCACGCCGCGGCATCGACCGCTGCATTGACGACAGCCAGAACCCACGGTGTCAGAGTGAAGCCGAGGATCATCGTGACGTAAAAAAACGTTTTCGGGATCGACTGCTTGAAGGCAAGGAACACATTCTTGCGCCAGCCTTCCCAGATTTCCCGGAGCGAATGGTACATGCGAATGGAGAAAAGCTGTTTGCCGTCGGCAGCCAGCATGCGGGCTCCGTTCTGCTTGGCCACGCGGGCGAGACTGATGTCTTCCAAAATGCGGGCGCGCACGGATTCATGTCCCCCCATCCTGCGGTACAGATCGCGGGTGATCAGGAGAAACGCGCCGAAACCCATGGCGTGGGGGTCGTTGGGATCGGCGATTTTCCGAAAGCGGCTCAATCCCGCGATCAGACCGAAGATCACGGGCTGCACGGCCCGCTCCCAGAACGAACCGAAGAGCGCACGCGGCATGAGGGTCAACAGATCCAGCCGACGCAACTGCATGAAGTGCACCGCCGAGGCCAGCGCGTGCGGCTCGAAAACAGGGTCGGCGTCGGTGAACAGCAACAGCTTGCCCCTGGCCACCTGGCTGGCCTGGTGAAGGGCGAATGGCTTTCCGTACCAGCCCTCTGGCAAAGGGGCGCTCTGGATGCTTTTAAGGCGCGGATTTTTTTCCTGTAACGCGCGGATGATTTCGGACGTCCGGTCGGTGGAGTGGTCATCGACCACAATGACTTCAAACTCAGGGTAATCCTGTTGGAGGAGGGACGTCAGGCAGGCTTCGATGTCGCGTTCTTCGTTGCGAGCGGGGACGCAGATAGAGACCAACGGCATGCTGGGCAGGGGTGGCGCGGCCGGGCGCACCCGGACCAGCGACAGCAGGTTGGATCCGAAATACACCACAACGATCACAACCAATATTATTTGCAAAACCGTGAGCCATGCCATCTGCTACAATACCGGGAAAAAGTGAAACTTGCGGCCTTCAACACGGATACTCCCCATGCTGGGACTGGTCAAACCCTACAAAATGGAACTGCTGGTCAAGGACTGCACTTACTACAAGCTGTATTATTGCAGTGTGTGCCGGCACCTGGTGCGCAACCACTCGCGGCCTTATGCTTTCATCAACAGCTATGAAGGCACCTTGTTGGCAATGCTCTATAACGAGATGGTAGTGCAAGACATCGGGGCGGTCAAGGACCGCTGTTCCGGCGTGCCGATCGCCAAAGTTGCTGCCCTGCCCCCGGAGCACGAGGCGGTGCAACTGGGTGCAGCGGTGTCCCTCCTCGCCTTCGTCATCAAATTTCAGGACAACCTGGAAGACGAAACCGGGTTCTGGCTGAGGCGATACAACGGCTGGGTTCAACGCCGTCTCAATCGCACATTCCGCAAAAGCAAAAAACTGTATAACCGGTTCCACATCGATCTCGAATATGTGGAACGGGAGGTCGCAGTCCTGCACCGCATGGAGCAGGACCTGTCGGTGACGGACATCGCACGCTTTCTCGATCAGTGGGGCAAGGTGTTCGCGCACATCATGACGCAGGCGTTCCAGGATAAAATTGCCAAAGACCGCTTTGAAGCCTTGTACGCGTTTTTCTTTGAGCTGGGCCGGCTGATAAACCTTCTCGATGCCATGGCCGACCTGCACGCGGACCGTTCGGCGAGCCGGTTCAACCCTATCCTGCGCGCCGAACCGGAGTTGAATTTAACCGATGAAAATTGCCTGAGGGATACCTATAATAAGTACCTCGAAACGGTCCACGCGGGCCGCGACCGCATGCTGAACCGGCTTCCGGACCTGGACCTGCGCGACGCTTGGCCGATCGTGAACAACATCGTCACCTACAGCCTGGACCGGGAAGCGCGGAAGGCGCACGACGCGTTGGTGTTTCGAAAACCCGTTTCCGAAAAAATGTTTTTCAACTGCAAGGATTTTTAACGACAGGAGAGAATATGTTTTGCCCCAACTGTGGAGCGGAAAACTCGGATCAGGCCAACTTCTGCACGCGGTGCGGCACGCAGATCGTGGACAATCCCGAAATGCGCACTCCCCAGCAATACCAGCAACCGGGCCCGCCCCAGCAGGGAAACCGGCAGATGCCTCCAGGATATTACGAGCGTCCGGATTTGAAGGAAACCTTCGTCCACAGCGCCACCTCCGGTGCGGGCGCCTATGCCGGATGTTGCTGTATGAACGCCCTGTCCAACCTGCTTTGCGACGCCTGTGAATAATGTCACCCGAGACCATTGAGGGTCTGGTCGCGGATTACGGGTACGGCATCGTTCTCGTCGGCACTTATTTCGATCATTACGGCATCCCCCTGTTTCTCGTGTTCGGCGGCATCGCCGCGTCCAAGGACCTGTTGAACGTGTACGGCGTTCTCTTGTGCGGGTTTGCGGGGGGATGGATCGCCGACCTGTTCCTCTACTTTCTCGGTTACAAGACGGGGCTGGCTTACTGGATGCAGTTTTCCTGGGTGCGCCGCATGGAAGGCGCCATTGTCACCACGCACCGTATGTTCCAGACGCGCCCGGCGGTGGTGGTGATCCTCGGCCGCTTCCTGTTTGCGGTATCGAAAATAATTCCGCCGTTCGCCGGGATGATCCACTACGACGCGCGCCGTTACGTGGTGTATTCGTTTCTGGGCAACGTGTTGTTCTCGATAACCTACACCGCCGCCAGTTTTTATTCGGGACCGTTTGTGCTGGATGCACTCAAGGAATTGAAGTGGGGCAACGTAGCGGTGGCGGTGTGCTTCGTACTGGGGTTGTACATCATCGCCCGCCGAACCCTGCGTTCTCCGCGCCGTCCCTGAATTCGGCAAACCAACATGCATCCCCTATGACACAAAAGAATTTTTACGAAATCCTGGGCGTGGTACCCGAAGCGACGTATGCAGAAATCAAAAAGGCCTACCGCGCGCTGGCGAAACAGCATCACCCGGACAAAAACCCGGAAAGCCATGACGGCCATCACGACCGCTTCGCCGAAATTGCGGAAGCCTACCGCGTGCTGTCCAACCTGAACCGGCGCAGGGATTACGACGCACAGTTGTTTGGCACTTCATCGCCACACTCCGGGCCGCAGGGTCCCCGCCGGTTTTACCGTCCTCATTACTCCGGCTACCCGTATTTCCAGTACGACTTCTTCACTCCGTTCATCCACTCCTTTTTCGTGGGCGACCTGCGGACGCGTCCATCAGAAAAGGAACGCATGCAGCGCCTGTTTTTGAATCCCAGGGTGCTGATGATCGCGGTGTTCGGGGCGCTTTATTTTTTTAAATTCTTCACGTCAATGACCGGGGAGATCACGGACAAAAACATTGAGGAGAAACTGTTTCAAACACAGTCCTATTATTTGTCGGTGAAAAACGATGAAGGCGTCGAAAAGAAAAAGCGTGTGAAGCCCGACCTGTACCAGGAAGTCCAGACAGGCGACCGCATCGAGAAAGATTTTTTTTCATTCACCTACCGTTTGAACGACCGCGAAATTTCTTACTGGAGTTTGCCGCGATTCCTTTTGCAGGTAGGAATGATTCATCTGGTGCTTTCAGGCGGCCTGTGGTGGCTGGAACGAAGACGGCGTTGAGTGCGTTTTTCTGCGCCGGAGGGCCAATTGAATCTGGCATTGGATGGTGGTAAGCTGAACGACAACATTTCACTTGCAGGTGGCACCTCATCTGCAATCAAAGTTTGACCGAAGCGGCTTGTCGCCCAGGATCCTTTGTAGACCGCTGTTGCAGCATGTTTCAAGGTTTTCGAACTTCAATCCAGCAATCACCATCAAACCCGGAAACAACCATGCACCGCTTTAAATTGCCTTTCGCGTTCCTTTTGATTTTCGCTTTCACCCTTCTTCTTTCTCATCCCTTTGCCGTCACCGAGGCACAGGCTCTATGTGTGAACGTCAAAAAAGCCAATTTACGAAAAGGTCCCGGCCTGAATTACGAAAAACTGTGGGAGGTGTTCAAGTACATGCCCTTCCAGCAGTTGGCAAAGAAAGGTGAATGGCTCAGGGTTCAAGATGTCGACGGTGACATCTACTGGCTGCACGAGAGACTGATCACCAATGACTTCAAATGCGCGGTGGTCAAACAGAACAAAACAAATATGCGAACGGGGCCCGGAACCAATCATTCCCGCGTGCCGTGGAGCCCGGTGGACAAATACTTTTCGGTAAAAGTCCTCAAAGTGGAGAACAACTGGGTGCAAATCGTTGATGCGATGGGCGACAAGGCATGGGTGTACCAGCCTTTGGTGTGGATCCGCTGACCTGGTCGGCCACATACCACGTTTCCAAATGACCGGTTTATTTTGGCATCAACATGTCGGCGCGTTTCTTGAAAAACAGGTGGAACAGTAGATTGCAGTATTGATCCAGCTCTTTTTTTTCCTCCGATAATTCCGAGTAATTCCAGAATCCATACAACTTCGCGAACTTGAGCAGTTTCTCCGAGTACAGCTTCCACGTGTATGCCTCTTTAACACGCGTAATGGCCTGGCCCGAAATCGTTTTCCAGTACATTGAGTCGGATCCGGCGCGATCCAGGAACTTCACCAGGGGTTCGCTGATGAGCGGAGGTTGGGTGGGGTTGATGAGAAAGCCGTTCTTGCCATCCTGAATGATTTCCTGTGGCCCGCCGAACTGCGTGGCAAATACAGGAAGCCCGCTTGCCATGCCCTCCAGCACCGTCAGTCCGAAAGCTTCAAACAGGGCTGGTTGCACAAACACCCCCTGGCGATCTCCGACCATCCGGTACATCTCAGCTCCGTTCTGCCGTGACGAGTTTTCCACCCAGCGTATTTTGGAATACAGATCGTATTGCGCGATCAATTCATACATGCGTTTCAATTGATGCCGCTCTTCATCGTCTTCCACACCCTCTTCGCGAATTGACCGCGTCACCACAATGAGGTTCGCCATTTCCTGCAACTGCGGACTCTGGCCATATGCCTCAACCAACCCTGTCAGGTTTTTGATTTTATCGAGGCGTGCCATGGTGAAAATAGGCGGCTTGTCCGGATCGCTCAACTCGCCGTATGCCTCAGGCCCACCGTGGTGAAACAATCGTTCCGTCAACTCGCCCGTCTGATTTTCCATGCGCTTGTTCTTCTGCGTAAACGGAAAGTACAACGAATCATCCACCCCCGGCGACACCACATTGAATTTCGGGTGATGCAAGTGGACGCCATTGGCCACCTTGTATAGACCCGGCATAGAAAACAGTCGATACGATTCGTATTGGCCCATGCTCGTGTCGGTGCCCGCGATCTCCTGCGAGGTGCTGGAGATGATGATGTCCGCCTTGTTCATGGCAATGAGGTCGGCAGTGAACTGCAGGGAAAAATTATAGTCGGGCTCAAGATCTTTCCAGTACAGTGCGGAGAACAGGTATTTTGGCTTTTCCAGCGCGTGCGCGATGTTGCACTGAATGACCTGCAACCACGATGCAAGAAGCGACGCAACCAGGTTTCCGTCGGAATAGTTGCCGACGATGAGGTCGGGCTTTCCGCCGAATTCCGTCAAGAGTTCGTTCTTGGCATCAAGCGCGAACTGCTCAAGGTAGGGCCACACGCGGAATCGCGACATCCAGTGTGGAACGATGTTCTGATGCTCGTCCTTGAACGGCACACGCAATATCCAGCAGTTCTGTGTTCCGTGAACTTTTTCCAAACGATGGTCGCAGGTGGTTCCTTCGCTTTCCGGAATCAGGCGGGTGACGATGATTATCTTCGGTTGGGCTTTGAGGCCCGCGTTCCGAAGGGAAGCCTTCAGGTATTTTTCGAGAGCCTTGACCTGGTCGAGGATATAAACGACCTGCCCTCCCGTATCCGGACGGCCCAGCACATTCTCCTGCCCGAACCATCCATGGGGAGAAATGATGGCCACCCGGCTCACCATGGGAATCACGCTGATGAATTCCTCCAGGTTTTCCGCCCGCGGTTCCTCAAGCAGGTTGGCCAGCAACTGGAGGTTCTTGAGCACCCTGCCCACCGTATCGCCGAACCCGTCACAGAACCCCAGGCCCCGCAAATGACTTTTCTCCTTCTGGATCGGTCCGTTCTCCGGTTGACGTTCCAGGTAGCTGATGGCTTTCTGCAGGGCTTCGAACAGCTGGTGCGGGTCCTGCACGATTTGCCCATCCACGAGAATCTGTTCCCCGTTGATACTGTGAATTTTAAGGAAGTCGCAAAGGTGGGCCTGCCATTTGCTCCATTCCCCCTGCAGTTTTCCCGCCATGAAACTGTTCAAAAACCGTTGCCCCGAACCGATTTTACGGTGGTCCCGGATCACCGGCCCCAGACTGTAAAAAGGACCGAAGTTGATTTCCAGTTTCTTTTCGGCGGGTTCGTACGGGTAGCCCGCAACCACTTCGCGGTAATCCAGAAACTCCTCTGGATTCAATTCATCCACCGTTTCTTCATTTTTATGAAACCGGTAAAACTGATACTGACCGACTTTTGCGCGATAGAGAAGCACTGCGTATTGGTCCAGCAACAGCATCTCCTGCGTCCGCGAAAGAAAGAGTTTCAGACCTTCGAATCCGCCCAATTCCGGATGGGCCTGGTTTTTCTGCCTGAGGTACGCTTCGGATTTGAGAACAATGTCGTTGCGTAGAAAATGCTTCTGCGGATCATGATCCAGTTCATAAATGAACTCGCGGAAGCATTTGATCTCCTCTTCCTTCAAAAGCGTTGCGATGGAATACGAATCGTTCACTTCAAGACTCCAGGAATCGGTAGCGGTGAATGCCATCGATCACTCCCGCCGCGTAGTTTAGTTTGGAAAAATATACACCCCGCTTGCCTCTAAGCATTTCCATTTCCTCACTGTAATTACCAACCACCACACCCTTCGGGTCACCGCGCATCATTTCCTCGTCGTTTCCGGAATCCCCGGCAACCAGGAAATTTTCCAGCGGAATTTCCCATTTATAGCTGAGGTAGCGAAGCGCTTTCCCCTTGGAGGCACGTTGCGGCAGAATATCGAGAAATTGCTGATGCGAATAAATCAACTGGTAACGGCAACCGTTGCGGGTCAACAGATCATGAGCCTGCTTTAGATATTCTTCTTTAGGTTCCATATAGTAACTGACCTTGAATTCACGTTCGGTTTCAGGCTCCTGGGGTTCCAAAAAAGGAAGCGTGCCAAGCAACCTCTTGATTTTTTCCTTGTCCCATTTCTGGCGCAGGTGCATGGCCCAGCCCTGATCGGGATTTCCGGATCCTCCATAATAAATTTCAGCGCCGACGGAGGTGATCAGTATCTCCGGAACCGGAACATTATTCTCCTTGAGAAACTCCAGGGCGGAGTCGATGGTTCGACCCGTTGCCACACCGAATGCAATTGATTTTTTATAAGGGTCAATCAAGGCAAGCAGCTTTTCAAGGGATTCCGGGTCCCCGGTCAGGGTGTTGTCGATGTCACACACAATCATCTTGTTGCGACTCAGCATCTTAACGGCAATGGGATCGCCGTCAATGGCATACAAATCCTTATGGGACCCGCCCTTCAACCCATGGATCGTTTCCAGGTAACGATCGATATGCGCATCCCAGGTGTAATGCGTGCGCACGTTATTGATACCGTTGCTGGAAAACCTCTTCCATTCTTCCGGATCGATTAGAATTTCCTTGATAGCCCGGCTGATGGTGTTCGGATCCGAGACATCGATCAAAAGGCCATTCTGGCAGTTCTTGACAATGTCCACCGGACCGCCGTCATTGGTGGCGACAATGGGAACACCGCAGGCGGCGGATTCCAGCAGGGTCAGGCCAAACGGCTCCGTGAGTGCGGGGTTCACGAACACACCTTGACGCAAAGCCACCATGCGGTATAGCTCCGGCACCTCATACGTAAAATCGTGTTTCTTCGGAATCGCCAGCTTTCCGTACAAATCGAATTTGTCCATGAGCAAAAGAGTTTCAATGAGCACGGATTTTTCGTTGTCGCCCATGTCCATGATGTTTTTGCGAATGCCGAGAAAGACGGCCAGATTGGCAATGGCCTGCAACTCCTTGCTCTCGCCGTATGCCTGCATGAGTGCGCCGATGTTTTTTCGTTTGTCCGGACGGCACAAAGCAAGAATGAGCGGTTTGTCCGTGTTCAGGAAAAAACGATTGAGTTCGTTGTCGATGGCCACTCGCGCCTGGCGGCTGTGCTCGTTTTCCTGATCCTCCGCGTAGTAAGGAAAGAAGCGTTCAAGATCAAGCCCCGGGGGATTGACCAGGTATTCGGGAACGGTGTTGTGCTCGTACATTCCATATTGCCGTTCCACCTCCTGGTGCGTGCTGGTAACCACAAGGTCGGCGCAACCGATAATATCCTCTTCCACACGGATCCGGTAATCGATGTGATACTTCCGGTTCATGTCTTCGTCGGACAAGCCCTCGTCGCACAGCTTGGATTTTTTGGCTTTGCCCAGTGAGTGCCCGGTGAAAACGAACGGCACCCCGAACAAAGACGCGAGGTGACGGGCCACATAACCCCCGTCGGCATAATGTCCGTGAACGAGATAAGGGATGTCGTCCTCGCGCTTGATGTACTTAACCGTCTTGTCGATGAATTCGTCGAGGTGGTTCCACAGCAATTCCTTGCGGATGTATTTGCCGCCGCCGCAGGGAATGCGAACGATACGAACCTTGTCGGTGAGGTTTTCCACCGGAACGGAATAATCTTCCGAGACACGGCGGTCGCGTATGAGACGTGTGAACAGATCCACCCGCCGGACTTCCGGACGCTTGCCCAGTTCTTCAGCCAGTTCGATGACGTACTTCACCTGTCCGCCGGTGTCCGCGTCCCGGCCCATTTCAATGTTCCGGGGGCGGACCAATCCGTGGATGCTGAACATCATGATGTACAGGCCCTGGCTGTTCTGACCCATCACCTGACCAGTCGATAGGGTTGATAAAATTTGTCGTCGCCCGGCAACGCACCCTGCACACCGCACAACCCGGTGGCAAACACACAGGCGCGCTCGAGGACCGTCTGCAACGGCCAGCTTGCCAAGTAGCCGAGCGACAGCATGGAACTGAACCCGTCCCCCGCCCCGACGGAATCCACGATTTCATAGCTGTCATCCGGGGTGCATTGGAACGGATTCCGGTTTCCCGTTTCAAAAATGACACTGGTCTTGTTTCCATTCGTCACGCAGACCAGCCCCAGCTTGTAACGTTCCGCCAGATACCGTGGGAGCTCCACCATCGTTTTATCTATGGCAAGAAGCTTTTTGATTTCCTGAAGCTCATGCCGGTTGGCTTTCAGGATGTCGCAGTTTTTAAGCGAATTTTCGATCACATCCCGGTCGTAAAACGGAGCACGCAGGTTGATATCCAGCAAGAAGGTGGACTTCAGCCCCAGCTTCTTCTGAATCTCCTGCAAGGTTTCGCGGGATTTCCCATTTCGCTGGATAAGGGTACCAAAGTAAGCCAGTGGAATGTCATCACGAAAACGTTTTTGGAGGTACACATCGACCTCGATGAAATCGTAAGCGCGGTCCGGCAGGATTTCGAATCGATGCCCGTTGCTGGAATCGGTATTGACCACCACTTCCCCCGTCGGATGGTGAGGATCGATCTGGATGCCCCCGGTGGGGAATCCGTGGCTCCGGGCGAACTCCAGAATTTCACGGCCTTCGGCATCGTCTCCGACCCGGCTGATGAAGTGCACGGGAATGCCCATCTTATGAAGATGAAAGGCATAATTGAACGGCGCCCCTCCCAGCCGCTTTCCATTTTCAAACTTGTCAAACAGGACCTCGCCCATCACAAGAACCGGTCCGTAAGGTCGGTGCACCCACATTCCAGATACCTCCTCTTCAAACCATCCACAAATTTTTGAAACCAGTCAACAATCCGTTATTCTAAAATCCTCATCGTCAAAATACATCATATTATTTTTATCGATGTGAACGGACACCCGTTCCCCTTCCCGCAGGCCGGAATATTCGCACACACCACACAGGGAAACACCTCCCAACGACACCGTGGCGAAAGCCCGGTCTCCCAGCAACTGCCCCCACAGGACTTGATGGGGCCCGCTTTCATCGGGGACGATCCGCACGTGTTCCGGACGGATGCCTGCTTTCACGGCGGTTTTCGGAACCGGTTCCTGTAACAATTGGTTCAACCCTTCCTGCTCAAGGACATTGAACGGGGGAAAGCCGAAAAACCGGGCAATTTCCAAGGTCGCCGGTTCCCGGTACAGGACCCCTGGCGACGCCACCTGCCGGATGCGTCCCCCCGATAAAAAAGCCACGCGGTCACCCAGCACCATCGCCGAATTCGCGTCGTGCGTCACATAGATGAACGTTTTTCCCAGCTGGCGGTGCAGGTGTTTGAGTTCGACCTGCAGATGGTCGCGAAGCTGCGGGTCCAGGTTGCTGAGGGGTTCATCGAACAGAAACAAAGCGGGGTCCCGCACCAGCGCCCGCCCAACGGCCACCCGCTGCTTCTGTCCGCCGGACAACTGAGCCGGAATTTGGCCACGGACGTCTGCCAGATGGAGACGCTCAAGCGTTTCTTCCACTTGGACCGCCATGCTCGCTTTCGACCATTTCATATTCTCCAGCGGAAACCGGATGTTCTCCTCCACCGTCATGTGCGGGTAAAGCGCGTAATCCTGAAATACGTACGCGACATTGCGCCGGGACACATCCTGCCCCGTGATGTCGCGCCCTTCAAACAGAATGCGGCCGGATTCCGGCGTCAGCAATCCCGCGACCAGGTTGAGCAGGGTGGTTTTACCACAGCCGCTGGCACCGAGAACGATGAGAAACTCTCCCTGCTCGATATCGAGGTCGATGTCATTTAGCACTCTTCGTTCGCCGAAGCGGTGTGCTATGTGTTCGAGACGAATGGTGCCCATATTTCACCCTTTGATCCCGCTTCCCACCAGTCCGCGTACCAGATATTTCTGCGCCACGACCACCGCCAGAAGAATGGGGAATGTGACCAGGGAACTGGCGGCGGCAATTTCTCCCCACGGAAATTCGTATTGGCCCGTGAACAAGGTGATGCCCACAGGAATGGTGCGTGACGCGTAGGACGTGGTGTACGTCAAGGCAAACAGGAACTCGTTCCAGCAAAAGAGGATTCCGAGCAGTCCCGCGCACACCATGCCCGGCACGCCGAGTGGCAGGTACACGCGCCGGAACGCGGTCCACGCGCCGCATCCGTCCACCCGCGCAGCGTGGTATAACGTGCGCGGAATCTCCTCGAAATACCGTGTCATCACCCACACCACCAGCGGTACGGTGAACAGGCTGTACACGAGGACGAGCCCCCATACCGTGTCCATTCCACCCAGAACACCCAACACTTCGTACAGTGGCGTCACCACCGCCACCTGCGGCAGCATGAACACCACCAGCAACGCCAGAAGGACCGCCTCGCGGTTCCGCGTCATCAGCACACTCAATCCGAACGCACCCATCGTTCCCACTACGAGCGACACTCCCGTCGCACCCAGCGACACCCAAAGGCTGTTCGCCACCACATTCAGGAACGCCTCGTTCTGCAAAACCGAACGGTAGTTCTCCAAACTGAACGTCTGTGGCCACACCGGTGGCATTTGCGCCACCGTGCCGGGAGGCTTCACCGAGGTGATCCAAAGCCAGATAAAAGGCCCCAGGCTCCACGCGAACAATACGAACAGGAAAAGAAAATGATTCACCCGCCTCATACCGTCTGCCTCCGGTCCTTTAAGACAGCGACAACAATCCAGGTGATGGCGACCATCATTCCCACCTGCACCAGCGCCACCGACGAACCGTACCCGAACTGCAATGCCTGAAAATAAGTGCGGTAAGCATAAATGGAAAGCGTTTCCGTGCTGTTGGCCGGGCCGCCGCCCGTCATCACATAAATCACGTCAAACACCCGGAACGCGTCGAGGAGACGCAAGACCAGTGCGGTGAGGATTGCCGGACGCAGTGCCGGAAGCAAAATGCGCATGAGCAGGCGGAGCGGGGGTGTGCGATCCACCCGCGCCGCCATCAAAAGAGATTCCGGAACGCGTTGCAACCCTGCGAATAAAAGAAGCGTCATGAACGGGGTCGTCTTCCACACGTCCGCCAGAATGGCGGCATGAAGAGCGAGGCCCGGATCCGCCAGCCAGTACACCGGCCCATCCACGGCTCCCAGTGTCTGCAGCATGTGATTGACAATTCCCGCTTCCGAGTGGAACATCCACTGCCACAACCGCGCGCTGACCACGTTCGGAATCGCCCAAGGCAGGAGCAGGATCGTTTTCCACCACACCGATCCCGACCCGAACCGCAGGTACAGTGCAAAAAAAAGTCCAATGACAAATTCCAGCACCACGGACACGCCGGTGAAGTACAACGTGTTCGTCACCGATTTCCAGAAACGAAAATCCTCACCAAACAGGTACCGGTAATTCTCCAGCCCCACCCAGCGGTCGATCCCGAACAGCGCGACCCTGGTTTTGAATCCGAGGATCACGATTTCGAAAAGCGGCCACGCCACTAAAAGCCCCGGAAGAATCAACATTGGCCCCAGAAACAGCAGGCGGTCTTTAAGTTCCTGCTTCATCGTTCAGCACCCGCGTCAAGCGTTGAAGGTCCGCGTCTATCAACCGCATGGCCTCGTCTATGGTATACACTTCCCCCAGCCCCCCGTTCAGATAGGCCTGCAGGGATTGCGACAGCGGCATGTACAGCGGCATGGCCGGACGCGGCGCCGCGTATTCCATCGCCTCGAATAGAACGTTTACAGGCGGAGCATACGGAGGCGGGGCACCTCGCAAAACCGATTTGCGCGCAGGGGTCAATCCCAGCTTGAGCCACAACACGCGCTGAACATCCGGTTGCGTCAGAAACGCAATCCATGCCCGCGCCGCTACCGGCACCGGCGTGTCGCGATGCATGCCGAGCAAAAACCCGCCCAGCGTTCCACGTCCCGCCTCACCCCGTTCCACCGCCGGCAGAGGCGACATCCACACCCTGCCTGCCACCGGCGAATCCGGCTGTTGCATCAGCCGCCAGGCATACGGCCAGTTGCGCATGAACACCGCCCGCCCGTTCTGGAAAACATGGCGGCTCGACTCTTCCGCCATCGCCAAAACAGACGGCGGTGAGACTCCGTCGGTCAAAAGCCTTCGCATGAACCGCAGACGCGGTTCGATCAGGGCACGGTTCAACCGCTCTCCATTCCCCGGTAACAGCCACGGCTCGCCCCGCGGCAGAAACTCCATGAAATTGCAGACCAGCCCCTCATATTGGCGGCCCTGCCAGACGAACCCGTAAAGCCGGTCGTCCTGTTCCGCCTGCGTGATGGTTTCAGCCATCGTCACAAGCTCACCCCATGTAGCGGGTGGTTTGCTGAATCCATGCTTTTGCAACAGGTCTTTTCTTGAGTACATCACACCGCTATCGACAAACAGCGGCACACCGTAGCGGGTTTCACCAAATATTCCCGCCTGCACGCTCGCAGCAAAGAAATCGTTCCACTCTTCCTCTGGCACAACCTCATTGAGTGGAGAGAGCAACCCGGCCCGGGCAAATTCCGCCATCCAGATGACATCCAGTGCCAACACGTCAATGCGGCCGGATCCACGGGTTTTCATATGTGTCAGGTAAAACTGGTGCTGGTCGTCGGTGCCGGTGGGAAGTTGATGCACCTGGACCCGGTAACCGGGGTGAAGCTGATGAAATCGTTTGACCAGTAGATCGAAGGTCGCGTTGAAACCGGGAAGGGAGAACTGATAGTGATGGACTGTATTGGGAGCCTCCGGCGGGGTGCCGGAAAACAAACAGCCAGGGGCCACAAGAAACAGGGCCATGAACACAATCCGCAGTCCAACCATAAATCTCCTGTGGAATGTGGAAGGGGAATGAGTACAGGGTACCACGGAAATTCTAATTCTGCCGAATCCCGGCAAGCCCGGCTGGAGAAATCGAAAAGAGAGAAAGCGGAGGTTTCGAAGGAGTTTCAGGCGATTTTGCGGCTGGCGGCCCGGTCCTTGGGCAGGCGGATTTTGAAGCGCGTGCCCTCGCCCACCCTGCTGTCCACCTCGATCGTGCCGTTGTGCATCTCGACGATGTGTTTGCAGATACTGAGACCCAGCCCACTGCCGCCTTCAGAACGTGACCGCGCCTTGTCCACGCGGTAGAACCGGTCAAAAATCCACGGCAGGTCTGTTTCCGGGATTCCAATGCCGTTGTCCTGAATGCTGAGGAACGCGTAGTCGCCCAGATCCTGCAGGGTGATCTTGATGAGCCCTTTTTCCGGTGTGTACTTGACCGCATTGTGCAGGAGCGTCCACACCATCTGCTTCAGGCGATGCCCGTCACCAATGACTTCCGCCGACTCCAGGTAGGCGATCTTGATTTCGATTTCCTTTTCTTCAGCCAGGATTTCCACGTTCTTGCACACGTCCTCAATAACGGTGACGAGGTTGACCCGTTCCGTTTCCATGGGAAGCTGCCCCTCGTCCGCCCGCGCGAGGACAAACAGGTCGTCCAGAATGTGCGACATGTAATTGATTTCTTCCAGATTGCTGGACAGCACCTCCTGGTACTCCGACGGCTTGCGCAGTTTGCTGAGCCCGAGCTCGCTCTGCCCTTTCATCACCGTCAGCGGCGTACGCAGTTCGTGGGAGGCATCGCTGCTGAACTGGCGGATTTTGGCGAACGACCGCTCGAGGCGGTCCATCATGTCATTGAACGTGAGAGCGAGGTTGCCGATTTCATCCTGCACCTCCGGCACCGGAATGCGCCGGCTGAGGTCGCCGCCGCTCGCGATGTCGCGTGCGGTATGCGTGATCTTCGCCACCGGTTCCAGCGACCGCCGCGCGAGGAAGCGTCCCACCAGCGCACTCAACAGCAAGACTGTCGGTACCCCGGTGAACAAAAAGATGCGCAGGTTCCGCATGGTTTCCTTGACGCCTTCAAGCGACGTTCCCACCTGGATGAGGTTGACCAGCGTGCCGTCGCGGAGTACCGGCATAGTGATGACGCGGATGGGGTGGCCGTCGGCGACGGTGAAGGTCTCGTAAGTCATCTCACCTTTCAACGCCCGCCCGTAAGCATCCTGCGACAACGGAAATTTGGAGGCATCGATGTTTTTGGAACGCGAGCCGACGTTGCCGGACCCGTCGTAAATTCGGTAGAACTTATTGAGGTTGCCGTATCCCAGAAACTGCTCGAAGAAGAACTCGAGGCCCGGAAGCGGCGTGCGGGAGTAATCCAGTTGCGCGGTCTTGCGCACCACGCTGGCCGACAGCTTGAGAGAGTTGTCGATGCTTTCGTAAAGGCGGTTGTTGAGGAAGTAATAGAGGATGATGCTGAACAGAATCAGGATGATTCCCAGCAGGGCGACGTAGAGGGCGGTCAGTCTGGAACGAATGGAATTGAATACCATCTTCTATTCCCTCATCACATATCCGACGCCCCTCAAGGTGTGCAGTAACTTGTGATCGTATTGCTTGTCGATCTTCTTACGCAGGTGGTTGACGTACACGTCGATGACATTGGTGAACGTATCGAAATTGTAATCCCACACGTGCTCGGCGATCATCGTCCGCGTCAGCACCTTGCCCGCATTGCGCATGAAGTATTCCAGCAGGCTGTATTCCTTGCCTGTGAGCTCGATCTCCTCACCGCCGCGCTTCACCTTGTGGCTCACAAGGTCCAGCGTCAGGTCGCCGACCTGCAGGAGGGTCTTGGTCTCGTTCTGCCCCCGCCGCAACAGCGACCGGATGCGCGCCAGCAGTTCCGAAAAGGCGAAAGGCTTCGTCAGGTAATCGTCGGCGCCCTGGTTGAGCCCCGTCACCTTGTCCTCCACGGAATCCTTGGCTGTCAGCAGGATGATCGGGGTATTGATGTTCTTTCCGCGCAGGTGGGCGAGCACATCAAGCCCTTTGATTTTCGGCAACATGAGGTCGAGGATGATCAGGTCGTACTGGTTCATCTCCGCCAGGTTCTGGCCTTCCTCCCCGTCGGTAGCCACATCGACGGCGTAGGTCTCCTCTTCCAGGCCTTTCTTGATGAATCCGGCGACCTTTTTCTCGTCCTCAACGATCAAGATACGCATACTCACTACTTCGAGTTGTCATCCCATTTTTTCTGGACTTTGTGGAGATCGATCTCCCCTTTCAGCATCTGGACGTGCTTTTCGCAGTCCTTGATCATGGCCGCATACATGGCGCGACAGGTTTCGTCATTGGCGTCTTCCATCGCCTCTTTGCATATTTTAAGCGCCTCTTCGGTGGTAGTGAGGGCTTTCAGGATATTTTCGTTGAACTTGCTGGTCATGAATTTGTGTCAGAAGGTATTGATATTTTTATTGTATCACCGATTCAATCGGAGGCTATTGTAAACCTTGCAGTTTTTGGTTTCAATTTTCTTTACCGCCATCCTCCTGATTTTCCTCGGCAAACCGCTGTCCGAACATATAGTGGACGAGCAGGACGCCGAAGGCCACACCCATGTAGGGGATGCCCTCCACCAGGTAAATCAGGATGCGGCCCACCACGCCGTAGTCGCGGGCGAAGTTGCCCAGAATCAGGGTGCCGGACCGCTCCAGCGCCATGAATATCATCTGGATAATGAGCCCGCAGACGAATCCGATGAATCCGCCGAACAGGTAGTAAACGTATTTCAAACTGGCCATTCCGGTGCCTCCGGGTCCGTTGGAGAATTGCGGTGTTTTGCTGCGGCGTGAAATGGTATATTTCAGGCTTCACCATTATATAGATGAAACATCCACATTTGTACGGGGAATCGGCCATGAGACTTGAAAACAAGACCGTCATCATCACCGGCGGCGGTACCGGCATCGGCCTTGCCTGCGCAGAGCGGTTTCATAGGGAAGGTGCGCGCCTCGCGTTGTTCGGGCGGCGAAAAGACCCGCTGGAAGCGGCGGCCCGGCGACTGGGAGCCAACGTCCTGGCCGTGCCGGGAGACATCACCAAAGAAGAAGACGTGGACCGGTTGATCGACCTCACCCTCAAGCAGTTCGGCCAGATCGACGTGCTGGTCAACAACGCGGGAACACTCGGGGGCGGTTCCCTGCACGAGACCCCCAATGACATGTGGGATCAGGTGCTGGACATCAACCTGCGCGGCCTGTTCCTCCTGACCCGCCGGGTGCTGGCCCACATGGTCGAACGGAAATCCGGCTCCATCGTACACATCAGTTCCATCCTGGGCCTCGTTGCCGTTCCGCAAACCGGAGCGTACAACGTCTCCAAGGGCGCACTCAACCAGCTTTCCCGTTCGATTGCGGTGGAGTACGGTCCCATGAACATCCGTTCCAACGCCGTCTGTCCCGGCATGGTGGAGACGGACATGACCGAGGAACTGCGCGGCAACGCCGAATTGATGGAGGACTGGAAGGAACATTACTATCCTCTGCGGCGGTTCGCAAAGGCGGAAGAGGTCGCCAACGCCTGCCTGTTTCTGGCCAGCGACGAGTCGTCGTTCGTCACCGGCACCCTGCTTCCGGTGGACGGGGGTTTCACCGCCATGTAGAGAAAGTTGACGGCATTTTCCGCCATGTATTAGAATCCGTAAATTCAATCCATTGCCCGGCCTCCGGCCGCAATGCAACCCGGCCCACGGCCCCGGAAACACACGCCCCATGAAATACGAAACGGTCATCGGACTGGAAGTCCACGCCCAGTTGAAAACCCGGTCCAAGATTTTCTGTTCCTGCTCCACCGAATTCGGCAAAAAGCCCAATGAGAACACCTGCCCGGTCTGCCTGGGCATGCCGGGGGTGCTTCCGGTGCTCAACCGCAAGGTGGTGGAATACGCCATGAAGGCGTGCCTGGCCACGCACTGCGAGATCCAGCCGGTGAACCAGTTCGCGCGCAAGAATTATTTTTACCCGGACCTGCCGAAAGGCTATCAGGTTTCGCAGTTTGATCTGCCCATCGGGCTCCGTGGCCACCTGACCATCCAGACTTCCGGCGGACCGAAGCGCATCCGCCTCACACGCATCCACATGGAAGAAGACGCCGGCAAGTCCATCCACGGCGACAACCTGGGCGATCCGGACAAGAGTTATGTCGATTACAACCGCACCGGTGTGCCGTTGATCGAAATCGTGAGCGAACCGGAACTACGGAGCGCGGAGGAGGCGAGGGAGTACCTCGTGGCGCTCAAATCCGTGTTGCAGTACGCGGACGTGAGCGACTGCAACATGGAGGAAGGCAGTTTCCGATGCGACGCCAACGTATCGCTCCGCCCTGTGGGGCAACAGGAATTCGGCACCCGTGTCGAGCTCAAGAACATCAACTCCTTCAAATTCGTGCAGAAGGCCATCGAGCACGAGGTGGAGCGGCAGACCAAGATACTTGATCAGGGCGATCAAGTGGTTCAGGAAACCCGGCTCTACGATGCCAACCGGGGCGTCACCTTCTCCATGCGCTCCAAGGAAGAGGCGCACGACTACCGCTATTTTCCGGAACCGGACCTCGTTCCCGTCGCATGCGATGCGGATTGGATTGAATCGATCCGCCGCGAATTACCGGAGATGCCGGAGGAAAAACGCCAGCGCTTCGTCGAGCAGTACGCCATTCCCGAATACGACGCCGGGGTGCTGACCACCTCGCGCACGCTGGCCGACTATTTCGAAGAGTGCGTCGCGCTGTTCAACCAGCCAAAGCTGGCCAGCAACTGGATCATGGGGGAGCTGTTGCGCCTGCTCAACCAGGATGACCGCGACATCGGCGACTGCCCGGTGACCCCTGGTCAGCTTGCAGACATGCTGAAATTGATCGATGCCGGGACCATCAGCGGCAAGATTGCCAAGGCGGTATTCGAGGAAATGTACCAGACCGGAAAGGAACCCGCCGCTATCATTGAAGAAAAGGGACTGACGCAGATTTCCGACGAGGGAGAACTGGGCAGGATCGTGGATGACATCATCGCCGCCAGCCCCGATCAGGTGCAGCAATTCAAGGAGGGGCGGGACAAGGTGCTCGGTTATTTCATCGGACAGGCCATGAAAGCCAGCAAGGGGCAGGCCAATCCCGGCCTGCTCAACAAGCTGTTCAAGGAGAAGCTGGGGCAGGCCTGAATCGCCGGGGTTTTGTTTCGCACGGGATTTTTATAATATGGAAAGAATGAAATCAATATCCCATCGTCTTTTGCCTGTCCTATCCGGACTGATGTTGTCCCTCTTTCTGATGCTCGCAGGCGCCACCCCCGGCCAATCCCTGGACATGTCGGTTGCGGCGTGGTCGGCTGACAAAAGATTCATTGACCACGGCGACGGCACCATCAGCGACACCCGGACGGGTCTCATGTGGGCTAAAAAGGATTCGTATCTCGATACGGGTCGCTGGATGAATTGGCGGGAAGTGTTTTCCTACGTTGAGGACCTGAACGACACCACCTTTGCCGGTCACATCGACTGGCGGATGCCGACGCTGGAGGAGTTGCGCACGCTGTATGAGGCCGACAAAACCAACAGCTCCCAGGTCGGAAGTGAGATGGTCATCCACATTGACCCCATTTTCGCAAAAGAGGGATGCGGGGCCCTGTGGTCCTCCGAAGCCAACGGCCACTTCAATTCCTTCGGCGTGATATTCAACACCGGCACCCGGTTTTCGGCCAACAAAAAATCGCGGAGCCGCAAGGCGACCCGCGCGGTCCGGTTCATACAAAATCCCGACTTCCGCAGGAAATACCTTCAACAATAAAGGAACCTTATTTTGAAACGCTTGAAATTCTGGATTGGAACAGCAGGCCTCCTCACGGCTTTCGCCCTGCAGGCCTCCCCCGCTTTCGCCACCTGGCCGAGCATCGAAATCGCCCTGTGGGACCCGCACTTCGCCAAGCAGGACCGCCAGGACAAGGAGTATCTAAAAGTGCTGGCGCATGCAGAGAAGAATGAATTCGCCGAGGCACTGCCGCTTACAGAAAAACTCATCCAGGAACGGCCCAACAAGGGCACACCGTTGGTCCTGAAATCGCTGCTCCTGTATGAACTGGGCCGTTATCGCGAAGCACACCAGACGCTGTTGAAAGGACGCAGTATCCAGCCCCGTCACCCGGCCATCCATTACGCAAATTGCGAGATTTACCGGATGCTTGGGGTGGTGGATCTTTCCAAGCGCGGATGCGGTATTGCCGTCAACCAGCACCAGAAACTGCCGGAGGCTCATTACGAGTACGCGCTCACACTGGCGGCAAACGGGGAGATGAACGAAGCCAACCTGGAACTCGAACTGGCCGCGGAGCTGGATCCAGAATCCCCCGTTTACCCCTATGAAAGAGGGATGAATCATTTTTACCTGAACGACCTTCCCGGCGCTGAGAAGGCGTTTCTCAAAGCCATCGAAATCGACCCAAAACACCTGGACGCGCTGTATCAACTGGGCTACTTGTACGCAGTGCGCGGCGAACTTGAAAAGTCGCAGTCGTATCTCGAGCGCCTTTATGAAATGCGGACCAACCACCCGAAGGTGGAATCTGCGCGCAAACTGATTGAAATGATCAAGACCGATCGCGTCGATGAACTACCGAAAACCGTGATTGCACACCAGTATCACATGAGCCGGTCACGCTCCCTCTACCAGTCGGGCGAATATGGGTTGGCTCTGTTTGAAATCCAGACCGCAGCACGGCTGAATCCGAAGGACAAACCCACTCAGGAAATCCTGGTAGGTCTCGCCAGCCTCCTGCTCCGGCTGGAATTGACGGAGATCTCCATCGAAACCATGATGGCCAACATCGACAGCGACCCCATATTGCAGGCCAAGTCCTATCAGGAGATGGGGGATTTATATGCTCTGCGCGGCAACATGAAAGATGCACGGAAGTTTTACCAGAAAGCCATGGAGCTGGGCGACCCGGACAATCTGGCCAAAACCAGCCTTTCGGAGTTACCACCCAACGATCACAGCATCCCCAACGCCCTGGATCCGGACGAGTTGTTTTTTCTTCCTGCAGAAGCGTTGAACCGCCGTGGTGAATTGTTTTCCCATTACGGAATGCATAAACGGGCCCTGGCCGTGTACTCCATGGTGTTGCGCATGGCACCAAACCACCTGATGGCGAAGCTCAACACTGCCGCCACCCACTACAACACCGGCGAGTACGGCCGCGCCATCTCCATGCTGGAAAAAATTTCCATGAACCACCCCAATCACGAATACATCCTGTCGCACCACGTATTGCTTGCCAAATGTTACGCACAAAAAGGCGACGAACCCCAGATGGTACGCAATCTCCAATTTGTCAGAGAGAACAAACCTGAACTTTTACCCAGTCTCCGGGAGGATCCTGCTTTCACCAAATACCGGCACCTCGCCCTCTTTCGGTAAAGCATTGGTTCAAGCAAAGCTTCCCTGTTTTCAATATTTTGATGGACTTTGAACTCTAAATAAAATTTGACACAACTGGTCAATAAATGATTAGATGCTGGAAAGTTAATCTTAAAAGTGTAATCAACTGATCAACCGGACAGATCTGTGACCGCCCTAAAAGGAGGTTAGGATGTTTGACAATGTTAGGAACCGCCGCCCAGTCCAAACTGTTTCCCGTCTTCTGGGCCTCTTTCTTATGTCCAGCTTGTTTTTTGCCAATGTGGGGCTCGCAGAAAAGTCGGCCTGTGAAAAAGCTGCAAAACAGTTGCGGGGAAACTTGCAAACCACCCAGGCGCAGGGAGGGGTCTGGGGCTATATGGAAAAAGCCACCTCTCTCAGAGGGGAGTCGATGCTTGGCTTCCAGGTGGACAGCAAGCTGGCCCGACTGGTGACCCATTGGGACACCCTGTGCTCGAAATCCAATGCACCTTCCCAGGAAACATTCAACACCATTGCCGCCAATCTGGACCTGGCACGGCAAATCGTCAATAAAACCCCCGGCCGCACCCCGCCTCAGGAACTCATGAAAATGATTCAGGAGCTCAATCAAAATCTCGATAAGGCTTACGGCCAACTGGGGCTGTGATCAGAGGCGCTGTATGATCAAAGAAGGCAGCAAAGCGCCGGATTTCACGGCTCCCGATCAAAAAGGCAACAAGGTCAAGCTGAGTTCCTTCCGCGGCAAAAAGAACGTTGTCCTTTATTTTTACCCCAAAGACATGACCCCGGGTTGCACCACCGAAGCCTGCGATTTCAGGGACCTCCACCAGAAATTCAAAACCACGCAGGTGCTTGGCGTCAGCGTCGACTCCCCGGAACGCCACCAAAAGTTCATCGAAAAATACGACCTGCCCTTCACCCTCATCAGCGACGAGGACAAAAAGGTGGTGCAGAAATACGGCGTGTGGCAGGAAAAGAAACTCTATGGCAAGACTTTCATGGGCATCGTGCGCAGCACCTTCCTGATTGACAAAGAGGGTGTCGTGCGCAAAATCTGGCCAAAAGTGAAGGTGAAGGGCCACGCCGAAGAAGTTCTGGAATCCCTCAAGGAACTGAAGTAGTCCTCACTTATTCCCGTTCATCAGCTTTTCGATCTCCGCAACGCGCTTCGGTACGGACTGCGAAAGATTGCGGCATCCCTTTTCCGTTATCAACAGGTTGTCCTCAATGCGGATGCCGATTTCCTGGTCGAAGCTTTTTCCATTCAACCTGATCTTGAACTGGCCATACAGGCCGGGCTCGTTGCTGATCAGCCAGCCGGGCTTCATGGGCTGAACGGCGTAATTGCGGAACGGGTCGCCGTCGTGCTCCTGTTCGCCGATGAGATGGCTCACCCCGTGCGGCCGCTCTTTGTACTTGAGCTTGCATTTGCCGCCCTCATCAAGGAAATCTTTTTTAAGGTAATAATTTACCGTATCCCAGCACAGTTCGTTGAGTTCCTGGATGGTCCGGCCAGCGCAGGCCTGTTTCTCTACTTCCAACTGCGCTTTCAACACAATCTCATAAAGAAGTTTCTGCAATGGATTGTACTTTCCGGATGCGGGAACCGTTCTGCTGATGTCCGCGTGCATGGTCATCCAGCGCACACCGAAATCCAGTAGAACCATCTCCTGCTTCTTCACCGGATCGTCGTTCTTCACGTAATGCAGAACCGTGGCATTGTGGCCGGATGCGATGATGGAAGGGAAGCTCAATCCGTAGGGCGAACGCATCTGCATCTGCCCTTCGATGAAGCCCTGAATCTCGTACTCGGTTTTGAACTCGCGGAATCGTCCCAGCGTTTCCTTGAACGCCGCGGCCGTCAGGCGGTTCGCCTTCAACGTGTTCTCCACATCGTACTTGTCCAGCGGCAGGCGCAGATCGAAATGCGTTTCCATGATGTTGTGCAAAGCCCCTTTCGGAGCCTTCCATTTGCGCAACATACGCTCAACCTGCTGCTTGAAATTCCAGTTGTGGTCGGACTTGATGGTGGTCCGTTTGCCGTTGCGGATGCCTTCCAGCCAGAAGGCGCCGACTTTTTTCTCCGGCTGTTTCAGGAAGCGTTCCTTGAATACCGCTTCGAAATCGTCGATATCCCGCACATCTTTCATCCCGGTCACGCGTTTGACTTCGTTCACGCTTTTGGGATCGCCCACGCCGAAGCGGATTCCGTCCCAGAACTCCTTGCTTGGATCCTTTTTTTTCACAAACAGGATTTCATCCGATTCCCTGGAATGCGGATCCAGCAAAAGGATCACTTCCGTCTGGTTGACCCCCGTGAGGTACATGAGGCTCGGTTCCTGGTAAGTCGGCACAAAGGCGTACGTCCACAACGTTTCCTGGCCGGGACCGTACGGCACCCCCGTCATCACCATCAACAGGTTTTCCGCATCCATCAATTTTTTACGGCGCTCCCGGAAGCGGCGCTTGGCGTAAGCCCCTGCGCCGCCGTCGCGAAAAATACCGGAATAGATTTTTTTACCGTCTCTCTGCATCATAAAGTTCAAACCCCGCTGTGACCGCGAATAAATCAGTTAGCATTTGCAATGTGAATTAATATTATTATATTCATAGGAACAGGAATCGAAACCCCCTTCTGCATTTTCCAGTAAAACAGGAAACCAATCACCATGTGCGGACGCTACAGCCTGACCAAACCTGTGAAAACCCTTCAAGAACATTTTGAGGCACTTCCTATCGGTATCACACACGATCCGCGTTTCAACATCGCGCCCAGCCAGGTTTTGCCCGTCGTGGTGACCGAGGACGGGGAACGTCAGTTGCGCCCCATGCGCTGGGGACTGCTTCCCACGTGGGCAAAAGACGAAAAGCTTGGCCACAAACTGATCAACGCCCGCGCCGAGACGGTGCACGAAAAACCCAGCTTCAAAGCCGCGTTCCGGCAAACCCGTTGTCTGGTCCCCGCCGACGGGTTTTACGAATGGAAACAGGACAACGGCGCCAAAACGCCGCAATACATATTCATGCAGGACGGCGGCCTGTTTGCGTTTGCGGGATTGTGGTCCACCTGGAACGACCCGAAAGGGCCGGTGGACACCTTCACCATCATCACCACCGAGGCCAACCGGCAATTGCAGGGGTTGCACCACCGAATGCCGGTAATTCTGAATCCGGATAATTATGGTGTCTGGCTTGACGCTTCCACGCCGCCCCAGACCTTAAAAAACCTGCTACGCCCCCTGGCCGATGACACACTCGGCTTTCATCCTGTCACCACTCTGGTCAATTCACCGAAAAACGACGTCGCGGATTGCCGGAAACCGCTCACAAACTGAACCGCTTTCCCATTCATTGACGCTGCAGGATTGCCAGCCATTCCTTGCCCTGGCGTTTTTCGATGGAATCTTCACATTTTTCAAGGTTGCGGATGGAAAACCGTTCGCTGAAATGATGGAGGATGTCGTCGGCGGTGGTGTTGAAAGGGGGGCCGCCCTTTTCTCCGGTCTCATAAAACAACCCGATCAACAATCCACCCGGCTTCAAAATACGGTGCGACACGTCCACATAACTGGAGCGCAGATCGGGATGGATGGCGCAGAAAAATGTCTGCTCCAGGAACACATCATAAAGCGAATCGTTTTCGCCGCTCAGTGAAAAGAAGTCTGCATGGAGCACCCTTGCATCCACTCCTGCATTTTGCAGATGGGCACGGAGTCGCTCAACCGCCCCGGGAGCGACATCCACCGCGGTCACATCCATTCCGTGTCCGGCAAAGAACTTCACTTCGTGTCCCTGCCCACACCCGGGAACGATCATGCGGCCTTTCGGAACGCGCCCGTCTTCCCACAAACGCACGAAGGGGGGTGCGACTTCGCCCAGGTCCCAGGGCATATCGCCGTCGTCATAATGTTTCTGCCAGTCCGCGTGTGTGTAACCGTCGCCGGTCAAGTCTTCCAGCTCGTCGCTCATGATTTGGCATCCTTTGCACAGCGGAAGCCGACGTTGATATAGCGCGTGTCCGGCTCCTTGTAATCGCGGTAGGCGTGCGCCTGCAACTCCGGCGGTCCGCCCCACCCCCCGCCGCGCACCGATTTCAATGTGCCCGCATCGGGCCCACGCGGATTTTTCGCCGGGGCGATTTTGTAGTAATCACGGCTGTACCAGTCAGACACCCATTCCCATACGTTGCCAGTCATGTCGTACAGGCCGAAGGAGTTGGGTCTCCGCTGGCCCACCGGCTGGGTGCGGCCTCCGGAGTTGTTGCCGTACCACGCATAAAAATCGATGAGGTCCTTCCCCCAGTGATAGGGAGTCTGGGTCCCTCCCCGTGCGGCCTTTTCCCATTCCGCCTCAGTGGGAAGGCGTTTGCCCACCTTGCTGCAATAGGAAACGGCCTGGAAATACGTCACTTTCTCCACCGGGCACAGTGAACAACCTTTGAAATAACTGGGGTTCTCTTTCATCACCTCCAGATACTGCAGCTGCGTCACTTCGTAAACATCGATATAGAACGCATCCAGGTACACCTTGTGCGCGGGAGCCTCGTTTTTGTTGACCCCGTTGCGTCCCATCACAAACTCCCCGGCGGGAACTTTTCTCATGGTGGACAGCCTTTTCAGTTCTTTTTCTTCAAATTCTTTTTTCTGGCGAAGCAGTTCCAAAGCTTTCAGAGGGTCCACGGCCTGGACCGCCTGAGCCAACGGCAGGAACCCCAACAGGCCACAAAGCATTCCCAATACCAATATCAATCCACGTGCGTTCACAGAATCCACCCGCTTTCCTTGAAATGGTCCACGATAAACGAAATGGCCGATTGCGCCATGGCTTCCACCGCCTCCTTGGAATTGCCCCCAATGTGCGGCGTGGCAAACAGGTTGGGACAGTCCAGCAGTTCCGCATCTTCCGGCGGCTCCAGTGCGAAAACGTCCAATGCAGCACCGGCAATGTCACCATTCATGAGGGCACGCTTGAGGGCCTTCTCGTCCACGACTTCACCGCGGCTGGTGTTCACCAGATACGCCGACGGTTTCATTTCCCGGAACGCCCAGGGATCGATCAGGTTCCGCGTCTCATCGGTCAGGGGGACATGCAGGGTGACGATGTCCGATTCCTGGATCACCGTGTCAAAATCCACCTGCTGGGCTCCCATGTCAGCACAGAACGAATGCTTGTTCAGAATATCACGAACGAGGATGCGACAGTCAAACGGTAGCAGAAGCCGCACTACGTCGGAACCGATATGGCCGCAACCGATGACCCCGACGGTTTTCCCCTTCAGCATGACGCCTCCTGCTTTTTCCCACTGCCCCTGTTTGAGCGCGCTTCCGGTCCGGAACACGTTGTGGCACAGGCCCAGGATGAAGGCCAGGGTCAGCTCCGCCGCCGAGCGCCGGTTGACCCCCGCCTTCCAGCCCAGGCGCACCCCTCGCTGTTCCATGGCCGGGATGTCCAGGTTATCCAGTCCGACGCCGTACTTGGCGACCAGGCGAAGTTGAGGCAATGCCGCGAGCACTTTTTCGGTCAGGGGATCGCGACCGATCAACAATGCCTCCACTCCATCACAAAACTCGATCAATTCGTCTTCGGTAAGGTACCGGCCGGAATCATTGAACCGCACGTCGGGAAACAGGTCGGAAATACTCTTGCGCAGGAAGGGAGATTTGCTGATCGCGGGGGGAGTCACCGCCACGCGGGATGCATTCCCGGAAGTCATCAGCGCACCAGTTGATGGACGATGGAGGTGCCGGCCAGGAAGGTTCCGGCGGCGGACCCCAGGTTGGCGAAAAAGAAGATGAGGAACACCCGCACCACGCGGTTTTTCCACCACATGGACCACTGCGCGATGTCTGACCGCATGGACTCGAAATCTGCAACCCGAGGTTTGCGGATGAAGGATTCCACGATGCCCACCACCATGCCGGCCCCGATGGTGGGGTTGAGCGAGGTGATCGGAGCCGCGACAAACGCGGTGAGAATGGACAACGGATGCGCGAACGCCAGCGCCGCACCCAGCGCGCTCAGGCTTCCGTTCAACACCACCCACGTGAGGATGAGGTCGGTGCCGAGCTCCGGCGAGCGCATGTACCCCACGGCGAACATACTGATGATAAACAGCCCGATGCCCCAGCCGACGTAATACCCCACCCGGCCGGGAGGCGGTTTCCGATCAAGCTCTTCCACCACTTTTGTATCCGGGGGCGACTGGAACGCCGGCACCATGCCGATCAGGTGGCCGGCGCCGACGAGGGCCAGAATGTTCTTCGGTGCATCAGGGGTCTCGGCTAGCTTCACCAGTTTTCCCACCATGTACTGGTCGCGTTCGTCGATCAGCACTTCCTTAATCTCCGGCAATTCCTCACCGAATTCTTCTACCAGCGACTGCAACATGTCGCCTTCTTTCAGATTTTCGATTTGTTCTTCCGTGACCTCTTCACCGACAAAAATGCTGGCGATCATGCCGCCGACCAGTTTCAATTTCTGCCAGAACCCCACCCGCCGGTACATGCGCTGGAGGGTGGTGGTGATATCGCGGTCGATCACCTCCAGCCGCAGATTGTGCTCCTTGGCGAGATCAATGGCCCGCGCCATTTCCTTGCCCGGTTCGATGCCCAGCTTGTCCGCCAGCCGGCGCTGGTAGGCGGAAAGCGCCAGGTTTATGAGCAACAGCGATCCCTTTCCGCTTTTCAGGATCTGGTAAATGTCGAGGTTTTTCCACCACGACTGGTTGACCATGTTTTCGTATCGTGGCGGGCACAACTCGACCGCAACACAGTCGTAATCGCCGGTACGGATCTTTTCCTCAACCAGTTCCACGCTTTTCTGCGAAACGTGGGCGGTGCCGAGGAGGGTGATCGTGGTGCCGTTGTGGTGGAGGGTTTTGATCACATCTGCATTGGAGGCGGCTTCCACAAAATCGTTTCCTTCGCGGGTTGGAGGTGTCGTAAACTGTACCGAAGGCCGCCCTCGCTTTCATTCCGCGGGCACCGGCGCCGGAAAACCATCCGGGGTCCGCCGTGCTGAAGATCGTCCGGGGAGGACGCTGGGCTTCCAGGGTTCTGAAAAGTCAGAGTTTTCAGGTCCTTAATGTAACACACTTGCCGAAAACCAGACAATAACGCAATTCCGCATATGCAACCCTTTCAATTGAAAGCCGATTTTTCCCCTTCCGGGCACCAGCCACGGGCCATCGAACAGCTGGTCCGGCAGTACACGGAAGGCGGTCACCAGACCCTGCTTGGCGTCACGGGATCCGGAAAAACCTACACCGTCGCCAACGTGGTTGAAAAACTCCAGCGGCCGACCCTAGTGATCGCCCACAACAAAACCCTTGCCGCCCAGTTGTACAACGAGTTCAAGGATTTTTTTCCTGACAACGCAGTGGGCTACTTCGTCAGTTATTACGACTACTACCAGCCGGAAGCGTACCTGCCCACCACCGACACCTACATCGAGAAGGACGCCTCGATCAACGACGAGATCGACAAGATGCGCCACGCGGCCACCCACGCTTTGTTTGAACGACGGGATGTTCTTATCGTCGCCAGCGTTTCGTGCATTTACGGCCTCGGTTCGCCCGAGGCGTACCACGGGATGCTGTTGTTTCTGGAACGCGGCATGGAAACCGACCGCGAACGGGTTCTGCGCAAGCTGGTCGACATCCAGTACAAGCGCAACGACATCGATTT
This sequence comes from Nitrospina sp. 32_T5, assembly GCF_052156635.1. NCBI lineage: Bacteria > Pseudomonadati > Nitrospinota > Nitrospinia > Nitrospinales > Nitrospinaceae > Nitrospina > Nitrospina sp. 32_T5. The sequence continues at coordinate 243,851 of NZ_JBQKUO010000002.1, read as the reverse complement.
CCAGCGCGGTACCTTCCGCGTGCGGGGGGATATCGTCGAAATCCTGCCGGTGTACGAACGCAACGAGGCGGTGCGCATCGAGTTTTTCGGGGACGAAATCGAACGGCTCTCCACGTTCGACCCCCTGACGCTGGAGACGCTGAACGAAATCGATCGCATCGCCATCTACCCGGCCAGCCACTACACCACGCCGAAAGACCAGCTGGAGCGGGCCATCTCCGACATCCAGGACGAACTTCGCGAGCGCATCCAGTATTTCCGCAGCCAGAACCTGCTCATTGAGGCCCAGCGCATCGAACAGCGCACCATGTTCGACCTGGAGATGATCCGCGAGATCGGATACTGCCAGGGTATCGAAAACTATTCGCGGCACTTGATGGGACGAGAACCCGGAAGCCCGCCGCCCACCCTCCTCGATTACTTTCCGGACGACGCCCTGTTCGTGATCGACGAAAGTCACGTCACCATCCCGCAATTGCACGGCATGTATAAAGGGGACCGCGCGCGCAAGGAGACGCTCATCCGTTACGGCTTCCGCCTGCCCTCGGCCTTCGACAACCGGCCCCTGAAGTGGGAGGAGTTTTCGGCACGGCACAACAGCCTGCTTTATGTCAGCGCCACGCCCGGCTCCCACGAACTGGAGCAGTCCGGGGACAAGGTGGCCGAATTGATCGTGCGGCCGACGGGACTGGTCGACCCACTGATTGAGGTGCGTCCGGTGAGCGGACAGGTGGACAACCTGTACCACGAAATTGTCCAACGCGCCGAGCGCGACGAAAGGACACTGGTCACCACCCTCACCAAGCGCTTCGCCGAGGATTTGACCGAACATTTCACCGAGATGGGATTGAAGGTCAAGTACCTGCATTCAGACATCGTGACCATCGAGCGCATCCAGATCATCCGCGAGCTCAGGCTGGGCGAGTTCGACGCATTGATCGGCATCAACCTCCTGCGCGAAGGGCTGGACATCCCCGAGGTGTCGCTGATCGCTATTCTCGACGCAGATAAGGAAGGGTTTCTGCGTTCCGCCACCTCGCTCATCCAGACGTCAGGCCGCGCCGCGCGCAACCTTTCGGGGCACGTCATCATGTATGCCGACAAGGTGACCCCCGCCATGCAGCAGGCAATCGATGAAACCGGGCGCCGCCGCGCCATCCAGACGGAATACAACGAACTGCACGGCATCACACCGACTTCCATTCAAAAATCGATCAAGGACACGATGGGCGACTGGGAACGGCACACGGTGGTGCCCATGGTTCAGGAAGAAGAGGAAGAATACATGGCAGGCGGCAATGTGCTGGACTTCATCGCCCAGCTGGAAAAACGCATGCACACCCACGCAAAGAATCTCGAGTTCGAAAAGGCGGCGGAGTTGCGTGACCGCATCAAGACGCTTCGGCAGAAAGAACTGGAATTCGGTTCCTGACCCCAAAGGGAATGCGGTGGTCAGATGTCCTTCACCGCGCGTCCGGATTCCCGGCTGGTGCCCGCCATTTCCGGAGGCAGGCCATCGGGCGTTGAGGGTTTGTCCAGCGTGTTGACCTTATTATAGGCTTCAATGATCTTGCGCACGAGGGGAGCGGCCACCTTGCCCCCGGACCCTCCGTGTTCGAGGATCACCGCCACGCCGATTTTTGGATTGTCGTACGGTGCAAACCCGACGAACCACGAGTGGTCACGAAACTCAAACGGGATGTCTTCTTTCTCCTCATATTTGGTGAGCGCACTCAACGCGACCACCTGTGCGGTGCCCGTCTTTCCCGCTACCTTGATCTTCCTCGAACCCGCGCGCCGGCCGGTGCCTTTCTTATCATACACCACTCCCAGAAGGGCATTGCGGATCACATCCAGTACATGCGTCCTGGGTTGAAGCTGGGCGACCTGTTCCGGTTCCGGTGCAGTTAGGACCTGGTTGTCCTTGTCCTTGATCTGCTTGATCAGTATGGGACGGAACAGCTTGCCGCCGTTGGCAATCGCAGAGATCAGCCTCGCCTGCTGGATGGGCGTCACCAGGTTGTAACCCTGACCGATGGAGGCGGCGATGGTATCGCCGGGCAACCACAGTCCCCGCTGAGTGGTGGTTTTCCATTTGACGGTCGGCACCAGCCCGGGCCTCTCCCCGTTCATGCGCACCTGCGTGAAATCGCCCAACCCCATCTGCCGCGCATACTGGGCAATGCGGTCCACGCCGAGTTCATAACCGATGTGGTAAAAGAAAACGTCACAGGACTGGACCAGGGCATCGTACAAATTGACCTGCCCGTGCCCGCTTCGTTTCCAGCAGTTGAATCGCCCCTTGCGGGGGCCGAAGGAGAAAAAACCTGGACAGTTGTATTTCGTGTCTTCCTGGATGATCCCTTCCTCCATCGCCGCGTAGGCGGTCACAATCTTGTAAGTCGAAGCCGGGGGATACACCCCGTTCACGGCGCGGTTCTGAAGGGGGTTGTGGGACGCGGACTGCATCTGCCGCCATTCCTCCAGCGTGATGCCGCGCGCGAACAGGTTGGGGTTGAAGTCGGGCTTGCTGACGATGGCGATGACCTCCCCGTTGGTGACGTCCATCACCACTGCCGATCCGACGATGGGATTTTCCTTCGTACCGGTCATCAGTTTATCAACCACTTTCTGCACTTCGTAATCCAGAGTCAGAACGAGGTTGCGGCCGCTTTGGGGCGGAAGCTTGCGCAGGGTGCGTAACTGGCGACCCGCGACATCCACTTCGATTTCCTTGTAACCCTTTTTGCCGGTCAACTCCGACTCGTAGAACAATTCCAGACCGTACTGCCCGATCATGTCACCCATCATGTAATCGGCATCTTTCATGACTTGCAGGCGCGCTTCGGAAATTTCGCCAAGGTAACCCATGAGGTGGGAAGCAAGATGGTCGTGCAGGTAATTGCGGAGAGGCTCCACCTTGATCTGGACCCCGGGCAGGATACGGTTGTTTTCCTCAATGAACGCCACGACCTTTCGATCGATGTCCGCCCGCACGAGAACCGGCTTGAACGGACGCGACGTACGTGCGTCCTCAAGGACGCGGTCGATATCGAAATCCAAATGCCGTTTCAGAGTGCGTAGCGTCTGGTTGAGGTTTCCAGCGTCCTCCGGAGTGATGTACAGATTGTACGAGGGGCGGATGGAGGCCAGGACCGTGCCATTGCGGTCAAGGATCTTGCCGCGAAACGAGGGAAGGGAAACCAGGCGGACGCGGTTGTTTTCGGACAGGGTCTCAAAGTTTTCCCCCTTGAGGATCTGCAAATACCACACACGCATCCAAAGGACGAGAAAACACGCACCCACCAGAATGACGAAAATCCGTACTTTTCTGCGGACTTCCTCGGAAACGTCATGACTGTAAAGATATTTGTTCACGAACCGTTCCTCATTCGAAACCCGTCAAAAACCAGGCCGCTGGACCCACCGGCGGCGGACCCAGTTGAGAAGATAAAATCCGGCGACCCCCACAACCGCGTTGTAGATCGTGAAGATAATGAGTGAGGGAAAAAAGACGCCGAATGCAAGATGAGCTTTAAATATGAATACGGACACGAGGTAAAAAATCATCCCATCGAACAAAGATGCAAGCGCGAAGAACGTGCCTGTGGGCCCAAACCCTTCCAGCACCAGTTTGCTTTTCAAGTTGGCAAACATAAACCCAATGAGTCCTTTTGACAGCGTATTGACCCCCAGCAGATCGCCGGAAAGGCAGTCCTGAAAAAATCCAAGGGCCACGGCCATGGCCACCCCGGCGTTTTCTTCAAAAATGATCGCACAATACACCGCCAGGATCAAAACCAGATCCGGTCGCACACCGCCCACGGAGACCGTGTCCAAAAGCGTGGTCTGGAACGTGAACAACAGCAGGAATGTCAACGCGATGCGCCACCACATGATTCAATCCTGGAGAAGGAGGACCAGCACTTCCTCCAGCCGGGCGAGGTCCGCACTGGGAGCAATGGTCACCTCCTGGAACAGGCCCTGCGTGGCCTTCTGAACCTGGATCACGCGGCCCAAATGAAGTCCCTTTGGAAACACCCCGCCCAATCCCGAAGACAACACATCGTCACCCACCTCCACCCCGGCGTTTATCGGTACGTACTTCATTTCACAGGAATCATCCCCGGTGCCCACCACCACCCCGGTGGCGCGATCCGCCTGGAACAGGGCGTCCACGGCACTGCGGCTGTCGGTAATCAGCATGACCTTTGCGGAGTTGTAACCGACCTGAATAATGTGCCCGACCACACCCTGGGCCGTGACCACCGGAAGGTTTTCGCGCAGTCCGTCATTCGACCCCTTGTTGATGACCACGGTCTTCGCCCACTGCGAGGCGTCGTACGCAATGACCGTGGCAACCACCGACGCCACTTTCGCCTCGGCCTGATATTGGGTCAGGTTGTAAATTCGGTTGAGGCGCGCCACCTCTTCTTCCAGTTCGGTTTTTTCCTTGATGAGGGTGTTGATGCGTTTTTTCAGATGTTCGTTTTCCTCCTCCGTCTTGATCAGGAGGAAGTAATCGTCGACGACGCCGGACAGGGCACGGGTGGTGTGGGTGACGGCGCCCTGGATGGGGCTGACAATCCAGAGAATGATTTTTTCAAAGAAGGTGGGATGGGCCGACCGCTTGATATTCACCGTCATGAGGAGGAGAGAAACAAAAACGATGGCGGCAAATATGACTGTTTTTTTTCTGTCTTTGAGTCCTTTTTTCACCACGTCACAGGGCGACTTTTTTCAGGAGTTTGGGGTCCGACAGGAGTTTTCCCACTCCGTTGGCCACAGCGGACAGAGGGTCCTCGGCAACCGTCACCGGCAGGCCCGTGGCCTCGCGAAGCAGGGTGTCCAGCCCGCGGATCAACGCCCCGCCCCCCGCCAGGACGACGCCCTTGTCCACAATATCGGCCGCGAGTTCCGGTGGGGTCCGCTCCAGCGCGATTTTCACCGATTCGACGATGGTCCCGAAAATTTCCTGCAGGGCTTCGGCAATCTCCTCGTCGGAAATGATGAGTGTTTTGGGAATGCCCGCCACCAGGTCGCGTCCCTTGACCTCCATGGTCTGCCGGGGCTCGGTGGGATAGGCGGTACCGATCTGGATCTTCACGCTTTCCGCGGTACGTTCCCCAATCAGCAGGTTGTATTTCTTTTTGACGTAATTGACGATGGCCTCGTCCATCTCATCCCCGGCCACACGCACGGATTTGCTGTAGACGGTGCCGGAAAGCGACATGATTGCGACTTCCGTGGTGCCGCCGCCGATATCGATGATCATGTTGCCGGTCGGCTCCTCAATGGGCAAATCCACACCGATCGCCGCAGCCATGGGTTCCTCGATCAGAAACACCTCTCGAGCACCGGCGGAATGGGCGGAATCGCGCACCGCCCGCTTCTCCACCTGCGTCACCCCTGAGGGAATGGCAATGATCACCCGCGGCGACACGAAGGTCTTTCGGTTGTTATGCACCTTGCGGATGAAGTGGCTGATCATCTGCTGGGTTTCTTCAAAATGGGCAATGACCCCGTCCTTCATCGGGCGGATGGCCTGGATGCTTCCCGGAGCCCGGCCCAGCATTTTCTTGGCCTCTTCCCCCACTGCCAGAATTTCCCTGGTGTGGCTGTTGATCGCCACCACCGAAGGCTCGCGCAGAACGACCCCCCGGCCCTTGACATAAACGAGAGTGTTGGCGGTTCCCAGATCAATGGCGAGATCGTTGGAAAACAGATCGGCGAATAAATTGAACACGCAGCTATCCTGTAGGAATGAGTGAAACCTATGTAAATACTTGTTTTTTTAGAACTTAATATATAACAAGCGTTTGCCGAAATTGCAAACAATAAAACGCAGGCATCCGGTACGGACCCGCCCCGGATGCGGTACAATGGCTGGAAAAAGGTGGCAACTCCGCCGGGAATAAAGGCTTGCGAACCCGCAACGGGTTCTATAGTATGTCAGGTCGATTTTAACATTATTTTTTAGGGACTTGGAGTTTTTGCATGCTGAATTTGATCCGACAACATGCGGATTCATGGATGATCAAGGGCATCCTGTGGTTGATCGTTCTCGCCTTCGTGGGCACCATTTTCTACTCCTGGGGTATGGGTGGCCCGGTGCAGGGCCGAAGTGGCCTCCTCGGGACCGTCAACGGAAAGAACATCACCCTCGCAGAATATGACCGTTCTTTCGAAAACCTGGTCAGCTTTTACCGCGACCAGTTCCAGAGCCGGTTTTCGGAAGACATGATCGAGAAAATGGACCTTAAGAACTCCGCACTCGAGGCTCTCGTCCAGAAAAAGCTTCTGCTCATGGAAGCTGAAAAACAGGGAATTCAGATAAGCGATGCCGAGCTGGCGGACCGCATTCTTACCAACGCCAATTTTCAGAAGGACAACAAATTCAGCCGGGCCCTTTATGACCGGTTCCTCACTTTCAACCGTATGACGGCCCAGGAGTTTGAAGCCAACCAGCGCCAGTTCCTGCTGATGGAAAAGGTGGAATCCTTCATCAAAGACAACACGCAGGTTTCGGACGCGGAAGTCCAGGAAGCGTGGGCCAAGGAAAACCGAAAGATCAAGATCAAGTACGTGGAGTTTTCCAGGGATTACTATCAGTCACAAATCACTCCCACCGATGAGCAGCTGAAGCAATACTTCGAGGCCCACAAACGCGATTTTGAAGTACCCCTTCAGATCAAGGCACAGTATGTGAAGCTGAGTCCGGATCAGGTCATCGAGGATATCAAAGTCTATGATGAGGACATCAAGGATTACTACGAGGCCAACCAGGCGACCTACCTGATAAAAAAACGGTACAAGGCCGGGCACATCCTCGTACGGACGGAACTCAACACGCTGGGCGGAGACACGCTGTCCACCGACGAAAAGGAAAAACGGCTGAACGAGTCAGACGCCAAGGCCAAAGCCAAAGCGGAAGATATCCTCAAGCAAATCAAGGAAGGTGGCAAGGCCTTTGAAGAAATGGCAAAGGAACATTCCGACGACAAGATGTCCGGCGCCAAAGGGGGTGACCTGGGGCAGTTTCCAAAAGGAACCATGGTTCCGGAATTCGAAGCGGCCCTGGAAACAATGAAACCCGGCGACATCTTCGGCCCGGTGCAGACCGCGTTTGGTTTTCATCTCATTAAACTGGAGGAAGTACACCCGCAACGCCTGAAACCGCTGGAGGAAGTGAAGGAAGAGATTGTTGAAAAACTGAAAAAGATGAAAGCGACGCAACGCATCCGCCGCATCGCTAAAAAAATCTACCAGTCGGCAGAGAAGGATCAGGATCTGTCAAGAGCGGCCGGGAAGTATGAGCAGACCACGAAGACCACCGGTTTCTTTTCAGGCAAGGATCACGATATTCCAGAAATCGGCGTGGTGCCGGAGTTTTTCAATACCGCATTCACTCTCAAGGACAACGCGGTAAGCAACCCGGTCAATACGTTTGAGGCGTCATATCTGCTCAAAGTCGTCGAGCGCAAACCACCCTACGTTCCGGATTTTGAAGAGGTAACTGCGGAGGTGAAAGAAGCCTTCATGCAAAGCCGCCATCTGGAGGTGACGAAGGCAAAGTGGGAAAAGATGGCCCAGGAACTCGCCAGCGACGCCAACCTGGAAGCGTTGGCGGAAGCCAACACCCTGATCGTCGAGGAGACACCATATTTCAGCCAGGTGGACTCCATCCCAGGCATCGGTAATATTCAATCAATCAAAGCCAAAGCTTTCGATACCGAACCGGGAAAAACCACCCGGGGGGAGTCCCCGCAGACTTATTACCTGATCAAGGTCGTTGACCTGCAGGATGCCGACAAACCGAATAAAAAAGAAATTCAACAAACTTACCAGCGTTTGAAACAGGAAAAAGGCAACATTGTTTTCCGCAACTGGCTGGAAAATAAAAAAGCCGAGGCACGCATCCTGGTGGACAAAACGCTATTGTAAAAAACGTCAGCGCTTTCGCCAGCGGTCGGTTTCTTTTGCCGGGCGGATCCTGAGGGCCACCTGGTGAATTTTCAACACCTTGTCCAGCAGGGCGCCCATATCCGGTGCCAGAACGCGAACCATCTCCTCCTTGCCCTGCCCCCCCAGATCGTAAATGATGTCCGGCACCGCTCCAAACTTTTCAATGGCGGTGTAGGTCCCCCATTCCAGAGACGATCCTTCCAGTTGCTTCACCGATTTCGGTTCCTTGGCCCGATCGAACGACGCAATGCGGAACTTCAACCGTTTGCACGCGTTCAGGATGGTATCGCTGAACTTGATGTTCATCACCGCGCGCATATTGGGATCAAACCGCATGGCGGTGAGCACAATTTTTGCGACATGACGTGATGCGCCGAACTGCGGCGCGGCCACGGTACGGATTTCATCGCCGAGCTTGACGATACGGCCGGGAATGGCAATCACATCTTCCACGCCGCTTGCACCGGGCACGCCAACGCCAATATTGGACTGCACTTCCGGAATCAGGTGCCCGATGTGATTGGCCTTCAACACCTCCAGCGCGGCGGAAACACCCTGCAACAACTCGAACCGTTGATGTACCTGGATCATGCGTGCCATGGGATCGACATGGCCTTTGCCCTTTCCCGCTCGAACACCGCCTCGGATGGCGGCGTGAATGAATCCTTTCGCATTTTCCACCGCATCCATCACAGCCATCCCCTTTGCCAGTCCGCAGGCAATGGCCGAAGCCAGGGCGCATCCCGTACCATGCAGGTTTTCGTTGCCCAGCCGCCCGGATTCGAACACCCATGACCGCTTGCCGTCGAACAACCAGTCATCTGCGTTCTTCTTTGCGTGGCCGCCCTTTATGAGCACGTTCCGGACGCCGGTTTTCAGGATCGCCTGCGCCGCTTTCTTCATATCCTTCTCGTTGCGGATACGGACACCGGAGAGGATTTCCGCCTCCGGCAGGTTGGGCGTCACCACCTGCGCAAGCGGAAGCAACTTGTCTTTAAGAATTCGCACACCTTCGTCCGACAACAACGGGGTTCCGTTGGAGGAACGAAGGACGGGGTCCACCACCAGGTTCTTCACTTTAAATTTTTTGAACAAGCGGGCGATGCAATCCACAATTTCCTCGTTGCCCAACATACCGGTTTTAACCGCGGCGGGTTTGCTGTCTTCCAGGATGGTTTGCAGTTGCGCCGTCACCACTTCCTCTTCGAGGTCATAGGCCGTCTTCACACCCTGCGAGTTCTGGATGGTGATGGAAGCGATCACCGACGTGGCAAACAGGTCGTGCGCGGTGATGGTTTTGATGTCGGCGGGCACGCCGGCGCCGCCGGAGGAGTCCGAGCCGCCAACGGCCAGTACGGTTGAAACAGTTTTCATGACGTGTGCGATGCAGGAAAAAGGATTGGGTTCGTTATTGAAGTCCGGCAGTGCAACATGGGATGCAACCCATCACGCGCTGGCACGGTTGCACAGACTAACCCACCGTCACCGATTTGGCAAGACTGCGCGGCTTGTCTACGTTCCGTTTGAGGGAGGTCGCGGTGAAGTAGGCCAATAACTGGGAAATCACCAGATGAATGAAGGGAGCGACGATGTCCGGCACTTGTGGAATGATGAGTTCCTCACTGAACAGTTCCTTGTCCTTGCCGCGTTCGTCGAAATGGATGCCCAGCACAAATCCCGACCGCGCGCGGATTTCCGCCACGCTGGCCAGCGTCGCCTGGTACATGGCCTTGTCGCTTTTCGGCGGAATGAAAACAATGGAATACACGTCGTCGTCGATCATCGCCAGCGTACCGTGCTTGAGGAAGCCACAAGGCATGCCCTCTGCGTGGACATAAGCGACTTCCTTCATTTTGAGTGCCGACTCGAGCGCGATGGGATAATAAATGCCCCGACCCAGGTACAACCAGTTCTTTACATTGCGATGCTGGTGCGCGATGCGGTGGATGAACCCGGAACGTTCGTTGAGGATGCCGTTGATCACCTCCGGCAGGTCGTGCAGGGATTTGAGCGACGCCTTGTACTGTCGCTGGGTGATGCGCTTCCTGCGGAGGCCCAGCTTCAACGCCATGTGAGTCAGGATCACCATCTGAGCCAGCGCCGCCTTGGTGCTGATCACGCAGATTTCCGGACCCGACCCCTGAAGAATCGTTTTATCCACCAGCCTCGAAATGGTCGAGCCCATAACGTTGACGATGGCGCCTGTCGCCGCCCCCTGCGCCTTCGCGTGCTTGAGAGCGGAAATGGTGTCGTAGGTTTCGCCCGATTGCGAAATGGCAAGTACGAAACTGTCGCTGTCCACCGGAGACAGGGACACGAATTCGTCGGAACTGATGGCCGGAATGTACTTACCGGAAATCTGGCTGAAAATGTAGTTGGCATACATCGTTACGTAAAACGTGGTGCCCACGCCCACCAGTTGGGCGGTGGCCTTTTTATCGAGCAGATCCACGAACTCGTCCATCTTTTTTTCATCCACATCCAGCGCGTTGTTGATGGTCTGCGGCTGTTCGTAAATTTCTTTCAGCATGTAATGCGGGTACCCGCCCTTCCGCGTGGTTTCGCTGTCCCACTCGATCCGTGTTACCGGCTTCGCCACAACCTCCTGCGTGACCGTGCTCTTGACCACATAAGCATCGCGGGACACGATGGCGTATTCGTCATCATCCATGATGACGGCGTTCTTGGTGTGGTCGATGAACGCGTTGAAATCGGAGCCGACGTATTTCACTTCGTCGTCGATGCCGAGAAGGAGCGGCGACTCCCGCCGCGCGCAGTAAATCTGGTCGGGCTGGTGAATGCTGATGAAAGCGATGGCGTAAGACCCCTCCAGCTGACGGAGCGTGTTGACGAACGCCGCCTCCACCGCGCCGGTCTCCTGGTAAAACTTTTCGAGGAGATGAGGCACCACTTCGGTATCCGTGTCGGAGATGAACTTGTGCCCTTCGGCCTTCAACTGCTTGCGCAGGGCCTGGTAATTGGAAATGATGCCGTTGTGCACCACGGCGAATTTTTTGTCGCAGGACTGAAACGGATGCGTGTTGTTTTTGGTCACCTGCCCGTGTGTGGCCCAGCGGGTGTGGGCGATGCCGGTATGACCCTGGTGATGCAGAACGTTCTCCTTCTTGTACACATCGTCCACGTAACCGACGTTCTTTTTAACCACGATCGCGCGCTTGCCATTCATCAAAGCCACGCCGCAGGAATCGTAGCCCCGGTATTCGAGGTTGCGAATGCCTTCGAACAGTTGATTCGAGATGTCTTTCAAGCCGACCGCGCCGGTGATGCCGCACATGATGAATTCGTTATCCGTTCTTGACTGAGTAATGAGATGGAAAAATCTTGCCCGGCGGAATCACAATGCCTGGCTCGATGGTGTTGCCAGCGCCGATGACCACGTTGTCGCCGATGAAGGCGCCCAGCTTGGTCCGGCCCGTTTTAAACGTTTTCTTGTTCTGCTTGACTTCAACCGGGGCCCACGTCATCGTCCGGTTGACGGTCATGGTACCCGCGCCAATGTCCACGTTTTCGCCCAGTACGCTGTCTCCTATGAACGACAGACGGCCGATACGGGAATCCTTGTGGATCACGCAGTTTTTCAATTCGACACCGTAGCCGACCGAACAGTTCGCACCCACGGCCGTGTAACTCCGGATGAGCGAATTGTTGCCGATGTAACTGCCGGCGCCGATGGAGCACGGCCCTTCCAGCACCGCCCCCGCCTTGATGCGGACGCCTTCTTCAATCTGAACCGGCCCGGTGATGGTGACGTTCGATTCCAGCTTCACGCTTTTGGCAATCGACGACTCCTCCCAGCTGTCCATGATGATCTGGTTGGCCGTGAGGATTTCCCAGGGATACACGATGTCCAGCCAGTCCTCTTCCCACATCGAGGCACGAAGGCCTTCGCCATCCGCCAGCGCCTTGATCGCTTTTTCCATGGACCGCTTGTTCTTCTGCAGCAGGTCGAAAAACGTTTCCGGCAGGATGTAGACGCCGGCCAGAACGTAGTTGCCCAGGTTGTCTCCCTTGGGCTTTTCAATGATCCGCGTGATCTTCATGTTCGCGTTCAGGAACACGTTGCCGAACATGTCGTTCGACGGCGGCAGGCAGATGGACGCCACCGGCGACTTGAATGTGTGAAACGACTGCTGGGTCTTGCTGAAAATATTGTCGGCGGTCACGATGTCGCCGTAGATCAACAGAAAGTATTCACCGTGCAGGATCTTGTCGCGTACCTGCATGACCGCATCGCCGATGCCAGCGGCTTTTTTCTGCTCCACAACATTCAGGTTGAGGCCGTTGAGGCTGTGCTGGTGAATTTCCTCCAGCAGTTTGTCCTTTTTGTGACCCACCACCACGTACACATCGCTGATGCCTGACTTCTGAAGCAGACCGAGGCAGTGGTTGAACAAGTACCGTCCGGCCACACTGATCATGGGATTAGGGCGGGTGTCGGAAAAGGGAGTCAGGTTGTTTCCTTTTCCTGCCGCAAGGATAACCGCTTTCATCAGTGTGATTCCTCAGAACAAAATGCGAAGACGGAAAGCTCAGGGGTTCGAGGCGCGTTGGGAAAAGAGCCGCTCCGCGGCGACCAGGTCTTCGAGCGAATTGATACCGATCAATTCGGAAGCGTCCGAGGTCTGAATGGCCTCGACCGCAAGCCCCTCCCGATTGATGCGAGCGATGGTATCTGTCAGGTAGTATTCCTGCTGCGCGTTGCGATTGTCAACGCCCTTTAAAGCCTTGAAAAGAATACTCTTTTGAAAACAATAAACTCCGGAATTGTATTCGTCAACTGTTTTTTCCTGAGGGGTCGCGTCCTTGTTTTCCACAATGCGGTCCACCCGCCCGCCGGGGGTGCGGATGACCCGTCCAAAGTCCCTTTTCTCCTTTGATTTCAGGCTCAACAGGGTGCAGGCGGCAGGCGATTCCCGGTGCCGGACAATCAGTTTCTGCAGGGTTTCGGTGCGGATCAATGGCATGTCCCCGCACAGGATGAGGACATCGCCCGAAAAGTCGGCCAGAACCGCCTCGGCCTGCTGGACGGCATGCCCTGTGCCCAACTGCTCGGTCTGCTCTACAAACTCCGCCGCCCCCTCCGGAACGGCCCGGCGAACGCGGTCGGATTCGTAGCCGACCACAACCACCACCCGCTCCGGGTTCAGCGGGCGCAATCCGTCCAGAACGTGCAGGAGCAACGGCCGTCCGCCCAGCGGGTGCAGGACCTTCGGCAGATCGGAGCGCATGCGCGTCCCCTTCCCCGCCGCCAGGATGACCGCGGCTAAACCTTTACCTTGCATTGAATGCCATGCTCGTGGATTTTTTTGCGGAGGGTGTTCCGGTTGATACCCAGAATATTGGCGGCTTTGGTCTGGTTGCCATTGGTTTCTTCAAGAACCATTTCAAGAAGAGGTTTTTCCAATCCAAGGACCAGCAGGTCATACAGGTCTCCTTTTTCATTGCCGTCCATACTGGAAACGTACTGTTTGACACTTTTATGGAGCCATTTTTCCAAAAAGGTGCGGATATCTTTGGAAGTTCTATCCATAGAAGGCGACCCGACACGAAGAGAATTCGGACAAACTTTTTAAATGGGATGGGATAAGATGCGGGCATACTAGCAAACCCTTTTTAGGGGGTCAACTGAAAACGCCGCGGGGAACCCGGGACGGGGATTTATCGGTTGATTCGATCTAATTGCCTCGTTTAATATGATTCCTCAACCAAAAACCGTTATTCCGAATTACCATGAAAGTCGCTTTCAACACACTGGGTTGCCGAACCAACCAGAACGATACCGCGGAAATGCAGACCCTTCTTGAAAATGAGGGGTTTACCATTGTCGAACCGAACGATTCAGCGGATATTTACGTCATCAACTCCTGCACGGTCACGGCGAAAAGCGACGCCTCCTCCCGGCAGGCGGTGAAACGCTCGCTTGCCATCAACGAGGATGCCATGGTGGTGTTCACCGGCTGTTACGCACAGAACAACCCAGAGGAAGTTAGCCAGGTCGCCGGTCTGGACGTTTTGCTGGGCAACGCCAACAAGCTGGACATCGCCGGTGCCATCCGCAAACGGCTGGAAAACTTGCGCAGAAAAGACGAATTTGGTGATCCGGACGTGGTGATGACGGACATCACCAAAAGCTGGGATTTCAAAACCATCCCCGTGACGGAATTCGGCGGCAAGTCGAAAGCATTTATCAAGGTACAAACCGGGTGCGACGAGCAATGCACGTTCTGCACCGTGGCGCGGGCGCGCGGCCGTTCCATCAGTGATGAACGCGAAAACATTCTGAATAATGTACGTTGCTCCCTGGACGCAGGATTCAAGGAAATCACTCTGACGGGAATCAACCTCGGCACCTACGGCATGGACAAGGAAACTCCGGAGACGTTTTCGTCCCTGGTGGAAGAGATCGCAAACCTGCCCGGCGATTTCCGTCTGCGCATCAGCAGTATCAATCCCATGGAGATCGACGACCGGCTCATCGACCTCATGGCGGAGCGCACCAACATCTGCCCGCATTTCCACATTCCACTGCAAAGCGGTGATGACTCGATTCTGTCGGCAATGAAACGTAATTACAACTCGGCACAATACCGCCGTGTGGTGGAGCGGGCGGCGGCGCGCATTCCAGACCTCGGGTTGGGGGCCGACGTCATTGTCGGTTTTCCCGGAGAAACGGAGGCCATGTTCGAAAATACGTACCGGCTGGTGCAGGACCTGCCCTTCACCTACCTGCACGTATTCACTTACTCCCCGAGAAAGGGAACGACGGCATTTGCCATGAACAACAACGTACCCAAGACGGAGAAAAAGGAACGCAACCGCAGGCTCACCGAGTTGGGACGCGACAAGGCCATCGCGTTCCGGCAGTCGTTGGAGGGCCGAACCGCCAACGTGCTGATCGAGACCAGCCGCGACCCGGCCAGCGGCCGCTTGCGGGGACATACCGAACACTTCATCCCGGTATCACTCGACGGCGGCGATGCGATGATGAACCGGATCGTGCCGGTGCGGATCCGGGACGCATCCGATCAGCAGGTTTCGGGATGCGTCCTGTAATCACCCTCACCACTGATTTCGGACTCGACGACCCTTACGTCGGCATCATGAAGGGGGTGATGCTCAACATCGCTCCGGACGTCCGTCTTGTCGACCTCACACATCAGATCCAGCCCCAGAACATTTTACAGGCGGCCCTGGTGGTGAAGGCGGCTTACCCTTATTTTCCAAAAGGCACGGTGCACGTCGTGGTGGTGGACCCGGGTGTGGGCGGGGTACGGCGTCCCATGGGGCTGAAAAGTTACGACTACTGGTTCGTCGGTCCCGACAACGGCGTTTTCACCTCGGTGATCGATTCCCAGGCCAGTTGCTACGAATTGACCACCGAAAAATATTTTCTGAAAAACCTTTCCACCACATTTCACGGACGCGATATCTTCTCTCCCGTGGCAGCGTGGCTGGCAAGAGGTAAAACCCTGCGGGCGTTCGGACGAAAGATCGCCGACCCGGTGACGCTGGATCTTCCTTTGCCCAAGTTTGACGGCACCACAATCACCGGAGAGATCAGTTACGTCGATCACTTCGGCAACCTTACAACCAATATCGATGCGGGTCTGCTGGAGGGGGTTTTTGAGCACCCGGAAAAACTGGAGGTGCAGGTGGGTCGCCATACCTTGCAAGGCCCGGTTGCCAGTTATTCTGAAGAGAAGGAAGATGCGGTCGGCATCATCATCAACAGCTGGAACGCGCTGGAGATTTTCCACCGCGAAGGCAACGCCGCGCAAAAACTGAAAGTGAAAATCGGCACCCCGGTGCGCGTCACCCAGGCCGATTGACGGTAAAAAACATGTCGGATATCAAAATCATTTGCCAGAACAAGAAAGCCCGCCACGATTATTTCATCGAGGACACGATGGAGGCGGGCATGGCCCTGATGGGGACGGAGGTGAAATCCCTGCGTGACGGGCGCGCCAACCTTGCGGACAGTTACGCCTGGGTGGAGCGCAACGAAGTGTACCTGCATCATTGCCACATCAGCCCGTACACCCCGGCGACCCAGTTCAACCATGATCCCATGCGAAAGCGGAAGTTGCTCCTGCACCGTAAGGAGATCAACCGGCTCATCGGTGCAAGCAATGAAAAAGGATACAGCCTGATTCCACTCAAAATTTATTTCAAAAACGGCATTGCCAAGGTGGAGCTGGCGATCGCCAAGGGCAAAAAACAGCACGACAAACGCGAGTCCATCAAAAAACGGGAAGTGGATCGCGAAATCCGCAAGGCAATGAAAGGCGACTTCAAGGGTTGAATCCCGCCAATCGTTGTCTACTTTCCAGAATCATTCCTCAGCTTCACTTTTTTTCCGGATGACAAGGATCACCCCGCCGATGGCCGTCATGGCTCCGAAGTAACCCAGCAATCCGATCCGTTCCGGCTCAACCAGACCCGGCAAGACCAGAGGCAACAGCTTCATCACCACCAGTGTGATAAAGGGATTGAGTGTGACAATCACACTGATGAGCCACAGGGGGATGTGCTTGATGGCTTCCGCCAGAAACCCGTAAGCCAGCAGGGTGTTCATGCCGAGAAACAGCAGAAGGCCGCAGGCCGTCCAACCTGCATGAGTGTAATCATCCCAGCTTACCGTGCTCACCAAAACCAGTGAGGCGATTCCGTAAACCAGCAGATTCAATTGCTGTGCCTCATACCTCGATGTGAGCGACTTCTGAATCGTCATGTACGCCGCCCACAGCACCCCGGCAACCAGCACAAAACCATTTGCCGTATTATAGAGTTTCACATCCAGTGCGTGGGCATGCTGATCACGGAAAAACAGGAAGAATCCAACCAGCGCAATCGCAAGTCCCCCCGCCTGGGGGCGCGAGAAACGCTCCCGGAAAACGAAGACCCCGATCAATACCACCAGCACCGGTGCGGTCTGGATCAGCACCGCTGCATTGGATGGGGAACTGGCGCTGATGCCGCGCAGGAAATAATAGTAATTTCCTGAAAGGCATAAACCCGCAAGGATGGCGAACAAGGGAGGCTTGCGAAAAATGCCTTCCGGCGGTTTTTTTTGAAGGCGCAGAAATGCCCACAGCGCGAAGAACGCAAACGTAAAACGGAACCAGACGATGGAGCCGGGAGAGAAATCGTCGAGAGCGATCTGCATGACAACCGGCAGCAAACCCCACAGCACGGTGGTGGTCAGCGCGAAGAACACACCGCGCGCATAATCGGTCCGTGGCATGAAGTCAGTTCAGCCGGGCGAACTTCTCCAGCAGTTTCAAGCCGGCCCTCTGACTTTTTTCTGGATGGAACTGGAAGGCGTGTATGTTTTCGTGCTCGATACCGGAAACGAACTCACGTCCGTACTCGGTGGTGGTGACCACGGCGGCAGGATTGTCCGGCTGAACGAAATACGAGTGGACGAAGTAAAAATAGGGATGCGGGTCGGTACCATCGAACAGCGCCGAATCCTTTTTAACGTTTACCGTGTTCCATCCCATATGCGGCACTTTGAGCTCGGAGCCGTCCTCGAAATCGAATCGAATCACCTTTCCCGGCAAAACGCCCAGTCCCGGCACGGTGCCGAACTCCACGCTCTGCTCAAACAGCAGTTGCAGGCCGAGGCAGATACCGAGAAACGGTTTGCCGCTCTGGATGGATTTACGGACGGGGTCGATCAGGCCGTACTCATCGAGGTTGGCCATGCAATCCTTGAACGCCCCCACGCCGGGAAGTACAACGGAGGAGGCATCCGCAATGGTTTTGGGATCGCGGGTAACGCGGGCATCGGCACCCACCGCCTCGAAGGCCTTGTGCACCGACCGCAGGTTGCCCATCCCGTAGTCGATGATGGCGATCATCTACAATTTGCCTTTGGTAGAGGGGATCGCATCCGACCGCGGGTCCAGCGCACAGGCCTGGTCGAGCGCCTTGGCAAACGCCTTGAAGGACGCTTCCACGATGTGGTGCAGGTTGCTCCAATACGGCGAGTTGAGGTGCAGGGTGATGCCGCTGTTGGCGGAGAAGGCCTGGAAGAATTCCGGTACCAGTTCGACATCGAATTGGCCCAGTTTGGTTTTGGGCAGGTCGATGTTGAACACGAAAAACGATCGGCCGCTGATATCCACCACACATTCCGCCAGCGCCTCGTTCAGGGGAACACTCGAACTGGCAAAGCGGCGGATGCCTTTCTTGTCGCCCAGCGCCTTGTCGAAGGCCTGACCGAGGGTGATGCCGACGTCCTCCACCGTGTGGTGAAAATCGATCTCGGTATCACCTTTGGCCTTGAGTTGCAGGTCAAAATAACCGTGGCGGGTCAATTGTGCCAGCATATGGTCGAGGAACGGAATCGGGGTTTGAATTTCGCTCTGCCCGCTTCCGTCGATGACCAGACTGACTTCAATTTCCGTTTCGCTGGTTTTGCGTGTGATCTGGGAACATCTATCCATTGACGCGATGGCCGGATTACTCAGGCCGTCCTGAGAGTGGGTTTGACGGTTTCCTTGGCTCCGTTGGACGGATGGCTGTGTTTGCTCCCATTGTTCTGGTGGTTCATCCCGGAAATCAGGGACATTTCCATGACCTGGCTGTAGAACTGGGAAATTGTTTCAAAAAGACCCTCTTCGTCGATTTTCAGGTCACGGCGAACCAGGGCCGGCGCCCCGTGCTCCACCACGATGTCTGCGACACCGATGCACTTCACTTGGAACGCCTGGTCAGACGGTTCCTTGTGGAGCGCTTCCAGTACGGCGGAACCGAACCCGCCCTGCTCCGAATGCTCTTCCAGCGTCACCATGCACTGCGTGCCGCGGGCGTAGCGCAGAACCAGTTCCTCGTCGAGCGGCTTGACAAAGCGGGCGTTGATGACCGCCACACTGATGCCCTGCTCTTCAAGTTTCTGGGCCACGTTTTCCGCCGGGCGAACCATGTGTCCGTAAGCCACAAGCGCGATGTCCGCGCCTTCTTTCAAAACCTCGCCCTTGCCGATTTCCATCTCCTGGATTTCCGGATCAAGATCGACACCCAGACCCGCACCCCGGGGATAACGCAGTGCGGCGGGGCCATTGTGGTAAATGGCCGTTTTGAGCATGTGACGCATTTCGTTTTCATCTTTCGGCGCCATGATGACCATGTTCGGGAGAGTGCGCAGGTAAGCAATGTCGTACAGTCCCTGATGCGTCGCACCGTCTTCGCCGACGATGCCCGCGCGGTCCATGGCAAACACGACCGGGATGTTCATCAGGCACACGTCATGGACCACCTGGTCGTACGCGCGTTGCAGGAATGTGGAGTAGATCGCCGCAACGGGGCGCAAGCCCTTGAGCGCCATCGCACCTGCAAAATCCACTGCATGCTGTTCGGCCATGCCCACATCAAACGTGCGCTCCGGAAACTCCTTGCCGAACTTGCTGATACCCGTGCCGTCCGGCATGGCGGCGGTGATGCCGATGATGGTCTCATCCTCTTTCGCCAGGTCAATCAGTGCCTGCGCGAAAACGGAGGTGTAATTCGGATTCGAAGCCTTTTTGTGAAAAACCCCGGTTTCAATGTCGAACGGAGAAGCGCCATGCCATACGTCGGCTTTTTCCTCCGCCACTTTGTACCCCTTGCCCTTGCGGGTGATGACATGAACCAGGGTCGGACCTTTCAATCCCTTGATGGCGTCAAAGGTCTCAATCAGCGCATCCGTGTTGTGGCCGTCGATCGGGCCGATGTAACGGAATCCCAGATCTTCAAACAGCCGCCCGGGAATGAACACGCCTTTGATGGCCTCGTCGATCTTGTGGGCATAACGGGAAATATCCTTGCCGATACCCGGAATGGCGAGCAGAAGCTGGTCGATCTCGCGCTTGATCTTGGTCATGACCTGCCCGGTCATGATCTGGCTCAGATGAGCCGACATCCCGCCAACGTTGTTGGAGATGGACATCTCGTTGTCATTCAGCACGACCACCATGTCAGTCTGCAGATGCCCCGTATGGTTCAGCCCCTCAAACGCCATGCCTGCCGTCATGGAACCATCGCCGATGATCGCCAGCACATTATGATCTTCTTTTTTCAGGTCGCGCGCCTTGGCAAAGGCCAGCGCCGCCGAAATGGACGTACCGCCATGCCCGCAGTTCCAATGATCGTGCTCGTTCTCTTCACGCTTGGTGAAACCGCTCAACCCATCATACTGGCGCAGGGTGTGGAACCGATCGCGTCGGCCGGTCAACAGTTTGTGTACGTAGGTCTGGTGACCCACGTCCCAGATGAACATGTCCTTCGGACTTTCGTATACATAGTGAAGGGCGATGGTCAACTCCACCACTCCCATGTTCGACCCCAGGTGCCCTCCCGTTTTGGAGATGGTATTCAGGAGAGCGTCGCGGATTTCCGCCGCCAGGTCCGGCAGGTTTTCCCGGCTCAACGATTTCAGATCCTGGGGACTGTTGATTTTTTGCAAAAATTTGCTCATAACGATTCCACTTGTTTTATTTAAAAAGTCCGTTGAACAAAAAAGAGGGCGATGTCGCGGAGAGGATTCGCGCGCTCGTCAAAATCCTTAAGACAGGTGATGGCCTCCTCAACCAGGCTATCGGCTTTCTTTCGGGATTCTTCCAAGCCAAACAGCGCCGGATACGTCGCCTTGTTTTTACTGACATCGCTTCCGACATCCTTGCCGATCTTTGCCTTATCGCCAACGATATCGAGGATATCATCTATGATTTGAAAGGCCAAACCAATATGTGCCCCGAACCGGGAAATGGCCCCAAGTTGCTGCGAATCCGCACGACCCAGGATGGCGCCCACACGGACACACGATTTAAAAAAGAAACCGGTTTTGTAAATATGAATGTATTCCAGTGTAGAAGCCTCGATCGGCTTCCCTTCCGATTCCAGGTCAACCACCTGGCCGCCGATGACCCCGGTGGAACTGAGCGCCTGAGCCATTTCATGCGATGCGCGGAGGATGTTTTCGTGCGGGATGGCCTCCATCAAAAAGGCGTTGGTCATCAATACGAACGCCTGGGTGAGAAGCGCATCGCCCGCGAGAATGGCAATGGCTTCACCAAAAACCTTGTGGTTTGTCGGCTTACCCCTCCGCAGGCTGTCATTGTCCAGCGCGGGCAGGTCATCATGAATCAAGGTGTACGTATGGAGGAACTCGGCGGCAACTGCGAATGGAAGCACGTCCCTACGGTTGCCACCCACGGCTTCCGTCGCGGCAATCAATAAGGTGGGCCTCAGCCGTTTCCCCCCAGCGGACAAACTGTAGTGCATCGACTCATGGATGCTTACCGGATGCGTGTCTGGTTCCGGAAGGAACAGGGGAATCGCCTCGTCGATATATTCCTTACACTCAGCTAAATAATCCTCGGCGGGCAACGCTTCCTTATTCCCTTATATCTTATTAAATTTACGGGAGAAACTCTTATTCACTTCTTTCACAAAATAAGATGGTAACACACTTTCAATCACAGTCAACCTTTAATCCAACCCACCCCTAACACGAAACCGCTTGAAAAATAACCCTTTTCGCCGGATATCCCAGTCCGGGTCGGAATTGGGGACGCACCTCGAAACCATATCCGTGCGGGGATTCCTTATTTTCCGATGCCTGACCGGACCTATTTGCCGGACCCGTTTTCACCAGTGCAACACCTGCAGAGCTTGGGAGCCACTCCCTGTTGGATTTGCAGGCAGCCCGGCAGGCGTTTTCCCAACTGTTGAGATCCGCCCTCACCAACCCCCAATACCAGGTCGAAAAAATTGGACAATAAAAACCAACAAATTCGTTTTCAACCTAATAGAATTGGGGGTGGTATGGTTGATACAGTTTGGTAGAATCATCTTTTCTTCAAAGAAGAATCTGATTCAGGGTTCTTTCCCCATAATTATTGTGTTCCGGACTTTAATCGTCTGATCCCTTCCGTTCAGCGCCAAACCCCCGGATATAAATGTAGGAGCCTCAGATGCACCAATTGACTAACACCTGGGCGGGTTACATTTGCCTCATTGCATTTGTCGTCGGTTACTCGCTTGTGGTGCTGGAAGAAAAACTTCATTTGAGAAAATCCAAACCGGTGATCGTTGCCGGCTGTTTCATGTGGTTCATCATCGGCCTATACCAGGCTTCCAACGGCATGGATGGCGATGCGGCGCACCACTATGTAAAAGAACTCATCGCAGAAATTGGAGAACTGTTTTTCTTTCTTCTGGCTGCCATGACCTACATCAACACGCTGGCGGAGCGAAACGTTTTCAATTCCCTGCGGGCGTGGTTGTTGAGCAAGAACCTGGGTTTTCGCAAGCTGTTCTGGGCAACGGGACTCATCACGTTTTTCCTTTCCCCTCTGGCGGACAACCTGACCAGCGCCCTGCTCATGTCCACCGTCGCGCTGGCGGTCAGCCAGGGCAACGGACGCTTCATCACGCTGGCCTTCATCAACATTGTGGTTGCGGCCAACGCGGGTGGCGCATACAGCCCGTTTGGCGATATCACCACCCTCATGGTGTGGACGGCGCACAAAGTGGAAACGCACGAGTTCATTTACCTGATTGTTCCCTCGTTTGTGAACTGGATCATTCCGGCCTTGTGCATGTTCCCTTTTCTTCCCAAAAAATTTCCGGACGTCCCCAAGGAGACCATTCCAATCAAACAGGGCGGGAAAGTGGTTATGGTGCTGGGCGTCCTGACCATCGCCACGGCGGTCAGTTTTCATCACTTCCTGCACCTGCCGCCTTATTTGGGAATGATGTTCGGCCTGGGAGTTCTGATGATCTACGGCTACTGGCTGAAAATCCGGCCGGATAAGAAGGAATACGAAACCGGACTCTACGGGGAAATCCACAAAGGTGAGCCAAAGCAATTTGACATTTTCAACAAGATCGCCACAGTGGAGTTCGACACCCTGTTGTTTTTCTTCGGGGTGCTGACAGCCGTCGGTGCACTTCAGTACATAGGTTACCTGGCTCTTGTCAGCCAAAACATGTACGAAGGCATCGGCCCCACCTGGTCGAACATCATTGTCGGGGTTCTTTCCGCTATCGTCGATAATATCCCGGTCATGTTCGCTGTGCTCAAGATGGACCCGAACATGGGGCTGGACCAGTGGCTGTTGATCACCCTCACCACGGGCGTTGGCGGCAGTCTGCTTTCCATCGGCTCCGCCGCAGGTGTCGCCGTCATGGGTGTGGATCGGAAGCACTATACCTTCATGAGCCACCTGAAATGGTCATGGACCATCATGATCGGTTACATTGCGAGCATATTCAGCTGGTATCTGGTCACCCTTCCCCTGCGTTGACGTCAGGCGCGGGCCAGGGTGAATACTTCCACCCGGTCCGCTCCCGCGCGTTTCAACACTTTGGCCACTTCGTTGACCGTCGCCCCGGTGGTGAACACATCGTCCACCACCAGCAGGCGGCGGCCGGCAATCCGTTCCGGGCAGGTCACCTTGAACGCTCCTTTCACGTTTTCCATGCGCTCGGCACGGGTTTTTCTCGCCTGCGGCGGCGTATCGCGGACTCGGCAAAGGCTCCCTTCCACAAGGGGCAGGTTACACAGACGCGCCAGCCGGTCGGCAAGCACGTAAGACTGGTCGAACCCGCGTTCTTTTAATTTGTGCCGATGCAAAGGCACCCAGATAATTTCCAGCCCGGAATAGGTTTCGCCACTTTCTTTCAGGTTCTGTTCGATCAGCGAAGCGATATCGCCGATGGCGCCCGGATGAGACTGGTATTTGATAAAGTGCACCAGCTCCTTGAGCACCGACCCGTATACCCCCAAGGACCGTGCCCGGTCGAAGCGATAGGTATTCTTGCGGCACAATCCGCACTCGAAGTCTTCGGTTGGATACTCGTACTCCATTTCTCCGGGTTGACCGCAGGTGGCACAAAAGGGAGGGAGAATGAAAGGGACATGGTCACGGCACAGTCCACACAGGAATTCGCCGTCGTCCAGACGCCTTCCACCGCAACCGATGCACGGGCGCGGAAACAGGACATCGAAAAGATTTCTGATCCAGACCACCTTTTACCACCCCCAAAAATGCTTTTAAAATTCACCTAAAATACTATATGTTAAATGAGCAATAGTTAAGAAGGGATTCTCCTTTTCCGGCGACCCCGTCACCTCCAGCGAACCGTTACCCATGAAAAAAACCGCAAACATCATCAAGCTCACCGACAAGCACGTCGCCCGCACCTACGGACGGCTCCCGCTTGCCCTGGTCCGGGGAAAGGGTTGTTACGTTTGGGACGCGGATGGGAAAAAGTATCTCGACTGCGTCACCGGGCTTGCGGTGGACAATCTCGGCCACTGCCACCCGGAAGTGGTCAAGGCCATCCGAAAACAGGCGGGTACGCTGATCCATGTGTCCAACCTGTACCACATCGAACCCCAGTCCCGGCTGGCGAAGGACCTGACGCGCCTCAGTTTTGCAGACAAGGTGTTTTTCTGCAACAGTGGAACCGAGGCCAACGAAGCAGCCATCAAGCTCGCGCGCAAGCACTCCACCGACCAGGGATACAACAACCGGTTCGAGATACTCACGTTTACGAATTCGTTCCATGGACGCACGCTGGGGTCCTTGAGCGCCACCGCGCAGACGAAGTTTCATTCCGGATTCAAGCCCCTTCTTTCAGGCTTCAAGTATGTCCGGTTCAATGACATTGACGCCGTGGCCAAGGCCGTCTCCCAGAAGACCTGTGCCGTCCTCATTGAGCCGGTGCAGGGCGAAGGCGGTGTCAATGTTCCGGACAAACAGTTCCTGAAGGACCTGCGGCAACTTTGCCGGGACAATGGACTGTTACTGATATTCGACGAGGTCCAGACGGGCTTCGGGCGGACGGGGGCCCTGTTCGCTTACGAACGGTTCGGGGTGAAGCCGGACGTCATCACCCTGGCCAAGGCGCTGGGCGGAGGCATGGCCATCGGCGCAATGATGGCCACCGACGAGGTCATGAAATCGTTCGTGCCCGGAACGCACGCAGCGACCTTCGGTGGCAATCCCCTGGCGTGCGCCGCGGCACAGGCGGCGTTGGATGTGGTGGCGCAAAAACCCTTTCTTAAAAATGTACGGGAGACGGGGGATTACTTCGCAAAACAACTGAAGTCGCTCGCAAAGCAACACCCGGTGGTCAAGGAAGTGCGGGGATTGGGAATGATGCTGGCCATGGAACTGAAAGTCCCGGGCATGCCTGTGCTCAACGATTGCATGGAAAAGGGAATTCTGATTAACTGTGTGCAGAACATGACACTCCGGTTCCTGCCGCCTTTAATCATCAAACGAAAAGAAATCGACACCCTCATTCAAACTGTGTCGGAAAGCCTTTCGCGGCTGGAATCCTAAGCGGCCGCCAAACCGATTGTGGAGGACGATCCACAATGCCCCAAATTCATTGCCTGCATTCTTTTCTCCGGTCTGGTTTCCTGCGACATTTTCTTTTGATTATCGTTGTTTCCCTTTTCGCCCTCCCCCTTCCCTCCCTTGCCTGGGCCCAAAACAGCAACATCCCTTCCGCCGAGCCTTCCGCTCAGGAAAACGTCCAGAAAATGCTGTTTCTGCTGTCCAAGCAGATCACACAGGTTCAAGCACGGCTCAAAGCCCTGAACGACATGCCCGCCACTCCCTCAGTCAACAAAAAGCGGGAGGATCTGCTTTTCCAGATCGACGGGCTGCAACGCAACTTCGAATCGCTGGCCACGCAACTGAGTGCCGACCAGTTGTTCGAAGGCGACCCGAAAAAATCGGACTGGAGCCAGAAGCTGGAATCGCTCATCATGCCACTTCTCGAAGCAACCAGCGATTTGACGGAAAAGCCGCGCCGGATCGAGAACCTCAAAACGCGGATTGACCTTTTAGGCACTCAGTTACGCAATTACGAGGAGGGACGCAAAAATATTGAAGCGTTGTTGACCGCCGCCCGCGAGAACCGCCCACCGCTCAATGAACAGGAAGAACAGTTCCTGGCCCGCCTCGAAAACCTGAAAGACAAATACAATCCGGAATTGATCCGCCTGAAACTCCTTGAAGCCCGCCGTGCTTTGAAAAAAGAAATGGCCAACAGCGAACCCTTTATCGACACCGCCACGCGTTCCATCAAAAACTTTTTCAAACACCGCGGCCTCAACCTGCTCATCTCCGTCAGCATTTTCATCGCCATCTGGTATCTGCTCATCAAACTGCGGTTGTACATCGTTGGTGACAAGAGCCTGTTCTCATTCGAGCCATGGATGCAGAAGGTGCTGATGACCGCCTACACCGGCCTGGTGCTGGTGCTGTGTATTGTATCCAGCCTGGTGTCGCTGTATCTTTTGAACGACTGGCTGTTGCTCAGCGTGGTGATTTTGTTTCTGCTCGCGGTGGCGTGGGCCTCGCGCCAGTTCATTCCGCGGCTGTTCCAGGAGATGCGTCTCGCTCTCAACCTCGGCACGGTCAAGGAAAACGAACGCCTCATCTGGAAAGGCGTACCCTGGTATGTGGAGGGAATCGGCCTGCAGGCGGCGCTCAAAAACCCGAGCCTCGAGGCGGGCAGTGTCCTGCTTCCCGTTGGGGAACTGGTCGGACAGCATTCGCGGCCCGTGGTCGAAGACGAGCCGTGGTTTCCGACGGAGGTCGGCGACTGGGTGCTCCTCGCCGACGGGACTTACGGCCGGGTGCAGCACCAGACCATGGAGCAGGTGGTGCTGGAGCTCAAGGGCGGCACGGAACATTTTTACGCGACAACGGATTTTCTTTCCAAAACGCCGAAAAATATCTCGCGAGGGTTCCGTTACGACATCGTCTTCGGACTTGACTACGAAACCCAGCCGAAAGTGTGCGACGAGATTCCGGAACTGTTTGAAAAAGGACTGCGTGAAAACCTGAAAAATCATTTTCAGGAACATGAGCCGGATTTCACGCATCTGGAGATCACCTTCGACGAGGCCGGAAGGAGTTCTCTCAACCTGCGCATCGTGGTTCACGTGGACGGCCGGTGCGCGGAATGGTACGATGAACTCAAGCGGGAAATCCAGACCGCCCTGGTTCGCATCTGCAACGAAAACAAACTGCGCATCCCGTTCACCCAGCTCACCGTCACTTTAGCTGAAAACAACAGGCAATCCATGCAAACCCCCTCCGACCGGAAAGACGATCCACCCTCCCGTGTTTGAATTTGAACTCCAGAAGAAGCACACCCACTCGCGGGCGCGGCTAGGAACCATCACCACATCGCATGGCCGCATCCAGACGCCCGCCTTCATGCCCGTCGGCACCCAGGCCACGGTGAAGGCGTTGTCGCCGGAAGACCTGAAAGACTGCGGCGCGGAAATCATCCTGGGCAACACGTACCACCTGTACCTGCGACCCGGACACAAACTGATCGAACGGTTGGGCGGCCTGCACCGGTTCATGAACTGGGATCATCCGATCCTGACCGACAGTGGCGGCTACCAGGTGTTCAGCCTGAACGACCTCGCCAGGGTCACCGAGGATGGCGTCACCTTCCGCTCACATCTCGACGGATCCCGGCACCTGTTGTCGCCGGAACTGGCTATTGAAATCCAGCAGTCACTGGGCGCGGACATCATCATGACCTTCGACGAGCCGACGCCCCCGGACGCGGACGAGGCGCAAACGCTGAAATCGCTGGAGCTGTCCACCCGCTGGGCCGGACGTTGCCAAGAAGCGCACACGCGAAAAGGACAGACGCTGTTCGGCATCGTGCAGGGGGGCATGTTCAAAAACCTGAGAAACGAAAGCGCGCGGCAGATCATCGACCTCGGCTTCAAGGGATACGCCATCGGGGGGCTCAGTGTGGGCGAGGAAAAAAACCTGATGCTGGAACTGGCCGATCACACCGCGCCACTATTGCCGGAGAATGCGCCGCGTTACCTGATGGGCGTCGGCACGCCGGACGATCTGATCGATTGCGTGAAGATGGGCATCGACATGTTCGACTGCGTCCTGCCGACAAGAAACGCGCGCAACGGTACGCTGTATACCAGTGAGGGCAAGCTCAACATCCGCAATGCGCGTCACCGGGACAGCGACCGGCCCCTCGACCCGGAATGCGCCTGCTATACGTGCAGGCATTACTCGCGTGCCTACCTGCGACATCTCTACATGGCCGACGAAATCTTCGCCATGCGGCTCAATTCACTGCACAACACCGCGTTCTTTCAGAAATGGATGGCGGACATGCGGCAGGCCATCGCCGAGGACCGCCCCCTGGACTGGCGTCTGCCGGAATCGGGCGAGACCAATGACGGCTGAGCGAAGGGTCAGGATGCCCCGTGCTTGGGATCGTCGAGAATGCCCTTGATCTTGAACTCGTTGATGATATAGCCGGAGCGGTCGGGAATCACGTTCTGGATCACCTGCTTCAACTCCATCACTTTTTCCTCGACCAGGTCGTCGAGCAGACGCTCGAACTGCTTTTCAGGAAAGTACAGGGTGAGGTTGAGCCCGGCCTGCTTGTACTGGTAGGTGTATCCCGCGCGCATGGGATTGTTGCGGATCGGTTTGTATTCGACCACACCGGAAGGCAGGCACTCGATGACGGCCTGCCAGTAACCGGGTTCCTCTTTTAATTCCTGCCTCACCCGCGAAAGCAGTTCACCACCGTCCATCAATTCGTAAGTGTAGCTTCGGTTACGCCGCATAACAAAATGGTCCGGGTTTTGATTTTGATTCATTGCCGGCAACGGGGACTCATGCCCGTCGCCTCATCATTCCTTTGCCGATACCGCGCGCAATGCCAGAAAGAGTGGGATTTCCTGACGAGCCCGGTTTTCCGCCTTGGCGCGCTTGCCCGGCTCGCTGGTCTTGTGCGACGTCCATTCCTCCAGCAGGTCCACCTGCAACCCCGCCGCGTTGAGCGCTGTGAAATAATCCTGCAATGACCGATGGTACGTCATCGTGTACACCTGCGACCGCGCCATCGGCGGTGTGAGGATCGGGATCGTGTTGGGCGACAGGTACAGATCAACCCGGCGGTACTGGATTTTTTTCTCTTCGTCCCACCCCCAGTGCGTCTGCCGCGGAATACGGAAGCACGGGTGCGTCGTCACCATCACAAACCGTCCCTGTGGTTTCAACCAGCGCCGCACGTTTTCGAACACCGGTTGCAGGTGCTCGATGTTTTGTATGGCCAAAAGGCACGCGACCGCATCGAACGTCCTGTCAGTGAGCGCTTTGGGATCGGCCGCGTCCGCGCAGACAAACCGCACCCCCTTGCCAGTCCGCTTGCCGGCAAAGCGGATCAACTCCTCCGACACGTCGAGTCCCGTCACCTGCAATCCCTTTTGCGCAAGATGGCGCGAAAGAACCCCCTGCCCGCAGGCAAGGTCCAGCACCTCCCGTCCCTTTTTGAGACCCAGCATGCGCTCGGTGCCGGGCAGGATGATGTTCTTCTGGTACTCGCTCCCTTTAAAACCGACCAGGGAATCGTACCACCGCGCCGCCTGGTCCCACAACGCCGTGCCGGGTTTGCTACCACCTCGTCCCGGAGAGCGCCCGGCACTACGGCGCTGGGAGCCCCCCCTCTCCGTTTCACGACGGGGGCGTGGTGATTTGAATGATTTCGGGGATTTTGCCAATCAGGTTGCCTTTCCCAAAGAGGGACTTGCGCGGCGCCAAATAACCCTATATAATTCAAAAGGTTATTTGGGAACCACAATCCGGGTTCATCAATCTTACCATACGAGGTTTCAACATGATACGCCGCAACCCCGCCTTTCAACTCGTTTCCGGTCTCTGTCTGTTCCTTGCCCTGTCCGCCCTGCAAGCCTGCGCCACGGTGCCACAGGAACGGCTGGAAGATCTCGAGACCATCACCCGTGCGTACAACAATTTCTTCGAAAGCCGCCATCCCGATGGGGGTGTGACTTATGTGCGCGACGATTTGAAATCTGCTTACCTGATGCAATACGCGCAGGTCAAGGATCGCGTGATCTTCGGCCAGAGCCAGCGCATCAACCAGGCCTTGTACAAGGATGACGAACTGGTGCCTTTGACCGAGCAGGTGCTGGAAGCGGAACACCCTCCGTTCAACAAGGCCGTCATCACCATGCGGTATGAAGTGGCGACCAAGCCCAGCAACCGCGTACGTACGGTGGTGTACGATCAGGAATGGTTGTTGCAGAACGGACGCTGGGTGCTGGTGCCCAACCTCGATCCCTTCATCAAATAATCCGGTTTACAAAACCACATCCAGCGGACGGTTCAGGGACACCGACGACGCGGTGACGTGGCAGTTGTAGCCATACAACTCGACCCCCGCATCCCGCGCCTGCCTCAGAATTTCTCCAAAAGCGGGGTCGATGTCATCGAAGCTGGTGATGGTCCGCGTGTCCGAACGTTGCGACACAAACAGCACCGCCGCGCGGTTTCCTTTTTTCTTCAGTGCGATCAACTCCTCGATATGCCTGCGCCCGCGCTCCGTCGGCGCATCCGGAAACTTGCCCACCGTCTTCTCCACGCAACTGACCGACTTCACCTCGACGTAACAGTCCTGCCCGCCAAACCGAAGACAAAAATCAAACCGGCTCTTGCCATGCTTCACTTCGGCATCGAAGCGGTCGTATCCCGTGAGCAGCGAGAGGGTTCTCGACTCCAACGCGTCACGCACCAGTGCATTGGCGAACACGGGATAGACGGAGACCCATATGCGGCCGTGACGCACCAGCACCAGGCTGTAATCGGTTTTGCGTTTCGGTCCGGGATTGTGTAGAAGCCGCACGCGGCGGCCGGGGATCATGAGGCCCGGCAGACGCCCCGGATCGGGCACGTGGGCGGAAACGGTGACTCCATCGACCACCACCTGCGCCAGGTACCGGTTCGGCCGCTCCTGAAACACGCCGTCCACGATGCGTTGTCCCAGTTTCATGGCGAGGGTAAATCCGTCAGTAGCAAAGGACGGGGATCAATGACCGCCGCCTCCACCCTGCGAGGGCACATGCACGGTTTTTTCGATCTGGAGCAGTTTGTCCACCGAAGCGGACATGGTGTCGATGAAAGGTTTGGGGTAGAGACCGATGAACAGGATCAGGATGCATGCCGGAACGAGCAGGCCCGCTTCCGTTTCGTTGACATCCTTCAACCCCTGTGGAAGATTTTTTCCTTTATCCTGCATCGATCCCTGAAACATGAAAAGCATGTAGATGGACGCGTACACAATGGTCAGTCCCGCGCCCAGCACAAACAATACGGCCATATCTTTCTGCACGGCGGAGGTCCACACACCAACGAGGATGAGGAACTCGCCGACGAAGCCGTTCAGGCCGGGCATACCCAGAGCCGCCAGGGTGACCAGCATGAACATGCCGTACAGAATTGGCATGGATTTTTTGAGGCCGGAAAATTCGTCCAGGTTGCGGGTTCCCAGTCGCCGCTCGATGATCCCGACAATGATGAACAGGGCGGAGGCGATGATGCCGTGGTTGACCATCTGCAGGACACTGCCTTCGACTCCGTTGCCGTTGACCGCAAAAATTCCGAGCACGACGAATCCGAGATGACTGATACTGGAATACGCGACCAGCGACTTGAGGTCTTTTTGCGCGATGGCGATCCAAGCACCGTAAATGATGCCGCCCACCGCTGCCGCGCCGATCCATGTGCCCCACTCCTGGATGAAATCAGGGAACAGTGGCAGGCAAAACCGGATGAGCCCATAGGCGCCCGTCTTCGACATCGCCCCGGTAACCAGAATGAGGACCGGAATCGGGCAGGACACATATGCATGGGGAAGCCAGCTGTGGAACGGAAAGATCGGCACCTTGATGGCGAATGCCAGAAAGAAGAACAAAAACAGGATCCATTCCAGATCGTGGGGAACGGCCGTATGCACCAGTTCCTGGATATTGAACGTCAACTCGTGCGTTGCCGTGTAATGGAGAACGGTGATCCAGATCATGCCGACCAGCATGAGCAGGCTGCCCACCAGCGTGAATATGACGAACTTGGTGGTGGCGTACACCCGGCGTCCCTCACCCCACAGACCGATCAGGAAGTACGTCGGAATCAGCATCACTTCCCAGAACACATAGAACAGGATGAGGTCGAGTGCAACAAACACGCCCAGCATGCCGGTTTCCAGAATCAGGATGAGCGCGAGGTAGTACTTCGGATTCCTGGTCTCACCTGCAGAGAAGCGCACCGCCATGATGGAAAGGAACGCCGTCAGCACCACCATCCACAGGCTGATGCCATCGACCCCGACCATGAATTGAATATGAAGGAGCGGAACCCAGTGAAAGGAATTGACGTACTGCATGCCCGGGTCGGATGCATCGTAACCAAACAGCAGGACCAGCGATCCGAGAAACGTCAGCAGAACGGCGATGGTCGCCGTTTTCTGGATGGCTGCAACCCGTTGCCCGTCCATGAACAGGATCAGGATGGCCGCCGCCAGCGGAAGCAGTAGAACCGTAGTCAGCATGACGTTTCCAATACCCTTTCGTTACAGAAAAATCACGAACAGCAGGACGGTGATCAACCCCGCCACCATGTTGAGCGCATAGAGACGCACGTTTCCGGACTGCCAGATGCTGATCTGACGGCTCACCTCGCGCATCTGCGCACCCACCTGATCGACCGAGAAATCGATGCCGAACTTCTCCGCCCGCTCCTCCAAAAACTTGCCAGTGGCCTTGACCGGTTTGACGATCAGCAGGTCGTAAATTTCATCGACATAATATTTGTTGTAAAGCAGGTCGTGCACCGGCGCCAGCACCTGTTGCAGGAAACCCAGCTGACCGCTTCCCGTCATGAACAGGCCCACCGCACCCAGGATACCGACCAGCGCCACCAGCAACGGGGCTGTTTCGAGAACGATGTTTTCGTGGTGCACTGGCACCGCACCGCCAAACACCGGCGCGAGAAACGTATCGACCGAATGGCCAAAGGCACCGCCCAACAGGGAAAACACCGCCAGGATCAAAAGCGGTCCCGTCATCACCAGAGGAGACTCGTGCGGATGTGCAGTGGGATGCCGCAGGTTGCCGAGAAACGTGTAAAAGAACAGGCGGAATGTGTAGAACCCCGTCAGGCCCGTAGCCACAACCGCCATCAGCCAGAATAACCAGTTGCCATACTCCTCCGCGAACCACGAATGCATGATGATGGCTTCTTTACTGTAGAACCCGGCGGTCAGGGGAAACCCGGTGAGGGCAAGTGACGCAACCAGGAAGGTACCGAAGGTAATGGGCATGGAGCGGGCCAACCCGCCCATTTTACGGATGTCCTGCTCGTCGTTGAGGGCATGGATGACACTGCCCGCGCCAAGAAACAAAAGCGCCTTGAAAAACGCGTGCGTCATCAGGTGAAACATTCCTGCGCTGAACACGCCGACGCCCACCGCGAGGAACATGTAGCCGATCTGACTCATGGTGGAATAGGCGATGACCCGCTTGATGTCGTATTGTGTCAGCGCAATGGTGCCCGCAAAGATTGCCGTTGCGGCTCCGACAAAGGCGACGAAGTACATCACCCACGGAGCCAGCGTATAGAGGGAGTTGCACCGCGCCACCAGGTACACGCCCGCGGTGACCATCGTCGCCGCATGGATAAGCGCGCTGACCGGTGTCGGACCTTCCATCGCGTCCGGCAACCAGGTGTGGAGCGGCAACTGCGCCGACTTGGCGAAGGCTCCCACCAGCAGAAGAAGGGTGATCATCAGGATCGTACCCTCGTTCGGGATGAACCCGGACTGCGTCTGCGAAAACACTTCCGTGTAACTGAGCGAACCGAAGCGCTCGAAAATCATGAACGCGGCGATGACCATGCCGACGTCGCCGATGACGTTCATAACGAACGCCTTGCGCGCGGCCAGAACCGCCGAACGCTTTTCCGTCCAGAATCCGATCAGCAGGTACGAGGCGAGACCCACCAGCGCCCAGCCGACGATGAGGAAAAAGAAATCCGCCGCCAGAACCAGCACGGACATCGAGAAGATGAACAGGTTCATGTACGAGAAGAACCGGGCGTATTCCGGGTCTTCGCGCATGTAACCGATGGAATAGACGTGGATGACAAATCCCACCCCCGTCACCACAAGCAACATGAAAATGGAAAGGCGATCAACCAGAATGGCGAGGTCGAGCGAAAACTTTTCCGATTCGATCCAGTGGTAAAGAACCTCAACGGAACCGCCGGGATCGCCTTCGCCTCCTGCCATGCTGGCGAAGATCAGCAGCACCACGCCGAAGGCCGCTCCGATGGTACCGCTTCCACCCCACCCCACCCAGGTTTTGGGCAGGCGCGAACCGAACCAGCTCAGGATCAGGAACCCGAGAAGCGGAAACAGCAGTATGAGCCAGGCGATCGAATACAACAGTTTATCCTTTCAGCACATCGATGTGGTCCACATTGAGATCGTGGCGCGTCCGGAAAATGGTGAGAATGATGGCGAGCCCCACCACAACCTCCGCGGCGGCAACCGTCATGATGATCAGGGCGAAGATTTGTCCGTCCAGCGACTGCAACTCGCGCGAGTAGCCGACCAGCAAAAAGTTGACTGCGTTCAGCATCAGCTCCACCGACATGAACATGACCAGCGGGTTTTTGCGGATGACAAATCCCACTGCGCCAATCGAAAAAATGGCGGCGCTGACAATCAGGACGAATTCGCTTTCCATAGTGAAATTACCTCGACCGCTTTCTCACGGGACGATAATGGAACTTGGCCAGGGTGATGATGCCCACCGTGGCGACCAGGAGCAGGATCGACGCCAGTTCGAACGGAACGATATGGTTCGAAAACAATTCAATGCCGATGGCTTTGGCAGAGCCGACTTCCTTCAGTACTTCCGGGGTGATGTTGCCGGTGACGGGGCGGTTGGCGCCGATACGTAGCGTCATCAGCAGTTCGCAGAACAACGCGCCGACAAACGCGAACCCGGCCATGGCCTGCAGGTTCAATTCCGGCTTTTCCTTATGCGCACCCAACAGGGCTATGATGAAGAGGAACAAGATCATCACCGCGCCCGCGTACACCACAACCTGCACGGCCGCGAGGAACTCCGCACTGTATAGAAGAAACAGCATCGCCAGGCACACCATGTTGCCGATGAGAAACAGTGCGGAATAAATGGGGTTGGTGCAGAGGATGACCCCCAGCGAAGCCAGCACGGCAGTCATGCCGACGACAAAGATCACCGTCTGGTAAAACAGATCAAATACAACTTCCCGCGGCAGGTTGAAATTCAATGCCTGCTCCAGCATTTCCATCACGGTGTGATGCTCTCCTCTCCTTCAACCGCCCGGGATAGAGACAAAAATACCCAGTTGGGTGAATGTCCGGCGCCCTCTACCGGACATTGTTGGTTCACCGCGGAGCGAGATTCCGCCCCGCAGGGTTTGTTGAGAAATTTGTGTTTCGCCCGGGTAACTACTTCTTGTTCACCAGGCTGGTATTGCCAAGAAAGTTCACGCGGAATTGATTGGGTTCCGGGTACACCAGCAAATCTTCTTTTGTCGCAATGTAATTCCGGCGATCGTAGTCGGCCAACTCGTAGTGCTCGCGCAGAACCACCGCGTCCACCGGGCAGGCCTCCTCGCAGAATCCGCAGTAGATGCAGCGCAGGAGGTTGATCTCGTACACCTCCGCGTAGCGTTCGCCTTTCGACTTCGGGTTTTCCGGATCGTTCTCCGCGGCGACCACGTGGATGCACCCGACGGGGCAGTTGACGGAACACAAGCTGCACCCGATGCACTTCTCGTAACCTTCCTCGTCCTTGTTCAGGAAGTGCCGCCCGCGGTAACGCTCCGGCATGGTCCGTTTCACTTCCGGGTAGCTGAACGTCGTGGGTTTCGACACCATATTGCGAAAGGTGACTCCCATACCGATCAACAGGTTCTTGGCTCCATTGAATACGGTTTGCAACATAAATGATCCTAATTCAAATGGTGCTGACTTTAATAAAGCTGTACACCAGCATGTTCACAAGCGACAACGGCAGAAGAAACTTCCAGCCGAACGCCATGAGCCGGTCATAACGGATGCGGGGAAACGTGGACCGCAACCAGATGAACACACACAGCAGTAAAAACACTTTAAGCGCGAACCAGACGAACGGAATGTCCGGCAGAACGTATGCGTGCCAGCCACCCAGAAACAACAGAGTGATGAGCGCGCTCATGGTGATCATGTTCACGTACTCGCCAAGGAAAAACATGGCGAACTTCATGCCCGAGTACTCGGTGAAGAATCCCGCCACCAGCTCCTGCTCCGCTTCCGGCAGGTCGAACGGGGCGCGATTGGTCTCCGCCACACCGGCGATGAAAAACAAAAGAAACGCCAGCGGCTGGGTCACAATATTCGGCAGTGTCGCCTGGTCGTTCACAATATCGATGAGGCTCAGCGACCCGCTCATGATGATGACGCTCAGGGCGGCCAGGCCCAGCGTCAGTTCGTAACTGATCATCTGCGCCGACGAGCGCAGTCCGCCCATCAGCGAATACTTGTTGTTCGACGATAAACCTGCGAGCACGATGCCGTAAATGCCCATCGACGAGATGGCGAAAATGAACAGGATGCCAATGTTCAGGTTCGCGCCCCACATGCCGATTTCCTGCCCGAAGATCGTGAAGCTTTCACCAAACGGGACCGCCGAAAACGTGACGATCGCCGTGAACACCACAATCGACGGCGCGAGCAGAAACAGGAACCGGTCCGCAGACTTCTGGATGATCTCTTCCTTAAAGAGAAGTTTGATCGAATCGGCAATCCCCTGTGCGAGACCGAAAGGGCCCACTCGATTCGGACCCAGCCGCACCTGGAAACGTCCCATCAGCCGCCGCTCCAGCCAGACAAGACCCGGAACCGTGGTCAACAGGCCGATCACGATGATCACCGCCTTGATGATCCCGATCCACAAGTAGGCGTAGGACGCCAGAAACTCAGTGATGCTGTCGATCAATCCTCAAACCTTTCCATATACCCAGTTACTTTTTGATCTGCACCCAGGCGACCGCCTGCCCCGGTTCCATGAGGCTGGCCACACGCTGCTCGTCGGAAACACGCGGCAGGACCACCGAACCCGGGTTGCACCGGTTGGAGATCACCACCTCGGCTTTCACCTCATGGCCGTTCCCCGCGACCGTCACCTCCTGCTCGGCCTTGAGGCCCAGCCGGTCGGCGTCGGCTTTATTCAGGTGAACCGTGGACGGCTGGAACTGGTGCGCGAGCCGCGACTCCGCATCGAGAACCTTGTCATGGCAGAACAGCACTTCCGAGACGCGCAACCTAAAGGCGTCACCGGAACCGTTCGCCTCCGGCGTCCCGCCTGCCGGTACGGCACCATTGACGGCGGCGACGGGCTGGCGGTTGTGCCCGGCTTTGCGGATCGTCTTCTGCCGGATTTCGGTGTAGCCGTTTACTTTTTGCGCAATTTCCTGTGTGACTTCCCACACCGTCTTGTGTTTCCAGTCCGCGCCCAGCGCCTTCGCCATCGTGGACACGAGTTTCCAGTCGGACGGATTGTTCGTGGTGAGGCCGCGTTTGCGCATCTGGACCCGTGCGGCGATGCTGGTGGTCGTGCCCTCGTCGTACCCAGGACCGTTGGACGGGATAACGTAGTCGGCCATTGCCGCGGTTTCCGTTTCCATCATGTCGTGCACGACGAGAAGGTCGAGTTTTTCCAGCGCCTGTTTGACCTTGTTGCCACCGGGAAAATTGACCAGCGGATTACTGCGGTAAACAACCAGCGCTTTCAGTTCACCCGACGCCGCCTTTTCGATCATCTGCAAGGCTGTCAAGCCCGGCTCCAGCGGCACGGTCTCTCCCCACTTTTCACGGATGGCGTCGGCCTGCGACAGATCGAGTCCGCCCGGATAACAATCCGGGAGCACGCCCATGTCCATCGCCCCCAGCGCGTTGGTCACCGGAGCGGCGGGCATGGCGCCGACCGCGGTATCCGGCAGGCCTCCCATCGTATTCAGCATTTGTTTGAGCGTGTGAATGGACGCTCCCGTCAATGCAGCGGGATTGAACACCACCGTGGTCTTTCCGCTGGCGCGGATTTTATCTGCCAGCGCCCCGATGCGGTCGGCGGCAACCCCCGTCTGCTTTTCAACATCACTTGCGGGAGCCGTGCCGCTCAACGTGGAGTTCAACGCGGCTAAAAGCGTTCCATCGGAACCGACGTCGTAGCGCAGGGACAGCGTTGCGTACTTGTCCATCAACGTCGCCTGATCGTTCAGCACCACCATCTCGATACCCAGCTGCGTGACCGCTTTTTTGAGCCGCAGGTCGAGAATGGGAAGCTCTTCCGTCGGGTCGCTCGCGATCACGACAATGAGCTTGCTCGACTCGATGTCCAGCATGTCGAAGTTCGGCACCGGCAGGCCCGGCGTGTCGACATAGGTTTTGTGATCGATGTTGTTGGTGCCCAGTTGCTCGCGGAAGAAACGCTGGTAGAGATACAGTTCCTCGTTCAGGCCGTAACCGGAGCCGATAAAACCGACACTGCCGGGTCCGTGGGCTTCGACGGTCTGTTTCAGTTTCTCCGCCACTTCGCGGCAGGCGTCCTGCGCCGAGACGGGATCGTGCAGGCCCTTCTTCCGCGGCTGGGTGATGCGGTTTTTGCTTTTGGTGAAATCGTGGCCCCACCGCGCCTTGTCGCAGATCCAGCCGTCGTCCACCGCATCGTTCGGCGTCTCCGGCGTGGTCACGCGGCGCAGTTCGTTGAGCCGCGTGCCGAGGATCATGTTGCAGTTGCAGGCACAGTGCGCGCAGAGCGTTTTGGTGTTGTCCAGATCCCACGACCGCGCGGTGAAACGGAACTCGGTGTTGGTCAACGCGCCGACGGGACAGATGTCGATGACGTTGCCGGAGAAACGCGTGTCGTAGGGCCGGTCGTTGAACGTCGAAACGCGATTCTGGAACCCGCGGTGACGCATGACCAGTGCCTGGTCTTTTTCGATGATGTCGCTGTAGCGGGTGCACCTCTGGCAGGCAATGCACCGTTCGCGATCGATGGTGATGACGGGCGAGAGCGGGGTTGCCTTATCGCGATTGTAACGCTCAAACTGCATGCGCGTGTCCGGCGGACCGAATTTGAACGTGTTGTCCTGCAGGGGACACTCCCCGCCCTTGTCGCACACCGGGCAGTCCAGCGGATGGTTGAGCAGGGTGAACTCGAGCACGCCCTGCTGGGCCTTCTCCACCTTGGGTGTGTTGGTGCGCACCACCATGCCTTCGCTGACCTGAAGGGTGCAGGCGGTGGCGAGTTTCGGCATCTTCTCCACTTCCACCATGCACATGCGGCAACAGCCAAACGGCCCAAGCTTTTCGTGGTAGCAGAAGATGGGAATTTCGATGTCCACGGTCTTGGCCGCGTCCACCACCACCATGCCCTTGGGAACGGTGACCACCTTGTCGTCGATGGTCAGGGTAACGGTATCCTGTGCAGTCTTGGTTTCCATAAAATCTGAACCTGTATCTTTAACCGACGGCGTCGGCAGTTTTCAGGGATTCGATCAGCGCTTCGTAATCTTCGCGGAAATATTTGATACTGCTGGCCACCGGCCCCACCGCCGCATCGCCCAGCGGGCAGAAACACTTGAACGCCATGTTGTCGCAGATGTCGTTGAGCAGTTCCACCTGGTTGGGCTTGCCATGCTTGTGAATGATCTCGGACAGGATCTGGTGCATCCAGCGCGTGCCTTCGCGACACGGAGTGCACTTGCCGCAGGATTCGTGCATGTAAAAGTAGGCGAGACGCAGGGTTTCCTCCACCACGTTGACCGTCTCATCCATGACAATGAGAGCGCCCGAACCCAGCATGCTTCCCGCTTCCATCAGCGACTCGTAATCATAAGGCACATCCGCCTTGTCTGCGGGAAGAATGGGCACCGACGATCCGCCGGGAATGAACGCCTTCAGCTTGTTGCCGTTTCTCATGCCACCCGCCCACTTGTCGATGATTTCGCGCGTCGGCGTGCCCATCGGCACTTCGTAGTTTCCCGGCTTGTTGACGTGCCCCGACACGCTGACCATCTTCGTGCCCTTGCTCTTTTCCGTACCGATGGAGGAGTAGGCTTCCGGACCGTTGTTGAAAATGTACGGCACCGCGCAAAGGGTTTCGACATTGTTGACAACGGTGGGCTTGCTGTACAAACCTTCCACCGCCGGGAACGGCGGTTTGAGGCGCGGTTCGCCGCGGCATCCTTCGAGCGACGTCAACAGCGCCGACTCCTCCCCGCAGATGTACGCCCCCGCCCCGAGATGCGAGTGAATGTCGAGATCGAACCCCGACCCCATGATGTTCTTGCCCAAATAACCACGCTCATAGGCTTCCTCGACGGCCTTGTCGAAAATGTCCGCCAGCTCCGCGAACTCGCCGCGCATGTAATTGTACGCCGTGTTGATTTTGCACGCGTACGAGCAGATGATCATCCCCTCGATCAACAGGTGCGGATTCTTCATGAGCAGTTCGCGGTCCTTGCAGGTGCCCGGTTCGCTTTCGTCCGCATTGCAGCAGAGGTAGCGCGGAAACACGTCCTTCGCCAGAAACGACCACTTGAGGCCCGTCGGGAATCCCGCACCGCCGCGTCCACGCAGACCGGAGGCCTTGACCATCTCGACAATCTCTTCGGGCGGGGTCTGGAACAGTTTCTTCAAGGACTGATACCCGCCCAGCGTCTTTTCATACACATCGATCGACGTGAGATTGGGCGTGTCGATGTCCTTCATTAATATGATTACGGGTTCTTGCATGGCTTACTTGTACGTTTCCAGAATCTGGTCGATTTTGGTTTCATTGAGGTTGACGTGGTAAGTCTTGTTGACCATCATCATCGGCGCCTCCGAACACGCGGCAAGGCATTCCTCTTTCAGCAGGGTGAACCGCTTGTCCGGTGTGGTCTCGCCGATCTGGATGCCCAGCTTCTTCGCCGTGTATTGCATCAACTCATCCGAGCGGTTGAGCTTGCAGCTGATGTTGTGGCAGAAGCGGATGACATTGCGCCCCACCGGTTTGGTGAAATACATCGTGTAGAACGTGACCACGCCTTCGACATACGCCGGCGAGACGTCAAGCCTTCGACCGACTTCCACCATCGCCTCCGGCGTCACATACCCTTCCTGATCCTGCGCCAGGTGGAGCAGCGGCAAAATGGCCGAGCGCTTGTGCTCCGGCGGGTACTTCGCCATGATCTTATCGATTTTCTTTTCCGCCTCGTCGGTGAACACGAACATCAGCGATCAACCTCCCCCATCACGATATCAATACTACCGATGATGGCGACGACGTCGGCGATGTACGCTCCCTCCATCATCTTGCACATTCCCGGAATGCCCATGAACGACGGAGCCCGCAGTTTCATGCGCATGGGTTTGTTCGATCCGTCGCTGACCATGTAAAACCCGACCTCGCCGCGCGGCCCTTCCGTCGGCACATACGTTTCGCCCTTCGGCACGTTGATGCCTTCCGACACCAGCTTGAAGTGATGGATGAGCGCTTCCATGCTGGAGTGCAGGGTGTCGCGCGCGGGAAGGGACACCTTGTTGTCCGGGATGCGGTAGGGTCCGTCCGGCAGGTTTTCGATGGCCTGCTTGATGATTTCGCGGCTCTGCCGCATCTCTTCAATCCGCACCAGGTAACGATCGTAAACGTCTCCGTGTTCCCTGACGGGGACATCGAACTTGAATTCGTTGTAGCGGGAATAGGGACGCATTTTACGCCAGTCCATATTGATTCCCGCAGCGCGCAGGACGGGGCCGCTCATGCTCCAGTTCAGGCACTCCTCGCGGTTGAAGGTCCCGACACCCTGGGTCCGGTCCAGCCAGATGGGATTTTTGGTCAGCAGGCTTTCGTATTCATCAACCTTGGAAGGGAAAATCTCGACGAACTTCTTGACGTGGTCGATCCATTCCGGGGTGGCGTCCTTGGCAACCCCGCCGATGCGGATGAAACTCGTCATCATGCGCACGCCGGAGACCATCTCGTTGAGGTCGAGGATCATCTCCCGCTCGCGCCAGGCATAAAGGAAAACCGTCATCGCGCCGATGTCCAGCGCGTGCGTGCCCAACCAGATGAGATGACTGCCGATGCGGTTGAGTTCCACCATGATGACGCGTATGTAATCGGCGCGCGGCGGCAGTTCGCCCAACTGCAACAGCTTTTCCGTGGTCAGGCAGAAAGCAAGGTTGTTCTGCGGCGGGCTCAGATAATCGAGCCGGTCGGTCATCGGGATGCAGTGCTCGTAACGCTTGGCCTCGCCTGTCTTCTCAATGCCCGTGTGCAGGAAACCGATGTCCGGTTCCGACGACTGCACCTGCTCGCCGTCCATTTCCATGACCATGCGGAACACCCCGTGGGTACTCGGGTGCTGGGGACCCATGTTGAGGGTCATGGTGTCTTTTTCGCGTTCCAGCAGGCCTTGTTCGGTCACTCCCATGGCGTCGGACTCATATCCTTTTTATCTTTAATCAGTTCCTGCTTGTGCTCGGGGTTGTGTGAGAAAGCCACTTCCTCGACCACCAGCGGATAATCCTTGCGAAGCGGGTGCCCTTCCCAGTCCTCCGGCATAATGAGCCGCTTGAGGTTGGGATGGCCCTCGACCTGAAAGCCGAACATATCGAACAGTTCGCGTTCGGGGAACAGGGCCCCCTTCCAGACTTCCGAGACCGTCGGCACCTTGGGGTCGTCCTCGTCCAGCCCGACACGCAGGCGGATGCTGTCGCCGCGGTCCAGGTTGTGCAGTTCGTACACCGCCTCAAAACGCGGCTCGCGTTCCTCTTCCAGGTAATCGACGCCTGTGATGTGAGACAGGTAATGGAAATCCAGCTCCGGGCTCTCTTTAAGGAAACCCGCAACCTTCAGCAGGTTTTCCGGTTGCACGTGAACCACCGCGTCGCCGAGCGTAACCTCCGCCCTGATGATGGCGTCCGGCAGGGAGGCCCGCACCTTTTCAACGAGTTCTTCGCCGGTCATGCCACCCTCTGTTTGGCGCGCTCCGTGCCGGCGTCGTTCATGATTTTTTCCTGAAGTTTGATGATGCCGTAGATGAGGGCTTCCGGGCCTGGCGGGCACCCTGGAACGTACACATCCACCGGCACCACGCGGTCCACACCCTGAACGATGGCGTAGTTGTTGAAAATGCCACCGCAGGAGGAACACGCGCCCATGGCGATGACCCACTTGGGTTCCGGCATCTGCTGGTAAATCCGCTTGAGGACGGGCGCCATCTTCTGCGACACACGCCCG
The DNA here is from genome assembly GCF_052156635.1 of Nitrospina sp. 32_T5. NCBI lineage: Bacteria > Pseudomonadati > Nitrospinota > Nitrospinia > Nitrospinales > Nitrospinaceae > Nitrospina > Nitrospina sp. 32_T5. The sequence goes on along the minus strand of NZ_JBQKUO010000002.1, from coordinate 200,680 downwards.
GACACGATCATCAAATCCGCCTGACGCGGAGAAGCGCGGAACACCTCCGCGCCGAAGCGGGCGGCGTCCCAGCGGCTGTTGGCCATTGCCATCATTTCGATGGCACAGCAGGCCAGCCCGAAGGTCGCGGGCCACAGGGCGTTTTTCTGCGCCCAGCCGATCACCTTCCCCAGCTTGGTGGTGAGGATGGTGTCGTACAGCGCGCCGGAATAATCCGCTGACATCTGGTCCCAGGCGTCCTGGGCGTTCAGTTTCAGGTTCTTGACTTCGGTCTCAAAAGCATCGACCGCTTCATCCATCAATCCCATTCCAAACCTCCTCGCCCCCAGACGTATACATAGGCGATAGCCAGAATCGTAATGAATATGACCATTTCCACCAGGCCAAACAGCTTCAGTTCATCGAGCGCAACGGCCCAAGGGTACATGAACACCACCTCGATGTCGAAGATTATGAAAAGCATGGCGATGGTGGCGAACCGGACCGGAAAACGGCCCTTGGCCTCTTCGGAGGGGAGCATGCCGCACTCATAGGCGATGTGCTTTTCAGCATTGGCTTTGCGCGGGCCCAGAACCATGGAAAGGAAAAGGATTCCCAGCACAATGACCAGCGCCACGACGGCGAATACGCTGACAAAAATATATTCGGTCACTTGGAGTTTCCGTTTGTTTCGTCGGGAGGGGGGATTGCCATCCTAATCGAGGCAATTTCAAACAACTCCACCCTCCGGTCAAATGTTCCTGGAAGGTAGCAGCCGGGTGTCTCCCATCCTTATGGACCCATTTTACCCAAAACCCGTTTCAGGGTTCCAGAAACTACTGGAATGGGGGATTATATTAGCACCACCATACCCTGTCAATTACTGTTTTCCCTATCTTTACGGGGTGCTGGAGGGCACCCCAAAATAACAATAACCACTTGTTTATCAATGGGTTGGAAATTGAACGCGAGTAGCCGGGGAGCGTGTGGGGGACCCGGAAGGGCGTGTGGACCGACAGGGAGATGAAAGGGGGCCGTACGTGGCTTGCAGTGTCCGGCACAGGTGGATGCCCTAATTTGCGGATTTTCCGGGCGGGATACCGATCCGACTCAACCCTCCAGATATTCCAGGTGCAGACGGTAAATCAGGCCGGAAGGGTTGTCTTCCGGCGCTGTGGCATCGGGTTTGGCGTAGTTGATGACCTCGAATTGAATTTCGTTGGTCCCTTCGCGCAAAAAGTCATCGCAGTTGATAATGAACGGCTCCGGGTACTCCGCTCCGCCGTAATCCTGTTTCAGGCCGACATCGTTCACGGTGACGCGGCAGACATCATCGGCCCGCAGAAAGAGCTCCGCCCGGGGCATGGCTTTGGTCCCCGGCGGGATGTCAAACCTCAGGCGAAACCCGTGCTGGGTGCCGGTCTTGGCTTCCTCCAGCGTCACCTGCTCCCGGATCCACACCCACATGCTTCCTTTGATGCCGCGCCAGTCGTCACTGCCCTGGCAGATCTCGGCAGTCCGCCAGCTTTCGGTTTCAGGATCGTACACTTCCGTGTCCTTGCCGCTGGCGAACACCTGAGTCCGGGTTTTGGGACCTTCCCCCACCAGCCAACTCGGGGTGAGTGGCTTGCTCTCCAGCCACATGGAGTCGTTGAGATCGCGATAGTGATCGTACAGACCGTGTTTCTTATTGATGAGGACAATGCTCGGTCGCTGGAAGTTACGACCGAGATACGGACCGATGTCCGCCACGATGAGCCCGCCCGGCTCCTGCACGTCGAGAGAAATAAACGAGTGGGAGGGAATGAACCGGTAGGTGTGCACAACAAACTTGCCCTTGGTTGGCGACTCCACGGACTCGATCTCCTCCTGAAGTTTCTGCAAAAGCAGGATGGAGGTTTTGATCTCGTTCAAAAAGGTCGATTTGCCGTGCGCCTGCCGGCTGATGAGGTCGACCACCGGCGATTGCGGATCCATTAACAAAAGTTTCACATTGACCCCGCTCAACACCTTTTCACGCAGAAGGTCGCGGCTTCCGGTGGAGATGGACAGCAACGATGTCCCGCCAATGTAGATTTCGTGCTTCACCCGCTTGAACAACGCCTCGAAGGAGGTGGCGTTCCCCAACTCCGACCGGTTCTTGAAAATCCCCTGGATTCCCAGGCGCACCGCATCGGGATTGACAATTTCCTGCAATGCATCCTTGTATTCATTAAAGGTGAGTTCTCTCAGGAACAACTCATAACCCAAAGACACAACTCCGATCATGGCAATCAGCAGGGAGAACTCCTTGACGGGATGGAGCCAGATGCTGTGGGCCGGAAACACCTGGGGAGAGAGAATGTATGCGGCCGCGCCGAATCCGAAAATGATGAGCGCCAGAAACACCACACGGTCCCGAATCCACATCCGGAGGGCCGGGCCTTTGCTTGTTTTCTTGTCTTCGAGCATTTTTAAATGAGCCTGAACGGGTAAATAGTATTGAAATCGATGGTAACGCAAGGCAGGAGGATTCACAAGAACGTTACGGGAATCTCACCCATTTCTCATGCATTCTCAACTCAGCCCGGACTTGCGGCGGAGGTACCACTCCAAAAAGAGAAACCCGAGGATCAACCCGTATGCCGCCCACGTATCCCACAACGAGACGAACAGTTTACTGGTTTTGATTTCCACCTCCGGATTGGGGAAAGTCAACGTATCCAGCCGCAAGTCAGGGCGGAGAACCTGGTAACTCCCTCCGGAAACCTCAGACAGCTTCTGGAGGAACTCTGGCTGAACACGCGGTTTCTGGAACTCCACCCGGGGGCTGGTGACACTGAATAATTCGCGCTCGGTGAGTGTGCGGTCGCCCTGCTTTACGGAAACCTGGGCCGCGTAGAATCCCTCGCGGCCTGGATAGAATTCGAAACGGCCTTCGCCGTTTTCGTCGGTGGAGATCGATTCCGTCTTCAACGTGCTGCGGTCAGGCCATGTGGAGAGGGTCAACTCCGCCAGTTTTCCGGCCAGGGGGTTGTAATCTTCGCCGACCAGCTTGAATTGCACGAGCACTTTCTCGTGTTCGCGGTACTTTTCCTTGTCGGTCTCCACCTTGAGCAGGCGCGTTTCGGGATCCCGGGTCAGCCAGGCGAGGATGTTCTCCCACAGCTTCTGGTAATGCCGGCCACTGCCGCCCTCCCCCACGCGGCGGAAGTTCCAGTACCACGCGGAGTCGGTGGCGATCATCAGGGTGCGGCCTTCTCCTACTTTCCGGGCGGCGAGCACCGGCAGGTTTTTCTTGTCCACCCTGGCCGTGGCCAGCACCTTTGCCTCCCCGGCCGGGGCCAGACCCATATTCAATCCCTGAAGCGGAGGCAGGGACTGCCAGGCTTTTACATTCGCCTCTTTTCTGCTCTCCAATTGCAGAATGGGATGATTGTTCAGGCTCCCCGGAACGTCGATCGCATAGGATTTGTCGGAGAACGGTTGCGAGGCATGCTTCAGTTCAACGGGAAGGATTTCCTCCACCGGCGTGCGTTCGTACCCTCCCCCTTGAAATGACAAATCGCCGCCGATCATCAGAAACGCGCCACCTTCCTCCACATACGATTTCAGGTTCGACAGGTACTTTTTATCGAGAAACGGTTTGTACCGGAAATTGTGAAACACGACGAGATCGAAGGAACTCAGGTAATCACTGAGCAACAGGTTGGACGGAAACGGAATGAGGCTGAGTTCGGTGGTCGGTGCATCGACATCGTCGCTCAGCGTCCTCAAAATAAAGAACGAAAGCAGGTCCACCTTCGGGTTGTTGATCAAAACCTCGCGAAGAAAGCGCGAGTCCCATGACGGCCGGCCGTTCAAATGCAGAACGCGCAGGCGGTCGCGCACCACCTTCACCTGAAAATCCCAGCGGTTGTTCGTCTCCACCGCCTCCCCCGAAAACACGGGCACCGTTACCGAATAAATGTGTTTGCCCATGTTCACCGGCATGAACTCCATATCCACCCGGTAATCCCGATTGTCATCCTTTAAAGAGACGACCTGCGACACGAGGATCTTGTCCCCTTCCTTCACCACCACGGGGATGTTCTTGTTGCCGATGGCGTAGGCACCCAGTTTTACCGACACCTTGACCGGCTGGTTGACGAAACCGAAATCCGCCGCGTCCACGGTCTCGATCGCAAGGTCCTTGAACTCGTCGTTGGTGCCCGCCTGCAGGGTATGTATGGGGCCGTCAAATTTAACCAGTGTCTGTTCGAAGTCCTCAGAAAAGTCCGCAGGATCCTGGATAAGGTCGGCGCCGTCGGAAAACAGCAGAACGCCCTGCAACGATTTGTTCTCATACTGCTCGAGCACCTCGCGGAACACGCGGGCGAGATCCGTATTCACGTTGAGGGGCTGGTACCGCGACGCCAGTTCCTCTGCACGGACGGGATCGATATGGTCTGAAACGAAATAGTAATCAACGTCATAGTTTTGCCGCAGGCCCGTCAGCCAGTCCTTATGCCGCGCCAGGGCGTCGCTCACCAGTTGCTTACGCGGAATTTCTTCTGGAAAGGTTTTGATCGACATGCTTTTGCTGTCGTCGACAAGCACGGCGATCGTGTTTTTGAGCGGCTGGATGTTTTTCAACTCCAGGCGCGGTTGAAGTATGAGAAGCAACAGCAGCGCCAGTGTCAGAACGCGCAGTGTGTAGAGCACCGTTTTTCGCGGAAGGCTCCGCAGCTTGCGCAGGCTGGTCCAGAAAAACCACAACATCAGCGGCGCCAGCACCGCAAGCGCCATCAATGCCCATCGGTTTTCGCCCAGGGCCCAGTGCAGCTCCCATGCGTTGTACTCTTCCCAGTTCTGCCCGAACAGCTTTCCCAGAAAATTCATCGGCCGGAATACCTCCGGAGCCGCTCAAGAATGATGGGCAAGTGCACCATGTCTTTTTTATAATCAAGGGTGAGCGCGTACATGACGATGTTGACTCCGAGGCGCAGGCTCAGTTTGCGTTGACGATAGCCGCCGCCGACCATGTCAAAATTCCAGTGGCCGAGCTTGTTTTTCGACCACGCACCGCCAAGGTCGTTGTTTGAGTAAACGAGCACCGTGCGTCCCTTGCTGGTGATGCCTTCCAGATAAGGCTTCACCACCACACGGCCCACCACCTGGTTGATCAGGTAGAACGAGCGGAAGATCGAGTGGTCACGCGGAATGCGTTCCAGCGGGGTGTTGGGATACAGTCTGTCCAGCAGGCGGCGTACGGATGCATCGAATCCGGAGTTGGGCCTGCCGGAGTTGTCGTCGATCAAAAGGAATCCGCCGAAGTTCAAGTAATCACGGAGGGCATTGACGGAATCGTCAGAGATCGGTTTGAACTCACGGTCGCCCGCAAGATAAAGAAAGGGATGATGAAATAAAGTCGGGTCGGTGGGTGCAAGGTCCAGCGGTTCGCGCTTGACCTCGATCGACGTGCGCTTCGCCACCTGCGCCAACAGGCTTTCCACCGCATCGGGACGCGGCTTGTACGTGCCGCCTTCGTACTTCACCTGCGGGATGACGAGTTTTGAGCCTTCGCCTTCCGCCTGCGCGAGAGGAGGGGTATAAAGAATCCCGAACCCGACGAGGGTCCAACAACCCAGCTGCTTCAAAAAGGACAACGACAAACTCCGGATCGGGTGACCTGCGCTTAAGTTACAAATCATATAATAATGTTAGCAAATTAATAAAGCCCCCGAACGCGATTTCAATTCGTTTGGTTCACTCCGGATCGGGTGTTATAGTGGGGCGATTTTCCTAAAGGTTACCGCATATGAACCGCATGATCCTGCTGAATCCCGGCCCGGTCAACGTCACCGATCGCGTGCGCCAGGCTTTATTGCATCCGGACCTCTGTCACCGCGAACCGGAATGCGCCGAATTGGTGCAATCCATCCGCCAGAAACTGCTGAAAGCCTTCAGGCTGGAGGGGGTTTTTCTGACAGCGCTCATCACCGGGTCCGGCACCGCTGCGCTCGAGATGGCGGTGTCCTCCTGCGTTGCGGAGGGACAGGCCATGCTGGTGGTCCGGAACGGTGTGTACGGCGAGCGCATCGCCACGATGGCGGAAACGCATCGCATTCCCATTGTGACCGTCGATTGCGACTGGGGCGTCGCACCGTCGCTTGAAGCCATTGAACGGGCTTTGAAAGAACATCCCGAGATCGGGCTGGTGGCGCTGGTGCATCACGAAACCACCACCGGCCTGCTCAACCCCGTACACGAGGTTGGCGAGCTCGCACACCGCTACGGCAAAAAACTGTTGATCGACGCCATCAGCAGTCTGGCCGGCGACACGCTCGATTTTGAACGCAGTCACGTCGATTACTGCGTCGGCACCGCCAATAAATGTTTGCAGGGGTTCCCCGGTGTGTCGTTCGTCCTGGTACGCAAAGAGGAAGTGCACACTCTTGCCACGCACCCGGCACGGTCCGTGTACTTCGATCTGCATAGAAACCTGAAAGCGCAGGAAGCGGGGGAAACCCTGTTCACCCCGGCGGTGCAGGTGCATTACGCGTTTGATGCGGCACTCGACGAGTTGATCGAAGAGACGGTGACCGCGCGCATCGATCGCTATGCCGGTGCGTCCGCCTTGCTTCGCAGGGGTTTCGACGAAATGGGCCTCGAGTACCTGGTCGATCCCGCGCACCGTTCCAACAGCCTGACCGCGCTCAAACTACCGGAGGGGATCACTTACGAGTTCCTGCACGGTGAGCTGAAAAAGCAGGGGTACGTCATTTATTCGGGTCAGGGCGGCCTCAAGAAGTCGATATTCCGCATCGCCAACATGGGCGATATCCGAACCGGGGAGTTTCAACGCCTGCTGGAGGTGTTGAAAACGTGCCTCTCCAAATCGCCCTCGTTACGGGACTGATTCATGGAACTGTACGAGGTGATGAAAGAGTACGCCCGGTCACAGGGCGTGGCCCCGGCACATGACCTGCCAACACCGGAACTCGGCAAAAGCCTGGCGCTGTTCCATTCGTGCTTGATGGAATCCGGACTCGAGTACGTGGAGTTTCCCGACGGAAGAAAACTGATTTCCTCACCGATGGAGATCAACCTGTCGCATCTGAGCCGGTTTGTTGTGGGTTTCCTTCCATTCAATTCCATTTCCACCAAAACCGAAACCAACGAAGTGCTGTTCGATCTGTATTCATTTTTCCGCTGGATGGACAAACGCGATCTCAACCACGGGTTGCAGGGCATCCAGTTGGACGCGGTCATCCTGAAACTGACTGAATCGCAGGACCGGTGTTTGAAACTCAGCCACCACCTGGACGAAGCCACCGGTGAAACCCTCAAGGAAATCACCCACATTGTCGAAACCATCAACGACATTTTCTGTGTCACCAAGATCGACCACGACTTCATCCATTTGCAGGGGCAGAACCACGATGACCCCATTCGCGTTCGCCTTCCACTGGACATTGTGGGGCTCATCCATCTGAAAGACAGTCTCGACCTCGTGGTGGGCGATACCTCGGACCGCTGGGTGATCCTCGAAGCCGGACAGGTGTACCCTGAACTGGGGCAGGGAGAGGGTTCCGCCCCCTCCACACCCGCAGGTTAAAAGACGGAATCAACGGGCTTTTCCCCACCTCCCCCACCCTGCCGGCAGACCAAACTTTTCTTGAAAATCGGGGGGAAATGATTTAAAACACGCACTACGCGTGAACCGGGCTCGCCGCCTCGTTTTGATTCCAACCCACAGGATTTCCGGGATACAGCACACTATGACCGCCAACATCAATCTCGAAGACATGAACTGGATCGCCATCTCGCCAGAACTGATCCTGATGGCGACGTCGTTCCTGCTGTTATTGATGGGTCTGAAAAAGGCATTCAACGAAAACTCGTATCTGGCCAAGGCGGCCACCGCGGGCATCGTCACCGCCCTTCTGCTGTCATGCTATCTGTGGATCGGGGCCCCCACCGTTGCCGACGGCGCTGACCCGGAAATGTTCAGCCGGGCGCTGATACACGACCGCTTCTCGCAGACCTTCAACCTGATTTTCCTGGTGATGTCTCTGTTTGCCATCATCGCTTCGTTCCGCTACCCGAAGCCCGACCACCAGAACAAGGCCGAATACTTTTCGCTGTTGCTCATGGCCGTGGTGGGTATGATGTTTCTCGCCAAGTCCGGCAACCTGATCACCGCGTTCATCTCGCTCGAAATCTTTTCTATTTCGCTCTACATCCTGTGCGGGTTCAACGCCAAGCACGGCACAGGCCGCGAACAACCCGGTGACGTGGATCATCTGCCGTGGGAGACCGTGGCGTCGCAGGAGTCCACCGTCAAATACCTGCTGATCGGCGCGTTCGCCTCCGCCATCCTGGTATACGGAATGGCTCTCATGTACGCAGGCACCGGGACCACGGAAATCCGCCTGATCGGCAAGCTGTTGCACGAGAATCCCTACACGCACAATCCGCTGGTGTACATCGGCATGGCACTCATGTTCTGCGGACTGGCATTCAAAGTTTCGCTGGTACCGTTCCATTCCTGGACTCCGGATGTTTACCAGGGCGCGCCGACACCGATCACGGGCTTCATGTCGGTCGCCACCAAGGCCGCGGCGTTTGCACTGATCGCACGGGTGTTTTACATCGCCCTGCCGGAGTTGCAGGAAATCTGGATGCCGTTCCTGTTCGGCGTTTCGGTGGTCACCATGCTGGTGGGAAACATCGCCGCCATTTTTCAGGACGACGTCAAGCGCATGCTGGCGTATTCCGGCGTGGCACATGCCGGGTACCTGCTGATCGGCATTGTCGCCAACAGCCAGGACGGCGTGGCGAGCATCATCTTCTACCTGGCTGTGTACCTGTTCATGAACGTCGGCGCGTTCGCCGTGGTGTACATGGTGGAAGGCGAAGGCAAGGGATCGAATTCCATTTACCGCTTCAAAGGACTTGCCAAGCGCAACCCGCTGATGGCCGCGGCGATGAGCCTGTTCATGCTGTCGCTGGCCGGGTTCCCTCCCACTGCCGGTTTTTTCGGCAAGCTTTACGTCTTCGTCGCCGCAATCAAACAGGACTATGTGCTGATCACGGTGCTGGCGGTGCTGGCCAGCATGATCGCCGTGTACTTCTACCTGCGCATCATAGTGATGATGTACTTCCACGAAAGCGAGCCGGAAACCGAAGTGGTGAGCAACCGCGGCATGACCGCACTCGTCACCGTGAGCTCCGCGGCCATCCTGGTCATGGGTATTTTCCCCTCCACTTTCATGCAGCTGGCCCTCTCGGCGATTCCCTCAATCCCGCATTGATCGGGACCATTCAAGAACTTACCCTCCTTCGCCGTTAAGTCTTGCAGGCCCATAGGATTCCTGCGATTCTAATGTCATGACCCGATTGCTGACGGTGTGTGTCGTCCTGCTTGCCATTGCGACGTCCGCCTGCACCGATTCCCACACGCAATACCAGCGGCGCATCGCCGAGTACGCCTCGCGTCTGCAAACCGACCCGCAGGACGCCGACGCCCATTTCCAACTGGGCATCGCCTACCTTTCCGCGGGCAACTGGAAGGCCGGGGCCAGTCATTTGAAAGATACGATCCGCCTCAACAAAAATCACACTCAGGCGTTGCGCGACCTGGGCTGGGCCCTGTACCAAATGGGAGACCTCGCCGCCGCAGAAAAATGGCTGAGGCAATCGTACCGGTTACATGCCAGGGACCCGAAAACCGTCGCCAACCTGGGAGCGGTGCTGATCGCCCGGGAAAGGTATTCCGCTGCGGTGGCGGTGCTGGACAACAGCGCCCTGGGCGGGGACCCCACCCATTTCCAGATTCACAACAACCTCGCCATCGCCTATCGGCACCTGGGAGAGAAAACCAAAGCCGCAAATCAACTGCGGATCGCCTCGCGTCTGGCCCCGAACGTTGCCAGGGTCCACAGCAATCTCGGTGCATTGTATGAGTCGTTGAACATGGACGAAGACGCGTTTCAAAAATACAACCTGGCTCTGCGTCTCGATCCGGAGGAGCCGATCGCGCATTACAATCTCGGCGCGTATTACGCGCGGCGCGGTAACAAATTGCTGGCGCTAGGCCACATGCACGAAGCGCAGCGGCTGAATCCTTCGGACGCGACCATCCGCATCGGTCTCGGCCGCGCCTTCGCCGACCTCAGAAAATACGACAAGGCGCTGGAGCATTATGAGGCCTCGCTTCATTATCGCCCCGGAAATGCGGACACGTACCTTGAAATGGCGGAGTTGTACCACCTCAACCAGCAGGCGGAAAAAGCGGTTGAATCGTACGAACTCGCCATCAGCCTCGACCCTGACCGGCCCCAGGCGTATTACAAACTGGCTTTGTTGTACGATCAGTTGGAAGTGGGGGAAAGCGCGCTGCTTTACATGGCCGTGGCCGAACAGGAGTATTTACGGCAGAACAAACTGGAAGAAGCCGATACCAGCCGCCAGAACCTGAACGTGTTCGCCCGCAAATATGAGTATAACGACCAAGCATTGAAACGCCTGCTCAAGCGGCACGATCTGAACAGGAATCCGGTCAACGCTCGAGGATGAACGTCACCGGACCGTCGTTGTGGATCTCCACCTGCATGTCGGCGGCGAACCTCCCTTCCTGCACGCTCAACCCGGTGGTCATGAACCGGTCTACAAACAGGCGGTAAAGCCGTTCCGCTTCTTCCGGCGGCGCGGCGTTGTCGAACCCCGGGCGCCGTCCCCGCGAACAATCCCCGGCGAGGGTGAACTGCGACACCACCAGCACCTCGCCCTGGATATCGACACACGACCGGTTCATCTTTCCCGCCTCATCCGGAAAGATGCGCAGGTTGGCAGCCTTCTCCACCAGCCATTCAACCGCTGCGTCAGTGTCGCCCTTTTCCGCCCCAAACAAAATCATGAGCCCGCGTCCGATACGCGCGATCTCAAAACCACCCACCGAGACGGCCGAAGCCGAAACCCTCTGCACAACCAGTTTCATGGAATAAAAGAAAAAAGATTGATCAATGGGCGCGGAAGAATCGCTGGTCGGTTCCGCCGGGACCGATCAGTACACGCACCTCGCGGGAACAACGCGGGCAGCGTCCTTCATACGCGTTGCCGTCCTTGTTGAGGTAAATGCGGCGATACACGTTGCAACATTCGAATAATATGCCGAGAAACTTTTTCTTCTTTTGTTCGGGAGTCATGATCCATCAAATCCCCAATCCTGGAACCGGAAAGCAAAAGGGTCCCAACACGGTTCTCGTTCTCACCGCCCGCGCAATTGATCCAGCGCCCGAACCTTGGACGCCTTGAACGCGCTGTGCGGAATGCGCAGGGCTTTGGTGATGCGTCGGATTTCCTCGGATTCCTCGTGCGAAATGGAACCGTCCGCCGCCGCCACCGCAAAGAAACAATCCACCGTAGCCACACGGTCGTTGTACGAATAAAGCTTGTTGAACTCCCGCGTCACCTCGTCGAAGTCGTAACCCCGCTCGGCCTGTTCGGAAACCACTTCCAGCAACAAGTCCAGTTCCTTTGGAGTGAACTCGAAACGTTTTTTCAATTCGGCCTTGAGTGCCTTTTTTTCTTCTTCCCGAAAGTCTTCATCCACGTGCGCCACCGATGCCAGCAGGGTGCCCAGCAGGCAAATGAAATACAGGTCGTCGTCGGGGATTCGGCCTTTCTTCAAACTGCCGTTGGATTTCAACTCGATGCGTTTCAAAATCTGGTTGCGGAAATACTGATGCAATTCCGGATTTTTTTCGTAAGCGGGCTGGAAAATGGTGCTCTCGAAAAAATTGCGGATCTTGCCCACGGTGCGCCTGGTGATCGACGATTTTTTGAGATGCTTTGCAAAAGTTTCCAGCAGTTCGCGTTCCTCGTCCTTTAATTTTTTGTCGGCGGACGCCATTTCTTCCATGACTTTCACCACCCGCTCCCGCTCCTGACCGGAACCGAACTCGTGCGACAATTTCACCAGCAGCCGATCCTGTTCCTCTTTGGAAACCGGGGACAACAGATACGGTTTCAGGCTGTTCATTTCCTTATCCGTGAGGTGAAACTTACGGTAAAACCGCTTCAGGATGTTTTTTTCGGATTCACTCATCTCCCCATCGGCCCAGGCAATGGCGGCAAGCGTTTTCAGGAGGGTCATGTTTTTAACGGTAGCCATATCGCACTCTCTGTTTTGAAAGGTGTCACTTAAAGCTGTTTATCCACAAATGGCCACGGCCGTTCTCACGAACGATGCCAAATATATCCAAATGTCCGTCGTTGTTGACGTCCGCAAACGTCAATTCTTTAAAATGCAGGTTGGCGGGAAGGCGTTTTGCCCCTTCACTGAAAAAGCGCCACTTACCCAGGCCACGCTGGTAGTGGATTCCCTCCCGGCTCAATATAATGATATCAGGAATTGAGTCCGCATTGGCATCGAGCAGGTAAACGGCACGGGACGGGTAACCCGGAAAGGCGCGGAGAGGTCCTTTGCGAAAATACCCGTGACCGTTGTTCACCAGTACATAACTGTACTCGTTCTCATACGAACGGGAACGCGGATCGATTTCCTCGTTGACCACCAGCAGGTCGTTGTCGCCGTCCATGTCGAAATCCGCCCAGTCCGCAAAATTGCTTTTACTGCGGATAAACGGGACCAGTTCGCTGGTGCGGTCCGTAAACTGGCCGAGTCCGTTGTTTAGCAGCAGGCGGTTGCGTCCGGTGTCGTAAACAAGAAAGATGTCGATCACCCGGTCGCCGTCGTAATCCGCGAACGAGGTTCCGCGAATGCCGGCAGGCAGGGGCGGCATGAGCAGTTGGGTGGCATCGCGAAACTGGGCGCGGCCGTTGTTCAAAAGGAACTGCACCTGGTACGGGTCCGGCTCACCCCTGTTCTGCACATGGTGCCCGGTGAAAAACAGATCGACATTGCCGTCCTGGTCCACATCCACCAGATCCACACGGTCCAGCCCCTCCTTGAACGGAGGCAGGTGGAATCCCTGCGGTGTGTAAAAATAACCGCGGCCGTTGTTGATGAACACCTTAACGGAATCGCCGTCGGCAAAGCGGCCAATCAGTACCAGGTCGGCGGTGCGATCGTGATTGAGGTCCCGCGCGCGCATGGCCACGATCGTGTCGCCCGGCTCTCCCACCCAGCCGGGGCGCTTCAGTTTGGACAACCGCTTGCCTTCGCGGTTTTGCCACACGCGGACCACCGGTGCGCCATCGGCGTTCTTTTCCACCACCAGCAGGTCCGGAAGCGGGTCGCGGTTGACAAACGCGAACCATGCGTGCTGGACCGGTTGTTTCTGTAGACCGGGTAGAAATACTTCCGTCAAGTCGAGGTACCGCTGACGGCCGGGATCCTTTTTAAACAGGCCCTTGTTCGGACCGCATCCCGCAAGCGCCAGGCACAACGCGAGAACCATGCCATACAAGTACAAATATTTCCGGGTCACGGGAATCGGGGGTCTCCAGGGAGGTAATTCAGGTTCAGGATCATCTTGCCGTCTCTGCGGTGGCGCGGTGGTCTTCCAACAGGTGGTCCGCCAGGCTTCGCTCGGCCTGGGTGAGTTCCGCCGTCTCCCACGTTCCGTCAAAATGCGTGGTCATGCCCGTACGGAATGCGTCGCGCACGGTTTGAAACGCGACGGGATGCCCCACGATTTCATTGAGTGTGGTGGTGGAAGCCTTCAATTTTTCGAGGGACCTGGTTGCAACCCCCGAGTGGCGGTGGAATAACAGAGAATGAAACAGGTCGTGATCTGTGGCGATCAGTACCGACCCATGTTGCAGAAATGCCTGTTGCGTGCGGCGTTGCGCACTGCCGATGAGTTTCCTTTCATGAACGGTGATCTCACAATGGTTGAGTGAGGCAAAGCAGGCGGGGGAACGTTCCTGACGCGTGGTCCCGTACTGCTTTTCCTTGTTGATGTGGGCATCGGCAATACGCAATTCACGCAGACCGCGCAGCAACGCCTGGCTTATGACGGAGAACGTCGCTTTGAGTCCGCCGGAGAACAACGGATGCGTCACCGGACCCACCATGGAATATGTGAGTTCCTCCAGGTGCAACAGGGCACGCCCGCCCGTGGGACGCCGAACCCAGTCGACATTATTTTCCCGGCAGCGCATTAAATCGATCTCCGCGTCCAATGGCTGTGAGTATCCAATGGAAAGTGTAGGGTGGTTCCAACCGTACAGGCGGAGCGTCGGCACATAAGACGGGTCGCTCTCGCAGGAGCGCAGCAGAGCCTCGTCGACGGCCATGTTCCAGGCCCCGTTTTGCTTGTCGTCTTCAATGTACCGCCAACGGTTCACACCATTCCTCCGGCATTTAATTTTGACTGGTTATTTTTCCTTATTATAGAATCCAAATAAACCCGTTTTTTAAATATAGGTGAAAAACGGCCCAATAACAGGCTCATTCAGCAATTTCATGCTCCTCCAATATTTATTCAGGCACATAAAAGCCGTGTTTTTTGTTGCGGTGATTTTTTCCACCGAGTCCACACTTGCGTTTGAGAGCCTGAAAGGTCACGCCACCGGCAAAACCACCTGCCAGACGGCGTGTCATCAACCGGAAAACCTGGTGCGCGCCAAACTCGACAAGTTCGACAAAACCGAATGCCGCGCCTGCCATATGGGGCCCGGGAGGGTGGCCGGACAAAATCCATTCAGCAAGCAATCGTTGCATATCCAACCTGAGGATGCCATCCCCAACCGCCGGGTGCGATCGTTTCGTGGACCGTTACTGGCAGGAAAAACCACCGGCAGCGAAGGAAACAAAACCGGATTGTCCGGAAAATCCATTCCCGGCATGGTGTATGTTCCCGCAGGCGAGTTCATCATGGGTTCCAACGACCGCTGGGACGACGAGTCGCCGGAACACATTGCATTGACCGAAGCGTTTTATATCGACCTGTATGAAGTGACCAACGGGGATTACCGGGAATTTGTGAAAGTCACCGGCCACGAAGCTCCGTTTCACTGGCCGGACGGCAACCTCCCCAAAGGCAAGGAGAAGCACCCTGTCACCTATGTCAACTGGCTTGATGCGGATGCATACTGCAAATGGAAAGGCAAACGCCTGCCCACCGAGCAGGAATGGGAAAAAGCCGCGAGGGGTGAAGATGGAAATATCTATCCCTGGGGCAACGTATGGGTGCTCACCAAATCCAACAACCCCTACAAAGGCTCCACCGGCACAGAACCCGTCGGCAGTTATCCCGACGGACGCAGTCCCTACGGCCTGTTCGACATGTCCGGCAATGTTTGGGAGTGGGTGGACAGCTACTACCTGCCGCACCCGGGCAACCCCATCCCGAAAGCGGAGTACGGCCGTGAAAAACGCATCCTCAAGGGGGGGTCGTGGTTCGACTGCCTGTCTTACGGTTGCGGGTTGAGCGCACCGACCTTCAACCGCGCCTTCTTCAATCCCGAGGTGCGCAACAACAGTTTCGGTTTCCGCTGCGCTCTCTCCGCAAAACCTGAGAAATCCGCGCAATCCCAGTCGCCCTGACGGGCGGGATAAGGAACGCACCCATGGGCAACCGATTTCGCGAACGCAACCGGGAATTGCAGGATTCCGGGGAGCGTTACAAAGTCCACTGGTTCCGCAAGGTTCTGGTCTGGTTGCTCATCATCGGCTTCTGGATTCTTTTTTACTGGAGCCGGTCCTGACCCGCCTCTCCCCTATTCAGGGCGGGTTTCGCGCTGGTCGAATTGATGCCGCAGGATGGCCGGGTGCTGGTTCAGCAAATCAAGAGGTGGTTGGGCCGATGGATTCAACTTCAGCATCGTTTTCCCTTTGACATCCAGCAGGACCCGCGTTTCTGGAACCGGTTCGGTTTCCAGCTGCTCCTCTTCCCGCTCCGGCGGGAGGGTTTCCGGTTGGCCCACCGTCTCCATGTCGATTCGGGGCGGCAGCCCCGTGGCACCCGCATGAAAAAGCAAACCCTTTTTATAAGGGGACGCTTCCAACCCCTCAGTTTCGTTTCCATACTCAGGCAATTCATCGAGGGGCATCATGTGCGGTTCCGGGATCGGTAAGGTATTCAGGCGGAATGTCAACCCCTTGTCCGGTTCGAACCGTCCGATCTCAAAACCCCGTCCGGCCAGCACCAGACCTTTGTCATGCACCTGCGTAGGTCGAGGTACAGGGCGATTGCTTTCGACCCAAAGCGATCTTTTGGGACGAGATTGCAGAACTTCCGGCAAGAGTTCGTATCGATTAATCTGCCGGTAATCGGATTCGGTCTGGGTGACCCGCTCTTTCACGGGGTAGGTTTTCGGTTTCGGCTGAAAACGTTGTTGCCAGTCCGGTGGCAGGGTGGAAGTCTTATTTTCTTTTACAGGTTCGGGGGAAAGGGGGCCCGGGCCGGGCTCCGTGTACAACTGCGCCACGATGGGAGGGAGGTCCACCGGTTCCAACCGGGCGTTCCAGACGAGGAACGCCAATCCTGCAGCCAGCCCCACAAGCACCTTCCACGTCGATGAACTGACTTGAATAGGCTTGGGCGGCGCAGGAGGAGGGGCGGTTTGCTCCTCTTCGAAATAATACCGGCGCTGTGGTTTTTCCTCCGGCGGAGGTTCCTGAGTCAGGTCCATAAATTTCCTGCCAATCCAAATGAGTCCTTTATCCCCATCGGCTAATTAAAGGAAAACCTGATTCCCCGCCCAAAAGGGATGGAAGAAAAGTTTTGGGTATTCGGGATCCCTCTATCCCGATCCCTTCAAAAGGCCCTGGCCAGACAACACCCCCTGATTGAGAGACTGGCATGGTTCTTGCTCATATTTAAATTATAAAGACTCGCGTCAAAATTTTGAACCCAATTCAACTGGAACCCCTATGACTACAATGGATACCGCCATGGCTAAAAAACCGGACCTCAAGCAATACCTCGACCCCACCGGGGTTCAAGTTTTAAAAAAGCGGCTCGTCGCCGGGCAGATCACCCCGACGGTTTTCAAACAGACCCTCACACGGCAGATGGTGAGCCAGTTTTTCCTGGAATACACACACCCTGTGGACCGGGCGTGGGAAAAAATGACCGGCATTTTGAGACGGGAGAGGTCCCTGATCCGTCAGACTGCCAGAGACAAAAAAGAATTGTCGGAACCGGAGACCGGCCTCAGCCACCCTTTTCCGTTGCCCAGTTCGAAAAAAATGCAGTGAGTGAAGGGCCCTCCATAAAAGGTCTGCTCCACAAGGGGTAATGCATCACTTGCTGCCAGTTGGGTTTCCGGCGATGCGTTGAAATCCCCGGTCAATTTTGCTAGTAATGGAAAACAGCCCGAATTCTAAAAATCCCTCAGGGATATCGGGCTGTTTTTATTTTTGCAAAGGAGGCCCTCTATGGATTTTGAGTCCCTCATCCATTCCATCATAGAAGATCATTCCTACATCCTGCAGGCCTTCGTTGTCGTTTTCGTGACGCTCCTTGTGGACTATTTCCAGAAAAGGGCGTTCGACCGGCTTCAGAAGCGCGCCGAAAGGTCAGCAAAAATCTGGGATGGAGCCCTGATTGATGCCGTTCGCAAACCGCTCCGGCTCGCCATCTGGACAATCGGCGTCTACACAGCCTCGGAAGTCATCGAGAAGGAAATCAGTTCCGTCGTTTTTGAAATGATGGGGCCGGCACGGGACACTCTCATCATTGGCAGCATCACCTGGTTCATCGTTCGCCTCATCAAAAACGGCGAAGAAGTGTTCCTGAAGAAAAAAGGAACCAACCTCGACCGCACAACGGCCGACGCCATCTCCAAACTGCTGAAGCTCTCGGTGGTCATCACCGCCTTTCTGGTGGTCCTGCAAACGCTGGGATTCAGCATCTCCGGGGTGCTTGCTTTCGGCGGCATCGGCGGTATCGCCGTCGGTTTCGCCGCGCGCGACCTGCTCGCCAATTTTTTCGGGGGATTGATGATCTACCTCGACCGCCCCTTTGTTGTGGGCGAATGGGTGCGTTCTCCCGACCGCGAGATCGAAGGGGTCGTGGAGCACATCGGCTGGCGGCTCACACGCATCCGTACCTTCGACAAACGTCCGCTTTACGTGCCCAATGCGGTGTTTGCTTCCATCACCGTGGAGAACCCCAGCCGCATGGAGAACCGGCGCCTCTATGAAACCATCGGCATCCGCTACGACGACGTTTCGAAGATGGGAACCATCGTGGAAAAGGTCAGAACCATGCTGGAGGGCCATCCCGAAATCGATACGGACAGAACCCTGATGGTCAACTTTGATAAATTCGCTGCGTCGTCTCTCGATTTTTTCGTTTATGCATTCACCAAAACGACCGATTGGGAGCACTACCACGAAATCAAGCAGGATATTCTGCTTAAAATCATAAACATCATCGAAAAAGAGGATGCCGAAGTGGCCTTTCCCACTTCAACGATCCATCTGGCCAATGGTTGGAACGCACCTGTGGAGGAATCCGGAATCCCTGCAAAAGGTTACCAGTGATACAATAAGAGACTGGTGTTGCACGCGGATTGCCGTAGCCAAATCAAATTGACAACCCCGGAGGCGATTTGTAAACTGTGCTGGCCATAAGGACCTTTGTAGCCGTTCTCGTTCCGTCCACCACGCTCAACACCCTCAGCGCCATTCAGGATCGATTTAAAAAACTGGGGGTGCATGCGACCTGGACACGACCCGGAAACATTCACCTGACCTTAAAGTTTCTTGGGGACACCGACCCTCATCGCATTCCCGAGATCAACACCGCACTGGATGGGCTAGCCACTGGGCGGGCTCCGTTCCAGGTTTCGCTGGGTGGGCTGGGCGTGTTTCCGGGATGGAAAAAACCCCGGGTGGTCTGGGTCGGGTTGGATGACCGGGAAGGCCATCTGGCTTCGCTCCAGTCAGGCGTGGAAAGCGCCGTAGAACCCTTGGGCTGGCCGCGGGAGAGCCGGGCGTTTTCTCCACACCTCACACTGGGCCGCATCAAGTCCCCGAAGGGTTGCGAACGGTTGAAGGTGGAAATGGACGATCTCGGGGATTTGGACCCAAGCCCAATTCAGGTCAAATCATTCAGCCTGATTCAAAGCAAGTTGACCCCCAAGGGTTCGATTTACACGGTATTGAAGGAAATCTCACTCCAGGGCCGGAGTCCGGACCCCTGATTCGTACGTACCTTACCTTTCTATTAGGAGACGCCATGTCCATCGATCCGGATAAGGAAAAAGCCCTCGACCTCGCTTTTTCTCAAATTGAAAAGCAGTTCGGTAAGGGATCCATCATGAAGCTGGGTAAGGGTGAAGCGCAGAAGGTCGCCACCATTCCCACCGGTTCCCTATCGCTCGACGCGGTATTGGGAATCGGCGGCGTGCCACGGGGCCGCGTGATCGAAATTTATGGACCGGAGGCGTCTGGAAAAACCAGCCTCACTCTGCACATCATTGCCGAAGCGCAGAAGACGGGCGGGGTCGCCGCATTTATCGACGCCGAACACGCGCTCGACCCGCAGTATGCACGCAACCTGGGCGTCAACCTGGAGGACCTTCTGTTGTCCCAGCCCGATACGGGCGAGCAAACCCTGGAGATCGCCGAGGTGCTGGTGCGCAGCGGTGCGGTGGACGTGATCGTCATCGATTCGGTGGCGGCCCTGGTACCGAAAGCGGAGTTGGACGGTGAGATGGGCGACTCCCACATGGGACTGCAGGCCCGGCTCATGTCACAGGCCATGCGCAAGCTCACCGGGGTCATCAACAAATCACGCACGGCGCTCATCTTCATCAACCAGATCCGCATGAAGATCGGAGTCATGTTCGGCAGTCCGGAGACCACCACCGGCGGCAACGCCCTGAAATTCTATTCCTCGGTGCGACTCGACATCCGCCGGATCTCCGCCCTGAAGGACGGCGACAAAGTGATCGGCAACCGCACGCGCGTGAAAGTGGTGAAAAACAAACTCGCGCCTCCCTTCCGTGAATGCGAGTTCGACATCATTTACGGCAAGGGCATCTCCCGCTACGGCGACCTTTTGGACCTGGGCGTGCAGAACGAAATCATCCAGAAAAGCGGCACCTGGTTTTCCTTTGGAGACGAACGCATCGGCCAGGGCCGCGAAAACTCCAAGAACTTCCTGGAAGAGAATCCCGACATCGCGCAAAAAATCGAAACCCAGATCCGGCAGAAACTGGACCTGCCGGTTCACGCGGCCCCTCCCACCGAGAACAGTGGAAATAACGGAGGAGAAGAAGTCGAGCCCAAAGCCTCCGGTAAAGGCAAAAAGAAGTAGCCCACGCAGGCCTGCCTCCGATGCCGGACGACGACGCGCTCAAACAGGCCCGCAACAGGGCTCTCCGCTACCTCACCTATCGCGACCGTACGGAGCACGAAATGCGGACCTACCTCCTGGGTAAGGACTTCGATACGTCCACTGTCGATTTGGTCGTCGATTATCTCAAACGCCTGGGTTACCTGGATGACACCCGGTTTGCCCTGCAATGGGGGCGGTACCGCATCGAAACCAAACGGTTCGGCCGCTTTCGCCTGCAACAGGACCTGCGCCTGAAAGGGCTTGCCGATTCCATCGTCGGGGAAACCCTGCGCCAGCTTTATGGCGAGGTCGATGAAAAGGAGCTGGCCCGCGAAGCGGCCGAAAGCAAACTGGTTAAATGGAAAAACCTCGATAAGCAGAAACAAAGGCAACGTCTCGCCGGGTTTCTGCAACGCAAAGGTTTCACCAGCGAAACCGTATTTGATACGGTAGAACGATTGATTCCTTACTGATTCTGCCTGACAATGGAAATGGCGGCGGTTGTGCCGGATGACTCCTTTTCTCGTTGAGCCCGCATGGATTTCTCCACATTCGCTCTCATTCCCCCTCCCCTGCTGGCGGGTACCGGTTTCCTGTTCGGCCTGGTGATCGGCAGCTTTTGCAACGTATGCATTGCGCGCCTCCCCAAAAAGGAATCCGTCGCCTTTCCCGCCTCACACTGCCCCCACTGCAAAACGCCCATCCGCAAGCGAGATAATGTTCCCGTCCTGAGCTACCTGGCTCTCGGCGGTCGCTGCCGGAAATGCAAGGAACCCATCTCCCCGGTGTATCCGGCTGTCGAGCTGGTGACAGCTCTTTTATTGGCCGGGGTGTTGTATAAATTCGGTTTCACATGGACCAGCGCGATTTACGCCATCGTCATGCCGACTCTCGTCATCATCACCGTGATCGATATCCAACACCAGATCATTCCCGATAAAATCACACTTCCCGGTATCGCGTTTGGTTTGATCGCAGGCACCTACCTGAATGGTTTCATGGATTCCCTGATCGGGCTGGTGGTGGGGGGCGGCCTGTTCCTGTTTCTGGCGGAAGTGTATTTCAAGGTACGCGGGGCCATGGGCATGGGGGGAGGCGACATCAAGTACATCGCCGCGGCGGGAGCACTTCTGGGATGGGCGCAGGTGCTGCTCGTCATTTTTCTCGGGGCGATTTCGGGAGCGTTGTTCGGGGCGCTCGGGATGACAACCAAAAAACTGAATTTTCTCAGCCGGATTCCTTTCGGGCCGTTCCTCGCCCTGGCCACGGTTGTCTCCATTTTCTTTGGGGATGACATTTTAGGCCTTTACCTGAGCCTCATGGTTGTGGAACAATAGCCCGCATCCTGAAAATTTCATTGTTGAGGAAACCCATGGAATCGCGTGACGAGAACCTGGAGCCGGATCGTTCGTCCGAAAACGGCGAAGACGGCTCCCCCGCCCCTTCCCCGATGGAAGAAAACGACAACCAGGAAACCGGTACCGCCCCTGACGAAACCCACCCGGAATCCGAGGTGGAAACCCTGCGCGCGGAAATCAGAAGAAACCGGCGGGAAATCACGGTCGTCAAAACCATGCTGTACATCAGCATCCTCGCTGTCCTTGGGGTCACCTTCTACACCATCAACAAAACCCAGGTTTTGCACCTGAAGGATTTGGGAACGCAGTTGACGTTATCGCAGAACCAGGCATCCCTCAATCTCGGCGTCAAACAAAAGACCATGGACGAACGAATCAAGGCGCTGGAGATGGCCCTTCAGCAGGCCCTGCTGGACATGTCGAAAAAGCCGGAGCCACCCACCCCGCAGATCGACCACCCCGGACAGGTGAACCGGTTGGAAGAAACCATGACCGGTATCAATGGATCGCTTTCTCTGTTGAAACCGGAAAGCCCGATGGTCCGTGCGAAAGTGGAGTTGGTAAAAGAAAAGACCGAGGATATGGTTAAAACTTATAAGGAAGTCCTTCAGGAACCCTCACCCTGATCACTCGATAGTAAAAATTTTGTCGAGCCGTTTCCCAGCGTCTTTATCCAGTTCCCACCCAATGGCCTGAACGTTCTCTTCCACCTGCTTTTCGTTTTTGACGCCGATCAAGGCCGTCGCCACCGCGGGCTGGCGCGTGACCCAGTTGATCGCCACGTGAGTGCAGGTTTTTCCCAGTCCATCGGCAACGGCTTTCATCTGCTCCACTTTCTCCACGTTGCGCTCAAACGCCTCACCCGTGAACTCGCCGATGATTCCCTTGCTCCGCCAGTCTTTGAACCTGGTGTCCTTGCCGTACTTGCCCGTCAACACGCCGGACGCGAGCGGGCTGTAGGCCACCACGCCCATACCGTTTACCAAACAGAACGGCACGATTTCTTTTTCGATCGACCTTTGCAAAAGGCTGTATTCCGGTTGCAGGGAGACAATTGGCCCCACTTCCAGGCACTCCTGCATCTGCTGGACATTGTAATTGCTGACACCGATGTGTCGGATCTTGCCCTGCTCTTTCAGTCGCATCAGGGCTTCCATGGTCTCGGCCTGCGGCGTGTCCACATCCGGCCAATGCACCTGGTAGAGATCGATCACGTCCGTTTGCAGGCGTTTGAGGCTCAGTTCGACTTCTTCCTCGATCGACGCGCGGGTCGCCACCTTGCGGATGGAGCCCAACGATTCTTTTTCCCAACGCAGGCCACATTTGGTGGCGTAGACCAGTTTGTCCCGGTGCGGTTTCAGGGTTTTTCCTATAATTGACTCCGAATGACCGAATCCATATACCGGCGCGGTGTCGAAAAAATTGATCCCCAGTTCCACCGCCTTAAGGAGAGCTTTCTCGGAGGCACGATCGCCCTCCGTCGTCCAGAACGGCGAACCGCCGATGCCCCACGCACCAAATCCCAGTACTGAAACCTTCAAATCGCTCGATCCCAACTGTCGATATTCCATGCCTTCTCCATCCATCCAGAAGTTTTTATTTAAGATTTCCGCCCTGTCTGGTCTAATATTGAACCATGGACCTCAACAGGGTCAAGTCACCATGCATGACACACAAAAAAATATAACAACGCTGACACACACGCATCATGAAATCTCTTATCCGGGTTTTGGGATATCTGAAACCTTACAAACCCTATGTGGCATGGACTCTGGGATTCGCCATCCTGACCACCCTTCTGGACCTCGTTCCACCGTGGCTCATCAAGATCATCATCGATCAACTGGTGCAGGAGCAGGCCGGCAGTGCGATCTACTGGGTCGTGCTGGCACTCGTTCTCTCCTACTTCGGCCGTAATTTTTCAAATTACAAACGCATCCGGCTCAACAACGACCTCGAGCAGAAAGTGGTCTTCGACCTGCGGTCGCACGTGTACCGCTCGCTGCAGAAGATGTCGCTCAAGTATTACGAAAATCGAGCGACGGGCGAAATCATGTCACGTGTGAATGATGATGTGACCTACGTGGAACGCATATTCATCGATGGTATCGAGCAGTTGGTCACGGCGGTCCTGACGCTCATCGGCATCACCATCATCATGTTTTTCCTGCACTGGAAGCTGGCACTGGCGTCGATGATCCCGATTCCCCTGCTGATTCTGGGTGCATGGAAGTATACCTTCAAGGCGCACGATCTGTACCACATGGTGCGTGAACGCGCGGCAAAGATGAACGGCATCCTTCAGGACACCATCTCCGGCATGAAGGAAACCTTTGCCTTCAACCGGCAGAATCACGAGATCGAACGGTTTGAAAAACGGAGCGACGCCTATTGCAAGGGGACGCTGGAAGTGATGAAGCTGTGGGCGTATTACTCACCCAGCATGATGTTTCTGGGATCGATGGGCACGGTGCTGATCGTGCTTTATGGAATCGGGCTGGTGCGTGGCGGGGAAATCACCGTCGGGACGCTGGTTGCCTTCATCGGCTACCTCGCCCTCTTTTACACCCCCATCAATCAATTGCACTCGCTCAACCACATGTTGCAACACGCACTGGCCTCCAGCGAGCGGTTGTTTGAAATCATCGACGCGGAACCGGAAGTGAAGGAGCCGGAAAACCCCATCGTGCCCTCCACCCACGTGCGCGGCCACATCGATTTCCGCGACATTCATTTTTCCTATGTCGAAGGCAAGGAAGTTCTGCACGGCGTTTCTTTTGACGTCGAGCCGGGAGAGACCATCGCATTGGCGGGACATACGGGAAGCGGCAAATCGACGCTGGTCAAACTGCTCATGCGGTTTTACGATCCGACGGCGGGGGAGGTGCGCATCGACGGCTACCCGCTTCGCGAACTCAGCCTGTCCTATCTGCGCGAACAGATCGGGCTGGTATCGCAGGAGCCGTTTTTGTTCAATGGGACCGTGGCCGACAACATCCGTTACGGCAACCTTCAGGCTTCGGAGCAAGACATCCGCCGCGCTGCAAAAGCGGCGAATGCCGCGGGGTTCGTCGAAAAACTGCCCCATGGATACGATACGTTGATCGGGGAGCGCGGGGTGAAGCTGTCCGGCGGAGAGCGCCACCGACTCGCCATCGCCCGCGTGTTTTTGAAAGATCCGCCCATTGTGGTGCTGGACGAAGCCACGGCATCGGTCGATTCGGAAACCGAGATGCAGATCAAAGAAGCGCTTCGCCAGCTCATGGCCAGCCGCACCACGCTCATCATCGCGCATCGTCTGTCCACGCTGGAGGATGCGGACCGCATCGTGGTCCTGCAGGAAGGAACACTGGTAGAATCCGGAACGCATGAAGATCTGATTCAGGGAGACACCAGCTACGCGAACCTGTTCCGGTCTCAACTCCACCTTTGATTCACGTTTATCTGGAAATGATCATTCCTTCACCGGGCCGGTAACGAACTCGCCGAGATTTCGGAATTTTTCCTGCCGTTGCTCAACAAGCTGTTCGGCGCTCATCTGCGTCAATGCGTTGAGATGCACACGAAGGGCCTTTTTGAGCAGGATGGTGGCGCGCTTGTAATTGCGATGCGCGCCGCCGAGAGGTTCGGTCACAATCTGATCGATGACCTTCATGGTGATGAGCTGTTGCGCGGTCAGGCAAAGCGCATCTGCGGCCTGCTTCACCTTTTCTTTATCACCCCACAAAATCGATGCACAGCCTTCCGGCGAGATCACGGAATACACTGAATGTTCCAGCATGAGTACGCGGTTGCCCATGCCTATGGCCAACGCACCGCCACTGCCGCCTTCGCCGATGATGGTGGCGATGATCGGCACCTTGAGCCCCGCCATGACAAACAGGTTCTGGGCGATGGCTTCCGACTGGCCCTTCTCTTCCGCATCCACGCCTGGATACGCACCGGGAGTGTCGATGAACGTCACGATGGGCAGGTTGAACTTTTCCGCCATCTCCATCAAGCGCAAGGCCTTGCGGTAAGCGGACGGTTGCGGCATGCCAAAATTGCGAAGCAGTTTTTCCTTCGTATCGCGACCCTTTTGATGACCGATGATCATCACCGTGAGGTCGCCGAATTTTGCCATGCCGCCGATAATGGGCGCACCCAGTCCCCCATGACGGTCGCCGCTCAGCTCCTGAAAATCGGTGAAAATGCCGTTGATGTAATCCATGGTGTACGGTCGCATGGGATGACGTGCGACCTGCGTCTTCTGCCAGCCGTCCAAATTATTGAACGTGTCGTACTTCATGCGCCGAAGCTTTTTCCTGAGTTTGGCGATTTCGTGAGAGATGTCGCCGATGCTGTCATACATGTGCGACAGCGAAACAAGCTCGCGGATCTGGTTTTCGACCGCAAAAATTTCCTTTTCAAATTCGAGTATCTGCGCCATGAGTCGTGTCCGGGATCAGTAAAAGCCGAAGATGGGATAAATGAGGTTTTTGAGATAAGGAGACTGGTCGAGGGCTCTCGCTCCCTCGAAGCCGATACGGTTCTGCCCCAGCCGGAGCATTTCCAGCTGTGACAGGTGTTCCGCCTTCGCCAGCGCAAACGCGCCTTCATCGCCGATGTAATTGAAGTTCAAATCCAGATTTTTCAGGTTACGCAGGGATTTGGATTTGGCCAGCGCTTCCGCCCCGCGGTCCGTGATGTAATTGCCCGCCAGGCGGAGCGATCGCAGCTTGCTCACTTTGGATGAGTTGGCAAGCGCCACAATGGCCTCGTCCGTCAGGTTGTTGTTGCTCAGGTTCAACTCCTGAATCTCGCTGATATAGGGCGACTCCAAAAGGATCATCACCCCGCGGTCGCCTATGTAGTTCTTCTCAAGGTTTTCAAGAGAATCGGTTGCCTTCCATTCCTCGATCTTCTGCCGCAGGCGGAAATCCTTCAGCGCCTGCGCCCCTTCCTTGCCCAGCTTGTTGTAAGCGAGGCCGATGTGCATCAGTCTTTTGAAACTGGAAGAGTGGAGAATCGCCAAGGTACCCGCGTCACCCACTTCATTGTAGTTGAGATTCAGGTCCAGAAGCCCCGAAAGCGTTTGCGATTCCGCCAGGGCTTTGGCCCCCGCATCGCCGATCTTATTGTTGAACAGGTTCAGCGTTTCCAGATTGCCGAGATACGGAGACTCCGCCAGGTAACGTGCCCCCACATCGGTCACACCGTTGTTTTCAATCGACAACTCTTTCAGGTTTTTCAGGTAACGTGACTGCGCCAGCGCATGCACTCCTTCGTCGCCGATATCCCCTTTATAAATCTTGAGCACGGTGACGCTTTCAAGAAGCGGGGAGTTGGCGAGGAACTTCGCACCGGACTCATGAATGATTTTTTCATTCAGCTTGAGCGACCGGTCATTGCGGCGCAGTTTCTTTTCTATATATTGGCCGAGATCTTCCGGCGTCATTTCCCAGACCGCGCCGGAGGTCATGATCCCGAGGCCCACCCACAACAAAAGTGCCTTGCAGGTCGATTTCATGTTTCGATCCACCTTTTAGAATCACAAAAGTTCGCTAAAATACATTATTTGTTTATTTTAGCAAGCGTTTTCATTTGTTTTCAATCGCATTCAGGCGCTTTTCCAATTCTCTCAGTTTCTGCGCCATTTCCGGCAGTTTGGGAAACATCGTAACGTATTTTTTCCAGGTCATGCCCGAGACGGCAGGGCTTCCACCGTAGAATCCCGCATCGGGAATGTCCTTGTTCACACCTCCCTTGGCCGCAACAATCACCTGGCTGCCGAGGGTCACGTGATCGGCCAGTCCCACCTGGCCGGCGAGGATGACATGGTGTCCCAGTTTGCAGCTTCCAGACAACCCCACCTGCGAGACGAGGATGGAGTGTGGCCCGATGTCACAGTTGTGCGCCACCTGGACGAGATTGTCGATCTTCGTTCCCTGCCGGATGACGGTTTCGCCGAACGCCGCGCGGTCGATGCAGGTATTCGCCCCGACCTCGACGTTGTCTTCAATGACCACCCGGCCGACCTGCATGATCTTCACATGTTCGCCTTTCTCGTTCGGCGTGTAGCCAAACCCGTCCGCCCCGACCACCACACCGGAATGCAGAATGACGCCGCTGCCGATCTGCGTATCCCGATACACGGTGACGTTGGCATGCAGGGTGCAATCGTTACCGATGCGGCTCCCGTCGTGAACCACCACGCCGGGATACAGTACCGTGTTGTCGCCGACGGTCACGTCTTTGCCGAGGGTGACGAAAGGAAAAACGGTGACGTTTTTGCCAAGCTTCGCCGTTGGGTCCACAGCCGCGCGCTCGTCGATCCCGGGTTCGGGTTTCGGCTCGGGATGGAATGCGGCGAGGATTTTGGCGAACGCAAGCTGGGGCGCGGGGTGGATGACCTGCGTCATACCTGTTTCCATCGGCTCTTTGACCAGCACCGCCGAGGCGGGAGAAGTTGCCAGTTTGTCCTTGTATTTTTTATCGGCGAGGAAGGTGATGTGTCCGGCCTGGGCGTGGTCGAGTCCGCACGCATCGGTGATGTCGATCTGGTCGTCGCCCTGCACGGTGCCGCCCACCTGCGCGATGATGTCCTTCAGTTTCATACTGCCTCTTGGGTGTGAAAGGTTACAGAATCAATTCCTTGTCGATCGGTTTGATCTCGCCGTCCACCAGTTGCAGGACCCGGTCCAGGCTTTTGGCGATGCGTGGACTGTGGGTGACAATGACAAACGTCTGGTTGGATTTCTTGTTGAGATCGCGCACCAGGTCCATGAATGCATCGCTGGATTTTGAGTCGAGGTTGCCCGTAGGCTCATCCGCCAGCAAAAGATCCGGTTGGTTGACCAGGCTCCTCGCCAGCGCCACCCGCTGGGTCTCACCGCCAGACAACTCTCCGGGCTTGTGATGCAGGCGGTCTTTCAATCCCATCTGCGTGAGCAGGCCCACGGCTCGCTCGCGAAGCTCGCCCTCATCCTGCCCCCCAATGAAACCGGGAAACAGCGTGTTTTCCAGTGCGGTGAAATCCGGCAACAGGTTGAACAACTGAAACACAAAGCCGACATGGCGGTTGCGGAACTGCTCCAGGAAACCGTTTTTCTTGGCGAAGATGTCCTGTCCCTTGAATTCGACCTTTCCCTTCTGCGGGTGGTCGAGGCCGCCCATGATGTGCAGCAACGTGCTTTTGCCCGCCCCGCTGGCGCCGACGATACCGAGGACCTCCCCCGTCTTCACCTGCAGGTCGGCATTCCGGAGCACCTCGACCGACTCCGCATTGCGCCGGTAGGCTTTCCACACGCCGGTCACGCTGAGCAGGATCTCTCCGCGCGGATCATTCATAACGCAATCCGTCCACCGGGTCCAGCCGCGCCGCGCGCCACGCGGGATACAGCGACGCCGCAAAGCAGATGAGAATGGAAAATACGATGATCAAAAAAGAATCGAAGTATTGAATCTCCGACGGCAGGCGGTCGAGGTAATACACATCGCTCGGAAACGCCTGGATGCTGAACATCGACTCGATGAAACCGACGATCTCATTCAGGTTGGGCACGATGGTGAATCCCGCCACCACCCCCAGCCCCGTTCCGACGAGACCGATAATCAGTCCCTGCATACTGAAAATTTTCATGATGCTGCCGCCGGTGGCCCCCATGGATTTCAAAATCGCGATGTCCTTGGACTTTTCCATGACCACCATGAACAGCGTGCTGATGATGTTGAACGCGGCGACAAGAATGATGAGGATGAGAATGATGAACATGGTGATTTTCTCCAGCTTGAGCGCCGAAAACAAATTCTTGTTCATCTGCATCCAGTCGCGGGTGATGTAGGGGAACTCCAGCTTTTTCTGTATGGATTCGGCGGTTTTCCACGCGAGGTCAATGTCCTCGACCTTGATCTCCACACCCGTCACCGTGCCCTTCATATTGAACAGCTTTTGTGCGGATTCGATCGACACGAACGCGAGGTTGGCATCGTATTCATACATGCCGGATTGGAACAGCCCCACCACCTGCACCATCTTGATGTTCGGGATGACGCCCAGCGGGGTCATGCGCACCGAGGGCGCGAGCATACCGATGACATCCCCCACCGACGCGCCGAGCGAGCGTGACAACTCCACCCCGAGAATGATCCCCTGCCGATGGATATTCGATTTACTGGGGGCGGTTCCTGCCAGGTTCTCCAGTTTGCCCTCCACCATGTTCTTCTCAAGATCGGAGATGTCGCCCTCCCGTTTGGGATCGACACCGCGGATCACCACACCGGACGTGCGCTGGCCGTAGGTGAGCATCACCTGCTTGAGGATGAACGGCGCCGCCGCCTTCACCTGCTCGACTTCCTTCACCGTACTCACGATTTTTTCGTAATGGGCGATGCCCTCGCGCTCGAAACTCGTTACCACGATGTGGCTGTTGGTGCCGAGGATCTTGTCGCGCAGGTTCTTACTGAAACCGGACATGACGGCGATGACCACGATGAGCGCCATCACGCCCAGGGCCACCCCGCCGACGGAGATGAAGGTGATGAGGGAGATGAACTTGTGGGATTTCCGGGAGCAGAGGTACCGCCAGCTGACTCGTAATTCGTAACCCATGACGATGGCAAGTGAGGTTGACCGAAACCGGACCGCAGTCCGGATGATTAGAGTACGGCGTTCAGGATTCTTTTTTCAACTGCGGGAACAAAATCACATCCCGGATGGACGGGGAGTTGGTGAAAAGCATGGCCAGGCGGTCGATGCCGATGCCCTCGCCCGCCGTCGGCGGCATGCCGTATTCCAGTGCGCGGATGAAATCGAGGTCCATCCAGTGTGCTTCCTCGTCTCCCGCATCCTTCTGCGCCACCTGCTGTTCAAACCGGGCTTTCTGGTCGATGGGATCGTTCAACTCGGTGTACGCGTTGGCCAGCTCCCGGCACCCGACAAAAAACTCGAAGCGTTCCACCAGGTTGGGATCGTCTTCCTTTTTTTTGGACAACGGCGACAGTTCCAGCGGGTAGTCGATGATGAACGTCGGCTGCACCAGCTTCGGTTCGACAAAGTGGTCGAACAGCTTGCCCTGAACCTTGCCCAGCGTGTCACGTTTTTCCAGCGGCACCTTGTGCTCGAGCGCATAGCCGGTGATCTTGTCGTAATCCTGAAGCACGTCCGCGGGCACGCCCCCCAGCTCCGTGATGGACTGAAAGAACGTGTACCGCTGAAACGGTTTCGACAGATCGAGGGTTTCCGTACGGCCTTCCTTGTCGTTAATCGTGCAGGGGAAGGTGAGCGTGTTGAACACGTTGGTGCCGATGTAACGGAACAACTCCTCGGTCAGGTCCATGAGATCCCGGTAATCCGCGTAGGCGGTGTAAAACTCCAGCATGGTGAACTCGGGATTGTGCTGGGTAGAAATGCCTTCATTGCGAAAATTGCGGTTGATCTCGTACACCCGGTCGATGCCGCCGACCACCAGCCGTTTCAGGAATAACTCCGGCGCCACACGCAGGTACAGTTCCATGTCGAGCGCATTGTGGTGCGTCTTGAACGGTTTCGCCGTCGCGCCGCCGGGGATGGACTGCATCATCGGCGTTTCCACTTCCAGGTAATCTCGATCGTTCAAAAAGGTGCGGATGGCCTGGATGATGCGACTCCGCGCCACGAACACATCCTTCACCCCGGGATTGACGATGAGGTCCACGTACCGCTGGCGGTAACGCAGCTCGACATCTTTCAAACCGTGCCATTTTTCCGGAAGCGGCAGGAGCGATTTGGAAAGCAGGGTGACCTTCGTGCAGAACAGGGTGAGCTCACCCGTTTTGGTTTTGGACAACCGCCCTTCGGCGCCGAGGAAATCCCCCATGTCCACCTTGCTGAACCATTCGTAGTTGTCCGCGCCGATATCGTCCTTCTTCACATAAATCTGGAACTGTCCGGTGCCGTCCTTGATGTGGCAGAACGTGGTCTTGCCATGCTTGCGGCGGGTCATGACGCGCCCGGCGACGACAAAATTCAGATTTTCCTCGTCGAGTGTTTCCTTGCTTTTATCCCCGTGAGCGGACAAAAGATCGCCGATATGCGCGTTGACCTTGAAGCGGTTGATGTAGGGGTTGACACCCATCTGCCGCAGTTCATCGAGTTTATCGCGGCGCTGTTGTAGAAAATTGCTGGTCTCTTCCATGAATTCGGAGGTTAGGGAATTTGAAGGAACACACCCGCGTTCAGCAAGCGGGTGCATGGGAGTTTTCGGATTGTTGACGGACCGCCTTTATCAGCGGGCGATCTGCACAAAGCGGGATTCGCGCACCACCGTGATCTTGATCTCGCCGGGGTACGTCACTTCCTTTTCGATGCGTTTGGCCACGTCCTTGGACAGCAGGATGGCTTCCTCGTCGGTGATATTGTCGGGAACGACGACGATGCGCACCTCGCGTCCGGCCTGGATCGCATAGGTCTTTTCGACGCCCTTGAACGAATCACCGATTTCTTCCAGCTGCGACATGCGTTTGACGTAGGTCTCCAGCATTTCGCGGCGCGCGCCCGGCCGGGACGCGGAGATGGTATCCCCGGCTGCAACCAGCACGGCATAAATGGAATCCGGTTCGATGTCTTCGTGATGCGCGCCGATGGCATTGATCACGTACTTGTGTTCGTTGTAGCGATTGGCGATGTCCACGCCGAGCTGGGTGTGCGTGCCGTCGGTCTGCCGGTCGATGGCCTTTCCGATGTCATGCAGGAGTCCACAGCGTTTTGCCAACTGCACATCCAGGCCCATCTCGGAAGCAATCGCGCCGCACACCCACGCCACTTCCTTGGAATGCTGGAGCACGTTCTGCGTGTAGCTGGTGCGGTACTTGAGTCGGCCCAGCAGTTTCACCATGTCCGGATGCATGCGGTCCACGCCGACGTCCATCACCGCCTGCTCGCCGGCATCGATGATGTCCTGGTTGATTTCCTTTTTGCACTTGGAGACCACTTCCTCGATGCGGCCGGGGTGGATGCGTCCGTCGAGGGTGAGTTTCTCCAGCGCGCGGCGCGCGATCTCCCGGCGGATGGGATCGAAGCTGGACAGCACCACCGCACCCGGCGTGTCGTCGATGATGAGGTCGACGCCCGTGCTCTGCTCGAGCGCACGGATGTTGCGTCCTTCGCGTCCGATGATGCGGCCCTTGATGTCGTCGTTCGGCAACTCGACTACCGATACGGTGGTTTCCGCCACGTGGTCGGAGGCCAGCCGCTGCACCGCCATGGAAATGAGGCGGCGGGCTTCTTCTTCCGCATTGGTCCGCGCCTCTTCCTCGATGCGCTTCACCTGACGCGCCGCATCCTGGCGTGCCTCTTCCAGCATCTGGTTGCGGATCGCTTCCTTTGCCTCCTCGGCCGTGTAGTTGCTGATGGATTCGAGTTTTTTGATCTGATCGACGACCAGCGTCTCGTATTCCTGTTTCTGTTTCGCAACCGCGGCTTCTTTTTCGTCGAGTTCCTTTCCGCGGTACTCGAAATTGCGTTCCGCCTGGCGGTTTTTTTCGATGAGGTTGTTCAGCTCGGTTTCTTTCTGGCGCAGGGCCTTCTCCTGCTCACGCAGCTCGCTCATCTCACCCTCCAGTTCCTTCTCCATGCGGGCCCTGATGGCGATCTGCTCTTCCTTGACCTGGAGTTCGGCTTCCTTCTTGAGCCTTTCCGCTTCCTTTTCCGCTTCCTGAAGGATCCTGGCGCCCAGTTCCTCCGACTCTTTCAACTGAAACTCAGAGAGTTTCTTGCGCAGAAGGTATCCGGCGAAAAACCCGATACCCAGGGTCCCGGCCAGGCTCACAATCAATGTCACCAAGCTCAGTTCCATACCACCCGTTGCATTTCCCATAACGTAACCCCTGGTTATATCTCAAAACATCCTGCCCGAACGGAACCCTCCGCTCAGCAATGAATGATCTCTTTCTCAGTTATGACTTTGTGAACGCGCCGGTCCAAAGGGCTTTGAGGCAGGGTGTCGTGAATCTGGAAATCGAAAGCCAGTGCAATCCTGCCTGCGCGGTCGTTCAACCGGTCAAGAAACCGGTCGAAGTATCCCTTGCCATACCCGATGCGTCCCCCTTTCCTGTCAAAAGCCAGACCCGGCAGCAAAACCAGGTCGATTTCCTCCGGCGGCACCCGATTGAGGAACCGGTCCTCCGGCTCGCGGATACCGAACGGCCCGGTTCGGAACTCGATGTCCCATCCCGGAAGGTGCGTGGCGGTGAGTTCGCCTGACCGGGAATGGACGACCGGCACGCACACGCGCTTACCGGCATCCAGCGCTGCGCTGACCAGACCGTCCGTTTCCACCTCACCGGGAATGGACAGGTAAATCAACATGGTACCCGCACGCCGGAACGCATCCAGTTCCAGCACCGTTTCGGTGATGCGGCCGCTCAGCGTTTTCAGGCTTTCCGGATCCAGGGTCCGGCGATGGGCCAGAATCTCTTTCCGGATGACTGCTTTCGAATGCAAAGAGCCCTCAATATTCCGTGGGTGATACCAAGTAAAGAGGGTCAGGCTCTGGAGGAGTCAGTGGAAGCGGTCTGCCGCGTCAACCGGACCCTTCCGAATCACGGGAAGAATCGGGTTTGCGCTGGCTTGTGGCACCTGGCCGCACTGCACAAGGCGAGAACCTACCGGCAAACCGTTGGGGAGTTGTCCAGATTTTATATTTAATAACGTATCCCTGATTCAAGATCCGTTGATCCTTTTCAAAATCAAAACCGGTCCCGCCTGATTTTCGGCTCGTCCCTTACTGGGAACTGGCGACCGGGTTTACCGCCTGCACACCCACTAAAATATTCGGAAATGCTTCCCCGCGTGTGCCGTGTCAAAATCAGTTTTTGAACCTGCCAAGGACAGGTGGGTTCTCCGTGAACTGTTTTAGGCTTCCTCCGACGGAGGCTTGCTCACCACAGCCAGTTTCGATCCCGTTGGTTAATGTTGGCTCAAGAATTGATTTTATACTCGAGCACCACAGGGAAGCACTGTACCCCATTTTTCGATCAATCGTAGCACAACCCCAGAACCCCCTCAAGCCTATTCTTTTGTGTCATTTACCGGGGTTTTCGCGGGTTCGCGCCAGTTCGTTTTCCAGCTTTTCGGAAAGGGAACGGGTCCGTTCCTCCAACTCTTTTTTTTCCGCTTCGTTTTCCGTCTTCAGGGCTTGAAATTGTTGTTTCAATTCAAATAAATCCTGCGCGATATTGAGCGCGGCGAGCACCGCCACATCCGCCGGAACGGTACGGCTGGTAGACGAAAGCTCCCGCATGCGGGAATCCACATAATCCGCGAGTTCCTGCAAAGACACGCTGGAAGAGGTCGCTTTGACGGTGTATTTTTTTCCGTAAATCTGGATCTGCGTGCCGGGAGCCATGGCCGTCACTCTGCGGGAATGCGGTGGAGCTGTTCGAGGATGCCGCGCACTTTGGTCCGCATGGTTTTTCTCTCCTCCTCCCAGCGTCTCTGCTCCGCTTCCAGGCTGGCGAGGCGGTTCAGTTTCGCCTGGGTGCCGTTCTGCTCCTGCGAGAGAGATTCCACCTGCTGTCGCAGTTGCCGGACTTCGGTTTGCAAGCGAGCGTTTTCTTCCCGCAGGGTGCGGGCGGTCTCGATCCATTCGGAGACGAGGCGCTCCAGCTTGTCAACCGGGTGCGTGGACATGGGCGAATCGTATCACCGGGCGACAGGGGTGTCAATTGCATGGGAACGGCCTGGCAGGACCCGTTACTGGTCGCGGAGAGTGGCTCCCACCTGGTCGTCCAGTGCCTTCACAATATTTTGGAAAACGGGGTTCACTTCCTCGTCGGTCAGGGTCTTGTCCGGCGACTGAAATGCAAGGGCGTAGGTGAGGCTTTTCTTCCCCTCCGGAAGTTTCTTTCCCTCAAATTGATCGTACAACTCCACCCGGCTCAACAACGGCTGTCCCGCCTCCCGGATGAGGTCGCTGATCTCGCCCGACGCCACGGGCTTGTCCACCAGGATGGAGATGTCGCGGTAGGTCTCGGGAAACTTTGGCAGGGGCTGGAATTTTTTGCGACCCGGCAGGCTCTCAGCCAGGAGACCGACGTGAATCTCCAATACATAAGCAGGGGTGTCGAGTCCCATTGCGGAAGCCCGTTTTCCTTCCACTTTACCGCAATAACCTATCTCCCGGCCCTCCACGGTCCAGGCCGCCGACTGCCCGGCATCGAGAAAGGCGCGGCTGGCGGACCCGGTTTGCGCTTTCACGCCGAAGCCCTCCAGCAGCGATTCCAGCACGCCCTTGATATCGAAAAAATCATGCCCGGCGTTGGCCCCCTTCCAAACGCTTGTCGGATGCGGTCCGGCAACCAGCACGGCAATGCAGGTGTTCTGAACCGCCTCCTGCCCGCCGTTGGGTTGGTGGAAAATGCTGCCGGCCTCAAACAGGCGCACCGATTTATTTCCTTTATTGATGTTGCTGATCGCGGTCTTCAATAGACCGGGAACAAGGCTGGTGCGCATGGTGCCGAGATCGGCGCTGATTGGGTTGTCGAGATCGATCGTCCCGGCATCCCCGGGCGCGAACGCCGTCATGAAATTCGTCGCGTATTCCTTTTCAATGAAACTGTAGTTCACCGCCTCGGCGTACCCCAGGTGACACAACCGTGCGCGGGCTTCCTGCACGAGGGTGCGGGTCGGCGAATCGATCACCGGCGACAACGCCCCTCTCGGACTGGTAACGGGAACCTGGTCGTAGCCGTCCAGCCTTGCGATTTCTTCGATGAGGTCGATCTCGCGTTGCAGGGTCGGGCGGAAGGCCGGCACTTCCACCAGGAATCGTTCGCCGGCCTGTTCTTCTTTGGCTATTTCCAGTCCCAGTCCCTTCAGGTATTTAACAATTTTGTCCGCCTGCAACTCAGTGCCCAGCACCTGGTTGGTACGGGAGACGCGGAGAGAAATCTGTTTGCGCGGCACAGGATTGGGATAGATATCGAAACGGCCGTTTAAAATCTCGCCTCCCGCCAGCTCGCGGATCAACAACGCCGCCCGGCTTTGTGCGGTGATGACGGCCTCAATGTCGGCGCCGCGCTCAAAGCGATACGAGGAATCCGAGCGCAGGCCGTACTTCTTGGATGCCTGCCGAACGGTGACGGGATCGAAGTACGCACTTTCCAGCGCCACGGTGGTCGTGTCCTTGTTCACCTGGCTGTTGGCGCCGCCCATGATGCCCGCCAGCGCGATGGGCTTTTCTCCGTCCGCGATGACCAGCGCGTCGGGGTCGAGCCGCAGTTGCGTGCCATCCAGCGCCACGAACGCTTCCCTGTCCCGGCCACGGCGTATGAGGATACGGCGGTTTTTGAGCAGATTCAGGTCGAAGGCGTGCAGGGGCTGTCCGTATTCCATCATCACGAAGTTCGTGATGTCCACGATGTTGTTGATGGGACGGAGCCCAATGGCGATCAACCGTTCCTGCAACCACTTGGGAGACGGCGCGACCTTGACGTTGTCGATGACCAGGGCGGCGTAACGCGGGCACAACCCGGTCTCTTCGTTATCCACCTGCAGGGCATCGGCGGCCGGTCTCGAGGTGAATGCTTTTTCCAGCTCGGGGTCCGGCTCCGGCGAACGGAACGCGGCTCCGGTGAAACCCGCGATTTCCCGCGCCACACCCAGGTGGCTCAGGCAGTATCCGCGGTTGGGCGTGACGTTCAACTCCACCACCTCGGTGAGGTTGCCTCCGCCCAGGTCCACCGGTTCGTCGGCTTCCACTTCCAGCCCGCCCATGGTCAACAGGTGACACAGGTCTTCCTTGGACATGTCCCACTTCACGTATTGCCTAAGCCAGTCCAACTGAACTTTCATGTCTCAAACCCTTGATTCGCAAAATTTCAAAGGATTATAGGGGAGTTGCCTTCAAAAAGCAAAACGCCTGAACGGGTAAGAAAAAAGAGATTTGAATGAGTCACTGCCGATTCGGTTTCGCAGGGAATCGGGTTGATGTTACGATGAAGAAACATTCTAATCGTGACCTGCCCCCTTATGGAACTCAGCGAATCCGTCGTTCTCAAACTCCTCCACGAAAAAACCAACCGGCCGATGAAGTTTTCCGAGCTGATGAAAACGCTCGGCATTCCGGAAACTCAGCGCCGAGAGTTCCGTCACTTGCTCAAGGACCTCGCGGGCGAAGGCTCCGTCGTCAAACTGCGTGGCGGCCGCTACGGCCTGCCGGACGAAATGAGCCTCGTTTCCGGCCTTCTGCACGGCCACCCGGACGGCTACGGCTTCCTCATCCGTGAAGGCGAGGAACCGGACATCTACATCAGCCGCCAGAAGATGGGCGGCGCCATGCACCAGGACAAGATCGTGGTGCGCATTGAGTCACAGTACCGCGGTTACTCGCGTCCGGAAGGACGCGTCATCCGCATCCTCGAACGCCGCACCCAGAAACTGGTGGGACTGTTCGAAGCGCTCAACCGCGACGGCTGGGTGGTGCCTTCCGACGCCAAGTACTTCCAGGACGTGTTCATCCCCGGCAAGGATATCCTGGGAGCGCAGTCCGGCGAGATGGTGCAGGTGGAGATCGTCGATTACCCGACGCGGCACCATCCCCCGGTCGGACGCGTCATCCAAGTGCTGGGCCCTGCGGACGACCCTGCGGTGGAGTTGCGCTCCATATTCCACAAGCACGACGCCCGGCAGGAATTCCCGACCAAGGTTCTTCGGCAGGTGAAGAAACTGAGCCTTGAAATTTCCGATGAAGAACGGTCCCGGCGGCGCGACCTGACCGATCAACTCATCTTCACCATCGACGGAGAACGCGCCAAGGATTTCGACGACGCGGTGACGCTCACCCGCGAAAAAGACCTGTACCGCCTCGGAGTGCACATCGCCGACGTCAGCCATTACGTCACCGAAAACTCGCCCCTGGATGAAGAAGCGTTCCAGCGCGGTACCAGCATCTACTACGCCGAGGGGGTCATTCCCATGCTTCCGTTCAAATTGTCGAACGAGGTGTGCAGCCTGCGGCCCAACGAGGAACACCTGACGCTCAGTTGCGACATCGTGTTCAACAGCAAAGGCGAAGTCGTGGACTACGACATCTACGACTCCATCATCGAAAGCAAGATCCGCTTCACCTACACACAAGTGGCGTCTCTGCTGGAAGACGGCGACCCGGAAGGGCAGTTCGACGAGGTCATGCCCATGCTGAAGGACATGGAAAAGCTGAGCCGCATCCTGCGCAAGAAACGGTTCCAGGAAGGCAGTGTCGATTTCAACATTCCCGAGGCGGAGATCCTGATGACGCAGGACGGTAAAATCCAGACCATCCGCAAAGCGCCGCACAACATCGCGCATGAGATCATTGAGGAGTTCATGCTGTCGGCCAACCGCGTCGTCGCCGAAGACATGGCGAAGAAGAACCTGCCAGTCATTCACCGAATTCACGAAGAACCGGACGCCGACCGCATTCACCGTTTCGGCGAGTTCGCCGCGGACTTCGGTTACCGCCTGCCATCGTTCAAGAAGGTGAAATCCACGCACCTGCAAAAACTTCTGGAACGCGCCCGCGACAAACCGGAGGAGCGTGCGCTCAATTACGTGCTGTTGCGCTCGATGAAAAAAGCCGTGTACTCGGAAAAAGACCCCGGCCACTACTGCCTCGGCTTCGAACACTACACCCATTTCACCTCGCCCATCCGGCGTTACCCGGACCTGTTCACCCACCGCGTGGTGAAGGAGTACCTGGGCAAAAAGAAATGTTCGCTCAAAGAGCGCAAGCAGCTGATGAGCCAGACCGCCAAGGCCGCCGAGCAGTCCACCGACATGGAAATCAAGGCCATGGGAATCGAGCGCGAGGTCAGCGACCTGCGCCGCGTGCAGTTCATGGCCGACAAGCTGGGCTCCACGCACAAAGGCCACATCTCGAACGTCACTTCCTTCGGTTTTTTCGTGGAGCTGGCTGACGTGTTTGTCGAGGGACTGGTGCGGGTGTCGACTCTGTCGGACGATTACTACGTGTTTTTCGAACACGAGCATGCGCTCAAGGGCCAGCACAAACACAAGGCGTACCGGCTTGGCGACCCGGTCAAGGTGCGGGTGCAAAGGGTGGACATGGCAAAGAAACAGATCGACCTGGCGCTGGTGGCCCGGTAGAGTCAAGGCCCACGGTTATGGGACCGTTGCTTCCTTACTTTCTATTTTACCTTTCGGGAATTTTCCTCGCCCATCCCGCCTCCCGGGAATTTTTGTTCCCCGGTGCACTGCCATTCATTGCACTGGCGCTCGCAGTTGGGTGCGCCCGGCGGCTTTGCATTCGCGCCGCGTGGCAGTTCATTTTGCTGACAGCGCTGTTCGTGTTGGGGGCGACGACGTCTTATCGCGACACGGCACTGCGTCCCGAAGCCCACATCCTGAATCATGTTGAGGACCGGCGCCGCGGCGATATCACCGGCGTGGTCATCCAACCCCCGCAGCATT
The DNA here is from genome assembly GCF_052156635.1 of Nitrospina sp. 32_T5. Taxonomy (NCBI): domain Bacteria; kingdom Pseudomonadati; phylum Nitrospinota; class Nitrospinia; order Nitrospinales; family Nitrospinaceae; genus Nitrospina; species Nitrospina sp. 32_T5. The sequence continues at coordinate 160,688 of NZ_JBQKUO010000002.1, read as the reverse complement.
ACCCTGATCGCGTGCGGGTGCATCTCGATCTCGAATCCCTGCAATACGAAGACGCCGCCATCCCGGTCAGCGGACGCGCCCGCATCACCGTGTACGAAGCGAAAGCGGACCTGCGCGAAGGCGATCGCATCCGCGTCCACCAGTTGCGGTTGAAACGTCCACGCAATTTTAAAAACCCCGGCCGATTCGATTACGAACACTACATGAGGACGGAAGGAATCGACGTCACCGGCGGTGTGTCGAAAGCGGAGCGCGTGGAGCGCATCGATTCGACGGAGGCCACCGCCCTCTCCCGTCTGCACGAAGCGATGCTTCATTCCATACGGGCGCTGCTTGACCGCAACCTCGATGCACATAAAGGGGCGTTGTTGCGGGGCATGGTGCTTGGGGAGAAAGAGTTTCTGAGCGAGGAAATGCAGGAAGCATTTCGCGCCACCGGCGTGGCACACCTGATGGCGGTGTCGGGTCTCCATATCGGTTTCGTCGCGGGCGCGACGTACTTCCTCATCCACCCCGTCTTGTGGAGACTGTTTTCAAGATACCGCCCGCGCTGGGTGTACCTCGGGCGCACACAAAAATGGGCGGTGGCTTTCTGTTTTCTGCCTGTGCTGATGTACCTGATGCTGGTGGGAAACAAGGTCTCGGCCCTTCGCGCCGGGACGATGGTGATCCTCTTCCTGATCGCCGTGCTTGCCGACCGCGAACGCAGCGTGTTGAACGCCCTGCTGGTGGCGGCGTTCGGTATTTTGCTGTGGAGTCCCGGGGCATTCCTCACTCCCGGTTTTCAATTGTCGTTTGGTGCGGTGTTTGCCATTCTATACCTGCACCGCATGCTGATGCAGGTGCAAGGGGATGCGGTCGATCGTCTGGGAGAACCACCGTGGTACCGTCGCCTGCCGGGATTGCAGGATGAGCACGGCGGGGCGATCTCTTCCGCTCTGCGCTTTGTCTACGGGACGGCGTTTGTCTCCGCCGCCGCCATCCTCGGCACCTTTCCCGCGCTCGTGTACCAGTTCAACCGGGTGAGCGCAGTCGGGTTCCTGCTGAACCTGGTGCTGGTGCCTCTGGCATCCCTGCTCATCCCGGCCACGTTGTTGATCGCCCTCCTCAATGCCGCGTTCCCGACGCTCGCCGATTTTTTGATGAGCGTCGTCGATGGACTCCTCGGCGTGTTCGTCGCGCTCCCGGTGTGGGCCGCATCGTTTGATTTCGCCTCATTTTATGTACCGACCCCGCCGGACTTCTGGCTGGTGTTTTATATTGCGCTGGTGCTGGGCGTTCCCGCGTATCTGTATCGTTACCACCTGACCGCGAAGACAACGGAGGAGATACCGTCTCAAAAGTTGCTGACACCGCAACGCAGTCAGGCGGCAGGGCTCGTGGTTTGCGCTCTTGGCGTGTTTGTCTGGTGGATGTGGCCGCAGTTTCCCAGGTTCCAGACCGACACACTGAAGATAACAATGCTCGACGTCGGCCAGGGCGAAAGCGTGTTCGTCGAATTCCCCAACCGCGAAACCCTCCTGATCGACGGCGGCGGCTTTTACCGCGACGCCCTCGATATCGGCAAGGCGGTGGTGGGCCGTTTCCTCTGGCACGGGGGGGAGCGCGGTCTCGATTACCTCGCCGCGACGCATTCGGACCACGACCACATCAGCGGCCTGCTCTCCCTGTCCAAGCTGATGGAAGTGGGGCATTTTCTCGACCGCACCCCGCCCATCGCCGACACGAAGATCGATCACCTGCGTCAGACGCTTCATGAAAGCGGAACAAAGCGTCTCATTCTCGTGCCGGGAGAGACCCTCGAATTCGGGGAAGTGCATCTCACCGCCCTGCATCCGGCCGGACCTTTTATTCAGACCGTGGGCCTTCCACCCCGGCGCATCGACAACGACCTGTCCTGGGTGTTGCGCCTTGATTTCCGCGAGTTCAGCCTGTTGCTGACCGGAGACATCACCGCCGAGGCCGAGGCCCACCTGGTCGCCTCCGGAAAGCCGCTTGGGGCAGACGTGCTGAAAGTGCCGCATCATGGAAGCCGTTATTCCAGTTCCCCGGATTTTTTAAAGGCCGTCGGGGCGAAGGACGCCCTCATCTCAGCGGGCCACGTCAATCCCTTCGGCCACCCGCATGATGAAACCCTGAAGCGGCTTGAAGACCAGGGCACCCACGTGTGGCGCACCGACCGGCATGGCGCCATCACCCTCACCACCGACGGACACGACTATCAGTTCAAAACCCACGAAGGCCTTTAGGGCAAACGGGGGGGGGGACCCGGCTTCCCCACCAGGCCTCCGGCTTTCCCGTTGCCTCCTCTCAGAAGGTTTGCGGAAAGGCCGGAAATCTGGTATAAACGAGCCCCAATCTCAACCCTTTACCCAATCGAGGCAGACACAACCATGGCAACGAAGGAACAGTTGAAAGGCCACATCGACAAGGCCAAATCGGCAAAAGAGGACGCAAAGAAAAAAGCGGGAGATAACAAATACGATTCGAATCTGCGCCAATCCAAAAAGAAATTCAAGCGCTTGACCCGCAAGGTGGCGAAGATCGACTACAGGGAAAAGATGCTGGCGGAAAAAGGCAAGAAAAAGAAAGAAGGCTGATCCTACGAAACTGTCCCCCCTTCTCTTTTTCGTTTGATTCACACAACATCATGTCCCACGACAACGTCGACATTCAAAAAATCGCCCACCTCGCCCGGCTGGAGCTGACCCCGGAAGAAAGGGAGAAGCTCGGCCCGCAGTTCCAGAAAATCGTGGAGTACATCGACCACCTGGGCACGCTGAATACCGAAAACGTGGAACCGACCTCGCACGTCCTGCCACTCCAGAATGTCCTGCGTGAAGACGAAGCGATGGTGCGGTTTCCGGAAGCCGACTACCTGTCGCTCGCGCCGCGTGCCGCCAAGGGGCATTACGAAGTGCCCAAGATCATCTCGTAGCCATGCAGAGACCCAGCCTGGCCGAGGCCCGCAAACACCTGAAGGCGAAATCCTACTCATCGCTCGACCTGCTGGAAGAGTATTACCAGCGCATCGACAAGGTGGATAAAGACATCGGCGCCTACGCCCATCTGACGCGCGAACTGGCGGAAGAGCAGGCCCAGGCCGCGGATGCACGCATCGCCAGAGGAGAAGACGCTCCCCTGCTGGGGGTGCCCATCGCCGTCAAAGACCTCATCTGCGTGAAAGACACCCGCACCACCTGTTCGTCGCGCATCCTCGACAACTTCGTCGCGCCCTACGACGCAACGGTGGTGGCGCGCCTGAAAGATGCCGGGGCGGTTCTGATCGGCAAGACCAATATGGACGAGTTCGCCATGGGCTCGTCCAACGAAACCGCGTATCACCATGTCACGCGCAACCCGTGGGACAAGACCCGCGTTCCCGGCGGATCGAGCGGCGGATCGGCGGCGGCGGTGTCCGCCAACGAATGCGTTGCGGCTTTGGGCAGCGACACCGGTGGCTCCATCCGCCAGCCCGCCAGCTTTTGCGGCATCACCGGACTCAAACCCACTTACGGCCGCGTGTCCCGTTTCGGCCTTGTGGCGTTCGCCTCGTCTTTCGACCAGATCGGCCCCATGACCAAGACGGTGGAAGACGCCGCGACCCTGCTCAGCGTCATCGGCGGACACGATGCGATGGACTCCACTTGCGCCAACGTGGAACTGCCTGATTTTACCGCGACGCTCGACCGCGACGTGAAAGGGTTGAAGGTGGGCGTGCCTAAGGAATACTTCACCGACGGCATCGATCCGCAGGTGCAGGCGGCTGTGGAAGCGGCCATACGGCACCTGGAATCACTGGGCATGGAACGCGTCGAAGTCAGCTTGCCGCACACCCCGTATGCCGTGGCGGCGTATTACATTCTCGCCTGCGCCGAGGCCAGCACCAACCTGTCGCGCTACGACGGCGTGAAGTACGGTTACCGCTCCGAAAACGCGGAGAACCTGCTCGACATGTACACACACACCCGCGAGGAAGGATTCGGAGAGGAAGTCAAACGCCGCATCCTGCTCGGCACATTCGTTTTGAGTTCCGGATATTACGACGCGTATTACTTGAAGGGACAGAAGGTGAGGACCCTGATCAAGCAGGATTTTGACGCCGCTCTTAGGAAATGCGATGTTCTGGCCGCGCCGGTTTCGCCTGCCCTGCCGTTCAGGCTGGGCGAAAAACTGGACGACCCCTTGCAAATGTATCTTTCCGACCTGCTCACCCTGTCAGCCAATCTGGCGGGCATACCCGCCTTGTCCGTCCCCTGCGGCCATTCCAAGGAGGGATTGCCCATCGGCCTGCAACTCATGGGCCGCCACTTCGACGAAGCGCTGTTGTTGAACGTCGGCCACCGGTTCCAGATCACCACCGACCATCACCTTAAAAACCCACCTGCGTGATTTTAGAAGTGCCGAATATCCCGGTCCTCAATTTTTCTTCGGACAAAAAGCTTTCAAGTATATAATTTATATGACCGATAGAGGATTGGGGCCTCACGTTCGATACCCCATTTGGGGTGGAGCAAATTATGTTTACTGACGAATTTCTGGACAACCTGCCGGACAACCCGGTGGACGCTCTGGAAAAGCTGATCGGCAAGTTTCAGGAGTGGGAAAGCGCCAACCGCTTCAAAATGAAGAAGCATCCGGATTTCAACGGGCATTATCCGGACATGCTGAAGGCTTATGCCGTATTGCAGGCGTATTCCGAAGCGCACGACCTTAAAATCGTGTTTCCCGATCTGAACGTCAACAACAAGGACGAAAACGTCCTCAACATCAGCAAAGCCTTCAACCACTACGCCAACAGCAAACTCCGCCAGCTCAAGATGGTCCAGGAAAAACTGGACTTTCAGTTGATCAAGGACCAGTACGCGCAGAAATTCGGCCGGAGCTTCGCCTACCAGTTCTCCGACGGTGACCTGCGCAAGACGCAGAATCTCCTGCGGCTTTTGGGGCACATCGTGTCTCGCTCCGACTACCTCGACGAAAACCACATGACCCGGCTCATCAACCGCATCCAACGGTCACTGCAGATTTTGCACAAAAAATCGGTCAACCTCGATCCCATCTGGGGGCTGATCGGCGACGCCGGCGTGGTCATTTCCCGATACGGCTCGAAAGCCGATTCCATCGCCAACCGCATCTTCGAGATCATCGAAATCATCTGGCGCACCCAGGCCATCACCGAGAACCTGGAAAGCGGCATCAACAACCCCTTCCTGGGCGACTGACCTCCCCCACAAAAACCGGCCCGCCCACGAGTCCATTCACCTTTTTAATTTTTCAACCAATTCCTGAATAAAAAGATCCAGGTACTGCGGCGAGGCTGCGGACAGATGGGGCTGGATGAGGACGTTGTCGAAGCCCCAGAGAGGCGACGATTCTGGCAGGGGTTCCTCGTCGAACACATCGAGGTAAGCCCCGGCAATCTGCCGGGTCTCGAGGGCCCACACCAGATCTTCTTCCCGGTAGGGGTTGCCCCGGCCCACGTTGTACAGGTGGCAGTGGGCGGGGAGCCGGGCAAAATGGTCGGCGGTGAGCAGTCCGTCGGTCTCCTTCCCCCCTGGCAGGACGAGGACAAGGTGATCCGTCTCCGGCAGGACTTCGTCGAGGCGATCGACGGAAACGATGCGGTCGGCCTCATCAAAGTAATCCGGCCTTGCATCCGCCCGCCGGCGCACGCCCATCACAAAGCTGCCGAAGGGTTTCACAACCCGGCCTATGGTCTGGCCGATCCGGCCGAAACCGAGGATGGTCACCCGCGCCCGGTAGAGGGACGTGATCTGTTGGGAGAGTTTGATACGCGCCCACTTCTTCTGTTTCTGGAAGCGGCGCGACACCTCGAAGGCCTTGCAGAAATAAAGCATCGCACCCAGCACGCTCTCCGCCATCATCCATCCGTGGAAGCCGCCGTGGTGGATGGTGATGCTGGAGTCAGCAGGGAGGTCGATCCAGTCACTCCCGGCTGCAGGGGTGGCAATCCATTGCAGGCGCGAGGCCCGCTCCACCCATTCGCGGCGAAAATACCAGCAGATCGCCGCGTCCGCCTCGGAAATTCCTTCCAAAAATTCCTTTGAATGCAGGCATTTTACAATCCGAAACCCCGGAAACTGTGCACTTAATTGCTCAACATGCCGGTCCTGCAGGTTCCACACCCCCACATGCGGGTGAGTCAGGTAAATCAACAGGTTCTTCATAGGCCAAATTCAACGGATATCAACTGTTCACTTTCTTTCAAGCCGGTTTATGAAAAAAGATAAACAAATCACCCCCTCGCTAAAACGGCTTTTTTCAAAACATTCAGAAATCAAGGGGTTATGCCGTTAAGACTGCATTGGCACGGTTCTTGAAGTCATAGTGCGAAACCAACTTTTTACCAATGGGGGGTAGCAATGATTCGATCCGATCTGGCCAACAAGTTAGCTCAAAAACTGGACATTTCCAAGCAGGAAGCCGACCGCATTCTGCTCACGTTTGTGGAAGGCATCATGTCCAACCTGGAGAAAGAAGGACGCGTGGTGATCCAGGGATTCGGTTCCTTCCGGGTGCGCGAATACCCGGCCCGCATCGGCAAAAAACCGGTGACCGGCGAGCCCATCGAAATTCCGGCACGCAAGAAACCGGTGTTCCATGCCAGCAAGGAACTCAACACACTCATCAACCGTGAAGGCAAGGAAGTGCCGATCGCCCGCGTGTTCGTGGAATCAGCTCCGCTGTACGTACAACGTCCGTAATGCAAAAACGCCTTGAGTGGGAATCCCTTAACGCCCATTCACCCTTGTGCTATAATGGCGGCTGACCTGATGGCAGGGGGAGGTTTTCCTCCCCTCATCCATCGACCTTTCACAGGAGGGGCCCGGCATGAGTGATCCCAACGCATGTTCCAAATGTGGTGAGGAGAGTATCCTGAAGGGAGACATCGGTCTTCGTACGAGCCGGGACCTGGAACTCATCATGGTCGTGCGCAAGGACCACGGCATCGAGAAGAAAGTGCCGCTTCAGCCCCGCGTGTGCGGCAAGTGCGGATTCGTCGATCTTTTCGTCGAAGAGCCGAAGAAGCTCATGATCACCCGCAACGACAAACCGGTTGACCCCGATTACAAACACCGGCCGCTCCTCGAATACGATTTCTGAACCCACCCTGTTTTCCCCAGCCTGTTTATGATGCGTCGAAAGCGGCGTAATTAAATCGTTCCCCTGCACAGCTCAATCGCGTAAAATGAAAAATACAGACCCGTTTTACGGGTCCGTTTGCCGGAAGGAGCGCACCCTGTCATCCGCCCGGTGCGTCCCTTGGGTCGGCAATCCAAGTAAGAGCGCGGCGGTTCCAATCTTCTTCACGTGGACGAGACCATGGGCGCGATCCAGCGAGACCAGGCGCATTTTCTTCTTCTAAAAATCCACTCCCTGACCGGTCTCATCCCCATCGGCATCTTTCTGGTCTTCCATCTCGCGGTCAACAGCCTGCGCACCGTCGGCGTGTTCCCCTACCAGCTCAGCATCGACGTCATCAATAACCTGCCGTTTCTGATCTGGATCGAAATCTTCGTGCTGTACATTCCCATCCTGTTTCATTCGGTGATGGGTTTCTACCTGACCTCCATTGCGAAGTACAACTTCATTCGATACCGTTACCCGCGCAACTGGATGTACACGATGCAACGGCTGACCGGTGCCATTGTGTTTGTTTTCCTGGTTTACCACATGAGCACCACTGTCGTGCCGAAGCTTTGGTACGGACACCACGAGTTCCAGGCGGCCCCGTTTCTGATCGGCGTGATGAACGACGAATTCCAGACCTGGACGGGGCGCATCATTTACCTCATCGGCATCGTCGCGGCGACGTTTCATTTCGGCAACGGGTTGTGGGGATTCTGCATTTCGTGGGGCATCATCGTCGGACCCAGGGCGCAGAGAAACGCGGGAATCGCGTTTATCCTGATCGGACTGGGGCTGACGGTACTGGGCCTCGCCACCGTGGTTGAGTTTTCACTGAACCCGGTTCCGGTGGAGCCCACCAAAGTGGGAGGCCTGTGATGCCCAAGCGTCAACCCAAATTCATCGTCATTGGCGGGGGCCTTGCGGGCCTGTCTCTCACCATGAAGCTGTGCGAGAACAACGCCCAGGTATTGCTGGTTTCCTACCAGCCGGTCAAGCGGTCCCACTCGGTGTGTGCGCAGGGCGGCATCAACGCCGCCATCAATTCCAAGGGAGAAGGCGATTCGCCGGACATCCATTTCTACGACACGGTCAAAGGCGGCGATTTCCTTGCCCACCAGCCGCTGGTGCGCGACATGTGTTTCCAGGCCCCGGCCATCATTCACCTGATGGACCGCATGGGCGTCACCTTCAACCGCACGCCGGAAGGCCACCTGGATTTCCGCCGCTTCGGCGGCACGCTGTACAACCGCACCGCGTTTTCCGGCTCCACCACGGGACAGCAACTCCTGTACGCCCTGGACGAGCAGGTACGACGGTACGAGTCCGACGGGCAGGTGACCAAACTCGAATGGCACGAATACCTGGGAGCGGTGATCGATGAGACCGGCACCTGCCGCGGTGCGGTGATCCACGACCTGCACACGGGCGAGATCTTCACCCTGGCAGGCGACGGCGTCGTGCTGGCCACCGGCGGGCCGACACAGGTGTACGGCAAGGCCACCGGCTCCACCGTGTGCAACGGCGCGGCGGCGATGTCCGCCTACCTGCAGGGAGCGCGCTACGCCAACGGCGAATTCATCCAGATCCACCCCACCGCCATCCCGGGGCAGGACAAGCTGCGGCTGATGAGCGAGTCGGCGCGTGGCGAGGGCGGTCGCATCTGGGTGCCGCGCAAGGCGGGTGACGACCGCAACCCGCTCGACATCCCGGAGGCGGAACGGTACTACTTCCTCGAGGAAAACCATCCCCTGTTCGGCAACCTGGTGCCGCGCGATGTGGCGTCGCGCGAGATCTACGACGTCTGCATCAACCAGGGGCTGGGCGTCGGCGGCGAGCAGATGGTGTATCTGGACCTCACCCATCATACCGAGGACTACCTCAACGAGCGCCTGGGCGGCATTCTTGAAATCTACGAAAAGTTCACCGGCGACGACCCGCACAAGGTGCCGATGAAAATTTTTCCTGCCGTGCATTACTCAATGGGCGGCATCTGGACGGATTACGAAAGCGAGGCACACGGGCTCATCGACCACCGGTCACCGCGCAACCAGATGACCAACATCCGCGGCCTGTATGCCGCAGGCGAAGCGGATTACCAGTTCCACGGTGCCAACCGGCTGGGTGCGAACTCTTTATTGAGCTGTATCTACACGGGGCTCATGATGGGTCCGGGCATGATCCAGTACAGCAAAAACCTCGACATGCACCACGAGGATGTGTCGTCGCAGGTATTCGAAGACGCGCGCAAACAATGGGAATCGCGATTCGAAGACATCAAACGCATGAACGGCAAGGAAAACCCGCATGTCCTGCAAAAAGAACTGGGCGACATCCTGATGAAAAATGTTTTGATCGTACGGGAGAACCCGAAGCTGGAAAAGGCATTGACCCTGATCCACGACATCCAGACACGGTTCCGCGACGTGAAGTGCCTGGACACCACCCACTGGTCCAACCCGGCGCCGAGCTTCATCAACCAGTTGCACTGCATGATCCACCTGGCGAAGATCATCACCATCGGCGCGCTCAGGCGCAACGAATTCCGCGGCGCCCATTACAAGCCGGAATTCGACCTGACACAGCCGGACAATTTCGATCCGCACGAATACGTCGATTACCTGGAAAAAAGCCAGTACGGGGAGGTGGACGAAAGCGAGTTCCGATCCGGACACCTGGAATACATGAAACGTTTCGAGGCGAACAACCGGGAATGGCTGAAAACCACCATCGCGGAATACAAGGACGGGGAGCCCGCAATCCATTACGAGGACGTGGACACATCGCAGATCACCCCGCGTCCGCGCAAATACGAGTGAGGCGGCAGGACATGAGCGACCAGAAAAAAGTTCGACTGAAAATCAAGCGGCAGGACACCCCGGATTCCAAACCGTACTGGCAGGAATTTGAGGTGCCTGACCGGGAAAACGCCAACGTGATTTCCTGTCTGATGGACATCCAGAAAAACCCGGTCACCGCCGACGGTCAAACCGTGACGCCTGTGGTCTGGGAGTGCAACTGCCTGGAGGAAGTGTGCGGCTCCTGCACCATGAACATCAACGGCCGCGTCCGCCAGTCCTGCACGGCACTGGTGCACCAGTTGGAAAAACCCATCGTGCTGGAACCGATGAAAAAGTTCCCGGTAGTGCGGGACCTCGCGGTGGACCGCACCCGCATGTTCGAGAACCTGAAAAAAGTCCACGCCTGGATCACCATCGACGGCAGCCACGACATCGGTGAAGGCCCGATAATTTCCGAAAAACGGCGCAACGCCGCCTACGCGCTCTCCGAGTGCATGACCTGCGGTTGCTGCCTGGAGGCCTGTCCGCAGTTCGCGCTGGACAACGACTTTCTGGGTGCCTCCACCTTCAGCCAGGTTCGGCTGTTCAACATGCACCCCACCGGCGCAATGGAAAAGGAGGAGCGTCTGGAAGCGGTGATGGGCCAGGGCGGCATCGCCGATTGCGGCAACGCGCAGGTCTGTGTGGAAGTCTGCCCCAAAAACATCCCATTGACCGAAAGCATCGCTGAAATCGGCCGCCAGACCACCTGGCAGCTGGTCAAAAACCTCATTTTCAAGTGATTCCGCAGTTATGGGAAAAACGGTTTTTTATTCCCATACTGCCTGCATTCTGTTATGATTTTGAACTTAAACCGTTAACGAAAAACCCACTTCCGGGTATTCACTCCACATTTCCAGAATAAGGACGGACGATGAAAGTATCCCTCGCAAGTGCGCTCGGCACCTGTTTCGGCGTCAAGGACGCCATCAATCTGGCGATGGAACCTCAGTTCAAATCCGACCTCACCATCGTGGGTCAGCTGGTCCACAACCGTCAGGTGAATGAATCGTTGAAACGCAACGGTGTCGATCTGGTCAACGGCATCGATGATCTCGATAAAATCAAAACCAAAAAAGTCATGATCACCGCCCACGGCGCCGCCGAAAAAATGAAAGAGGCGCTGGTGGAAGCCGGGCACATCGTTTACGACGCCAGTTGCCCCCTCGTCATGCGCGTGCACAAAACCGTCAAGAGCATGGTCGAGCAGAACTACTTCCCCGTCGTCATCGGGCAGGAAGAGCACGTGGAAGTGAAGGGCATCGTCGGCGATTTGGACGACTACATTGTCATCAACAACGAAGAAGATCTCGAGAAACTGCGTGCCGCGCCCACCAAACGGTTCGGCATCGTCAGCCAGACCACCCAGCAGATGGAAAAGGTGGAAAATCTGGTGCGTAAAATCCGCGAGATGGACTGCGTGGAAGACGTCGCCTTCGTCAACACCATCTGCCAGCCGACCCGCGACCGGCAGATTGCGGTGCGCGACCTGGCCGACCAGGTGGACCTGATGATCGTCATCGGCGGTTACAATTCCTCCAACACCAAAAAGCTGGTTCAGGTGTGCGACGAGAAAGATGTGGAAGCGCATCACATTGAAGCCGCCACCCAGTTGGACCGAAGCTGGTTCACCAATAAAAAACACGTGGGCATCACCGCCGGAACCAGCACCCCGGAATACGTGATCAACGAAGTCCACACTGCCATTTTGAAAATCGCGCAGGAAATGGAAGAAATGTCACAGGCCACACATTAGGCCTTTTGACTTCATTCCGGAGGGTCACCCCACATGACGGGTCCCGTACTTTGGATACACAATGCAGGATTGGGAATATTGCAAACAGATGTTGCCGAAGGTCAGCCGCACCTTCGCTCTCAATATCACCGTTCTCAAGGATGACCTGCACCGCAGTATCCTGACCGCCTACCTGTTCTGCCGCATCGTCGATACCGTGGAAGACGCAGCGGAGCTCGATCCCAAGATCAAAATCCGCCTCCTGCAGGAGTTCTCGCAAATCATTGAGGACCCGGACCACCGTGCCCGGAATTTGGATGGCTGGGTGGAGGATTGCCGCGCCGTGGACGGCTCGGAAAACGATCTCGACCTGCTGCTCAATACGCCGCGCGTGTTCAACGTGTTCGACTCTCTACCCGTGAACCATCAGGAACAGATCGTACCCTCGGTCTCGCGCATGGCACGGGGCATGGCCTACTTCCAGCAGAAATTCTCGTTCAACGAAATCACCCTGCTTGAAGACGAACACGAGCTGGAAGAATACTGCTACTTTGTCGCCGGATTGGTGGGCGAAATGCTGTGCAACCTGTTCTTCCAGGAGATCCCGAACCTGTCGCCAAAATCCAGGGAGACCATGCAGCGTACCGCGGTTTCCTTTGGACTGGGTTTGCAGATGACGAATATCTCAAAGGACATCATTGTGGATCGTGGCCGCGGCTGGTCGTACATCCCGCGTTCTTATATCACCGGGCAGGGGCTGACGGTGGAGGAGTTCAACGCCGGCACGTCCATCAATCAGAATCTCGAAGTAATGGAACGCCTTCTACACAAAACCCTGGGCCACCTGGAGGATGCCCTGCGATTCACTCTGGCCATTCCCCGAAACCAGACGCGTATCCGGCTGTTCTGCATCTGGCCGTTATGGATGGCGATGGAGACCGTCGCTGTTCTCCACAACAACCAGTCGTTGCTCAACTCCGACGATCCGGTTAAAATCTCGCGGTCCACGGTACGCCGCATTCTGCGGCGGACGCGTTGGCTGTGTTACTCGGACCTTCTTCTGAAATGGGCCTTTGGAGATATTAAAAAACGGGCGCAGTTGAAAAACCCGCCACGTTTCGATCTGGATGCCCTCAACGACCGGCTGAATCGGATTTCCCTGGATCCCCTCGGAAACGAAACCGCACTTTCACACTGAAACCATGAGCGACAAAGAACGATTTATCGATAACGGCGACGGCACCATCAAGGACACCCTTCACGACCTGCTGTGGACAAAGGAAGACTCCTGGCAGGCCGAACAAAAATGGCTGACCTGGGATGAAGCGCTGGAATACTGCAAAAAGCTGACGACCAACAAATTTGCAGGTTTCGACGAATGGCGGCTTCCGGAAGTCGAGGAGTGCAAGTCGCTCATTGAACCCGATCCTGTGAACCGCGACAAGTACGAACACGAGATTCACCTGAACCCTGTGTTTCCCGCCGGCCCCCTGCCCTACATGTGGACCACGGAGGGGATCGGGCAGGACGGGTACCTGGTGGACCTGAGAAACGGCGAGACCCGCCTGCTCTATAAAAGCAAAAGCGGACGGATGGCGACCCGGCCTGTCCGTGGCAAACCGTTCAGCGACCGCAAGCCCAATCCCTGAACGGAGGCACAAACCCTTTACCCGGCCCGGCATCTGGTTTTGAGACTCGGGCGGCTGGAAAGCCATGACATCATGACTAAAAACCAACTGTACACGCTTGCGGGCAGCATCTGGGGCCTGGTGGGCCTGTTTTTGCTGGTACGCGGCATCGGCATGTACTTCCTTGCCATCGAAACCCAGGGTTCGTCCCAGAATGCGGTGTTCATCTCGCTGGCCGCAGGGCTTTTGATCGGCGCGGTGAAAGGCAAATTTGTGCTCACTAAAACCGCGCGGCGCAACAAAAACCGTATTGACAACCTCACACCTCCGCTCAAGTTCCATCATGTCTACGCAAAACCGTTTTATATCTTTATTGCGGCCATGATGGGCCTCGGCTTCATGCTCCGCGCGTTGAACGAACACCTGGGGGGATATGTGGTGGTGGCGGCAATCTATTGCGGCGTCGGCATGGCACTCATGGTCTCCAGCCTCGTATACTGGAGAGCCGGCCCGGATAAACCGGCGGTTGAGAACAGTCCCTGATCAAGTCACACGGAGCGGTTTCGAGTCCATGAAAAATTTCTTTCTGACGCTTCATATGGTTTCCATGTGCCTGGTTGTGGGCACATTGTTTCTGCAATCGCTCACTGTGGTGTTCCGCCTGAGACTCAAGTCTGCGGAGGAACGCGACGGCCTGCGCAAAACCCAGAAGCGCATCCACAAATTCATCTACTACCCGATCCTCGGTGTCACCATCCTGTCCGGCATTTACCTTGCCGTCACCACCGGCGTGTTCAACGAATCGAAGTGGATTTATCCCAAGCTGGGGCTTTTGCTGGTGCTCATCGCGCTGGGGTTCCAGAACGGCGTTCAAATCAATAAAGACACGTTGCCGAAGAAATACGCTATGATGGTGCATATTGCGATTTTCCTCATTGGCGGCGGCATGATCTATTTCGCCACCGTCAAGCCGTTCTGATTTGCGTGAGGCGTCATGGACATTCTGTTCACCATTCTGGCCAGCGTGCTGTTGCTCGTCGGTTTCCTTGTCATCTGCCGCTCCAGCGACGATGACGAGGAGGACGAGACGGAAGACGAATTGACCAACGACCCCGCCCGCCGCGACAAGACGGAAAATTCCTGAGAGGGAACCGCACCATGAGTGCATCCGCCAAACGCCGCCACTTTCTTTCGCTTTCCACACGTGCCGCCGAATGCATACAGTGTCCCCGGCTGGCATCCGAGCAGGCCATTTTGAGCGACCGCAACGGCAGTCTCAACGCCGAGGTGGTGTTTGTTGCCGAAGCCCCCGGCCGATTCGGCGCCGCCCGCACCGGCGTTCCTTTTTCCGGTGACCAGTCAGGGAAAAACTTCGAGATTCTGCTGTCCCATATCGGCCTCACCCGCAACGACGTGTTCGTCACCAACGCCGTCCTGTGCAATCCTCTGGAAAACGGCAACAACCGTCGCCCCACAACCAAAGAAATCGACACCTGCGCCGGATTCCTGGAGGAAACGCTGGAAATCATCCAGCCGCGCGTGGTGGTGACTCTGGGCACGGTGGGCCTCGATGCCATTAACCGCCTCAAAGGCACACGGTTCAAGCTGGCCGAGGTGCTCGCCAAACCGCAGAATCTGGCGGCATTCACGCTGCTGGCCCTGTATCATCCCAGCCCGCGCGTGGTCAACTGGCGTCGGCCCCTTTCCCGGCAGAAACGGGATTTCAACCGGATCCGCCGCCTGCTGGAAAAGCCCGCCTGAATTCCAAAATTCGCCCCAACCGGCACACACGGGTCTTGACCCGGCCCCGTCGCGATTTTATGTATGTGGTATGAAAGGCAATGGAGCCTTTTAAAAAGGAGGCCCTATGTTCCAACGTACCCATCATCCCAAGGATTTGTTCACTGAAGGCTACAATTCATTACAGTGGTCGGTGTTGATTTTTGGTGTCGCATTGATTACGCTTGCCGTACTGATCTTCCTGTATCCGGCGCTTTTGGGATTCCTGTTCGCAACGTTGATCCTGATTGTCGGCGCCGCGGCTCTGATCGGTGGATACCGCCTGTACCGCTTCAAGAAACACATCGAGAAAGTGGAAAAGGAAGGCGAACCCTTCGCCGCCACCATCAAGACGGAAGGTCCCCATTACCGCTACCGCAGTTTCACCATGATCGTGAGGTAACATGCGAACCGTCTCCGTAAAGGGCCTGGACATACCTTGGAGCGTGATCACATTCGGATGCTGGCAGATCGCCCCCAGCGGCGGCTGGGGCGACTACGCCACGCCGGAGGAAGCGGACGCCTCCGTGAAGGCCGCGCTGGACGGGGGCATCACCGCCTTCGACACCGCCGAAGGCTATGGTGATGGGGAATCCGAACGGCGTCTCGGCAAGGCCCTCGGCAGCAAAAAGAACGACGTTCTCATCATTTCCAAAATCTGGCCGGATGCGGACCTCACCCGCGACGCGTATGAAGAACGCCTGAACGGGACCCTGAAGGCGCTCGACAGGGATTATGTCGATGTGTACCTCGTCCACTGGCCGGGTACTTTCTTCAACTCGCCTGAGAAATCGCGCAAGCTGTGCGAAATCATGCAGGCACTCAAAGACAGCGGCAAAGCCCGCACGGTGGGGCTGTCCAATTTTGATTCTACCGACCTGCAACTTCTTGGCGACCGCGCCGGCACGTTTACCATCAACCAGATTCCCTACAATTTGTTGCAACGCGAATACGAGGGCCGGACGCTGGACGCATGCAAGCAGAACAAGATCGGCTACATGATTTATTCCCCCACCGCACGGGGACTCCTGGCGGGACGCATCGACGCTGCCGCGCGCAAGGCACCCACACGTCGGGAATATTATCTGTATCAGGAGCCTTATTTTTCGAATTCCAAACCCGTTCGGGAAGAAGTGGAAGCCGTCGCCCAGGAGCTGGACACCGCCCCGGTGAACGTCAGCCTCACCTGGGTGCTGGCACAGGACAACGTGATAACGGCGGTGGTCGGTTCCAAAAAATCCACGCAGATCCGGGAGTTCGCCCAGGCGGGCGACCTCGTATTATCGCCGGGCCACATGCAACGGCTGATGGAAGCAAGCGGCCGCTTTCACGCTGCCAGCAATACAGCCTGAAATCACCTGTCGGACGCCACATCATCCGATGGGAGAAAGCCTCCAGCACCATGACCGAAGACTGGGACGACCCGCCCGAAAGCGAAGGCATCACCCGGGGACCGGAAGAAGCCCTGGAACGGGAAATAGCCCGGTCGAAAGCGCTTAAAGTGGAGCGCCTGCAGTTGCGAGACCAGGTGGACTCATTGCAAAAGAAGGTGGAACAACTGACTGCGGAAAACCGGAGCCTGCAGGACGCGTTGGCCCGCACCGGCACCGCCATCGGAAATTCCCCTGCCCCGGATCCGGAGGTTCCCACCTCGCCCCCGATGGTGCCACGAAGCTGGGCATGGTCCCTCCTCATTTTCAACCTGCTGGCCCTGGGGATTCTGTTGGTCTTTCTCCTTGAACGCTGACCCGCCACTCCGTCCTGTGGCTGGAAGCAGGAAAATCCGTTCGGGCGCATTTAAATCGGCCCATTTTTCCCAAAATTTTCCAAAATTGATGAATCCCTAACCCCGATTTTCCATCTTACTTCTAAAATGTCTGTCCGTCCTCATTCGGCCCAGAGCTTGATTCTCAAAAATCCGAATTTCATAAACCAGCAATTTCAAGGCATATATAAAGGAGGCACATTTTATGTGGGTAGCTGAATTTTTTCACGTCGTGTTCGGGATTTTCTGGATTGGCCTGCTTTGGTTTTTCAATATCATTCAGGTTTCCAGCATGCCCCAATTGACGGAACAGGGAGCTGCCAAACCTTATACCCAGGTCGTCCTGCCGAAAGCCCTCTGGTGGTTTCGCCATATGGCTTGGTTGACCGTCGTGTCGGGAATCATTTACTACGGCGTCGGCCGTGGCCAGGTGGAAGGCATTCCCAGCATGACGATTCACATCGGTATGGTTTTGGGTATCATCATGATGATCAACGTCTGGGCATTCATCTGGCCCAATCAGAAAAAGATCATCGCGGGCGAACTGGAAGGCGATGCGCTGGCCAAGGCGAAAAAGACCGCTTTTGTGGCAAGCCGCACCAATGCCATCCTGTCCATCCCCATGCTGATGTGCATGATCGTGGCCAACCACGGAAGTTGGACATTCTAAGCACCCCAAAAAGCAGAAATAAAGAAGCGGCCGGGTTCATTGGGAATCCGGCCGTTTTTTTGTTTGGGTTTCTTTCCCGAATCCGGTAAGTGCCGCGAAAAAGCCTGACACCCGGCCCTCCCGCAACCCTGAAATCCGTTTTCTCTCTGGCTAATAAACCTTTATAATTAAAGGTATGGCCAATACCCCCAAGAAATACAATCCCCCAAAAAAAGGGGCCAAAGGCAGCTCTCCGGCCGGTTCCGGAAACGCTTCAAAAACCACCCCTCCCTCTCCCGGAAAAACGCCGCCGTCAAACAAGCCCCAAAAAAAATCGCCCCGGGGAAGGAGAATGGTCCGACTGGTCAAACGGGTCATGTGGGGTTTTGCGGCGATGGTCTTCCTGGGGGTTCTGGTTCTCGCCGGACTCGCATATTTCGTGGATGTAAAATCCCTGAAAGGGTCTCTCACCCAGACTCTCACCGAAGCCACCGGTATGAAGGTGAAAATCGAAGGGCTTGCCTACGATTTTCACGACGGATTCGGCCTGAAAGCCGACGGCGTGAGCGTTGAGTCCATGGATGGAAAAGATAAATTCGTTTCCGCCAAAACCCTTTTCGTTCATGTTTACCTGATGCCCCTGCTTGCAGGAAAAGTTGAGGTGAAGACCATCGACCTCATTCAGCCCGTGGTCACCATCTACCTCAATCAGGACGAAGAGGAAGAAAAGCCTGAAGAGCCGGTGGCTGGAAGTAAAGACGATAAGACCGTGGTCAATTCCATCCGCGACACCTTTCGCAATTTTCATCTGGCGATCGATAACATCGACGTCGAACAGGGTCGCATTTACTGGATCAAACGCAGGGGCGGAAAACCCGTGGATCAGCAAATGATGCGGTTGTCCGGGTTCATCCAGATTTCCCGACCCAGCAACCAAAAGCTGGACCTGGCCCTGACCGACCTGGATGTTTATATGGACCAACTTCACCTCTTCGGCGACCTGGTGGTGCATGAAGTGCTGACCCCAAACGCCTCTCTGGATGTTCATATGGAGTTGAACCGGTTCCACCTCAAGGACCTTCAAGCCATCCATTTTTTCATTCCCGTCGATCCCTCGAAAGTTCTGGAAGAATACCAGCCCCAGGGGAATTTCGAGTTACTTCAGGCGGAAATGCAGGTGCCTTTGGATGCTTTGGAAGATGGAGATAAATTCACGAAGCAGGCAGTAGTTCAGGCGCACATCATGGGAAACAATGTTTCCGTCACCGCTGCAGATCGGATTTACCTGTTCGATCACATGGACAGCCACGTTATCTGGCGAAAGGGCAACCTGAACCATCACCTCGACCTGGACATGGGTGCGGGCCGAATCGAGCATTCCGGTGACCTGCGGTTTCTGGAAAACAACCCGGATCCGGAATTGAACACGACCACAAAGGTGAACCAGCTGGAACTCAATCAGCTGGGCATCCCAGAGGTCTCCCAATGGGCGAATGGTTTGGTGACCGGGTCATTCGAGTTGCGCGGACCCGCCGTCCTCGATGAGTTGATCCTCAACGCTTCGCTATCCGGGGACGAGTTGCTGCTCACACCCGCTGACCTGCAAATCCCCGTTGGTCGCTGGCAGGCGGATGCACAGATGAAAAACCGCAAACTCCACAACACGCTCAAGGCCACGGCCTTCGGCGGAGAAGTCCAGTATGATGGGGACCTCACCTTTCCCGCGAAAGAGAACGAAAGCATGATTCTCGACTCCACCGTCACAGTGAACCGCGTGGATGTGGTACGACTGCCGATTCCCAAATCGGCAGGCATAAGCAAAGGCGTGCTTACCGGCAAACTGACGGCGAAGGGCCCGGTGAACGATCCGGACAAACTGGCCTACGAGACCAGTCTGGTTGCCGATGACGTGCTCATCAAAATCCAGGCCCTCGACAATATGGTCCTTCCCGTTTCGCGGCTGGACGCCGACGCGACCATGAACGGCCGCAACATCAAGAGCAAAATCAAAGCGTCGGTGTTGAACGGGGAACTGACCCAGAATGGAAAGATCATTCTCCCCAAACCGGATAGCAAGAAATCGGTAACCCGGCTCGACTCCGATTTCAAATTCGACAAACTCGATCTTTCGCAGGTGAAGTGGCCCTCGGAGTGGGGTCTGGTCAAAACGGTATTGTCGGGCAACGTCAAAGCACGGGGCCCGGTTGAAATCGACCGCATCCGGCTCAACGGCACCCTTCAGGGAGAGAAAATGGTGCTTTCTCCGAATAAACACAACTTTTCGATTCAGGATGCAGTGTTTCGGGTGAACTCCAGGCCGCCCAAGGTGCCGGTGTCCATCGGGTTCAAATTGACCCGGGTGAACGCGAAGGGGTATCCATTCAAGCGTATCACCGGCGAAGTGACCCTGCCGAAAAACAGGATCGTTCTCAGCCAGTCTGCGTTCGTGCCACGCAACGGCACCATGGGCATCAAGGGGGTCTACAACACGGCGAAGGACAAATACGATTTTTCTTTCGGCGGCAAGGGCCTTTCCATTGAGGATTACGAAAAGAAACACCTCAAAGGCATCGTCAAGTTCACCGGGAACCTGAAGGGGCATGTCCCCAAAAAAGGTCCGGCAACCAGGGGCATGAACGGCGACCTCAAACTGCTGGTCACGGAAGGAAGCCTCAAGGAACTGGGTGCGGTGAAAGCCATCCTCACCATCCTCAATCCCACCGCCCTGCAAAAGCTGAGTGACAAGGGACTGCTGTTCGACCGCATGGGCGGAACGTTTGAAATCAAAAAAGGCGTCGTGCACACTCCCCTGATGGGACTGGAAGGCCAGTACCTGAAGGTGTACCTGGAAGGCACGGCCGATCTCAACACAGAGAAATTCGACATGCACGGCAAGGCCCTGCCGATGGGGGACCTGGACAAAGTCTTACAGGGGGTGCCCCTTCTGGGTCGGTTCGTGGCGGGTAGCAAAACCGACGAAGGACTGGTGGAAACCTACTTCAAGCTGGAAGGGCCCTTCAACGATCCCCACGTGGACATGGAAGCCGCCAAATCGATTCTCGCCAAGCCCAAGCGCATCTTTGAAGCTCTGGGGGACCTTCTCACCGGTGGCGCATTCACCGGGAAATAAAAAAGCCTCCCGTCCGGGAGGCCCGTTTTTCCCCGACCCCTCCCAGGAGGTCAGACAGATTTGACCACGAGTTCGCGGTCCAACTGCTGTTTGATGAGTTTTTCGATGTGCTGGAGGGTGCCGGTCATCGATGACGGACAGTTCTCGCAGGCACCCTGGTAGTGGATGAGCACCTCCTTGCCCTCCAGGCCCTGCAGGTCCACGCCGCCGCCATCCTGCGCCAGCTGACTGCGGATGGAGCGGTTCAGCACCATCTCAATGGCTTCCAGCTTCTTTTCGTGCGGCAGGCTGTTGAAATCGGACACGTCCACGTGCACGGTCTTGCCTGCTTCCTCGCTGGGGTACACGTCCACCAGCTCGTCGATGGTGTTCCAGACCTGGGTCTTCAGCGGATTCCACCCGGCCGTGTCCTGCTTGGTGACGGTGACGAAGTTTTTCATGATGTACACGTTCTTCACCGCCGAATTCTTGAACAGGGCCTGACCCAGCTTGTCGTCGCCGCAGTCTTCGGGCGAGGAATACGATTTGTTGCCGGTCTCAAGAATCTGTGCGTTCAACACAAACTGAAGGGCGTTGGGATTCGGGGTTTCGCGGGTGCGGATCACTTTGAGCGCCCGGTTGTTCACGGGGGTCCTTGGGCGGTCTCCGGGAGTCTGGCCTCCGGTTTTCTTCTCCGTCTGTCTTGCTATGACCTCGCTCAACTTCATAACGCTACCCCTTTCAACTGGATCGGTCCATTCCGCCCATCATACAACCCCGGCCGGGGAAAAATCAACCGCACACCGCAGGCAGCCCCGGGGAAACCCGGATCCGGCCCTCCTCACGCCTCGCTGGGGGCGGGTTCGGTGCTGATTTTGCGGCCTTTCAAGGCCTGCAATCCCTCATGCCCGACAAACAGGGCGAGCCCGATGAGCACCAGCGCCGCCGTCCCCAGAAACAGGTGCGGCTCCGGCGCGGTGAAAAACCGGTAGGCCTGCCACGACAACGCGCCAATGGTCGTGATCACCATGAACACCGCCGGATACAGCGCATAAGCGGTCGGCCGCTTGACGCCGATGAGGTAGGTCGCGATGACGAACAGCGCGACGGCGGCGATCAACTGGTTGGTCGCGCCGAAGATGGGCCAGATTTTCTGCCAGCCGTCGCTCGCGCCGATCACAAACGCGATGGCGATGACGCCCGCCGTGGTGACGTATTTGTTGAGGAATACCGGCACGCGCTGGCCCAGCGACTCCTGCACGATGAAACGCGTGATGCGCACCGCCGTGTCCAAAGTCGTCATGACAAAGGTGTTGAGCGCCAGCACGGCGATCATCGACGCCAGCGTGAAGCTGAGAAACGGCAGCATCTGGTGGACCACGTTGCCGTAACCGTGGCCGAAGGCGTGGATCCAGCCCCCGGCCTTCAATGTTTCACGGAAACCGAGCTCGGCCATATCGACGCCGCCGCCCGCAGGCGCCACCCAGTACAACCCGCCGCCGACCAGCAACACCGTGACCACGGCGACCACGCCTTCCGTCAGCATGCCGCCGTAACTGATGAGGCGGCCCTGTGATTCACTCGCCAGTTGTTTCGACACCGTGCCTCCGGCGACGAGGGAGTGGAATCCGGACACCGCACCGCACGCCACCAGCACGAACAGCATCGGCCATACCGGCCCCTGCTCCTGCGAAAACCCGCCCATGTACGCAGGCGTGTTGAGTCCGGGCGCCACCCACAGCAACGCCAGGATGCCGAGCGACATGCTGCCGAACAGCACGTACGTCGAGAGGTAATCGCGCGGTTGCAGGAGAACGTGGACGGGGAGCACCGACGCCACGGCGGCGTAGATCATGAGCAGGACGAACCAGAACATCAGGGGCGACAGACCGAGCACGTCGCCTTCTAGCGGCAGGGGCAGTTTGAATCCGGCATAAATGCTTGCGACGAGTGCCAGCACGGCCACAATCGACGCGGCGGTCAGGTTGCCGCCTTTTTTATAGATGAACCAGCCCAGGATCATGCTGATGGGGATGATGGCGAAGGTGGGAATGACCATCTCCGGTTGCGCGATCAAGGTCTTCGCCGCCACCACGCCGAACACGGCGATAACCAGCAACATCGCCAGCACGAGAAACAGCGCGAACACCGATTTGGCGCGCGAGCCCATGGTGGATTCAGCGATGTCCGCCACCGAGCGGCCACGGTTTCTCACCGACATCATCAGCGTCAGGTAGTCGTGCACCGCACCGATGAACACGTTGCCGACCAGCACCCACACCAGGGTCAGCGCCCAGCCGAAATGGTGCATGGCGATGATGGGCCCGATCACCGGCCCCGCCCCGGCGATGGAGGCGAAATTGTGGCCGAACAGCACCATCGGTTTGCTGGGCACGTAATCGACGCCGTCGTTCTCCGTCACCGCAGGGGTGTGCGATCCCGCATCCGGGCGCACCACGTCCCGGTCCAGCCGCCCGGCGTAATACCGGTAACCGGCGAAATAGAAAAACAGGCACGCGCCAATGAGTATGGTCCAGGTCAGCATAACGCCTTTACAAACCCCGGGTTATCGACCGGGGAAAACGACATTCATAATTGAGCTTTATTATAAATTACAAAATGAGGTGGATGCCAGAGACTTCGATCTTATTGAAGGGGCCAATGCCGGAAACGTACACCCGCACGGTGTCGCCGGTGTGCAGAAGCTTTGATAAATGGAGGGTGATGCCGCCCGCCTCGAAATGACGGTAACCGGTGGGATCGAGCGGCGGCTGGTGCCGGACCCGCATCTCAGGAAGCCTGCCGACGCAACACGGCGTTTCCAGGTCTTCGACCTCAATGGTCAGGTCGGACCGGCCCCGCTCGTTCAGGAATTCGGCAACGTTGTCGGCAACTTCAATCTTCATCGCCCACCTCGATGCGAAGAATTAAAACAGTGCGCCCTGCGAAATGGTGTGGTCGCGGTGCGGCCCGGTGGAGATCATCAGCATTTCCACGTCCAGCAGTTTCTGCAGGCCGTCGATGTAACGCTTGGCGTTGTCCGGCAGATCACTGAAGCAACGCACGCCGGAGGTTTTCTGCTTCCAGCCCGGAAACTCAGTATACACCGGCTCGCATTCCTCCAGCACGCGCGGGCAGGCGGGCATGCTTTCCAGCACCCTGCCCTTGTGCGAGTAACCGGTGCAGACTTTGACGGTGTCGAACGTGTCGAGCACGTCGATCTTGGTCAGAGCCACCGCGTCGATGCCGTTCAGTTCCACCGCGTACTTCGCCACCACCGCGTCGAACCAGCCGCAGCGACGAGGCCGCCCGGTGGTCGAGCCGAACTCGTCGCCGTTCTTGCGCAACTGCTCGCCGAATTCGTCGGTCAGTTCCGTCGGGAACGGGCCTTCGCCGACGCGCGTGGTGTACGCCTTGATCACGCCGATGACGCGGGTGATCTTGTTCGGCGGGATGCCGAGCCCCGTGCACGCGCCGCCGGAGGTGGCGTTGGACGAGGTGACGAACGGATAGGTGCCATGGTCCACGTCCAGCATGGTGCCCTGCGCGCCTTCGCACAGAACCTTGTGACCCGCCGCGATCTCTTTGCGCAGAATGCTCTGTGTGTCGTTGATGTATTTGAGGATGACCTGGCGGTAACCGAGCAGGTCGTCGTACAGCTTTTCAAAATCCTGCAGGTCGCAACCGTACAGGTTCTTGAGGATTTTTTTCTTTTCCTCGTAGTTGGCGCGCATGGTGTCTTTCAGGATCGCCTCGTCCAGGAAATCGCACAGGCGCAGTCCCGCGCGGGCCACCTTGTCGGCGTAGGACGGACCGATGCCCCGACCGGTGGTGCCGATCTTGCGGTCGCCGGAGGTGCTCTCCTTGTTCTGGTCGGACACCATGTGGTACGGCAGGATGATGTTCGCGCGGTCGCTGATCACCAGCTTGTCGTCGAACTCGAACCCCGCCTTTTTGAGCATGCCGATCTCTTCCACCAGCGCCTTGGGATCGATCACCACGCCGTTGCCGATGACACACAGCTTGCCCTTGTGGAAAATACCGGACGGGATGAGGTGCAGGATGAACTTCTGGTCGCCAAAGCAGATGGTGTGGCCGGCGTTGTGGCCTCCCTGGTAACGGGCGACGACGTCGGCTTCTTCGGAGAACAGGTCGATGATTTTCCCTTTACCCTCATCGCCCCACTGCATACCCACCACTACGGAAACAGGCATGATGGTCCCTTCTTTGTCGGTTTAATGGAATCGAGCACAGGCTGGCAAGGCCGGTCGTGCGGGGTTGGTCTCAGAGTTTTGACCGGGAAGTTATTATCGGTCCGCGCCGGGGCAATGTCAACCGCTTTCGGGACAGCGGGAAATGCAGGCTAGAGGCGGAAATTCCGCAGGTATTGCTTGATCTCTTTAGCGGGAACGGGCGGGCCTTCGTTGATGCCGGGACAGAACCCCCCGACCAGGGTCCAGTAGTTTTTGGAGTCGAGGTGTTCCTTCCAGAACGGGTAGGCACTGCACTGTTTCGGTTTCGCCGGGTGGATGGAACAGCCCTGCATGGTGAGGAAGGTGCAGGCAGACCCCTCCTTCACTTCCATCTCCCAGTAGCCCTCGAACTTGCGCAGGCGGTACTTTTTGCGGAACTCGCTCGGGTTCAGCCCCACATAGTCCGCCGCGCGGTGGACGTCGTCGGAATCGAAATACACCACGCCGGGTTTCATGCAGCACTTGAAACACCCCTGCTGGCATTCGAAGCGGACCGGTTCCTTTTCCCACCATTTCGCCATGATTAAAGCACCACCAGGTCGTCGCGGTGCACGACTTCTTCGTAGAAATCGGTACCGACGAGGTTGCGGATTGCCGGGGTCTTCATGCCCTTGATGCGGTCGAGCGCCCCGGCGCTGTAATTGACCAGACCGCGGGCGATCTCGTTGCCGTCCGACACGATGCGCACCGAGGCACCGAACTCGAACGCGCCCTCGACCTTCACCACCCCCGCCGGCAGCAGGCTTTTGCCGCGCTCGATGATGGCCTTGCAGGCCCCGGCATCGACGGTCAGCGTGCCCGCCGGTTTCAGCGTGTGGGCAATCCAGTGCTTGCGGTCGCGGATCTTTGTCTTTCCCGACCAGAACAGCGTGCCCACCGCCGCCCCGGCGAAGATCCTGTCCAGTATCTTACCATCCAGCCCGTTGACCACCAACGTGGGGATGCCGAAGCTCATGGTCTTTTTCGCCGCCAGCACCTTCGTGTACATGCCGCCGACGGAAAGCGGGTTCCGGCTTTTGCCCGCGAGTTGTTCGATGTCCGCGGTGATGCGGTCCACATGCGAGATCAGCTTCGGCGCGTCCGCCGCGTTTTTGCGCGCGCGGGCGGGGTCCCCGTCGAACAGGCCGTCCACGTCCGACAGAATGATCAGCAACTGCGCCCCCGCCATGCAGGCGACGTTCGCCGACAGCGTGTCGTTGTCGCCGATCTTGATTTCATCGACCGTCACCGAATCGTTTTCGTTGACGATGGGGATGACGCCGCGCTCCAAAAGAGCCTCGATGGTGTGCTTGGCGTTCAAGAAGCGTTTGCGGTGCTCGAGGTCGTCGTGGCCGAGCAGGATCTGCGCCACTTTCAGGCCCTGCTTGTCGAAATAATGTTCGTAGGTGCGCATGAGGTGGCTCTGGCCGATGGCGGCACAGGCCTGTTTTTCCGGAATGTCGAGGGTGGAGCGCACCAGGTTGAGGCGCTGGCGGCCGGCCATGATGGCGCCGGAAGACACGACGATGACCTCGACGCCGAGGTCGGTGATGTGTTTGATGCGCCGGGCGTAACTGCGGATGCGTTTTTCGCTCAAGCCCCGTTCGAGCGCGGTGCGGCCCGATTCGTGATCGCTGATCACGCCGCTGCCGATCTTGATCACCACGCGCTTGACCGCCTTCAGGATCTCCCGCCGCAGTTCTTTTTCTTTAGCCCCCGCCCGTGTCGCCATTCACCTGTTCCGTAAATAAAAACCAAAGGAAGGCATCATAAAACATCCACGGGACCCGTACAAGTGGGCAATGCGGGGGCTCACTCCTTCGCGCCCAGGGATTTCAGGAGGAGGCGCATCTGCGGGTCGAAGGCGAGTTGCATCGGCGTGGTGTCCGGCTGGCGGGTGAAGGGGTCCTGCCCCCGCGCGTGAACGTCGGCTCCGTGATCGACCAGCAGGGTGACGACGCCCTGCTGTCCACTCAAGGACGCGTAATGCAGCGGCGTCAGCTCCAGCCCGTCGCGCACGTTCACGTTCGCGCCCTTCTCGACGAACAGCTTCGCCAGGTTTTCGGTGCCGAACTGCGCCACGAAATGAAGCGGCGTTTTCTGCCACGAGTTCTCTTTCAATTCCAGGTCCGCTCCGTTCTCGATGAGCAGGCGCGCCATCGCCGGTTCGCCCAACTGCGTGGCGAGGTGGAGCGGCGTGAAGCCCTCGCGGTCGCGGGCGTTGACGTTGGCCTTGTGATCGACGAGGTACCGCACCGCCTCAACGTGACCCCGCGCCACGGCCCAGTGCAGGGGCGTGCGGTGGAACGCGTCCTTGACGTTGATGTCCTCGCCCTGCTCGATCAGCTTGTCCATCATGCCGACCGCGCCGATCTTCGCCGCCTCGTGCAGGTGGCTGGTCGCTTCGTTGCCGCAGGCGGCGAGTCCGCCCAGCATCCAGACCGCCGCCGCCATCCATACCATCCAGATTTTTTTCATGGAGTCTGCTTGTTTGAAAGTTTCGGTTTGCCCTCCGCCAGCGCCTCATCGACGAAACGGTGGATGCGGTCGAAGTATGCCTGCCCGCCCAGGCGGTAGGTGTTGTTGTGCCCCGCGCCGGGCAGATCGTAAAACGCTTTCGGCTCCGCCGCCGCGTCGTACAGCTTGCGTCCCAGTTTGTACGGCACAACTTCGTCGCCGGTGCCGTGGATGATGAGCTTCGGGATGGTGATGTCCGGGACCTTGTCCACCGCGTTCAGCTTCGAACGGATGGCCCAGCCGATGGGCAGGACGGGGAACATCGCGCCTGCCATGTCGCGCGCGCTGGTGAACGCCGCCTCGAGGATCAGCGCCGCCGCCGGGTTGCGGTGGGCCACGTCGGTGGCGAACGCCGCACCCAGCGACCTGCCGAACAGGATCACCGTATCCGGCGGCACTTTGCGTTCCTTAACCAGCGTGTCGTACGCCGCCTGCGCGTCTTGCAGAATGCCCGCCTCGTCCGGCGCGCCTTCGCTTTTGCCGTAGCCGCGGTAATCGAAGATGAACACATTGAGACCGAGCGGGGTGAGGCGCTGGATGTTGTCCACGCGGTGCGTCAGGTTGCCCGCGTTGCCGTGGAAGAACAGCAGGGTCGCGCGCGCTTCGGTGGCGGGAAAGTACCAGCCGTGCAGTCTGGTGCCGTCGGACGCGGTGAACCACACGTCCTCCACCGGCATGCCGTCCGCCGCGTCCCACTCCCCGTCCGGGTACGTTTGCGGGTGATAGATGATCTTGTTCTCGCAACTGACCAGCACCACCGCGTAGAACACGAGGATCGCCAGGATTGCCGCCGCCGTCTCGAAAATACGCTTTCCTTTCATCAACGCATCAACCGGATTTTTTGACCCGCACCGTGAGGCCGTCGAGCGCTTCCACCACCACCGGATCGCCCTTCTTGATGGTGCCGTCGCACACCGCCTGCCAGATTTCCCCGTGCACCAGCACCCGGCCTTTCGGGTTGAGCTTCGAGTACGCCGTGCCGTGCTCGCCGATGAGCCCCTCGTGCCCGCTCACCGCCTTGAGTCCGGCGGAGCGCGTGGCCAGCCACACCGCGCCTGCGGTCACCATCACCGAGACGACGAACGTCGGGATCAGCACCGTCTTCGAAATCTGCATCGCCGGGTCGTCGCTGTCGATCAGCATGATCGATCCCAGCAACAGCGACACCGTGCCGCCCGCCGTCAACAGGCCGAACGTTGGCACGTTGAGTTCGACGACGAACAAAATGCCACCGAGAAGGATCAAAAGCAATCCCGCGTAGTTGATGGGCAGGGTCTGCATGGCGTAGAGGGCGAGGATCATGCTGATGCCGCCCAGGATGCCGGGCAGGATGAGCCCGGGGTTCGACAACTCAAAGTACAGCCCCACCATGCCGATCATCATCAGGATGTAGGCGACATTGGGATTGGAGATGACGTCGAGGATCTGTTCGCGCGGCGTCATCTCGCGATGGGCGAGAGGTTTGTTTTTGGTGTCGAGCGTCACCGTGCGCCCGTTGTCGAGTTTCACCTCGCGCCCATCGATGGCCAGCAGGAGCGCATCGAGGCTCCCGGCCACGAGATCGATCACGCCCAGCTTCTCCGCCTCCTCGGCGGAAATGGACTGGCTCTGCCGAACGGCCTTCTCCGCCCAGTAGGCGTTGCGGCCGCGTTTTTCGGCGAGCGAGCGGATGTACGCCGAAGCGTCGTTGACCACCTTCTCTTCCATCGGTGAAGGTTTCCCCTGCTTGTCATCCTGCTGGCCGCCACCCATCAGGTTGACCGGGTGTGCCGCACCGATGTTGGTGCCCGGCGCCATGGCGGCGATATGGGAAGCGATGGTGATGAACGTGCCCGCCGAGGCGGCGCGCGATCCGCTGGGCGCTACATAAGTGGCTACCGGCACATCCGAGGCCTGGATGGCCTTGATGATCTGCCGCATGGCGGTGTCGAGTCCGCCCGGGGTGTCCATCTGCAGGACCACCAGCGCCGCGCCCTCGTCATTGGCGGCCTGGATGTGTCTGCTGGTGTAGTCGGCGGAAACGGGGTTGATGGCTCCCGCAATGTTGATGACCACGACCCGGCCCGAGGAGGTGCTCTGGGTCGAGGTCTCTGGCGGCGCTTGCTGGGTTTCGGTGTCCTCGGCCAGCGCTCCGCCCGCCGCCAGCAGGAGACCGCATCCGAACACCGCCATCCATTGTTTCCAGTACATAGGGAGCACGGGATAAAGGATTGATTACAAATATTTTTTCAGACCGCCGGAACAAAGTCAAACCGAAAAGCCGCGTCCAAACAGGCCAAAACGGGCGTTTGGGAAAATTGGTTCAACGGGCCGGATGTTTGGTGTTACACTGAACCGATTGGAAACACAGGTATTACTCATGGATTACAAAACCATTTTCATTGTCGATCCGGTCAAGTTCGAGCGCCTCCAGCTGGCCAAGTTTCTCAAGCAGGAGAGCTTCACCATCATGAGCTTCGTCAGCCTGGCCAACGCCTTCGGCAAACGCACGCCGATCCAGTGCGACCTGCTGATTTACGTCATCCGCAAAGGGCAGACGGACCTGAAGGCGCTGGAGCGGGTGAAGAAGAAGGACCGGAACCTCCATTTCATCCTGATGGTCCAGCACGCGGACCAGAAGGTGGAATTGGGACCGTACCGGGAAATGGGGTTCGAGAACATTTTCACCGCGACCAACAACGAGAAGGTTCGGGAGATCGCCTACGGCTACCTCGCGCCCGACGGGTTGCAGTCGCGCCCGGAAACGCCGCACCCCCTGCCCCTTCCCTGAATTGGCAACGAAATCACAAGCAACCTCGCACTAGAAATTTTTATTTATGGAATCCAGTCTGAAAACGCAGGAAGTGCACATCGGTCCCATCGCGGTCGGCAACGGTCACCCGCTGGCCGTCATCGCAGGCCCGTGTGTCATCGAATCCGAAAAACACGCCATGGAAACCGCCGAGCAGTTACAGGAGGTCTTCTCCAGGGCGGGCATCCCGTTCATATACAAATCGTCCTACGACAAGGCCAACCGCTCGTCGTACAAATCGTTCCGTGGACCGGGCCTCGATGAAGGCCTGCGCATCCTGAACAAAGTGAAGACCGAACTCGGCGTGCCGGTCCTCTCCGACGTGCACAAGGAAGAGGAGGTCGATCCCGCCGCCGAAGTGCTGGACGTGTTGCAGATTCCGGCGTTCCTCTGCCGGCAGACGGACCTGGTGGTGAAGACGGCCAAAACCGGCAAGCCCATCAACGTGAAAAAAGGCCAGTTCCTGGCACCGTGGGACATGAAAAATGTTGTCGATAAGGTCAGGGAAACCGGTAACGAAAATATCGTACTCACCGAACGCGGCTTCATGTTCGGTTACAACAACCTTGTCGTGGACATGCGTTCTCTCGTGCTGATGCGCGAACTGGGGTTTCCGGTCTGCTTCGACTGCACACACAGTTTGCAGTTGCCCGGCGGACAGGGCACGACCTCCGGCGGACAGCGCGACCTGGTGCCGCACCTCACACGCGGCGCAGTGGCCGTGGGTTGCGACATGCTGTTCATGGAAGTGCATCCGGACCCCGACACCGCGCCGTCGGATGGACCCAACATGCTGAGGCTGGACACGCTTCCGGCACTCCTCGACCAGATCAGGCAGCTCGACGCCCTGCGGCTTACTTAAAACCGCCGCCTTCTTCCCTTTCTCCCCCGGAGGTGTGGGATGAAACTTCAATCGCTCCTGTTTTTTCTGGGATGCGCCCTGATCTTTGCCGCAGGTCCCTCCGCTTCACTTGCACAGGAAGGAAGCTGGAAAGTCCTGACCCCCACCCCGACGCCGCGCACCGAAGTCGGCGTCGTCACCCTCAACCAAAAAATTTACGTGATCGGCGGCTTCACGCCGGAAGGTATCGCTGAAAAAGTCGAGGTGTACGATCCGGCAAGCGGCGGATGGTCGGAAGCCGCGCCCCTGCCTCGCGCCCTGCACCATGTCGCGGCGGTGACGGTGAATGGGAAGATTTACGTCGTCGGCGGATTCGCCACGGGAATGTGGTCGCCGGTGGACACAATTTACGAGTACGACCCTCAGTCAAATGGGTGGACGGAAAAGGCGCCGATGCCCACGGAACGTGGCGCGCTGGGGGCGGGGGTGATCGACGGAAAGGTTCATGCAGTGGGCGGCGCGTTCAGGAAATTCTTCCGGCTCAAGAACACCGGCGCGCACGAGGTGTACGATCCGGCCACCGACACGTGGACGGAAGCGGCCGATATCCCGACGCCGCGCGATCACCTGACCGTCTCTGTCGTGGACGGCAAACTCTATGCGCTGGGCGGACGCATCGACGTCGATTTCGGCAACAACCTCGACCTCAACGAGGCGTTCGACCCGAAAACCGGCCAATGGGAGAGGCTGGCGCCGCTCCCCACCAGACGGAGCGGCATCACCTCGCAGGCGGTGAATGGAAGGATTTTCGTATTCGGCGGCGAAGCCACCAAGGGCACTTTCGACAAGAACGAGGCCTACGATCCCGGCACCAACACCTGGAAAACCTACAAACCCATGCCCAACCCCTGCCACGGCCTGGGCTCGGCGGTGGTGAACGGGTCCATCCACCTGATCACCGGCGGACCCAACCCCGGTGGCGGCGGCAGCCAGTACCACCAGGTATTCACTCCCTGACAGAAAGGGGAAGCGGTTCCTTCCCGGTGGCAAACCACGCGTCTCCGCGCGTTCCCCTGTCTAACAATTGGTCTCGATGATTTCGCCTTTGATTGCGGCGGTGGTGCAGAGGGAGGATTCGTCACTGCCCGGATGCCAATCGGTCTGATTGGCGCGCAGGCTGACGATGTGCACCTCATCTTTCGGAAGGGCGCGGCTGGCGTATTTCGCGGCAGTGAGGTTGATGGCGCGGAAACGGCGCGGCGGGTCGGTCCAGCCGATCATCACATGGTGCCCTTCAGCACGGACCCATGCCACCTCCGGCAGACCGCGCAGGTAGGTGACGGAATCGATCAATATCTGCCACGGCTGGCGTAATTCCCGGGCATCAGTGGACCCCGGAAGCAAAAGGGCTAATGAAAACAGCGCACAACTCATCCATCGCAACATTCGCGTTCGCTCCTTTGGAAATATCATTTCAGGCAATGCAGGTATTCTTTTAAATAAGACGTCAGGTGGGCGGTGGCAAGGCGGGCGTGTTTGCCGAGTTCGATCATGCCGGTGAGGTCGCCGGGATGCGTCAGCACGTGCCACCCGGCTTTGAGGGTCGAGACATTGCCGTCGTCATCGACCAGATGCGAGCAGTTCATCAACGTCTGCCCCGCAGTGTCGGTGATCGCGCGCACGGACAAAAACGGGACGTCGCGCCGCTCGGCTTCTTTGGCCAGTTCGAAGGTTTCCATATCCACCCCCAGCGCACCGTGCGTTTGCCCCAGCTTTTTTTTGTCGTCGGGGTGGCTGACGACGTCGTCCACTGTCACCAGGGTTCCCTGGTAGGCGGTTGCCCCCTCCGGGCAGGCCACCACCATCGCCTGGTTCACCAGCGCCACGGGGATGGCCATCGATTCGGTGGTCACCGCCGCGCCGTCGCAAACCATCGTGATGGTATCGGCGATCAACAGGTCTCCGACCTGCAAGGCGGGATCGAGCCCCCCGGCAAAGCCAATGGAAATCACCTGAACGAGAGGAAAATGGTCGCACACCTGTTGAAACGCTTTGGCGGCACGCCTGCGCCCAACACCCGACCGCACCAGCACAAGACGAAACCCCTCCCACGTGCCGATGAACGCCGAGGCGCCGTTCAGCTTCAACGATTCGTCAATGCGCATGCGGCCCTTGATGCCCGCAATCTCTTCCCGGATGGCGCCAATGATGCATAGATGGTGTTCCATGCGCCCGATTGTACTCCCTTCACCCTGCCGATTGAATCCATTTTTGACGCGGCGGGCTTTGCGGTAGTATGATCGCAAACCTTTCTCACATGGAGCACACCTTGGCCAAACAGAAACTGGAAATCCCGGTGCACGTCGGCGACGACGTGGAACTGGAAGTTGAATCGCTGGCATCGAGCGGCGACGGCGTCACCCACCACCATGGCTACACCTTGTTTGTGCCCCACACCCTTCCGCAGGACCGGGTGAAAGCGCGGGTCACCAAAACCACGAAACGCTTCGGGGTGACGCGAGTCATCAAACGACTCCATTCGACGCCCGACCGGGTGGATGCGCCGTGCGCGGTGTTTCCGGAATGCGGCGGATGCAAAATCCAGGACTGGGATTACGCAAAACAAATGGGGTTCAAGGTCCGGCAGGTACAGGACGCGCTGGGGCATATCGGGGGGTTGAACATCACGGTGGAAATCGAACCTGTTCCCGCCGATCCACCACTGCACTACCGCAACAAGGCCAACTACGCCGTCGAAAAACGCGGCAAGAAACCGTCGATCGGCTTTTACCGCCAGGGCACGCACCACGTGGTCGATCACGTCGAATGTCACACGCTGATGGAACCGATCACCGCCATCAAGGAATGGTTGCGGGGATTGATCGAAAGTCACAGCCTGTCGATTTACAACGAACGGCGTCACACCGGATTCCTGCGCGGGCTGGTGGTGCGGTATTCGGCGGCCACGGGCGAGTCGCTGGTGGGGCTGGTCACCACCCACGGCGAGTTCTCGCGCAAGTTCATGGACGACCTGACCGATGAGACCGTTCTAAAAAAATTCGGCATCCGGGGCATCGTGCACAACATCAACCGCGCCAAGACCAACGTCATCCTCGGCCACGAAAACACCACGCTTTGGGGGCAGGATTTTTTTCGCGAGAAACTGGGCGAACTCGAGTTTCATCTGTCCCTGCCGTCGTTCTTCCAGGTTAACCCGTACCAGTCGGTCAAACTCTACGGCATCGTTCAGAGCTGGGTGGAGGGTACCGGCGGCCAGGTGCTCGATGCCTACTGCGGCAACGGCGGCATCAGCCTGTGGCTGGCCAAGGCGGGGTGCGAGGTGGTGGGCATCGACTCCGCCGCCTCGAACATCGAAGACGCGGAACAAAGCGCCCGGCTGAACGGGCTCACCTCCTGCCGGTTCTGGAACCTGCCACTGGAGAGGGCGTTTCAGCTTAAAGAGGAACTGGCGTCGGTGAAGACAGTAGTCCTCGATCCTCCGCGCAAAGGCTGTTCGCCGGAAGTGGTGGCGGGGATTCTGGAGATGAAACCGGACCGCATCGTCTACGTATCATGCAACCCGGCCACGCTGGCGCGGGACCTCGCACTCCTGCAGGGCTACACTGTGAGCGCCATCAAAGTGATCGACATGTTTCCGCAGACGCAACACGTGGAGACGGCGGTGCTTCTGGAACGGGAATGATGCAGGCGGACGTCAAAACCCGGCATGCTTGGGGGTACGGGGAAAGGGTATGACATCGCGGATGTTCTCGACACCGCTGACGAACTGCACGAGCCGCTCGAATCCAAGCCCGAAGCCGCTGTGCGGCGCACTGCCGAAGCGCCGCAGGTCCAGGTACCACCAGTATTCCTCCGGATCGAGTCCCTTTTCCTTTATACGTCTCTGCAGCGTATCCAGGTCGTCCTCGCGCTGGCTGCCGCCGATGATCTCGCCCAGTCTCGGCAACAGAACGTCCATCGCACGCACCGTCTCGCCGTCGTCGTTGAGTTTCATATAAAACGGCTTGATCGACTCCGGGTAGTTGTAAATGATCACCGGCTTCTTGAAATGCTTTTCGGCGAGGTACCTCTCGTGCTCCGCCTGCAGGTTGCAACCCCACTCCACCGAGTAGGTGAACTTTTCATTGCTCTTCTCCAGCAGGTGAACGGCGTCAGAATACGGAATGCGTTCGAACCGGTTTTCCGCCACGTGCGTCAGTGTTTCGATCAGGTGCTTGTCGATGCGGCTGTTGAAAAACTCCAGGTCCTCGGAGCATTCCTCCAGCACGTCCTTGAACAGGTACTGGATGAATTTTTCCGCGAGGTCCATGTCGTCATCCAGGTCGTAGAACGCCATCTCCGGTTCCACCATCCAGAACTCCGCGAGGTGCCGGCTGGTGTTGGAATTTTCCGCCCGGAACGTCGGCCCGAAGGTGTAGATGAGCGACAGCGCCATGGCGTAGATCTCGCCTTCCAGTTGTCCGCTGACCGTGAGGTTGGCCTTGCGCCCGAAAAAATCCTCGCCGTAGTTCACCTGCCCGTTGTCCTTGGGCACCTGGTTGAGGTCGAGGGTCGTCACCTGGAACATCTCGCCCGCGCCCTCGCAGTCGCTGGTGGTGATGATCGGCGTGTGCAGGTACACGAAGCCATGGTCCTGGAAGAAGCGGTGGATGGAAAACGCAAGTCGGTTTCTCACCCGCATGACCGCGCCGATGGTGTTGGTGCGAGGCCGCAGGTGGGCGATCTCGCGCAGGAACTCCAGCGAATGGTATTTCTTCTGGAGGGGATAGGTTTCCGGGTCAGCGCCGCCGTACACCCACAGCTCGCCCGCCTGGATTTCCACCGACTGCCCCTTGCCCTGAGAGGCAACCAGCTTGCCGCGCACCCCGACACAGCTTCCGGTATGGAGTTTCTTTTCGTTTTGTTTGTACGCGTCGAGCGAGTGATCGACGATGGCCTGGATGTTTTTCTGGCAGGAGCCGTCGTTGACCTCCAGAAACGAAAAGCCGCCCTTGGAATCGCGGCGGGTTTTCACCCACCCTTCGACAATGACGTCGTCGCGCGGCTCGCCCTTTGTCAGCAGTTCTTTCACGCGGGCGCGTTTGCTTTTATCCATGACTTTCCATCCTAAACAATTCGCGTCATGCGGTTGGCGAATCCACTATAAACGTTTTCGGAATTGACTGAAAAGGGAAAAGTGCCGAAACACGGGTCGTGTTGACATGACAGGGGTTTTCGGATAGGTTAAGGCAGGTTGACAACGAAACCGAAACCGTAATTTTCTCCGCCCGTTTACCGCCTGCCGGCAACCGGGAACCACCGCATCCGTCCGTGTTTATTCTAGCCGAATTCATCAACGCCACCGCCACCGTGTTGGGCATCGCGCTCAACCTGTACATGTGGATCGTCATCATCCGCGCACTGCTGTCGTGGGTGAACCCCGATCCCTACAACCCCATCGTGCAGTTCCTGCACGCGATGACCGATCCCCTGATGAACCGCGTGCGCAACTGGATCGGCATGGGCGGCGGCATGGGTATCGATTTTTCGCCGATCATCATCCTGCTCGGCATCGTGTTCCTGCAGGAGTTCCTGGTGACGTCGCTCCGCATGCTGGCCATGCAATTGCAGTGACCCCGGCGGCGCACCGAATCCGTTTGAGGTGAGCCTGACTGGCCGCCTACAGGGTCTTTCCCATGTCCCTTCCCGTCAAAAAGAATGACCACGGCCTCACGTTTTCTGTTACGATTCAACCCCGGGCGGCGCGAAACGAAATCGTGGGAGTTCATGACGGAGCGTTGAAGATCCGGCTCACGTCACCACCGGTGGAAGGCGCGGCGAATAAAGCCTGCCTGAAACTGCTGGGAAAAACACTCGGCATGGCCCCGTCAATGCTGTCCATCGTCAGCGGTTCCACCTCCCGCAACAAGGTGATCCAGGTGAACGGCATGGATGAAACGGCGTTCCACGAAAAACTGAAACCGCACCTGACCTGATTTCATTCACTCATACTGGTTTTCAACATGGTCAAAACAATTGAATATCTCGACGGGGTGGTCAGGATGATCGACCAGACCCGACTGCCCGCTGAAACCGTTTTTGTGGACTGCAAAACGATAGAAGACGTCGGCGAGGCCATCCGCGGCATGATCATCCGTGGTGCACCGGCCATCGGCGTGGCCGCGGCCATGGGCATCAGCCTCGGTGCCAACGTCACCGATGCCGCCGATTTCAACGCGTTTCTCGCTCAACTGGAACAAAAATGCGAACGGCTTGGACAGGCGCGACCGACGGCGGTGAACCTGAAATGGGCTATCGACCGCATGCTGACAGTGACCAAAGCACACAGCCACCTGTCCGTCTCCGACCTCAAGCAACGGCTCAAGCAGGAAGCAATGGCGGTCTACCACGAAGACATCGCCACCAACGAAAAGATGGGCGGCTTCGGCCAGTCGCTCATCGAGGACAACAGCACCATCCTCACCCACTGCAACGCCGGAGCGCTGGCCACGGCGGGATTCGGCACCGCACTCGGCGTGGTGCGCGCGGCGGTGAACGCGGGCAAGAACGTGCGCGTGCTCGCCAACGAAACGAGGCCATTCCTGCAGGGCGCGCGGCTGACGGCGTGGGAACTCAAGGAAGACAACATCCCGGTCAAACTCATCACCGACAACATGTGCGGACATTTCATGAAAAAGAAAGAGATCGACGTGGTGGTGGTGGGGGCCGACCGCATTGCCGCCAACGGCGACGTCGCCAACAAGATCGGCACCTACATGGTGGCGGTGATGGCGCGCCAGCACGGCATCCCGTTCTACGTCGCCGCACCGGTCTCGACGCTCGATCTCACGCTGGCTTCCGGCGACGCCATCCCCATCGAGGAACGCAGTGCGGAGGAAGTGGTGACGCTGAACAAGCAACGCATCGCACCGGAAGGCGTGGACGCCTCGCACCCGGCGTTCGACGTGACGCCGAACGAGTTCGTCACCGCCATCATCACCGAACGCGGCATCGCGCGTCCCCCGTACACCGAATCGCTGAAGGCGCTAGCCGGGCCATCATGAAGGCGATGATCCTGGCGGCGGGCTTCGGCACGCGGCTGAGACCGCTCACCCTCCATACCCCGAAACCCATGGTTCCGGTGATGAACCGACCCATGCTGGAACACACCCTCGAACTCCTGCGCGGTCAGGGCATCAACGACCTGACCATCAACCTGCACCACCTGCCGGACCAAGTGACCGCGTATTTCCGCGAGGGTGGCGGCTTCGGCGTGCACATCAACTGGTCGAAAGAGGAAGCCATCCTCGGCACCGCCGGGGGTATCAAGAAAGCACAGAAGTTCCTGGACGGTGCGCCGTTTCTGGTGATGAACTCTGATGTGTTCGCCGACATCGACCTCACGCGCGTGCGGGCGTTCCATGAAGAAAAAAAAGCGGTACTGACGCTGGTGCTCAAGGAAGGCGACTCGCCGGAAACCTGCGACCCCATCCAAATCGACGACGGCGGACGCATCGTGCACATGCCCGGCGTGCCATCCAAAAGCACGCCGGAAACGGATCACCGCTACACTTTCACCGGCATCCAGATCATGGGCCCGCGGGTCTTCGATTACATGGCGGAGGGCGTGTTCTCCGGCACCACCACCGACGTGTTTCCGCAGATGATCGAAGAGGGCCTGCCGGTATATGGCTACATTCACGAGGACTACTGGATCGATATCGGCCAGCCGGCCAGCTACCACCGCGTCCACCGCGACCTTCTGGACGGAACGGCACGCTGGCGACTGCCGGAGGCGTCCGCCGATCCCGGCCGCGCCACGATCATCCCGCCGGTGCACATCGGTAACGACTGCACCATCGCCGCAAGCGCGCGGCTGGGTCCGTACACGGTATTGGGCGACGGCTGTGTGATCGGGGAAAACGTGACCGTGAACAACACGATCTGCTGGCAGGGCGTCACACTGGAGGCGGATGCGCAGGTGACCCGGTCGGTCCTGGGCGATGGAGTCACCGTGCCTGCGGGCACACGGTGCGAAGACGCCGTGCTGGCGGCAAAGGCCTGACCCCCCAAAGCCCTTAAACCATAAAAAAAAACCCGGCGGGGACATCCCCCACCGGGTTTTTACGTTTCGGTAAAAAACGATTACAGCGTCTTGTGGTTTTCCAGGGTCATGGTGCTGACCACCACCTCGCTGTTCTGCACGTCGATCACCCGGCGCCGTTGCGGCAGGTCGTAATTGCCGACACGGGTGTAGTCGTCGGTGTAACTCTCGACGTTCTTGATCGAGTTGTCCTTCGGATTGAAATAGTAAACCGTGTAGTTGCGGGTCAGGAACTTGTCTTCCTCGTTCTTAACACTGTCTTCGATGTTGATCGAAAACACAACGTGCGGCGTTTTGCGGTTGATCTGCCGGATACGGCCTTCCTTGATGCGGTAGAACGAACTCATGCCGTCTCCGCCCATGACCACGGCGCGGCCCATGGGATGCGTGCCGTCGTCGCCAAAGGTCAGCTTGTACTTGCCGTCAGACTGATCGAACGAGCGCGGTCCGCGGTGCATGGCGATGGACGCCAGGTTTTCCGAGGCGAATTCCTTCATGCTCTCGTCTGTGAGGCTGAGCTCGATTTCCTTCGGGCCTTTCACGGTGACGGTGCCCTTCTCTTCCTTGCCGTTGATGTTGACCGTCACATCTGCGGTGAAGCCCTTGAAACCCGCATCCCAGCGGGCGGTGTTCGAAAACACCTCTTCCAGCGCCTTACGCGCCTGCGGATCGTCCTCCACGGTGGATTGAACGTCTTCCGGTTTGGTGTAGGTGGCCATGATGTTACTCCTTGAATTGCCAGAGGGTTTGAAATGTTTGGGTGATCGTTATGTAGACCGCAGGGCGTTGGCGGATCTGCCCCGCGCCGATTCCAGATTTACCTGTCAAGAAGCCCACATTCTAGCACAGGCTTTCCGACCCGTAGAAGGGCTATTCCTCACCCCGCGGGCTGGTAGAAAACCTGGATGTCGGCTTTTTTACGCAGGCTGTCGATGTAGCGCGCGATCACTTTTTCCGCCTCGCTGGTGAACAGGTAATTCTGGATGGAGGACCTGACCTCCTCCAGCGGCACATTTTCTGCGGGTTTGGTTTCATTGAGTTTGAGAATATGAAATCCGTACTTGCTTTTGACGATGCCGCTCACCTCTCCAATTTTGAGCCTGGAGACCGCTTCGTCGATTTCCGGGTCGAACACGCCCTTGTATATGAAATCCAGGTCACCGCCCTTATCGGCACTGCCCACATCTTCCGAATGCGCGCGTGCGAGCTCCGAAAAATCTGCACCTGCCTTCACCTTCTCGTAAACCGTTTCAATTTTTTTGCGTGCCTCGGCAATGTATTTTTCCCTGTCCGCCTTCAACTGCTCAATGGGGGTTGCCTCAATGACATCCACGGGAATGAGCGGCACAAAAATATGCTGGGCGCGGTACGCCTCCGGCCGCTGGAACACGTTTTTCCTCTGCTCGTAAAAATGTTCCACCTGCTGATCGGTGATGACGATCTTGCCTTTCACCTGATCACGCAGAAGGCTGTTGGCGGTGAGATCGACTTCGATCGATTTCTTGATGTCCGCTTCAGTCAGTCCACGGGCCTCAAGCGCTTTTTGGAAAGCCTCTTCCGATTCGTAGTTTTCCTTCAACTTGCTGAACTGTTCCGACACCAGTTCGGAATCAACGGTGTACCCCGATTTTCCGCCTTCCTTGTAGATCAATTCGCGGTTGATCTCCCGGTCAAGAATATCGAGCGCCAGGCGTTCACGCTGGTCCAGCGGCACCGCCTCTTCCCGGTCCTTCAGCATGCGGTTGAGCTCGAACCGGATGTACTTGGACTCCAGGTCCACGCCATTCACCCGGGCCACCACATCCGGCAGGTTCATGTCGCCGGTGACATCGCCTTTAAAATATTTTGGCTGCGCCATTGCGGGCAGGGCTGCAACCATCCACACCAAAACCGCAGGCACGGTCCATTTCTTAAACAAAGAAACCCACATCCGTATTCTTCCTTACAAATTCAAAAAAGTTAAACCGACCGGAATCGGCCCACCAGGCGGTGGAAATGTCTGATTGTGAAAAAGGGTATCACTCCGGGACGAGGCAGGCAAGAAGCCGCCAAAAGGTGCCGGGCCAGATTGGATTCCCGGTCCGTGAGGAGGGACGTTCGTTTTTACCAGACCGGATGCGCGGTGGCAAGAATAAAGCCCCGAACGGGGGACGCTGCCCTCCTGCCCTGCCCCGGGTGAGGCTGTCGGCCTTGACTCCCTTCAACGATTATGTGAGAATCACTGCCTACTTTGGGGCAATCCTTTCAATGCGTTGGAATCCTATTCGATCCCGGGGCGCGATCCTTTTCGGCTGCCTGTTTTTGTCCGGCTGGACCAGCCTGACCTACGAACTGCTCTGGATCAAGCAGATCACGCTTCTCATTGGTGGCACGCTGTACGCCATCAGCGCGGTGCTGTGCGCGTTCATGGCGGGGCTTGCAATGGGTGCATGGGGCGGTGCACGCATACTTCAGCGTTTCACCGACAAACCCGTCCGGCTGGTGCGCCTTTACGGCGTACTGGAAGGAACCATCGGCCTCTACGCCCTGGGGTTTCCGTTCCTGTTGCACCTCGTCGAGGTGGGTTATCCGCTGTTGCTGGCCCTCTCACTGGGATCGGACACGCTCCTCCATTTCTGGGAGTTTGTGCTTTGCACCCTGCTGATGCTGCCCGCAACGTTCATGATGGGCGCGACGCTGCCGGTGATCGGGCGTTGGCGCATCGGGGACCGGCAGGACCGGATATTCACCGACCTTTCGGTGCTCTACGGCATCAATACGCTGGGCGCCATGGGCGGCGTGCTGTACACGCAATTCGGCGGCACCCGCTTTCTGGGAATCGAGGGCACCCTGTACTCGGCCGTGGCGCTGAACCTTTTGATATTCGCCGTGTGCTGGTTGTGGCGGGCGGATGAAACCCCCGACCGGAAACAGCACACCCCGTCCTTGCAGAAACAATCCGGATCGGCGAAATCAAAAACCGAATCTCCTCCCAACCGCGGTCTCGCGTGGCTGCTGCTCTTTCTGTTTTTCTTTTCCGGCATGGTGGCGCTGTCGAGCGAAATTTTATGGACGCGCGTGCTCTTGTTTCCGCTCGGCCACTCTCTTTACTCCTTCGCCATCATCCTGGCAACGTTCCTGTTCGGAATCGGTCTTGGCAGTCTCGTCGCCGAAAAAATACTCGGCACTGGAAACTGGGTCACAAAATTCATTTCCGTTGAGATCGCCGTCGCCGCGCTGGGCCTTTTGGCCATACCGGCATTGGACTTCATCACCGTATGGACGCAGGAACTGGACAGGCTGTTTTACGACGTGGACGCCACCGCTGTCCGCACCCTGTGGATGCGGTCACTCGTTGCCTTTGGCCTGATGATCCTGCCGACTTTCGGCTTCGGCATGATCTTTCCACTTGCCGGGCACATTCACTTCAACCTGTTCGGCACGGTCGAGCGCACGCTGGGCAACAGCTACGCGGTGAACACCGTGGGTGCAATTGCCGGTACGGTGTTGACGCCGTTCCTTTTCGTGCCCCTGCTCGGCATCCGGGGGTCGTTGTTCGCCCTGTTCGGGGGTCTGCTCTTCCTGGCCGTCACCGCGTGGACGTGGCACAGCGGGAAAACGCTGAAACGCTTTGTCACGGGTTACGCCACCGCCGCATTTCTGCTGGGAGCCGTCTGGGCCGTGTCTCCTCCAATGGCCTCCACCCACACACCGGGTGAGGGCAACCTGGCGCGCATTGAAATCGACACCCCATCCGGCAAACTGAAACTCCTCGACTACGAGGAAGGCGACTTCTCCACGTTGAGTGTGGTGGAGGATACGCGAAGCGGCGGACGCACGTTGTACGTGGATGGATTCAGTACCGCCACCGCGTCCGACTCCCTTGGCGGCAGTGCTTACATGCAGGCGATGGGACTGGTTCCCATGCTGTTGCATCCCGACCCGAAAGATGCGCTGGTCATGTGCTTCGGCACGGGAAACACCCTGGGTACCGTGGCGGCGTTTCCCGGGGTGAGCGTGGACGGAGTGGAGATCGACCGAAACGTACTCGGCATGGCGCACTGGTTTGAGCGCTGGAACCACCACGTCCTCGACAAACCCAATGTGGACATTCACATTCAGGATGCGCGCCGCTTCATCCGCTGGACCGATCGCCGGTACGACGTCATTACCCTTGAGCCCATGTCGCCGGTGCAGGCAGGAGTGAACAACCTGTATTCGAGGGAATTTTACGCTGAGGCGCGAGCCCGCCTGAAACGCGGCGGCATCATGATGCAGTGGCTGCCCCTGCACCTGGTGACACCTGAGGACGCCCGGGCCATATTGAACACTTTCCAAGCCGAATTCCCGCACGTCTCCGTTTGGAACAGTTTTCTCACCCGAATCGTCCTGCTGGTCGGGACGGAGCACCCCTTGAAGCTCGATAAAAGGCGTTTCGATGCCGTGAGCCAAAACCAGAGCCTGAAATCCCTGGCAGAGGACATCGGTCTCTACAGTTTCATCGACTTCATGGATTTCTACATCTCGGGGAACGATGCGTTGAATCCAATCTGGAAGAAAGCGCCTGCGGTCACCGACGACAACCGCATGCTGGAACATTCCGATGCGGTGCTGGTGCCGCCGCTCAAACGCGAAACGGACGAATCGTTTCTCAATTTACTCCTGGCGCGGGTGGGGAAGGCGCCACCCATCACGGGGGTGACGGAGAGAGAGGCGGTGTTTTACGAAAGCCAATTCCGGCTGCGCACGGCGCAGAGGCTGTCCGTTTTTTCACGGCGATACCAGGGGCCGGGACACACTCAATTTTCAGAAAAGAATTACGAAAGTGCCATGAGGCGGGTGCGAGCGTTTCTTAAAAAATCAGGGGATCGCGCGGTGCGTCTCAGTGAGGGCGGCTGGAGGCCGGCCAGGCCCTGACCTCGGCATGTACGGGCAGGTCCAAATGGGGCATCAACGCTCCCCCGAACGGCCACCCCGGTACTTGAACAGGCCGGAAAAAATATTGTAGATGAACTTGCCGACAAACAGAAAAACC
The DNA here is from genome assembly GCF_052156635.1 of Nitrospina sp. 32_T5. Lineage (NCBI taxonomy): Bacteria > Pseudomonadati > Nitrospinota > Nitrospinia > Nitrospinales > Nitrospinaceae > Nitrospina > Nitrospina sp. 32_T5. The sequence goes on along the minus strand of NZ_JBQKUO010000002.1, from coordinate 116,532 downwards.
AAAATCAGGAAGGCATAAATGATGGTGCCAAAGAAGGCCTCCGAGCCTTCGCCACGATCGAACCCGAACAGGGCTTTCATCCAGTTGTCGAAACCCGTCCAGGTATCCACGAAGAAATTTTTGATGTCCTGAAATACGCCAGTGATACCGCTTGTGGCCCCATCCAGTTTTTCCTGCGCCTCTTTGGACGCATCGGTCACTTCCATGTCCGAATCCCGCTGGGCCACTTCCTCATAGACGTTGGCTGAAAGTGCCGGGACGGGCTGTAGAACCGCGCCCCCCAAAATCACCATACCCAGCAAAATTGCTCCCATCCAACCTGAACACCATCCACGAGCTGATACACTTTGGCAGGTAAGCATTTGTCCCCTCCTGCGGAGAGTTTCAAGCCAGGATCAGATCTTTGACTTTGGCGAACGTCTCCGATTGTTTGATGGCCGTCTGGCCCTCCTCCGTCAGGCCGTTGCCGAACAGATCGAGGTACTTGAGGTCCGTCAGCGTCATCGACGCGGCGAGGGCGCGTGCCCCCTCATCGCCGATTCGGTTCTGGGCCAGGTCCAGCACCTCCAGCCCGGACAAATGGAGGGACTCGGCAATGGCTTTGGCTCCTTCCGGTCCCACCTTGTTCTTCCACAAATTCAACTGTTTCAGGTGCGAAAAATTTGCCGACCCCGCGAGAAGCTGGACGGACTGGTCATCCAAATCGTTGCGCTCCAGGTGAAGCCAGGTCAACTGCGTGAGAACGGGCGACTCCGCCAGCGCGCGAATCCCTTCGACGGTGAGTTCATTCCTCTCCAGATTCAGTTGCTTCAGGTTTTTCAATCGCTGGTCCTGTGCCAGCGTTTTGACTCCCTCGTCTCCAATGTATTTCACATGAAGGTCAAGCGAGGTGCCGTCGGCACTCAAATTTTTTTCAATCAGCACTTCAACGGGTTGATCGTTGAACGGTCTCGTCATTTCAGTATAAACATCTCAGGTTAATTTTGGAACCCCGATATTAACTCAAGTTCCGGGGTCCGGTCGGATTTTTCCGGATGCGCCCAAAGCGGCTGAAATCGTTTGGACTTGGTTTCAATTGTAGACCCCCTTGGTATTTTGTCAACCGACCCCTGTACACGTAAGAACAATATTAAAGGGAAATCCGGTTGCCTTTCTTCCGTCCGAAAGGCGTGCGGGGTATTTCCGCAATCCGGAAACTGTGAGATGATAGGAAACAAGATGTATCTATATACCTCCTGATACCGCCTGAGAGTCCATTCATGGCCGAAGACCCTTCAACCCTGTATCGCCCGGAAACCCTTTCGGAAATTTCATCACTCAGCCTGCGCGCCATGACGCTGGTGGAGGGTTTGCTTTCCGGGCAGCACCGCAGTCCCCACAAGGGATCCAGCGTCGAGTTCGCGGAATACAAGGCATACACCCCGGGCGACGACATCCGGCATATCGATTGGAAGGTGGTCGGCAAAACGGACAAGTACCACGTCAAGCAGTTCGAGCAGTCCACCAACCTCAAATGCACCATCCTGTTGGATACCAGCGGATCGATGGGCTACGCCTCGCCGCTCAAAAAACAGGACGCCATGCCCAAGGCGCAGTACGTGCGCACGCTGGTGGCGGCGTTTTCGTACCTGCTGCTCAAGCAGTTCGATGCGGTGGGACTGCTCACGTTCAACCGGTCGGTGACCAACCACATCCCGCCGCGATCCAAACCGTCGCATTTCCAGCACATCCTGCATGCGCTGGCGGGTTGCGAGTTTCAGGGGGAAACGCACATCAGCCAGGTGGTGGGCGACATCATAGAACGGCTGCCGGGCCGCGGTATGATCATAGTGGTCTCCGACCTGCTGGTTCGCGACGACGATGTCCTGAAAACCCTGAAGTTCCTGTGCTCGCGCGGACTGGAAGTTTTACTGTTCCAGGTTCTGCATCCAGATGAAATCCACCTGCCTTTCGACGGCGACATCATGTTCGAATCGCTGGAGGACGACCTTCCTGTCGGCCTGGATCCGGCAGACGTGCGCGAACAATACCAGGCCGCCGTGCAGGATTTCATCGGCCATTTCCAGACCAACTGCCCATCCCTAGGAATCGATTACCAGTTTCTGGACACTGCGACGCCGCTCGAACAGGCGCTCCGTTATTACCTGCTCCGGCGCAAAAGCCTGCTGAAACTATGAGTCTCCAGTTTTTATCACCGTGGTTTTTGCTGGGCCTGCTGGGCATCGCCCTGCCCATCCTGGTGCACCTGCTCACCCGTCGCCAGCAGAAACGGATCCCCTTCTCGGCTGTTTACCTGCTCGAGCAGGTGCAGAAGCGGAGCATCCGCCGCTCGCAACCGAACCGGCTTTTGCTCCTGCTGTTCCGTTGCCTGGCGATCGCGTGTTTGAGCCTCGCCCTGGCGAGCCCCATCTTTTCCTTCGGCGGACCGGAGGAGTTCCTTCCGTCGAAACCGACCGCCAACGTGATCCTCGTGGACAACTCCTATAGCATGGCGGCCCAGTCCAAGGACCAGACCCTCTATAACCAGACTGTGGCGTTTGCGGCGGCTTTGCTGGAACGCCTTCCCGCCAACAACACCTTCAGCCTCGTTTACGCCTCCAATCCGGCCCGGGTGGTGCAGGACTGGACCGGCGATGCGGCCCAGATCGTCAAACTGCTCAAGCTTTCGAAACCATCGTTTCAGACCACAAGTATTGGCCAGGGCTTGACCAAAGCGTATGACCTGCTGAGCACGGCAAAGGAGGAAAACCGGCGAATCTTCGTGCTGACCGACCTCGACCGTAACGGCTGGAAGGAAAAGGAACTGGAGAACCTGACGGAGGATCCCGGATCGGTGCCGATCAAGGTCATCGACTTCTCCGCACACCGCATGGAAAAAAACCGCGCGTTGGTGGAGCACGTTGACCTGACGCAGGAATTTCTCACCAACAATCGCATCCTGCGCGTGGAGGCGAGCATCGTCAACCTGCAACCGGACATTGCCATCTCCCAATTGCGAGTGGCGCTTGTAGTGGACGGCCAAACCAAAAGCGAGGATTTCATCGACCTGCCGGCTGGCGGCCGCGTGGACAAGGCGTTTTCCTTTCCATATCTGGGGAGGGAGGCCGTGCAGGGTTATGTTGAAATCCAGGACGACGGACAGAACGTCGATAACCGCAGGCTGTTCTCGTTTCAACCCGACCGCAAGATCCAGGTTCTGATTGTCGATGGCGATCCGCGCGGTGTATCGCACCAGAACGAATCGTTTTACGTGGAAAAGGCCTTGAACCCGTTTCGCGCCAACGTGACGGACATCCAGCCTACGGTTTCGACCCTGGCGGAACTCCCTGACCGCAAACTGGAACAGTACTCCGTGGTCATTTTGTGCAACGTCCGGTCCCTGCCCTTTGACTACGAACGCAGGCTGGAGGAATTTGTGAAACGGGGAGGCGGCCTGTTCATATCGCTGGGCGACCAGGTGGACGCAAAATTCTACAATGAGAAAATGGGCATTCTGCTTCCCGTTACCCTCCAGACACTCAACCAGGTCGATGGGAAGAGTGAACCTTTTAGATTGCAGGGGGGTGAAAACCCGCACCCGGTGCTCCGCACGTTTCAGGGAAAATCCATGCAACAGATGGCGCAGGTGGCTTTTTATGCGCTGTACAGCGTGGCACCGCGGGCGGACCGCGATTTCCTGATACCTATGCGCTACACCAACGAGTACCCGGCGCTGGTGGAATCATCTTTCGGCCGCGGCAAGGTGATGCTATTCACCTCCAGTGTCGACCGCGACTGGAACCAGTTCCCCATCCAGCCCACGTTTTTGCCGTGGGTGCAACGCTGGGTGAAGTACATCGCGCAAAGCCTGGAAAGTTTGTCCGATCAGGATCTCAAGGTGGGCCACCCCATCGTGATGGAAGAGGTCGGGCCGTATGCTTACATCGTAACGCCGGGCGGGGGTATCCTTGCTTTGGAAAAAACCGGCGACTCGGATTTGCAGTTCCAGGACACCTGGACCCCCGGACCCTACCGCCTGTACCAGTCAACCCAATCCCCTGAGGGCGAACGCAGTGAAGGCGATTCGGGCACGCGAGTCAATCAGCTTCCGGCGGATGCGCGGTACATCGGCACCGTGACGGTCAACATCGACACGACCGAATCCGTGACCGAAACCCTCACACCGGACGAGGTGAAAAAATTCCTGCCTGGTTATGCGGTGACGGTTCTCCGCGATTCCGACATCAGGGAATCGTCACAGGTGGAAGGCGGCCTGCCCCTGGTGGGTCCCTTTCTGTTTCTGCTGGCATGCGTGTTCCTGGTGGAAGGCTGGATGCTTCGGCGGGAATGAGACGGTCTTCCGGCTCGAAAGCGGGGTCTCGTCAATGTCCCTGCATTTGATATAATAGGAAAAATTCCGAACTGCCTTTTCACCTTAAAAGAGGTCGCCAGGTACCGTATGATTTCCCGTCCCGCTCGTCTTACCCTTGTTTTCTTTTTCATTTTGACCCTGTGCCTTCCCTGGAACACCGCCGCCGCACCTGTCTCGGAAGACACGATCCGGAAAGCGGTGAATCGTCCTCCGGACGAAATCGACCTGTCCGAAACCCTGTTGCTGGTCTCCAAACACTGGCAGCCGGCGCTCGATCTCGATCGCCTGCGCAAGCAGTTGGACGATCTCACCGGCAAGGCAAAACAACAACTGGGAGAAGAGCCGACCCCGCAGAAAACCGTTGAAGTGCTCACCCGCCTCATCCACAAGCAGGAAGGATACCGGTTCACTGATTCCGTGGATGCGGCGGGAATGCCGACGGTTCCTGCGGAGCTGTTCCTGCACGGCCTTTTGGAGACGAAACGTGGTTACTGCATGAACCTGTCCTTGCTATATTTGATCCTCGGCCAGCGGCTGGACCTGCCCCTCTACGGTGTGCCTTTGCCGAATCACTTTTTCGTGCGGTACCAGTCAGCCCAATACCGCGTCAACATCGAGGCGACACAGGATGGTGCCCAGTTTGGAGATGATTTTTACCGCGACCGTTTTCAGGTTGCGGAAAACGCATCGTACTTTCTGACCAACCTCAACGCCCGGCAAACGCTGGGCGCGTATTTTTCAAATGTGGGTCTCACATTTTACCGCAACCAGCACCCCGACACCGCGGTGTTCTACCTGAGCCTGTCCACAGAGATCAATCCGGAATCCATCGACGCGCTGAACAACCTTGGCAACGTTTATTCCGAGATGGGCCGTATGGAAGACGCCATCGCCCAGTACAAAAAAGCTTTGGAAGCGGATCCGGAAAACCTGTCGTCGCTGTTCAACCTGGGCGTGGCGTACGCTCAGGCGGACCGCACCGACGAGGCGATAGAAACGTTCTTACAAGTGGCGGAGCGGGAACCGCGTTTTCCACCGGTGCACGACCTGCTCTCGCGCCTGTACGTGCAAACGGGAAATCACATTGCCGCCCTGCTCCACACCAAATTGCTCGACCGCCTGCAACCCGGCCAGTTTGAAGTGCGCATGCAGATGGGCAACATCCTGCTGGAAATGGGGGAGGCTCAACTGGCACTCGGAGTATTCGAATGGATGCAGGGAACGTTTCCTGAACGCCTGGAAATCAACGAGCGCATGGGCGAGGCGTATTACCTGATGGACGACTTCGACAAGGCCATCGTTCAGTACGAGTACATCCTCGAGCGGGTCCCGCAAAGCCTTCCGGCCTACGTGCAAATGGGCTGGGTGCATTACCGCAAAGGGGAGCTGGACAAGGCGGTGGAGTGGACCCAACGGGGACTGACCGCCAGCCCGAAACCTTCTCCATTCACCACGCTGGCCCACATGAACCTCGGTTTCTACCATGTCCTGAAAAAAGACTTCAAAACCGCGCAGCAGTGGTACCGAAGAGCTCTCGAAGCGAAAGACGAAAAGACGGTCGAGGGCATGATCGACGACCTCAACGAAGCACGTGACGGGTATCCGGGCCTAGTGGAGATCGATTTTTTCGCCGGCTGGATTCTTTTCGAAGGCGGACAGACCCGGCAGGCCCAGTCGCGCCTGAAGGACTTCCTTTCGACCAACCCGAAGGGCGAACTGGCCGATGAGGCCCGCACCATGCTGGAAAATATTGGTGAGGTCGTGCCCGCAGGCATGGTGAAGGTGCCGCAGGGATTTTTCATCATGGGCGACGATCATCATGGCGACGATGAAGCGCCGAAACACAAGGTTTACCTGGACACGTATTACATCGACAAACATGAAGTGTCTGCAGCGGAATTCGCCGAATTTTTGAATGCCATGCCGGAGACCAAAGGGTTTTTCGGAATCAACAAATTTGGAACGATCGAACAAATGGGAGGAAGTTTCATTCCACGGCGCGGTCTGGAAAATTACCCCGCCAACAACGTAAGCTGGTTCGGTGCGGCGGCGTACTGCAAATGGAAGGACCAGCGCCTGCCCACTGAGGCGGAATGGGAAAAAGCGGCGCGGGGTCCGAACGGCAACCTGTTTCCGTGGGGAAACGATCCCATTTCACCCCAGAAAAGCCGCTACAACCTGCAATGGAACGAAAACATCCGGCACCGTGTGATGGTTCCCGTTGATTCCATGCCCGAAGGAAAGAGCTTTTACGGGGTATTTCACATGCTTGGAAACGTGAAAGAATGGGTGGACGACTGGTATGACCGGGAGTATTATAAAGAGGAAAATCACAAAACGAACCCGAAGGGTCAGATCGGCGGCGAATACAAGGTGTTGAAAGGAGGCTCCTGGCGGGACCTCCGGTCGTTCGTATACGCTTCCTTTCGTAACAACAGCTACCCCGCAGCCATGGTAGACGATTACGGATTCCGTTGCGCCTGGAGCGCCACCACCCCCGATAGCCAGACTCCGAAGAAACACATTTCGTTTGACCCGGCACCCGGTCTCGAAACTCTGAGCCCGGCAACAGGGGAAGGAACTGCACAACCATGATCGGCGCAATTGAAATCCTGATCATCCTCGTCATCATCGGCATCATCTACAGCAAGGATGTCGTTGACAAGACCTGGCGCAAGCGTCCCGACGAAGGCGTGGTGGAAAGCTTCGCCGTGGACGTGAAGGACTATTACAAGGAAAACCCCAAACGCCTGGTTTTTGCCATTATCGGCACGGTGGCGACCCTCATTTTCGTCATCACCCTGTTTTACTGGTTGTGGACACGTACCGAATTCAAGCAAATGCTGGGGCTGGAATAGCCCACCTCCTTCCTCTCAATAGCTGAACCCCGTATCGCGCACGTGTACATAGGGTTCCCCACCTTTCAAGGTTTTGCCACCAACAACCTCGCCAGTATAAAGAATATGATCACCGAACCTTTGTTGTTCGCGAACCTCGCATTCCAGATAAGCCACGGAATCATCCAGAATCTTGATTCCCTTGTGTCCCTTTGACACATTGAGTCCCTGAAAAATTGAAACGCCTTCCGCGGGCGGTTTAAAGAAATGTTTGAGCAGGCTGTTGGATTCTTTACCAAGAATATTCAAGGTGAATGCACCTGAGGCCTCCACCAGCAAACGTGCCGGCCGGGTTGTGCCAAGCACAATGGTCACCGCAGGCGGTTCAAACGAGCACTGATTGACCCAGCTCGTCAGCACCGCATCCTCCCGATCCTCATGTGAGGCAGTCACAATGAACAATCCACTGGGCACACGGCCCAGGGCTTTGCCTATTTGTTTTTTATTTCGCAAAACAATTTCCTCGCTCGGATTGGCTTAAATTCCAGAAAGAATTTTCGCAATGGTTGATAATATCTGATTCCGCAAATGTGTGAAATGACCCGGGAATCTGCCTATATTGTCCTAAATTTCAAAGCATTTGACCAGACCCCAGACACTCCGGGACCTTATGTTTCTTCCGAACCCAGACGGTAGCGGGTATTCCGCAAACCATTATTTTTAAATAAGTTTCCAAATCACAAAGATCCATAAGACGTTATAAAGCATTGAACCTGATATGTAATTTCTTTACGATAAATAGTACCAGTCTCGTTTCAACACACGACAGGATACTGCCATATGAGTTCCGATATCCAGCCTCAAAATCCCTCTTTTCAAACACCGGCCGTCAAGCTCCAGTTGTTGAAGCAAACCAGGGTTTTCGGCCTTCTCGACACGGCGAATCTGGAAAAGCTTCTGAGCGAAGGCCGGGAATGGCACCTGAAGGAAGAAGATGTGCTCCTCAAGGAAGGCGACACCAGCAAGTCTCTTTTTGTCATCATGAGCGGAGAAATCGAGGTGACCCGGGGCGGCAAACTTATTACCCGGCTGCAAAGCGGGGATCTTCTGGGAGAGATGGCACTCATCGACTTCAAACCACGGTCCGCAAACGCACATGCTTGCCAGGAAAGCCTGCTGCTGGAGGTTGAGGAGGAATTGTTCCGGCAAACCGTGGGCAGCAATCCACAGGCGCTGTGGGAGATGTTGCAGATCCTGTCAACGCACATCCGGGGCCTGCTGGGCGCGCTGGAGCAGGACATCCTGTCATTGCGCCATTTCACCCACGACCTCAAGAACTGCCTGACTCCCCTGGGCTATGCGGAGTTCTGGGCCTACGAACTGCTGGGCAACCTGCGAGGCACCAATCAGGAACATCGGCCCCGGCAGGGGTGGGACACCGCCCAGAAGTGCCACGACACCATCTCTTCCGTTAAATGCGATCTGCTGACCATGGTCGAACAAGGTCTTTCACGCATCAAAAGCAAGACCGTGGAACACACCAAGTCCGATTATGATCTCACCAAACTGCTGCACGACACCGTGGAAGAGATCAGCTTGCACAAGCACCTGAAAGGAAAAACGGTTGTGTTTCAGAACAATGGGACGGAGCACTTCGCCCGGTTCAATTACCTGGACATCAAACGTGTGATCCAGAACCTGTTGATCAACGCCGGGTACGCCACCGAGCCGGAAGGAGAAATTCACGTTCACCTGAATGATAAGGGCCACCGGGTTCAGGTGGGCATACAGGATTTTGGCGACGGCATCAGCAGTGAGATACAGGAGGTTCTGTTCAAGGACGTATACACATCCAAACCGGATGGCAACGGGTTCGGGCTGCTTTCCTGCCGCGAGATCATCGAAGACCTGCACCGCGGGCGCATCTGGTTTGAAACCGAGCAGGGCAAAGGCTCAACCTTCCTGTTTGAAATCGAGCGCGACCCCGTCAACTGACGGCCACGGAGCGGTTTTCTTCAAGCCGCCAGCGTCCACCTGCCCGGAATTTTCTCTCCGCAATCGGGACACGCCCCCTGCTCCCCGAGCCGATTGCAAATCACCCGAAACCCGCGCCGCTCTATGAGCGTGGACCTGCACCCCGGGCAAAACGTGTTTTCCGAATCGCCCACCTCTCCCGGACGGTTCCCGCTGTAAACGAACCGGAGTCCCTTGGAAAGGCCGATGTGGCGAGCCCGATCCAGCGTCACAACCGGGGTGGCCCCGGTATCGCCCATCTTGTAGTCAGGGTGAAAGGCGGTCACATGCCAGGGAATATCCAGAGAGACGTCCGCGAGAAACTCGGCAATGCCGTTCAGTTCTTCATCGCTGTCGTTGTAACCGGGAATGACCAGCGTCACGATCTCCAGCCAGAATCCCATCTCGTGCACCTGACGGATGGTGTCCAGCACTTCCTGAAAGTTTCCGCCCAACAGTTTGTATTTTTTCTCGTCGAAGCACTTGAGGTCGATCTTGAACAGATCGAGCCAGGGCCTTACGTACTCCAGAACCTCCGGGGTGCCATGGCCGTTGGAAACATACCCGGTCACAAGGCCCCGCGACCGCGCTTCCCTGAATACCTCGACCGCCCATTCGCTCGTGATCAACGGTTCGTTGTAGGTGGAGACGATGGTTTTGGAGCCGTGACGGATGGCCAGATCGCAGATTTCCCGCGGAGTCGTCGGTCGGTAATTCTGTGTCGCACGATCGTCGCGGAGCGTCTGGCTGGTGAACCAGTTCTGGCAGTAGGCGCACCGGAAATCGCACCCCAGCATGCCGAAGCTGAGCGCATTGGTGCCGGGGAGCGCGTGGAAAAACGGTTTTTTTTCGATGGGGTCGTTCTGCACCCCCGCCGTGTAGGCGAAGGGAACGAGGAGTTGTCCGTCCAGGTTGTAACGGATCTTGCACACGCCGCGCTGGCCGGGCTTCAGGGTGCAACGGTGCCCGCAGGCGGTGCAGATGAGTTTGCCGTCGTCGAGGGGATGGAACAGATCGCCCGGTCGGGTCCGGGAATCGAGGTCGGTCAGGGTGAGGGTTGGCATCGTTCACCTCCAGACTTGCTTAGGAGAGAGCCAGGCCGGGTTGCTCCCGGTTCTACTCGGTGGTGACGTCGCTGTTTTTATCCAGCGCCCCCACCATGGAATGCCAGGACAGGCTGGCGCACTTGATGCGCGAAGGAAATTCGCGGATGCCTTTGAACAGCGACAGCTTGCCCAGGTGATTGTCTTTGTTTTCTTCGGGGTCGAACTCACCCAGCACCATGCGGTGAAACTCGTCAAACATGACCTTGGCTTCGTCCACCGTTTTGCCCTTCAGGTTGTGGGTCATGAGAGAGGAACTGGCCTTGGAGATGGCGCATCCTGATCCCATGAAACTGATGTCCTGAATGATCCCCTTGTCATCGACGTTGAGGTACACCGTGTAATCGTCGCCGCACAGGGGATTGAATCCGTGGCACTGGTGCGTGGCGTTATCGATTTCCCGGAAGTTGCGGGGCTTTTTGTTATGATCCAGGATCACCTGTTGGTACAACTCGTTACTGTAAGACATCCCAAGTTACCTTCAATTTGTTTTCAAAACCAGCGGTCGCCTGTCCGCCTTCAAGAGGCGGACTGCGGGGCGCATTCGGCCTGACACCTTTTTATCGGGTGCCGATTCAGGAAAATACCTTGATTGCCTTGCGAATGCTTTCAGCCAGAACGTCGAGCTCCTCGAATTTATTATAGAACGAAACCGAGGCGCGTGTCGTGGCCGGAACCTTGAACCTCTGCATGGTCGGCTGGGCGCAATGGTGGCCGCCGCGCACGGCGATGCCGTCCTGATCCACCAGCGTCACCATGTCATGCGGATGAACCAGATCGTGGTAAAACGACAGGATGCTCGCCTTGTTCTCTGCGGTGCCGATGATGCGCAGCCCGTCGATGTTCTCCAAAAGGCGCGTGCCGTACTCGAGAAGCTGGTGTTCGTATTCGGCGATCTTGTCGATGCCCACGGCCTGCATGTACTCGATGGCGGCGGCGAGGCCGATGGCCTGGCTGATGGGCGGCGTGCCCGCCTCGAAACGCGACGGTGGCTCGTTGAACGTGGTCTTCTCGAACGTCACCTGCCGGATCATGTCTCCTCCGGTCACATAAGGCGGCATGCTTTTGAGGACGTCCATCTTGCCGTACACACCGCCGATGCCGGTCGGCCCGTACATCTTGTGGCCGGAAAAAGTATAGAAGTCGCAGTCGAGTTCGCGCACGTTGAGGCTCATGTGCGGCGTGCTCTGCGCCCCGTCGATCAACACCACCGCCCCCGCCTTGTGGCCGAGATCGATGATTTCCTTGATCGGGTTGATCGTACCCAGCGCGTTCGACACGTGGTTGACCGCGACGACCTTCGTTTTCGGGCTCAGCAGTTTCTCATACTCCTCCATGAGGAGTTCGCCCTTGTCGTTGCACGGGATGATCTTGAGCTTCGCGCCTTTCTCCTCGGTGATCATCTGCCACGGCACGATGTTGGCGTGGTGCTCGATCTGGGAGATGATGACCTCGTCGCCTTCGTTGAGGAATTTGCGACCGTAGCTCTGCGCCACCAGGTTGACCGACTGCGTGGTGCCGCTGGTGAAGATGATCTCGTTGCGGTCGGGCGTGCCCAGCAAATCCGCCACCTTCTGCCGCGCTTCCTCGTACATGCGCGTCGAGCCCTCGCTCATCTTGTATGCGCCGCGGCGCACCGTACCGTATTCTTCCGAATCGAACTTGTGGACCCGTTCGATGACCGCCCACGGTTTCTGCGTGGTGGCGGCATTGTCCAGGTACACCAGCGGTTTACCGTGCACCTGTTGCGAGAGAACGGGAAAGTCTTTGCGGACTTTATCGACATCCAAAACCGGTTTGGGGGACGTCACGGTGCCGGAGTCAGACATTTTCGGCCTCCAGTTTCTTAAGCAGGTATTGATTGAAATCCCGAACCACGTCCTCAAACGGAACCGCATCGATGATGCTGGTGACGAAGCTCTTGGTCAGAATGGACTTGCCCACCGCCTCGGACAGGCCGCGCGTCTTCAGGTAGAACAACTGATCCTCGTCGATCTGCCCGACCGTCGCGCCGTGAGTGCATTTCACATCGTCGGCGAAAATCATCAGGTTCGGTTTGGCGTCCGCCTTGCCGTCGTCCGACAACATGAGGTTGTTGATCAACTGGTCGGAGTTGGTCAACTGCGCGCCCTTGTCGACAATCACGGTGCCGTCGAAACTGGCGCGCGCCTTGTTGTTGATGACGTTGCGGAAAAACTGGTTGCTGGTGCAGTGCGGGGCCTCGTGATGAACGCGCACGAAATTGTGCGCCTGTTCCCCGTTTTCGAGAACGCAAATGCCGTTCATGTTGAGTTCCGCGCCTTCGTCTTTCAGACGGACTTCGTAATGGTGGCGGGCGAGACGGCTGCCCGACGATCCGTTGGTACACACGAAACGGCTGTTGCGGTGCAACTGCACGCGCGTTTTGGACATGTGCCACGCACCGGGGTCGTCCTGCTGGACCTGCCAGTAAGTCAGCCCCGCGTCCGGGTCCACCAGAAAATCCTGCACCGCGTTGACGAAATACCCGGCTCCCTGCCCGATGAACTTCGCCGCCAGTTTGAACTCGGCGCGCGGTTGCAGTTTCACCAGAAGGCGCGGGTGACTTGCGGCCGATCCGTCGGCCGTACCGGTGGACATGTAAAGGACCTGCAGCGGCTTTTCGATCACCGCCTTTTCCGCTACGGTCACGACGAGGCCGTCTTTCACGAAACCGCTGTTGAGCGCGGCGAACACATCGTTTTCCTCTTCCACCGTCGCCAGCAGGTATTCCTGAACGGCCGCATCCTGAATGGCCTGGACGAGCGGCGTGAGCGTCACCTCCGCTTCCAGTCCCGATGTATTGGACAGTTTCTCGTCGTACACACCATTGACGAACACAATCACCCGGTCCCGGCATGACGGATACACCGCCGCCTCCACCGCCTTCGCATCGGCGGCCGCGTGACCGGTCAGTTGAAACCGAGTTTCGGTGAGGTCGTGCGTGTTGACGAAGGTATACATCTCGTGCTTGCGGTGGGGAAACTTGACCGCCTCGAAACGCCGGATGCCCGCTTCGTTGAGTGGTTGCAGGGTTGGGACAGCGTCTTTCAGAAATTCCTTGTGCAGGTCGAGGACCGCCTGCTCACTTTCACTGATCACATCTAAAGTCGTGGACATACCCTCTCCTCACTTCGCGGCGGTGGCGACCCAGTCGTAACCCTGGCTCTCGACCTCAAGCGCCAGGTCTTTTCCACCGGATTTGACGATTTTGCCGTGAGAGAACACGTGCACGAAATCGGGTTCAATGTAGTTCAACAGGCGCTGGTAATGGGTGATCAGGATCAGCGCGTTGTCCTTGGTGGTGAGCTTGTTGATGCCGCTGGCTACGGCCTTCAACGCGTCGATGTCCAGACCGGAATCGGTTTCGTCCAGCAAGCCCAGTTTCGGTTGAAGCACCGCCATCTGCAGGATCTCGTTTTTCTTTTTCTCACCGCCGGAGAACCCGTCGTTGAGAGCGCGGTCCTTGTAGCGCGGGTCCATGGATACCAGTTTCATCTTTTCAATCAGCAGGTCGTCGAAGTCCAGCGGATCGAGTTCCTCTTCACCGTTGTGAACGCGCTTGGCATTGTAGGCCATGCGCAGGAACTCTGCATTGTTGACGCCCGGAATCTCCACCGGGTACTGAAAACCCAGAAAGATGCCTTCCAGCGCCCGCTGTTCCGGGTCCATGTCCAGAAGGTCCTTGCCTTCAAACTTCACCGTGCCTGCCGTCACCTGGTAAGCGGGGTGCCCGGCCAGCACCTTCGACAGCGTGCTTTTGCCCGACCCGTTGGGGCCCATGATGGCGTGAACCTCCCCTTTGTTCACCGTCAGGGACACACCCTTGACGATTTCGACGCCTTCGAATCCGGCGTGCAGATCATTGATCTCTAGCATTAACCTGTTCCTCTCTGATTTTCAAAACAGACCAGCCAGGCATCGAGCCGCGGGGCCCTGCCTGGCTGGCCGGTGTTTCCGAATGATGGGACTCAGCCGACGCTGTCTTCCAGCTTCAGGGCCAGGAGCTTTTCCGCCTCGACGGCGAATTCCATGGGAAGCTGTTTGAAGACTTCCTTGCAGAAGCCGTTGATCAGCGCCGAGATGGCGTTCTCGCGGGAAATGCCCCGCTGTTCGAAATAGAACAACTGCTCCTCGCTGATCTTCGAAGTGGACGCTTCGTGTTCCACCTGCACGGAGCTGTTGCCGGTTTCAATGTACGGGAACGTGTGCGCACTGCACTTATCGCCCACCAGCATGCTGTCGCACTGCGTGTAGTTGCGCGCGTTGGTGGCGCCCTTGTTCACTTTCACCAGACCGCGGTAGCTGTTGCTGGAATGATCCGCGGAGATGCCCTTGGAGATGATGCTCGACCGGGTGTTCTTGCCGATGTGGATCATCTTCGTGCCCGTGTCGGCCTGCATGTGGCCGTTGGTCAGGGCCACGGAGTAGAATTCGCCCTGCGAGTCGTCGCCCAGCAGGATGCAACTCGGGTACTTCCAGGTGATGGCGGAACCGGTTTCCACCTGCGTCCAGGAGATTTTGGATTTCTTACCCTGGCACTTGCCGCGCTTGGTGACGAAGTTGTAGATGCCGCCCTTGCCCGTTTCCGGGTCGCCGGCATACCAGTTCTGCACGGTGCTGTACTTGATCTCGGCGTGGTCCAGAGCCACGAGCTCGACCACCGCCGCGTGCAGTTGATTGGTGTCAAACTGCGGTGCGGTGCAGCCTTCCAGATAAGATACGTAGCTGTTGTCCGAGCAGATGATGAGCGTGCGCTCGAACTGCCCCGTCTCTTCCGTGTTGATACGGAAGTAGGTGGACAGCTCCATCGGGCTGATGGTGTCCGGCGGAATGAACACGAACGAACCGTCCGTGAACACGGCGCTGTTGAGCGCTGCGAAGTAGTTGTCACCCACCGGCACAACCGTGCCCAGGTATTCCTCGACCAGTTCCGGGTATTCCTGCAGTGCCTCGGAGATGGAGCAGAAGATGATACCCACTTCCATCAGCTTTTTCTTGTGCGTGGTGGCGACGCTGACGCTGTCGAACACTGCGTCCACGGCCACGTTGGACAGCCGCTTCTGCTCTTCCAGCGGAATGCCCAGTTTTTCGAAGGTGCGCAGGATCTCCGGATCGACCTCGTCCAGGCTGTCGAGCTTTTCCTTCGGCTTCGGCGCCGAGTAGTAGGACACGGCCTGGTAGTCGATCGGCGGATAGTGCACATTCGGCCATTTCGGTTCCTTCATCTCCAGCCATTTCTTGTAGGCCTTGAGACGGAAATCCAGCATGAACTCCGGCTCTTCCTTTTTCTTCGAAATGGCACGGATGACATCCTCGTTCAATCCCTTGGGGAAGGTCTCGGATTCGATCAGCGTACGCCAGCCATATTTGTATTCACCCCGGTTCTCCAGGACCTCATCGACGTCCGTGACATTCCGGGCGGTTTCCTTAGCCATATATTCCAACTCCTTAAGAGACGGATTCTAAAAATTCATTACATGTTGGGGACGACCTGCAGGTCGCTGTACACATCCTGACGCAGGGTCCGTTCAATGAACGACAACGTCGCCCCCAGCGAAGAGCCGCAACTGCCGCAGGCCCCCTGATACTGGACGAGAACCCGCTCGCCGTCAACCACTTCCAATACCTGGATGTTGCCGCCGTCGGACATCAGCGCCGGGCGGACTTTCTCGTCCAGAACCAGTTCGACCTGCTTGATCTGGTCGGCTTCATCCAAGTCCAGCCATGCCTGCTCCTGCATGGTCAGCTCGCGGGTGCTTTTCGGTTTTCCGGAGCCGCTGTCCCTGATGGACGCTGTGGCCTGTGCCACCGCCTGCGCTTCCGGATACTTTTCCTTGATGATCTTGAGCAGTTCCGGCACGTTGCCGAACGCGGTCTTTTTGGACTCCGGCACCGCCGGTTCCTCCGGATCGTCGCGGAGTGCACGTTCGACGTCCGCTCCCAGCAGGGAACAGGCCTCGTCGATGGTGAGTCCCTTGACCATGGAGCACAGCTGCTCGCAGATGCCCACGGACACCTTGCCGCCGTAGGCGAAGAACTTGGCGCTGTAAACCCGGCCCTCGACCACGTCGACCAGCCAGTACAGCTTCATATCCTTGAATTTGGCCTCAACCAATGCCATTCCTTTTTCCGTGGCATCTTCCTGGTAGAAGGCTCCGCGGTGCTTCGGCTTGCTGGCGGCTTCCTCGAATTTGGTGGAGAATTTCTCTTCAGCGACAGACATTATAAATCTTTGTGTTTGAAACGTTTACAAGGGGTTTCCCGCAGTCGGGCAATCCCGTTTCCATGCCTCTGTCAGATGGGCCCTATTGTATATCAAACGCCTGGGAAAATCAGGACAATCTTGAGCAGGCAGACCCATCCCCTTACTGATTAGATGCAAAGGCGTCTTTCAGGTTCCTTCCAAAAGCCGGAAATCTCCATATTTTTAAGGATTTTTCGGCATTTCCGGAGCATGCGGGCACACAGGGCGTTCAGCGTCTCCCCTCTCCCCCAAAAACTATTTTTTCCCGCCTTCGCCGGGTGGGGCGATGGGCTCGTTTTATGCCCTTACCGGAATCTTCCCACCCTCTGCCGGGAAAAGCATTTGGGGTGTACATCGCTTTTTCAAAAAGGGTATAATTCTACCAAATAAACTCCCACCTGCAAGAGTGTGGGCGAACTTGCCCGGAGTATGGCAAACTGCCGGAAAACCCGGGTGTCACACCGACGTGAGAGGAAGTCCGATGTCCATCTCCGAGAGCCAGGAACGCCCGATTCTGATTGACGGCATGGGCCGCCGCATCGTCAACCTGCGCATTTCCGTCACCGACCGTTGCAACTTCCGCTGTACGTACTGCATGCCTGCGGACAACGTCGAGTTCATGGACCGCTCCCACCTGCTCTCGTTTGAGGAGATCACCCGCATCGTCGGTGTGGTGTCCAAAATGGGCATCTTCCGCCTGCGCCTCACCGGCGGCGAACCGCTTCTGCGCAAGGACCTGCCGGAACTGGTACGCATGTTGAGGGCCGTGCCGGGCATTGAAGACATCGCCATGACCACCAATGCGTTTTTCCTGAAGCAACATGCGAAGGCGCTCAGGGAAGCGGGACTGCACCGGCTGAACATCAGCCTCGACGCGCTGGACAAGGACAAGTTCACCCACGTCAACCGCCGCGACTGCCTGGAACAGGTGATGGAAGGCATCGACGCCGCACGCGAAGCGGGCTTCCCGATCAAGGTCAACGCGGTCGCCATCCGCAATTTCTCGGAGCCGGAAATCCTGAAACTGGTGGAACTCGGCCGCTCCGACGGATTCGAGATCCGCTTCATCGAGTTCATGCCCCTCGACGCCGACCACATCTGGGAACGCGACAAGGTGCTGTTCGGTCACGAGATCATCGACCTCATCAGCAAGAAATTTGAAATCACGCCGATCCAGGATTCGCTGGAGATCGGCCCGGCGAGCGAATACGAGTTCGCCGATGGCAAGGGCAAGATCGGCATCATCACCGCCGTCAGCAATCCGTTCTGCGATTACTGCAACCGCATCCGCATGACCGCCGACGGCAAACTGCGTACCTGCCTGTTCTCCACCAACGAGCACAACCTGAAGGAACTGGTGCGGGACAGCGCGGCCACGGACCAGGACATCGAGCAACGCATCCGCGCCGCGCTGGTCACCAAGGAACCGGGCCACAAGATCAACCTGGACGACTTCGAACGCCCCGCCCGGGCCATGCACGCCATCGGCGGCTGATCGCACACTTTAATTTCCAGTTACAGCGCAACCCCTCTTCTATCGCAATCGCTGCAGTTTCTACACAACAAACTGTAACCCAATAGGGTGGCCTGCGTCCATTTCCTGAAACATATCCTTTACTTGAATAACCCTACCCAATTAGGGTTTTCGTGCACCTTTCCTGCCGCATGAAACCCGTTCTTGCCGTTTCTTTCAAGACCTCCGTGGACTTTATACAATGAGAGTCAGCAGCTAACTTCAATCTGGTTTTACCTCCTTCTGATGATCCGGGAGCCTCCCCCCTGCTCCCGGATCTTTTTTTTATTCCGGGGACATGGTAAGTTGTAACCAGTAACGGCGCTGTTTTGAGCGCACGGACCAACCGGCCATGACCTTATACGACAAACACAAACGAATGCAGGCGCAGATCGCGGCGCTTCCGGGCGCGATCGTGGCGTTTTCCGGCGGGGTCGACAGCACGCTGGTGCTGGCGATAGCCCATGCCGCTTTGGGAGAGCGTGTGCTTGCCGTCACCGGCCGCTCCCCCAGCGTGCCGGAACGGGAACTGGAAGCATCGAAAAAACTCGCCCGGCACATCGGCGCCCGGCACCTGATTGTCGATACAGGGGAAATCCACAATCCCGATTACACCGCCAATCCGGCCAACCGCTGTTATTTCTGCAAGACGGAGCTGTACGATCATCTGAAGCGCATCGCCTCCGAGCGCGGCCTGCCCTACATCCTGAACGGCACCAACAGCGACGACCTGGGCGACCATCGTCCCGGGCTGGTGGCCGCAGACGAGGCAAAGGTGCTGAGCCCCCTGGCCGACTCCGGAATGACCAAACAGGACGTGCGCGACCTGTCGCAGGAGCTGGGCCTGCCCACCTGGGACAAACCGGCAATGGCCTGCCTCGCTTCCCGGGTGCCCTACGGACAGGAAGTGACGACGGAAAAACTGTCGATGATCGAGCAGGCGGAAGACGTTCTGCTCGCCATGGGTCTCAGGCAGGTGCGCGTTCGGCATCACGGCGACATCGCGCGCATCGAGGCACCGCAGGACGAGCTGCCGGTGCTCCTGGACCCGGAACAGGCGCGGATCATCGAATCCAAATTCCGGGAAATCGGATTTCAGTTCGTCACCGTCGACATACTGGGTTTCCGCTCCGGAAGCCTGAATCAGGCCCTGCGCTAAGGAGATCCCCCGCCATGTTTCATTTTGAATTGCGTCCGGAGGTGAGAAAGCAGCTGAAGAATCCGGACCTGTTCGTCAAGGGACAGGAGAAGATGTACTGGGGCATCATCCTCGCCATGTCGGCGGTGATCATCATGCTCATCCTGATGTTCAAGGATCCGGAGAAAGTCCTGCACCCGGTGTGGCTGATGTTCCTCGGGCTGGGGCTTGCGGGCTGGGGCGAGGTGCAGAAATACCGCGCTAAATAAAAAAGCCTTTCAGGATTTTCATCTTGTTCCTGAAAGACCTCTCGCCGCCGCGGGGTAGGCCAACCCTGTTTCTTCATTTCTGCCTACCCCGGTTGGCATACAACCGGTCGCGATTCCTTCTTTGTCTTTCCACCCAGTTGCTCGGGTCTTCTTCCAGCCGAACCGCCGGTTGTATGGAAGGGGGCTTGGCCTCCTTCCATAAGTAATATCATGTCGCTCCGACTTTCTGTCAATGCCTTGAAGTGCGAAATACCGTGGCGTGGCGGGGGTTTCCGGGGGCAGGACTGCTATTGAGAATCGTTTCCATTCTGGTTATTTTCCGCGTTTCGACCAAGCTCGATGGAACGTTGCGTCGCCGCTTCGACGGCATTGATGAGCGTGGTGCGGAGCCCTCCTTTTTCCAGCCAGTGCAAACCGGAAATCGTGGTGCCGCCGGGGGAGCACACCATGTCCTTCAGCTCTCCCGGATGACGCCCGCTTTCCTGCGCCAGCTTGGCGGAACCGAGGACCGTCTGCAGGGTGAGCGCGTTCGACACATCGCGCGACAGGCCCATCTTCACTCCCGCATCCGACAATGCCTCGATGATCATGAAAATGTACGCCGGGCCGCTTCCACTCAACCCGGTGACCGCGTCCAACTGGGCCTCGGGGACGTCCACCGTGCGGCCGATCGCTTCAAAAATACGGTGTGCGACCTTGAGGTCGCTCTTGCTCACGTGGTCGCTTGCCGAGAGCGCCGTCACCCCTGCCTGAACGAGGGCCGGGGTGTTGGGCATGGTGCGGACCACGCCGACTTTCTTGTCCGCTTCGGGATTCAAGAGGGACTCGATGGCGTGGATGGGGACGCCCGCGGCAATGGAGATCACCAGTTTTTTCTCATCGATCTGCTCATGAATACCGGTACACACCGACTTCACCGCCTGCGGTTTGACAGCAAGGATGATGATGTCATTTTTCTGCACAAGTTCCTGGTTGTCCGTGGTGGTTTTGATTTTGAACTCGCGCTTCAAAAACTCCAGGCGTTCTCCCACCATGTCCGACGCCATCAGGCTTTTGGCCTCGATGAACGACGCGGACAAAAGCCCCTTGATCATGGCTTCCGCCATGTTTCCACCGCCGATGAATCCAATTCGTTTGTTGGTCAGCACTGCAATTCACTCCATTTATTCGGGAAAATCACCAACCCAGCTCAACCGGAGCGTTCGCCGAAAAGCGCCGTTCCCACACGCACCCAGGTGGCGCCTTCTTCAACAGCGATTTCGTAATCGTGGGACATACCCATCGATAACTCCTCCAGCGAGATGCCGGGGAATTTGCATTCGCACATGCGGTCGCGAAGAGTGCGCAGACTCGCAAAGTGCTTGCGCGCCTCTTCTGCATCCGGCGTGTAGGGCGGGATGGTCATCAATCCCTTCACCGCGATGCCGGAAAGGGCACCGGCCCGGCGCAAAAGGTCTTCCAGGTTCCCCGGATCGATGCCGAACTTCGATGCTTCACCGGAGACATTGACCTGGATGAGGACGTTCGTGACCACACCCTGCTTTTGGCTTTCCGTGTCCAGTTTCTCCGCCAATGCGGTGCTGTCCACCGAATGCACCAGGTCGAAATGCCCGACCACATACTTTACTTTATTTTTCTGTAAATGTCCGATGAAATGCCAGTGGAAGTCTTTGGAACCAAGTGTCTCGATTTTTTCCATCGCTTCCTGCACCTTGTTTTCGCCAAACACGTCCGCACCGGCCTGTCTCGCCGCACGGATCCGTTCCATCGGCACGGTTTTGCTGACGGCAACCAGGCGCACCGACTCCGGGTCTCGTCCCGCACGCAATGCGGCTTCGCAGATGCGCTGGCGAACCACTGCAATGTTTTCATCAAGGGAGGTCATTCAAACGGGATCTACGAAGTGAAAGATGAGGGATTGCCGTCAAACGGCTTGTGCATGCCGCCTGCAATGTAGTCGAAAAAAAAAGGCTTTGCAACCGGACGGAAGCAAAGCCTTTTTTACCTTGAATGGATGGGAACTTATCAAAAATCGAAATCCTTGCCGGCGGCGATGAGTTGATCCACCACCTTGAACAGCTTCTCTTTTTCTACCGGTTTCACCAGGTAGTCCTTGACTCCCTTCTTCATCAAACCAACGGCCAGTTCCGTATCCGGGTAACCGGTGATCACCACGATCGGAATTCCCGGGGCGTTTTTCTTGAGATAGTCGATCGCTTCGATGCCGTTGATCTTGGGCATTCGAATGTCGCACAAAATGACCCCGATGTTGACCAGGTTGTTTTCAGAATGAAGGACCTTGATGGCCTCCTCTCCGTTTTCCGCTTCCAACACGTGCAACCCGTGCTGTTCCAGTTGCAGACGAATGACATCCCGGACATCCTGCTCGTCATCAATGACCAAAATTTTTCCGGTAACCATGTGTCCCTCCAATAGGAATTTTAAAATCAGTCTCTCTCACCGCCCGAAAAGGCGGGAAAAAATAACGGCCGGGCGGTTCCCCCTTTCGGCCTTCGACTCATTAGTAGTAAACATAGGGCCGGGATGGGATTCCGGCCACTTTTTTTAGGGAAACCGATGAAATTTGAGAAGTCCGGTCCTATATTGACTACAAGGTAGGGTGCCCGCCCGGGTTCACTAATTCGGGTTAAGAAACAATGCGTTCCGGGTGGAGGTCCCGGTTTCCCCACGGCAGGCCGTGTTTTGCCTGTCGCTTCCTGACCAGGTTATGAACGTTGCCGGTACTCCATTACCCAAAAAGCGCGTCCGCGTCCGTTCCGGGCTGAAAAACAGGCTGGTCGGCATGGTCATAGGAGTGGGTACCATTCCTTTGGTTCTGGCCATGGCGTGGTCGTTCTTTCAGGGAAACGAGTCGCTGACGCAGGTCATCGGTGCCAGTTTCAAGGCACTGGCCTATGAAACATCCACCAAGATCGATTTATTGATCAAAGACGAATTTCAAAAGATGCGGCACTGGGCCTCCCATCCCACCCTCATCATCAATGTCAAGGAACACAACCGCTCGGTCACGGAATCCGAGGACACACTAAAGAGCATCCCCCCCCTGCCCCCCACCTATCAGGAAATTCAGGGAAATGGAGCGAGCCGCGTACTCAGCAACTTTTTGCGTGATGATCTCAGCGCGGTGGAATCCACCAAGGCTTTGTTTGTCACCGACGCCTCGGGCAACCTGGTGGCCACCATCAATGACTACCCCGAACGCGACAACAGTTCACGCGCAACATGGGTTGGTGTCATGGAAAAGGGACTCCCGGAGGCTTTCGGGCGTTTGCATTTCGATACCAAGTTGAACACGTACCTTTTTGAAATCGCGGTACCGATTCGGACCCGTGACCAGACCCGCATGGGTGTCCTGCACCGCCTATATTCCAGCAAACGTTTTTTCTCGCCGTCGATTGAAAACATCCTGTTCGGGGAGACCGGTCACGTGATGCTCATCAACTCCAACGGGGTCGTGCTGGACTGCCCCATTCTGCCGACGGGACACCGGTTGAGCGAGCCTGAGCTGGTGAAACATGTCACGGGGCCGGAAGCCAACTGGGTGGAAACTCAGAGTGATGGCCACGGAAGTCACCGTCTGTCCATCATCGGCTTTTCGCCTCTTGCTTCCACAAACAAGATCATTGCCGGGACCCAGGGGCCGCGACTGTACACGTTTGCATGGCAGTCTTCGGAAGAGTTGTTTGCGCCTACGCGGAAACTTCTCGGCTGGATGGCCGCGGCGGGATTCGTCTCCATTCTCCTAATTGCAGTGATGGGGTCGCTGGCCGCAAACCGGATTGTGCAACCCATTCGCGAGCTTCAGAAAACCGCGGAGTCCATCGGGCGCGGGGAATCCGTGAAACCCCTCCAGATAAAAACCGGTGATGAAATCGAACTGCTCGCGGAAGAAATCAATATCATGAACGCATTGTTGCGTAAAACGTTCACCGGGCTCGAGCAACAGGTTGAAGAAAAAAGCCGGGAAGTGATTTACCTGCGGGAGTACACCGAAAGCATTTTGATGAGTGTGCCGGAATCGATTCTCATCTTCGATGCCAGCCTGCGCATTGAATACGCCAATCCGGCGTTTGAAAAAATCACCGGCCTTCTCCGGCAAAGTTACTTTGGCAAACTCCTGCAAGAGGTTCCAGTAAAACAACATCAGGAATGGGCGTTCCTCGCAATGGAGCTTAAAAACTACAGTACCGGCCAGCCTCCCAAACTGCACCACCTGCAAAGCGAAAGTTATCGCGCCAAGGATCCGCTGGCACCCACCACGCCGCATACGAAAGACTGGCAACCGACCATCAAACTGGGTGAACTGTTTTTCGCGTACCAGTTTTTCGATATGAAATTCAAGCAAATGGAAGGGAGGCGGATCGGCCTCATCATGAAAAACATCACAGAAGAGAAAAAACTTCTGGACCAGTTGACCAAGGCGGACAAACTGTCCGGGCTCGGCACACTGACCGCGGGCATCGCACACGAGATGAACAATCCCCTCTATTCCATCATGGGCTACACCGAAGCCATTGTGGACCAGGCCACCGAGCCGAAAATCAAGGCCTATGCCCAGAAAGTTCTGGACCGGTCCCGCCATATGGCAAACGTCATTTTGAACATGTCCGGTTACGCCCGCACCAATGAACAGGATTCGGACCAGACCGTCAACATCAACGAGCGCATCGATGCGGCGCTGGACATCGCACTGCTGGACTCGTACTCAGACGATATCGCGCTTGAAAAACATTATGGGAATTTGCCGAAGGTCAAAGCAAAACCGGAAGAGCTGCAACAGGTGTTCCTGAATATTGTTCGCAACGCGGTGCAGGCCATGGAGGGTAAAGGGACGTTGACCATCAAAACGTTCCAGCAGAATGGAACCGTCACAGTGTCCATCCGCGACACGGGACCCGGAATCGCGGAAGAGCACCTGACGCGGATTTTCGATCCGTTTTTTACCACCAAGGAACAGGGGTCGGGAACGGGTCTGGGTCTCAACATTGTGCATCGCGTGGTGGAAAAATACGGCGGTCACATTGATGTCAAATCCCAAGTCGGCAAGGGCACGACGTTCATTATCAATCTGCCCACGTCGCCGGAATCTGCCAACACCGAACCCATTGGCTCGCCGGACAAAGACCGGGCCTGAGGTGATTAAATTGAAATCAAGAAAAAGTTATTCTTCGGAGGAGGGAGCGAGCAATTTGGCCCAGTGCTTCTTTTCCCACTGCATCGCTTCTTTGTAGTGCTTGTACTGTTTTTCGCGGGCCTTGAATTCCTTGTGGTGGGTTTTCCACTGCCCTTTCTGGCGCACCGGCGGAACGGCCTGATGGCACATCTCATGAAAAACGGTCAATTCCAGCACGGGGAGGGGAACAAATTCCTGCCTGAGCCGCGGATGGATGCGGATCAGTTTCTTCCTGGAATCGTAAGACCCGAATTTCACCGAGCGCCGGTTGGCGGCCTTGGTTTCCTTGGACCACTCGATCGTTGCTTCTACCTTGCCCTCAAAATACTCGGCATTCAGGCGATCAAAAATGCCCTGCAGATCGCGCGGGTCGGCTTCCTCCTCAACCGGAGATTGAGGTTGCAGCGGTTGCAGGATGGATTCTTCCAGTCGTGAATGGATCACATCCCGAAAGCGGTCGTTGAGTGCATCGCGTCCCAGAAGCTGGTTGAGCACAATCCGCTCCAAAGCAGAGATCACCGCCTCCGGTTCAGCGTCAAACAACTGGAAGTAGTTGGCGTTGAACATTTCGAGGCGCACCCCTTCCTCGCCCAGGTGCACATTCACCTGGCCCAGGTATTCGAAGCCCCCTTTTTTAATGCGGAACAGGGCGCGGTAAGCATCGCCGCCGGAAAACCGGCCTTCGCCGAGCACCACGGTGCCGGGCTTTATCGTTGTGGTTTGGAATGGGGTGGTTGCGGTGGCAGTCATAAGATCAGGCAAGAGAGCGTGTTGATGAACGGGTTGGACTCCAGTCACTTTTCAAATGTTATGAAGCTTTGCGTTTAAAATCAACACTTTTTTCTAAACCAGGAAATGTCCCCAGTCTTTACTTGCGGGCTCGGTTTGTGTCAAGATCAGAGTATGAGAAATGCCATTTGCGGAATACTACTGACCGCCGTCCTGGTGGCTTGCCTGCCGCCCCCGGAAGCGCCGAAGATGGCGGCTCCACCGCCTTACGATTTGGAAGGCGACGTGGATCTCTACCTGTCCACCAATGACCCCCAGGTCGAGCAGGAGGCGCTGGCCCGCCTGAACAAGCAGAACACGCCTCACAATGCGGTCAAGCAATACCTGAAACAGGTCGGACGGGGTACCGGCGGAACCCCTGGCCTGCACACGGATCTGGAATACTCCAATGGCGACCAGACTTACCCGTACGCGTTGTACGCACCGGAACTGGAGGCGGGGCGGGACTATCCCATGATCGTCATCCTCCACGGTATGGGTGGCAGTGGCGACCGCACCGTCAAGAGTTGGTTGCCGCGCCTTAAGGACGAAGATTTCATCATTCTCTGCCCCAGCTACCCGGCCGGTGCCTGGTGGTCCCTGCGTGCGGAAGAGATGGTGATGGACCTCATTCAGTCGGTCAAGCGGCAGTATCCCGTGGACCACAACCGCGTGTTTTTGGCGGGTCTGTCCAACGGCGCCATCGGCGCATACATGACGGGCATGTTCTATCCGGACCACTTCGCGGGAATCGTGCCCATCGCCGGGGCCATCACCGACCGCTACCTTCATTTTCTGGTGAATCTCAAGAACACGCCGATCTACAGCATCCAGGGCGTGCACGACCCGATTTTCCCGATCCAGTACAGTCGACGCATCCGTAAAATCCTGAATGATCTCCAATACACAATTGAGTACCGCGAGCACCGGGAACAGGGAATGGCCCACGGAGGGCATTTTCTGCCCGACTCGGAGGTCCCGCCTTTGGTGGAATGGTTGAAAAAAACCAGACGCGATCCGCATCCCCACATCCTGCGAATGGTGCGCGAGGAAAATCACCTCGACAACATACACTGGGCACAAGTGACGCGTGGCTTGCAGATGGCTGCCCTGCAACTGCCGGGACCTGAAAAAGAAAATATGAACATCCGCGACGGCAAGATCACCACCCTGCTCGCGGTTCACAAAGAACCGAACCTGTTCGAAATCGTGGCCAAGAACCTGCTTGAACATGAAGTGTACCTGAATGCGGAACAGGTGGACTTCGACAAAAAATTTCTGGTGACCTTCCAGGAGTTGAGCGAACAAAACGGAAAGTTCGTCACAGGCCCCCAGCGGGTGAGCTTCCATGAGAAGGTGGAACCGGACCTGGAAGTTCTGCTCTCGGGTTTCAAACGGCGTTGGGACCCGGAATTGCTTTATGACGCCCGCATCACCATCAACCTGGAAGAAAAAGTCCAGTTTGCCTCCGTGCCATGAACCCCAAGGACGTCCCATCGCCTGACATCACGCTGAACCAGTCGATGACCCTGCTGGGTTGGGGATGGATTCAACGCGCCCTCGCCGAACAGGCGATGTCTTCCCTCACCCGCTCTTTACTGGAAAGTGAATCCCCCGCCGGCGATTTCGAAGCAGCGCACACGCGTCTTCAAGAAACCTCGGAAATGGTCGCACTGTTCGACGAGGTGGAATCGATTCCACTTCGCGTGTTTTCCGATCTCGTTCCCGCCCTCACCTCCGTCCGTGAACGCCTGCTGGTCGAAGCGGCCGATTGCCTGCACATTGCCGAATCCCTGCGGCTGGTGCGCGATCTCAAGCGCTACCTCGGCAAACGTGAATCGGCCCCGCACCTCGCTCCTTACGCCTCACAACTGGAACCGGTACCGGAACTCATCCGCGAAATCGAACGGTGCATCGACGACGACGGCGAAATCAAGGACGACGCCTCGCCGGAGTTGAAGCAGGCGGTGCGCGATGCGGCTCGCGCCCGCGACAACCTGGAATCGACGATGAGCAAGCTGATGTCCGGTTCCTACAAGGACATTTTGCAGGACGCCTACTACACCGAACGCGACGGGCGGCTGGTTCTGCCGGTGCGCGCCGATGCGAAAAGCCGGCTGCAGGGCATCGTGCACGACAGTTCCGCCAGCGGCCAGACGGTGTTCATGGAACCGACGCAGGCGGTGGCGCTCAACAACCAGGTGAAGCTCGCACGCCTCGCGGTGCAACGCGAACGCCAGCGCATCCTGGAATCGCTTGCGCTTCAGATAAAAGAACACGCCGACGTGCTGATGTGCAACCAACAGCAGCTGGTGGCTCTGGATGGCATCCACGCCCGCGCACGACTGGCCCGGAAGATGGATGCGCGTCCCTATACATTCCATGAGGACGGCCCCCTCACCCTGCACCACGCACGCAATCCGGAACTGGTGCTGAACGGCACAAAAGTGGTGGCCAACGATATCAAATGGAACCCGGACACGCGCATTGTCATCATCTCCGGGCCCAACACCGGCGGCAAAACGGTGACCCTCAAAACCGTGGGGTTGATGGCGCTGATGGCGCGGTGCGGCCTGTTCCTGCCTGTCGGGCCCCGCTCCGAGATGCGCTTTTTTCCCGAAGTGTACGCCGACATCGGCGACGAGCAGAACATCGAGCTCAGCCTGTCCACCTTCTCCGGCCACATCAAAAAAATCATCCACATTCTGGAGGGGGCGACAGCAGGTGCGCTCATCCTGCTCGACGAACTGGGCATCGCCACGGATCCGCAGGAAGGCGCGGCCCTGGCGGAAGCGATCCTGCTTGAAATGAAAGCGCGCAACTTCACAACGATGGTGTCCACGCATTTCCTCGCACTCAAAACACTGGCTCAGACGCAGGAGGGATTCCTGAACGCCTGCATGGAGTTCGACCTCGATAAAATGGCGCCGACCTACCGCCTCGTTTTCGGCGTGCCCGGCGACAGCGCGGCCCTGGAGACGGCGCAACGGCTGGGACTGCCGCTGAAAACCATCGAACACGCCCGCCGCATTTACGCGGAAAAAGACCGCCGCGCCGAAGCGCTCCTGCAGGACCTCAACCGGCAGAAACTCGATCTGGAAAACGAAAAGGATTCCATCGCCCGTGACAGGCAAGCCATCGAAGCTCTCAAACGCGAGCAACAGCAGTTGACCGATGCCCTGCGGTCTCAGGAGAAAGACTACACCCGGACCAAGGCGAAGCGCATCCAGACCTACGTGCGCGAAGCCAAACGCGAAATCCGCCACCTGATCGACGGCGTGCGGCAAAGCCGCGACCTGCCGAAACTGCGTAAAGCGGAAAAACAACTACGGCAACTGGGTCACACACCATTGTCAGAGACCGGTCCGGATCGCAACGGCTGGGATGTGCCGCCCGACAAATTGAAGGAAGGGGATGAGATCCTGGTCGAGGATTACAATGCCTGCGGCGTGCTCCTCGAAAATCCTGAACAGAAAGACCGCGTGCGCGTGCGCCTTGGCAACCTCGTTACGGTTGTCGAAACCAAACGGCTGAAAGGCCACATCCGTCGCACGCCCTCCTCCGGTAAAAGTCAGAAAACGGAAACGGTGAAAGTCCAAACCGAGTCGCAGTCGCATCCACGTGGTACCCTGGATTTGCGCGGCATGCGCGTGGAGGAAGCGCAGGATGCGCTGGAGTTGTTTCTCAGCCAGGCGGTGGTCAACAAACTGCCGAAGGTGACGGTGATCCACGGCCACGGCATGGGCAAGATCAAAACGATGGTGCGCGACTACCTGGCGGCAAGCGGCATCGGCAAGGAGTTCACCCCCGGCGAGCGCCACGAAGGCGGCGACGGGGCGACCATCGTTAAATTTTAGAAGTCCGGGCGAATCCCCACCGGGCGGCGGGGCATCCCAATTTAAATACCGGGACCTCAATATTCATTCCAACCACAGCGAGGCATTCATCATGAGAAAATCCATCGCTTTGATTTTAATTACGGTCTTCACCACGGCCCTCCTGGCCACCACGCTTTCCGCGCGAAGTGGATTCCACGTCACCATGGGTGGCAAACCGCTTACGCTGATGGGCGAGCCGTTGCAGGTCAACCAACCCCTGCCGGACGTGCTACTCCCCGATGCGGGTCTCAATATGGTGAACCTGAAGGAGGGATTCAAAGGCAAGGTGACCATCGTCAGCATCGTGCCGTCGATCGACACCCGGGTGTGCGAAAAGCAGACGCACATTCTGAGCGAGGAAAACAAGGGGCTGGATGAAACGGCGCGGCTCGTGACCATCAGCCGCGACCTCCCCTTCGCACAAAAGCGCTTCGCACGCGAGGCCAAGATTCACAACATCCTGTTTCTGTCGGATTACCGTGAAGCCACCTTCGGCAAGGCCAGCGGCCTGTTGATCGGTGAGAACCGCCTGCTCGCCCGCGCCGTGCTGGTGCTGGACAAGGACGGGGTCATCCGCTACATGGAAGTGGTGCCGGATCTCGGTCAACTGCCGGACATGGAACGCGCGTTCGAAACGGCCCGTTCCCTCAGCTGAGGGGCGTGCCGCTCATTTGAAAACGTCCACCAGATGGTCGAACCGCGACGCGTCTTTCTTGATGCGCGCCGCGTTGCCGAGCACGCACACGGACCCCTTTTCCTTCACCGCGTGGAACAGCTCGGCGTAACCGCGCACGTCTTCCAGTGTCGTGGACATCAACTCTTCCAGCCGCCGCTCCTTGAATTCCTGCGTCATTCCGGTCAGGTACTCGGCGCGGGAGATGGAACCCTTGCGGTCCGGCGTGAGCGGCGGGTCCATCTTGCCAATGCACCCGATGATGATTTTCTCCAGCTCCTCGCCGGGGAGATCGAGGTGGGCGAGGAAGTCGCCGATCTCGTCGTACACGTCCAGTGTCTCGCTCAGGTTGGGATCGCGATAAGAGACCAGTCCCAGGTCGCCGGTATACAGATCGAAGTTGATCATGCTTCCGTAGGCCCCGCCCTGAACCCGGATACGGTCCCACAAAAACGCGGTGCGCAACAGGGCCTTCACCACCTCGAACTTGCCGGAATACTGGTAGCCCAGTTGATACAGGTTGGCACCCTTGCCGACGTATTGAACAGTGCTGGTGGTCATGAATCCTTCGTTCGGCGCGGGAGCCTCAAATTTGTAATCCACACGCGGATGCGTCCCCTCCGGCAGAATCTCCGTCAGGTGCTTCACCCGTTTGTCGATTTTTGAAAAATCCTTTGCCGGAGAGGTGATGTTCACCAGCATGTTGTCGCGGTTGAGCACCCTGTCCGCCACCTGGCGAAACTCGTCCGCCACCGCCTCCGGATCTTTTTCAACGCGTTCGTAGAGGTCCTCCAGGAACCGGAAGTAGGTGAGTCCGTCGGTCCACTCGTCATACTGTCCCAGCCGGGAATGGTAGGCCTGCAGCCGTGACAGCACATACTGGTTGCCGTGCGGCACGATCGACGTTTCCATGTTCGCCTTGGCACTGCGGATGATCTCCACCAGCCGGCCGGTGTTGCTGAAATCGCGCTCGGTGAACAGCTCGGCGTAAAGGTCGAACAGCGCATCCAGTTTTTCCATCAGCACCGTACCGCTGAAATTGAGGTACGAGAGCAGGTGGCTCCGGTCATCGAACGTGACGGAAGAAAAATGCGAGGGGGAAATGCCTCCGGTGTGGATGCCGATCTGTTGCGACATCTCCACGTAGTCCCGTTTCTTCGTTCCCATGCCAAGAATCATGCGTCCCAACAGGCCCAGGTATTGAATCTGATCCTGCGGTACCGCGTTGGTGTCGAAGCAGATTTGCGTGTAAGCAATGTTGTTGGTGAACAGGTCATGGAGTAGAACCGTCGGCTTGTCTTTCCGTTTCACCTCACAGGGAAACTTCGGCACCTTTTTTTCGACATCATTCAAATGCAGGCGAGGCAGGGTGGCCAGCGCTTCCGGCGCGTCCGGCGCCATCTGCATTTCCTGGAGCGCCCTGGTTTCTTCGATCAGGTTTTCGATGTCTTTGTCGGAAAGGCCGGATTTCATCTCTCGGAGCGCCTTTCTCACCTTGGCATCCTGCTTCTCGCCCAGACCCGGTTTCGGGTACAGCACCAGCACACTGCGGTGATTGTTATCGAGCAGGTGTTTTTTGATGAGCGTTTCGAAATAACCTTCGTTCATCATTTTCTTGATCTTCTTCATCAACTTTTCGTATTTCAAATGCCCCATCGGGTCCGCGTCGTACAACCACGACCCCAGGGCCTGGATGTTGTACACGATGCCCTTGGGAAACCCGCCAAAGTTGGCCTCGCGCAGCTTGAAGTCGATGGTATTGACCGATGCCTTCACCTGGTCCTCATCGATGCCGTTTTCCGCCAGGTCCTTGAGCGTGTCGAAAACGAGGTCGAGGATTTTCTGCGCGTCCTCACGGTCCGCACCTTTCATGCCCACGGCGAACAGCGTTTCCGCGCGGTTGTCGTCGAAGCCGCCGCCGATGACTTCCGATCCGAGATTGGATTGAAGCAGGGCCTTGCGAAGCGGCGCGGCGGAATTGCCCAGCAGGATATGGCTCAGGATTTCCATCGCCAGGCAATGCTCGTAATCCGTTGCCTTGCCCAGTTTCATGCCGACCACGACGTAGGTTTTCTTTTCGACTGACTCGTTCTTGGAAACGGCGTATGGCACGTCCTTCCACTTGGGTTTACTGAAGCGGCGTTGCAGGCCGATGTGAGAGTCCACCTCCAGCCTGTCGAAACGGATCAGGTATTCTTCATTCAAGTACTTGAGGTATTCGTTGGTATCGCCGTCGCCGTAAATGAACAGACGGCTGTTGGTCGGGTGATAATACTTGCGGTGGAATTCCTTGAACTCATCGTAGGTCAACTGGGGAATGCGAAGGGGGTCGCCACCGGACTCGTAGCCGTAAGGTGTTTTCGGAAACAACGAGTGTGCCAGGTGCCGGTCGAGCACGCTTTCGGGATTGGAAAACACGCCCTTCATCTCGTTGTAGACAACCCCCTTGTAGGTGATATCCCCTTCCGGCGCGTCCAGTTCGTAGTGCCAGCCTTCCTGCTTGAAAATTTCCTCGGTGATCTTCGGATAAAACACCGCGTCGAGGTAAACCGTCATCAGATTGAAGAAGTCCTTCCGGTTGCGGCTGGCCACCGGGTACATGGTTTTATCCGGAAAGGTCATCGCATTCAGGAATGTCTGCAGGCTTCCTTTCATGAGCTCGACGAACGGTTCCTTGACTGGAAACTTCTGGGAGCCGCACAGCACGCTGTGTTCCAGAATGTGTGCCACGCCGGTGTCATTGAAAGGCGGCGTGCGGAAGGTGGCGCTGAACACCTTGTTGTCGTCGTCGTTTTCCATCACCAGCAGTTCGGCTCCGGTTTTTTCGTGCTCAAAAAACAACGCCAGCGAATTGAGCTCTTTTAGCTTTTCCTGTTTTTTCAGTTTAAAACCGTGATAGGAGCGATCCACTTCAAAACTCATGAATGATCCTTTCTAATAAAAACGGGCCGCCGGGGCCCGGTGGGGGTCTAATTTCTGTCACCGCCAGAATATCACAGGTGAGGGCGGATTTCGCGTCAAACGATCTCGAGCCCGATGGGGCAGTGGTCCGAACCCATAACCTCCGGAGTGATAAAGGAGTTTTTGACGTTTTTAAGCAGGTCCCGGGTGACAAAAAAGTAGTCGATGCGCCACCCGATGTTCCTGGCCCGCGCATTGGCCCGGTAGGTCCACCAGGTGTACTGGTCTGGTTCCCGGCAGAACTCGCGGAACGTGTCCACGTATCCGTGCGCAATGAACTTGTCGATCCACTCGCGTTCCATCGGTAAAAAACCGGAATTTTTTTCGTTCTGCTTTGCGTTTTTCAGATCGATCTCCCTGTGCGCAGTGTTCACGTCGCCGCAGATCACCAGTTTTTTCTTCTGTTTTTTGCGAAGCGTCTCGCAGTGGTCGAGAAACGCGTCATAGTATTCCATCTTGAACTGCAACCGCTCGTCGCCGCTGGTGCCGTTCGGAAAATAAATATTGAGCAAATCAAACTTGGGATACTCCAGGCGCAGGTAACGTCCTTCCGAGTCGAAACGTTCGATCCCCATTCCGTAGTGGACTTGTTTCGGTTTGGTTTTGGAAAACACCGCAACACCGCTGTAACCCTTGCGTGTGGCCGGGCACCAGTAGGCCTCGTAGCCTTCGGGGTACGCCACCTCCGGCGGGACCTGCTCCGGGTGCGCCTTGGTTTCCTGCAGACACACCACGTCAGGATCGACCGAATCCATCCAGTCGCCAAAGCCCTTTTTCGCCACGGCACGGATGCCATTGACGTTCCAGCTGTAGATCAACATATAGAATTCCGTAGGAAGAAGTCGCAAAAGGGTCAAGCATATCCAAAATCTGCAACCCGTTCAATACCGTAGACGCCACCCATTCCCGGCTTGCAAATTCGGCGTCCGGACTTAGAATTGGTTGAGAGTGATACGATAGAATCGATATTCCTGGCGAGAGGGACGAGACCCCGTTCTGCACTTAAATGGCAGGCCCGGGGGCGGCTGGCGGAAACCTGCGGAGAGTGGAACGGAATCCAAGGACTGCCCGCAAGTCACCCTCCTTCACAAAACTTCCGACCTATGACTGCATCCAATACCGAACTTGACATTCAGAACCTGACGGTGAGTTTCACCGTCAACGGAAGGGAAGTCACTGCGGTCAACGGAATCACGTTTAAACTGAACGCAGGAGAAACGCTGGCTGTGGTGGGTGAGTCTGGAAGCGGCAAAACAGTGAGTGCCCTGTCCCTTCTGCGTCTCATTCCACAACCGCCTGGGCGCATCGTGTCGGGAAAAGTTCTATTCCACGGACGCGACCTGCTGGCCCTGGACGACGACGCATTACGTGCCGTGCGCGGCAACGACATCGGCATGGTGTTCCAGGAACCCATGACGTCGCTCAACCCGGTGTTGACCATCGGCGAGCAGATTGTCGAAACCCTGCGCGCGCACCGCAACATCGCCACCCAGGAAGCGCGGGAAATAACCATTGACCTCCTTCGGCAGGTGGAGATCCCCTCCCCGCAGTCACGCTGGAAATGTTATCCGCATGAATTGAGCGGCGGTCAGCGGCAACGCGCCATGATCGCCATGGCCCTGGCGTGCGATCCCGGGATCCTCATTGCCGACGAGCCGACCACGGCCCTCGACGTACTGGTGCAGGCACAGATTCTGGAATTCCTGCAACGCATCCAGCAGGAACGCGACATGTCGGTGTTGTTGATCACCCACGACCTCGGCCTCGTCGTCAATATCGCGCAACGCGCACTCATCATGTACGCCGGGGACATTGTGGAGACGGGACGGGTACGCGACCTGTTTTCCAAACCGCGTCATCCCTACACGCTGGGATTGATTGAATCGATTCCCCGCCCCGGTGCAAAGTCCCGACGCAAACGTTTTCATGAAATGGAAGGCAGTGTGCCTGCGCTGGGCCATTTGCCTCCAGGCTGCCCGTTCCATCCGCGTTGTCCCTCTGCGCAGCAAAAATGCCAAACGGAAAAACCGGAACTGGAAACCACCGAACCCGGCCGGCAGGTGGCCTGCTGGTATCCCAACGATTGAGTGATGAATACATCCACCCCCACAAACAACGATTCCCTGCTTGTTGTCGAAAACCTGAAAAAGGTTTTCCCAGGCGGGGTGCGAGCGGTGGACGGCATTTCGTTTTCCATACCGGAAAACCGCACGCTGGGACTGGTGGGTGAAAGCGGGTGCGGAAAATCGACCGCCGGGCGTGCGGTGTTGAGGCTGATCGATCCCACCGCAGGACGCATCGTGTTCGACGGACGGGATATCACAAGCCTTTCGCATACGGAGATGGTTCCGCTAAGAAGAGAGATGCAGGTGATTTTTCAGGACCCATACGCCTCGCTCAATCCACGCATGACCATCGGCAGAATCCTGGAAGAGCCGTTTCGAATTCACAATGGAGACGCGCCATCCGAACACCGCGACCGTGTGGCGGAGCTGTTGCGTAAAGTCGGTTTGTCTCCCGATGATGCCAAACGCTACCCGCACGCGTTCAGTGGCGGCCAGCGTCAACGCATCGGCATCGCCCGCGCGGTGGCACTTCGGCCCCGTTTCATCGTCGCCGACGAAGCGGTGTCGGCACTGGACGTTTCAATCAAGGCGCAGATCCTGAATCTCCTGCAGTCATTGCAGGACGAAATGGGATTGTCCTACCTGTTTATTTCGCATGACATGGGTGTGGTGGAGATGTTCTGCGACCAGGTGGCCGTGATGTACCTGGGTAGGATCGTGGAGATGGCATCCGCCGAAGCCCTGTATACTTCTCCCGGCCATCCTTACACCGAGGCCCTGCTCGACGCGATTCCGAAAATGGATGGCATCCGTCCTCGAGAGAAGAATAAAATCGTGGCAGGCGATGCACCGAGCGCGTCGAATCCACCCGCAGGTTGCGCCTTTCATCCGCGCTGCCCGATAAAGGAAAAACAATGCGAGACTGAAGTACCGGAGTTGAAGGAAACCACGCCAGGCCACTGGGTGGCATGTCACCTGCGGAGTTGAAATAAATAGAAGCCGGTGGCCTTAATGTTCGTCTTCGCCGGTGGAGGAAGGCGATGGCACCGACGCGGCGTGGTGCAGGATCATCTTCCACGAACCGTTGGTCTGGCGGAACAGATTGGTGGCGTGCACATGCGAGCTCTGGACCCCCGCCATGTGAATGGAAAAAAGGTTCTCCTGGCAACTCACCCAGGCCATGTCCCCCGACACCACCACACTGACGTCGCTCAGACGGATTTCCATGTGATCCGTGTTTTCAAAAATGTCCTTCCAGCTCTGGATAATGGAATCAAAGCCCCGCAATACGGGCCACCCGGGATGGATGCAGATGGAAGAGCCGTCGTCCTGCCACAGCGATTTCATCGCGTCGATATCCTGCTTGTTGAACGCTTCGTAAAACAGTTTGTTGGCTGAGAGAATTTCAGAATGCGCTTCCATGTGGGAATTCACAAATAACGGGGCTGCCGCCCCGGAGGTTTCAGGATGGTTTGAGTAAAAGTTCGAGGGCGTCGAAGGTTTCCTGCGCCTCCCAGTTTTTGGCCCCGTCCACCACGGCTACAATGCGCCCCTTGCGGTCGATGACATAGGTGGTAGGAATGGTGAAGGTATTGTACCGGCTCTCCACTTTATGTTGTGCGTCGAGAAGCACCGGAAACGACAACCCATACTCCTCCACGAAGTCACGCACCTTCTGGTCGTTGTCCTTGTCCAGGCTCACCGCGAGAATGGTCAGTCCTTCCGATCGAAAACGCCGGTACAGGTTTTCGAATCCCGGCATCTCGATACGACACGGACCGCACCACGTTGCCCACAGGTTGAGGATCACCACCTGGCCTTCAAAGTCCGCAAGGCTGACGCGGTTGCCTTTCAGGTTGCGCACGGTGAACCCCGGAGCCATGTACCCCACCGCCGACCGTTCCTGCGTCTGCACGGAGGCCACCTGAACCTCTTCCGGCGTCACCGGCGTTTCGTAATAGTGACTGACAAACGCCATCAGCGCGCCTGCAAACAGCACAATGTAGATTGCGGCGTACTTTTTAATGAGAGTAAAGTTTCTCTTTTTTGAGCCGGTCGACTTCATCTTTCATCCGTTCGAGGGAGACGCGCTGGGACATGAGCAGAAAGTAAAGCAGGGTGAACGCGCCGAGGGCGATCATCAGCGTGATGATCATGGGCGTGTCCATGCCTGCGCCGAATCCCTCCGGTGTGATCATTTTAGGTTTGGGATGGAACGTGCGCCACCACAGAACCGAAAAATGGATCAGCGGAATATCCAGAAACCCGACAATGCCCACCACCGCCGCGTACTTGGCGCGGGTGGACCCGGCATCGGTCTGCACGCGGAGCATCAGGTAGGCGACATAAATCAGCCACAGCACCAGCGTGGAAGTCAGCCGCGCGTCCCACACCCACCAGGTACCCCAGATGGGCTTGGCCCAGATGGGTCCCGTGATGAGCACGAGCGAGCAGAACAGAACGCCCACTTCCGCCGAAGCATGTGCGTAGATGTCCCATTCCCGGTCCCCTTTCCATAGAAACAGAATACTGCACAAAAACACCACGAAGAAAGCGAAGAATGCGATCCACGCAGACGGAATGTGGTAGTACATGATGCGCTGGACCACACCTTCGGTGCGTTCGGTGGGCACATAAAGATATATGGCGACCAGCATCGCCACCACCGCACCGATGGTGAGCACCAGCAGGACCGAACCATTGCCGCCGTTGTTGGCGGCTGTTTCGTTTGCAGGCTCAGTCATGCCGCTTGTCCTTGTTGAGGGTTTCGTTCAAAAGGTCGAGATCCGCCTTCAGCGAACGGTTCCGCTTCATGAGGGTGAACACATAAACAAGTATGCCGCCCCACACGAAGGCATTGGCGGCGAACAGAAATCCCAGGTTGTCCATTCCTTCACTCCTCGAAAATGTAATCGATGGTCATGATGGACACACCGATGTAAATCACGTCAAAACACAATGTCAGGCCCAGCCAGTTGAGGTTGTCCGCAAGCGTCTTGCCCATCAGGATCTGACTGGTCATGCGCACGGAACCGATGGCAATGGGCACCATCAGCGGATACAGGAGAATCGGCAACATGATCTCGCGCGTCTTCAGGTTCGACGACAGCGACGAAAGCAATGTGCCCAGCGCGCTGAACCCCAGCGTTCCCAGAAACAGCACGACGAGCAAAGGTCCCAGGTGCGATACCAGATCGATGTTGAAGAACACCATGAACACCGGAAGCAGGAACGCTTCCATGACAAGCAGAAACGCAAGGTTGCTCACCATCTTGCCGAAATAAATCGCAGAGCGGTCCACCGGGGTCAGGATGAGTCCCTGCAAACAACCGTTTTCCTTTTCCAGCGTGAACGAGCGGTTGAGTCCCAATGTGCCCGCGAACAGGATGGCGACCCACAACACGCCCGGCCCCACGGCATTGGCATTGACCAGGCTCAGATCGACCGAAAAGATAAAGATCAGGATCACCAGGAGGCCGAAGACGAACATCGAGCTGAACAGCTCCCGCGTCTTGAACTCGGTGCTGAAATCCTTGGCGGCGATGGCGCCGATCTGTTGAAAGTATCCGTTCATTTGTATATGACCAGGTTCAGCCGTCCATTATGCCCGATTAACCACGCCGCGGCCAATGTCCCTTTGCTGGACGTGATCACCCTGACCGGGCAATCTGTTCCAGATACAGGGTTTCGAAACAGCTCTTGTCAATGTTCGCCACCGGTTCGTGCAGAACAAACCGGCCGCGCGCCTGAATGGCCACACGATCGCACATTTCCAGCCCCCGCGCAAAATCGTGCGTCGTCATCAATACCGTACGGTGCTGGGTGTGCAGGGTTTCCAACTGTTTGCGCAACTTGAGTGATGCGTGCTGATCGAGCCCGGTATACGGCTCGTCGAGAAACAGGATCGACGGATCGTGCACGATGGCGCGAGCAATCGACAGCCTTTGCAGCATGCCGCGGGAAAACGTACGAACGCGGTCGTGCATGCGCGGAAGCAGACCGACTTCGTCGATGACCTGCTTCGCCCGGTCCGCCGGCTTGTCCACACCGTACATCTTCGCGTAGAACTGCACGTTCTCGAACGCCGAGAGGTCCGCATACAAAAAACTTGCGTGCGAGATGACGCCGATTTCACGCCTCATGGCGGGGTCGTTCGCCGTCACGTCGTATCCCGCCACCATCGCACTGCCGCTGGTGGGACGCGTCAACGACGACAGCATGCGGATGAGCGTGGTCTTGCCTGCGCCGTTCGGCCCGAACACCGTCAGGAATTCGCCGCACTTGAGATCGAATTCAATGCCACGGACCGCCTCGATGTGACCGAAACTTTTCCGCAAACCCCGCACCTGAATTGCGGGCTCCTGCGACGGGGCGACGGTGGGTTCGGACATGGCTGGCGGTTATTCGATGGTGGGGCGCGCCGGAATACAGGCGCCGGTTTGGTCCTTCAGGCCGCATCCACCTGCTTGGACTGTTTGGGCTTCTTTTTCTTTTTGGATTTGAACTGCTCTTCCAGTTCGTCGATGCGTTTCAATATCTGAAACGCCTCCTCTTCCAGCTTGACGAGGAGGGCGTCGTAATCGGCCTGGGATACCTTGTCCGTTTTCAAGTCAAATTCGAGCTCCTTGATGGACAACAGCACTTCTTCCTTGCGTACGAGCAGGTGCTTGTATTCTTCACCGGCGGGGTCGAGAGGGGAATATAACTTCTTGCCGCTGAGCTTGGAAAACAGAGGGATACCGACCGCGATCAGGATGGCAAGGACGACAAGGAACTGAAGGATGTTGACACCGGTCATGGGCTCAGGTTTCCAACCGATCCAGTTCGTCTTTCAACCGGTTCTGGTACGGCTGGTTTTCTGCTTTTTTCTGCGGCGTCTCACCGTCGGCCTGATCCGCCAGGGATGCGTCTTCACCTTCGGCTTTTCCGGGGGACCTGCGCGTCCAGGCGACGATGGCCTTGCGCACGCCGAAGCCGCCAATCACCAGCGCCACAAAAGGCGTGATCCACGCGGTGAGG
This sequence comes from Nitrospina sp. 32_T5, assembly GCF_052156635.1. NCBI lineage: Bacteria > Pseudomonadati > Nitrospinota > Nitrospinia > Nitrospinales > Nitrospinaceae > Nitrospina > Nitrospina sp. 32_T5. The sequence goes on along the minus strand of NZ_JBQKUO010000002.1, from coordinate 76,484 downwards.
TTGAATCCGGATTTGGTCGGGGCGGAGAGCACGGTCTCACCGTGCTTGTCCACATAAGTCTGGATGATCTGCTTGACGGTCAAACCGGATTCCAGTTGTTTGGTCAACTCGCCGCGCATTTTGTCGGAGTGATCGCAACTGCAATTGATGAGCACCTTGCCGCATTTGTCGTCGCAGGTGCACATCAGTGCATCCTCAAGGTTCTCCAACTGCGTGGCGGCGAATGCCGGCACGGCGGCGAAAACCCAGAAGCAGAGCGAAAATGTTATCAATGTTCGGTTACGCATGCTGCTCACTCTTGGGCCGGGACAAAGATGGCTTCCTGGCGCTTCAGCCGCTCCAGGCGGCGGCGCGACTCCAGCCGGTCCGGCCACATGCAGATGGACGTGCCGAAGGCAATGATCCACGCGCCGGTCCACATCCAGCTCACCATCGGGTTGATGTGCACCTTGATGGTGGCTGAGCTGTTGTCCGGATTGAAGTCCGCGAGGATCAGGTACAGGTCCTCTTTCCAGGTGGACCTGAGATCCACTTCCGAGACAGGCTGTTTCTGTCCTTTGTAAAATTCCTTTTCCGGGTTGCCGGTCCACACACGGCGGCCGTTTTCCGAGATGCCCAACTGCGCGATGACACGGGTCTTCACCGAGGTCTGTTCCTTCACCATCAACCGCTCGTAAGTGATGTCATAATTGCGGAGCTTGAACGTCTCGCCGATCTGCAGGTGTTTCTGGAATTCCGTATCGTAAGCCTGCGAGCCCGCAATGCCCGCGAACAGAAGCACCACGCCGATGTGCACGATATACCCTCCATATCGCCGCTTGTTCTTCCACACCAGTTGCGACAGGGCCGCAGGATACGTCTCCTCATGCGCCGCGTGGCGCGCCACCGAACCTTTTATGAATTCGGTGATGATGGACGCCATGACAAAAATGCAGAGGACGAAGGTGATGTACGAATAAATCTCCGCCTTGTCGGTGAGCGGCACGAAGGGAAACAGAACCACAGCGCCCGCCAGGGCGATCATCACCGGCTTGGCAAAATTCTTTTTGAGGTTCGACCACGTCGCCTTGCGCCACGCGATGACGGGGCCGATCCCGATCAGCGCAAGCAGGATGAGCCCGATGGGCACATTGACCTGGTTGTAGAACGGGGGGCCGACGGTGATCTTCACGCCGCGAAACGCTTCCGAGATGATCGGGAAGATGGTGCCCCAGAAAGTTGCGAACGTGATACCCAGAAGAACCAGGTTGTTGAACAGAAAACTGCTTTCGCGCGACAGGAACGAATCGAGTTCGTTTTTGCTTTTAAGCAACGGCAGACGCTTGAGGATAAGGACAGTCGAAAACGTGATGATGACGCCGAGAAACGCCAGGAAGTAATAACCCAGCGTCGCTTCGTCGAACGTGTGCACCGACTGGATGAGCCCGCTCCGGGTGATGAACGTGCCGAAGATGGTCATCACGAACGTGAGCAGGATGAGCGACATGTTCCACACCTTCATCATGTCCTTCTTTTCCTGGATCATCACAGAATGCAAAAACGCCGTGGCAATGAGCAAAGGCATGAACGCGGCATTTTCCACCGGGTCCCACGCCCAGTAACCGCCCCAGCCCAGTTCCACATACGCCCACTGCGCGCCGAACAGGTTGCCCATGCACAGGAAGAACCACGACACCAGCGTCCACTTGCGGGTCATGCGGATCCAGCCGTCGTCGAGATTCTTGGTGAGCAATGCCGCCGTGGCAAAAGCGAAAGGCACGGTGAAGCCGACGTAACCGAGGTACAGCGTCGGCGGATGAATCACCATCCAGTAGTTTTGCAGTAATGGGTTCAGGCCGCGCCCGTCTTCCGGGGGAAGCGGAATGCGTTCGAAAGGATTGGTGCTGAAATTGAGCAGACCGAGAAAAAAGATGGCAATGACCATCATCACCGCCAAAGCGACGGGCACCAGGCGGACATTCTGCCTGCGGTTCTGGATATACACCACCATCATGTAAGTGGACAGAATGAGCGTCCAGAACAACAGCGACCCCTTCTGCCCGCCCCAGAACGAGGAAAATTTATAGAAGATATCCAGTTCCCGGTTGGAATAGGCCCACACGTATTCGACGCTGAAGTCGTTGGTGAGAAACGCGTACCACAATGAACCGGAAGCCACCGCCACGCAACTCCAGACGATGAGCGGGGTCTTGTCTGCGCTCATATACAGATCGACACGGTTGTTGCGGAACGCCATCACGTAACCGACGACGCCGTACAGCGCGGTGGCCAGCGCCACCATCAATGCAAATTCACCCAGTTCATTCATGCTTTACGGTTCCTTAAAACAAACATCACGCCCAAAACACCCGCACTGGAAAACCGGGCGCTTCCCGGCGATCCCGTAGCGGGCAAAATTAGATGGCGGTCTTTTTGGTCAGAATTTTCGGGCTTTCCAAAGCAGGCTGTTTTTGTTTCCCGTCTATGGGAATGTCGCCCGGGTGGGATTTTCCCGCTTCCTTTTCCGCTTCGTACTTGGACGGACAACTGGTCAACAGGGTATTGGCATGGAACACCCCGTCGCGGCCGATGGTGCCTTCGATGACCACTTCCCGGCCGTCCTCAAACATATCCGGCGTGACGCCGGTATAGGTGACGGGCAAAACGGATTTCTTTTCCTCTATCTGAAACGCGACATCCAGGAAGTTTTCCGGGTTGCGGGTGATGGAGCCTTGCACCACGGTTCCCTTTACTTTCAGACCGGCACCCCGGTACGTGTCCAATCCCGCGGTCAACTCGTCAACCGTAACAAAGAATTTGGAGGTGCTGCTGATACTGGTCGTGATCAGGTACGCGATCGCGCCGACAATCAGGAAGGCACCCACCATGAACTTGATTTTTCGATGTTGCATGGGTCTGCAATCTCTTTAAATAAAAGGGTTAACCTGAATGAATCCAATCCTTTTCGATTGGAGCCATAGTATCACTGGCCAATAATTATTGTCAAAGCAATTTACCCCGCGCCAAGGCCGGAAGCCCTGCTTTAAAAATCCATCAACTCTTTCCTATTGTACCCACAACCCACCACCCGGATTCCACCTAAATCTGGCCTCATTGCGGGATCGGTTTTGTCCGCCTGTTTCCAAAGTAATAGGAAACCCAACCCACCACCAAAGCCCTGTCGGAGGCCCTGCAAAGGCCTTTCAGGCCTCCGCCCGATTTTTTCTTTTTTTATTGACAGAATGTCACGTTATGCTAGCATAGTGTCTAAATGTGTCATATAGTGTCACATTATGGCGGGCAACCGAATTACCTTTGGCAGGGTAGAAATGGTTGGTTTTTTAGGGACATATCAGGTCAACCTGGACGAAAAGGGGCGTCTCAACGTCCCGGCGAAGTTCAAGGGCCTTCTGGACAAGCAATACGACAACCACAACCTTGTGGTCGCCGTGATGCCGGACAAGGAGGGGAATAAGGACCGCGAATACCTCATTGTCTTTCCCCAGAAGGAATGGCTGGTCAACGAGGAAAAGCTCAGCCACCTGTCCGGGTTGGACGGCGACGACCGCAACAAAATGCGCGAAATTTACGCACAGGCCAGCGAATGCGAGGTCAAGTCCGGAAAAATCCTGATACCCCAGCACCAGCGTGATCGCGCCGGGCTGAAAAAAGAAGTGATCCTGGTCGGCATGTCCAAGACGTTCGAGATCTGGTCCGCCGACCGGTTTGAGATTTGAGGGGATCGTGGAGGGCCGATTCCGCCATGGTGGATTACCACACGCCAGTTCTGTTAGAGGAGGTCCTTCATTATATAGAACCCCAAAACAAGAGGCTCATTGTCGATGGCACCCTGGGGGACGGGGGTCACACGCAGGCAATGCTAGACGCCGGGCCGACATTGCGGGTCCTGGGAATCGACCGGGACACCGAAGCCCTGGAACGGGCCAGACAACGGCTGGCCACCTACAAGGAAAGGGTCATTCTGGTGCACGGCAGCTTCAGCGAAGTCAAAAGCATACTCGCCCGGCAGAACGAGCCGGCGATGAACGGCATCCTGCTGGATTTCGGGGTCTCTTCCCGGCAGTTGGACGTCGCCGAGCGGGGGTTCAGCTTCCGTTTCGATGGGCCGCTGGACATGCGCATGGATCGCAGCCAGGAAGGTCCCACGGCCGCCGATTTGCTCGAAACGCTTTCCGATTTCGAGCTCGAACAGATTTTTCGCAAGTATGGAGAAGAAAAAAGACCAAGACAACTCGTACGGTTGATCCGCAAAGCGCAGGGCTCCCATCCCATCAAAACAACCTTCGAACTTTCCCAAATCCTCTCCAGCGCGGCGAAACCGTCGCGTAAACCCCGTATTCACCCAGCCACAAAAGCCTTCCAAGCCCTGCGCATTGCGGTTAACCGTGAGTTGGACCACATCCAGAAAGCACTCGAAGACGCCATCGACTGCCTCGCCCCCGGCGGGCGCATGGTGGTGATCTCCTTTCATTCTCTAGAAGACAGAATCGTTAAAGATTTTTTCCGTACCGAGGCAAAAGGCTGTATCTGCCCGCCCAGGACGCCAATGTGCGTGTGCGGGCGAAAAAGCAGGCTCAAGGTTCTGACCCGGAGGGTGGTCAAACCGTCGGCCCTGGAAGTGGAACGCAATCCCCGGGCCTCCAGTGCGAAGTTGAGAGCGGCGGAGCGCATCCATGACTGATCCGCAATCCTGGTTGAGATGGGTCCGATCCCAGATTCACCTGTCGCCCATGGAATTCCGCGTGGTGACGATCGGCTTGTTCCTGTTTCTCCTTGGCGGACTCTTTTACGTTTGGCCAAACGTAAAGATGGTCAAGTTGGCGTACGACTTCCAGGCGCAGCAACGGCTCCACACCAAGCTGCTCCGTGAACACACCCTCCTTCAGTTGGAGCGGGACAGCCTGCTGTCCCTGGACCGGGTCCAGTACCTGGCCGAACACCGGTTGGGAATGCAGGAGCCCCGGCCGGAACAGATCGTCACGATCTTTGTGAAGTGAGGGCGTGGCCATGCGCCGCATCAAAAAAAATTCACCGCAAACCCTGTATTCCGCCCTGAAAGGCCGCATGGCCGTGGTTTCTGTTCTGTTTGTGGTTTGCGGCCTTGCCCTGGCGGGCAGGCTCGCGCATCTGCAGATCTTCCAGCACGACGAACTCCTGTCCCAGGCGCAGAAACAGTACTTGCGGACGGTGGAAGTCGTCACCGGCCGGGGCCATATTTTCGATAGAAACCGGAACCTGCTGGCAACCAACCTGGATGTGGAATCCGTTTACATCGATCCCCGCGAAATTTTCAATTCCAAAGAGACGGCCCGCGCCCTGGCCGGTACATTGAACCTGGATCCGGAAGCCGTTTTGGAAAAAGTGAATTCAAAAAAACATTTTGTCTGGATCAAACGCAAGGCACGTCTGGACGAGATTGCGCAGCTTCGTCAACTGGACCTGCCCGGCGTGGGTTTCATTAAGGAAAGCAAGCGGTTTTACCCGCGCCGCCAGTTGGCCGCCAGCACGCTGGGTTTCGTCGGTCTGGACAATCAGGGCCTGGCAGGAATCGAACACGAGCGCCAGTCCCTGCTCAAGGGCAAACTGAAGCGGAAGGTGGTGGAAAAGGACGCGCGCGGCCGGTATCTGCAAACGGGTCCGGACGACGCCTCGCATCGCAACCGCGACCTGGTCCTGACCATCGACGAAGTCATCCAGTTCCATGCCGAACAGGAACTGGAAAAACAGGTGCGCGAGTTCCAGGCTAAAAGCGGACTGGTTATTGTGATGGACCCGAACGACGGCAGCATCTACGCCCTCGCCTCCTACCCTGGGTTCAATCCGAACAACTTTGCCGCCTTTCCGCGCAAACGGTGGGGCAACCCCGCTGTCACACACGCATACGAACCGGGTTCTATTTTCAAGCCCATCGTCGTCGCAGCGGCATTGGAAGAAGGCGTTGCGCGGCCGAACGACATCTTTTTCTGTGAAAACGGCAACTACGAAATCGGCGGAATCCACATCGGCGAAGCCGCCAACCACCGCTTCGGCTGGCTGACCCTGCAAAACATCATCTCCAAGTCGAGCAATATCGGCGCGATCAAGGTGGCGCAAAAGCTGGGCGAGGAACGCTTTCATGAATACATCCGCAACTTCGGCTTCGGTTCCCGCCTGGGCGTGGACCTGCCGGGTGAGACCCCGGGCATGGTGCGGGATCTTTCCGACTGGTCGGGTCTGTCACTCGCATCCATTTCGTTCGGGCACGAGATTTCGGTGTCTCCCCTGCAGATGACGGCGGCCATTGCGGCCATCGCCAACGGCGGCCTTCTGGTGAAGCCGCACGTCACTCACGAGGTTCTGAAAAACGGCGAAGTGGTGAAGCAGCCGGAAGAACAGATCATCCGCCGCGTGCTCACACGTCATACCAGCCGGCAGATGATCGACATGCTCAAGCAGGCGGTGAAACACGGCACCGGCAAGCAGGCGGGCATTCCCGGCTTTGAGGTCGCGGGGAAAACCGGTACCGCACAGAAGATCGATCCCGAAACGCATACATATTCCACGTCCGCGTATCTCGCTTCGTTCATCGGCTTCGTACCGGCGGACGCACCCCGGCTGGTGATCCTGGTGATGATCGACGAGCCGCAAAAATCGTACTGGGGCGGAGAGGTCGCGGCGCCGGTGTTCCAGCGCCTGGCTGAAAAAACCCTGCGCTACCTGCATATTCCATCGAGCAGGGAGCGTGTGTTTGTCCTGGACCGGACATGATCGTCGTTAAAACGGCAAATCATGACGAACCGTCATCCGCAAACTGCGGAGTTTATTTTGTGATGAACCAAAAACTTGTAAAACTCATCAACGGCTTTCCGCTGGAAAACCTCGTGGGCACGCTCGACCGCGATATCGTTTCGATCGCCTACGACTCGCGGAAAGTGGAACCGGGTTCCTTGTTCGTCGCCATACCGGGGCACCACCACGACGGAAGTCTGTTCATCGCCGACGCATTGGAGCGCGGTGCGGTGGCGTTTGTCACTGAAACCGGCGTCGAGGATTTGATGGAGCAGGGCGTCGGCGGACAGAACGCCACAGGGCTCCACGTCAGGGACGCGCGTCACGCGCTGGCGTGGGTGTCGGCCCGGTTTCACGGCGATCCGTCGCACCACATGGAACTCACCGGGGTCACCGGAACCAACGGCAAAACCACCCTCACTTACCTGCTGGAAAGCATTTACAAGGCCAACGAAGAGCCCAGCGGCATCATCGGGTCCATCAACTACCGCTACGCGGACACCCTGCGTCCGGCACCGATGACTACGCCGGAGGCGCTTGAAATCAACCGCATGCTGGCGGAGATGTGGGCGGCGGGGGTTCAGCGCTGTGTCATGGAGGTGTCGTCGCATTCGCTGGCTCTCAAGCGCGTGCGCGAACTCAAATTCGCCGTCGCCGTTTTCACCAATTTCTCACGCGACCACCTCGACTACCACAAGACGCTCGACCACTACAAACAAAGCAAGAAAAGCCTGTTCCTGGATTGCACCGTTGGCAAGCAGGTGATCAACATCGACGATGCCGTCGGTCGCGAAATCGCTTCCGAAATCGATTCGGTCACTCTGACCACCGGCCTCGAACAATCCGCGGATGTCACGGCAGAAGACATCAAGATCGATCCCGACGGCGTGCGCTTCATCCTGAAAACACCTTACGGCGATACGGAAATTCAATCGACGCTGCTTGGCCGCCACAACATCTACAACATCCTTTCGGCGGCGGCGGTGGGATTGATCCAGGGCATCGCCCTCGACACCATCGCCCGCGGCGTGAGGGAACTTGCGCGGGTGCCGGGACGCTTCGACAAAGTGGACATGGGGCAGAACTTCACCGTGGCGGTGGATTACGCCCACACCGATGACGCTCTCCTCAACGCATTGAAAGCCGCTCGCACTATTTCTTCCGGAAAGGTGATCGTCGTTGTCGGGTGCGGCGGCGACCGCGACAACACCAAGCGCCCGGTCATGGGAAGGATTGCCGCGGAATTGGCGGACTTCGCCGTCATCACCTCCGACAACCCGCGCACGGAAGACCCGAACGGGATCATCGACCAGATTCTTGAAGGCATCCCGGACAACATCAATCCCGAGGAACGCTACATGGTCCTGCCGGAGCGCCGCGACGCCATCCGCTTCGCCATTAATAAGGCGCAATCGGGCGACCTGGTGCTGATCGCAGGCAAGGGACACGAGGATTACCAGATCCTCGGAACGGAAAAGATTCACTTCGACGACCGCGAAGAGGCGGCCGAAGCTCTGCAACAAAGGTTCAATGTGAATGGATAGCGATTTGCAAACCGTGATTTCAGCCGTGAATGGGGAAAAAATAGTGGGCTCTGCGACATCACGCTTCTCCGGCGTGTCGATCGATACCCGTACCCTGAAAGCGGGCGAACTGTTCGTATGCATTCAGGGAGATCGATTTGACGGACACGATTTCCTGAACGAGGCCATCGCTAAAAAGCCGGCCGGGGTGATCGTCTCCGACCGCACACGCCTGCCCCTCGATGAATTACAGGAAGGTCCCTTCGCCGTTGCCGTACCCGACACGTTGAAAGCATTGCAGGATCTTGCGGCGTATCACCGCAATCAGCAGGACGTGCGGGTGGTCGGCGTCACCGGCACCAACGGCAAATCGACCACGAAAGAAATGATCGCGGCCATCACCGGCACCCGATTCAAAACGCTCAAGACGCAAGGCAACCTGAACAACCACATCGGCGTGCCGCTCACGCTTCTCAACCTGACGCGCGAGCACAAAGTGGCGGTGATCGAAATGGGCATGAGCGCGGCGGGGGAAATCCGCCGCCTCGCGAAAATCGCCAAACCGGAGATCGGCGTCATCACCAACGTCTCGGAAGCGCACATGGTGCAGTTGAAAACCATCAGGGACGTGCAGGCGGCCAAGGGCGAACTGTTCGAGGCATTGAAGGAAAACGGGACCGCCATCGTCAACGCGGATGATCCGCTGGTGGTGGAGCTCGCGGACGGCTTGCGCGCGCGGGCCATCACGTTTGGGCTCGATCCGTCCGCCGACGTGCAGGCGCGCGACATCCGCGCCGCCGACATCACCCGGATCGAATTCACAGCAAGGGTGTTCGACACCACGGCGCCGGTCCGGCTGCCGTTTTCGGGGATGCACAATGTGCGGAATGCACTGGCGGCGCTGGCCACGGGAGCGGCCCTCGGAATGAAGATTGAGAGCATGGTGCCCGGCCTGGAAGCAACTCAGGGACTCAACCAGCGCGGTCAGGTATTCGAACACAGCGGCATGACGATTCTGAACGACACGTACAACGCGAATCCGCGTTCGATGCGGGAAGCCATCCACACTCTCAACGCCCTGCCCTGCACCGGGCGCCGTTTTCTGGTAATGGGCGCCATGCTGGAGCTGGGCGAACGGGAAAACCCCGCACACCGTCAGGTCGGCGAATGGGCGGTTGAGAACGGAATCGACTACCTCGTTACCGTGGGAATGCTGGCGGGGCTCGCCGCAGACGCCGCTGCCGAGCGCGGCATGGACGCCGAACACATTCACCGCGGGGAAACACACGATAACGCCGCGCAATTTTTGAAACAACACGCTCGCACAGGGGATTGCCTGCTGTTCAAGGGGTCCCGTGGGTCGCAAATGGAAACCGTGATCGAAAGGTTCACCGGCACCGCCCGGTAAAAAGGGATATGTTCTATCACCTGTTTTATCCGCTCAGTTCGGACTATTCCATCTTCAACGTGTTTCGCTACATCACGTTTCGCTCGGCCTACGCCGGCATCACCGCGCTCGTGCTGTGCCTGGTCTTTGGCCCCATGGTCATCCGCGCCCTGCAGAAACTGGAAGTCGGCGAGACCATCCGCACCGACGGACCGCAATCGCATATTTCAAAATCCGGCACCCCGACGATGGGAGGCCTGCTGGTCATCTTCACATTCCTGCTCGCCACCCTGTTGTGGGCGAACCTCACCAACACGTATGTGTGGTTGCTGATTTTCGTCGCGGTTGGTTTCGGCCTCATCGGTTTCGTCGATGACTTTCTGAAACTGCGCAAAGGCAAAGGGCTGACTGCACGGTCGAAACTGTTCTGGCAGATTCTGGTGGCCACGATGGTGGGCCTGTTCTGCACCTACTTCGATCCTCATCGCATGGGATTCGCCACCAACCTGTATGTGCCTTTCTTCAAGGATTTCACACCGGATCTCGGCGGCTGGTACGTGGTGCTGATCGTCATCGTCATCGTCGGCACTTCCAATGCCGTGAACCTGACCGACGGCCTGGACGGCCTGGCCATCGGTCCCATCATCATCGCCACGCTCACTTACACTGCCCTGGTGTACATCACCGGGCATTTCAAATTCGCGGGCTACCTGAATATCCAGTACGTCGGCGGCGCGGGGGAAATCGCCGTGCTCACGTCCGCCATCGTCGGAGCGAGCCTGGGCTTTCTCTGGTTCAACGCCTATCCCGCGCAGATGTTCATGGGGGATGTCGGTTCGCTTTCGCTGGGAGCGATCCTCGGCACCGTGGCGGTGATCGCCAAACAGGAACTGCTGTTGATTTTAGTCGGCGGCATCTTCGTCATCGAAGCGCTGTCGGTCATCATCCAGGTCGCGTATTTCAAGTACACGGGAGGCAAACGGTTTTTCAAGATGGCCCCCCTGCACCATCATTTCGAGCACCTGGGCTGGGAAGAGCCGAAGGTGATCGTCCGTTTCTGGATCATCGCCGTCGTGCTGGCCATGCTCAGCCTGAGCACGCTGAAGCTGAGATGAATTGCTTATGGACGTAACGGGAAAACACATTGCCATCGTCGGCCTTGCCCGCACCGGCATCGCCACCGCCAACTTCCTCGCACAGCGCGGGGCGAAGGTGACGGTGTGCGACCAGAAATCCCTTGCGGAGCTGGAAGAGGCGGTGCGGCAACTCGATGCTGGGATCGAGACCCGGTTCGAAACGTCAGCCCCGGAGGGCGATACGCTCGATCTCATCGTGCTCAGCCCCGGCGTGGACATCCACAATCCGGAACTCGAACCCGCACGCCAGAAGGGCGTGGAGGTCATCAGCGAACTGGAACTGGCGTCGCGTCTCTGCACGACCCCGATCATCGCCGTCACCGGCACCAACGGCAAGACAACGACGACATCGCTCATCGGCGCGTTGTTGAAAGGCGCGGGGTACGACATCAAGGTCGGAGGCAACATCGGTGTGCCGTTCGTGGCGCTGATCGATCCGCCCCCCAGGGACTACATGGTGCTCGAGGTCAGCAGTTTCCAGCTGGAGGGCGTCGATACATTTCATCCGTTCATCAGTGTGATTCTGAACCTGACTCCGGATCACCTGGACCGGCACGGCTCAATGGAAACCTACGCCACGCTGAAGGAGCGCATCGCCGCCCGCCAGACCGAAGACGACTGGATGGTGATCAACGCCGACGACCCGTGGGTGAAAAAGATGGCTGAAAACAAAAAAGCGCAGACGGTGAGCTTCAGCACCCGGTACGAGTTGCCGGTGGGTGCTTACCTGGAAGAAGGCGCCGCCTTCCTGCAGTGGGGCGGCAGCGCCATCCCGGTGATTGAAATGAATGATTTGAAACCGGCGCTCGCCCGGCAGATGGAAAACGTGCTGGCCGCCATGGCCGCGGCCTATCTTGCGGGAGTCGATCCCGCCGCCATGCCGGCGACGCTCCGCGAGTTCGAAGGCCTGCCGCACCGGCTCGAATGGATACGCACGGTCAACGGCGTCGATTTCATCAACGATTCGAAAGGAACGAACATCGGCGCAGTGGAAAAATCGCTCAACAGCTTCGACCGCCCGGTGATCCTGATCGCCGGAGGCAAAGACAAAGGGGGCGACTTCTCCGCCCTCAAGGAAATCTTTCTTGGACGGGTCAAGTTCCTTGTACTCATCGGTGAGGCCCGTTCAAAGATAGAGGCGGTGCTGGACGGATCGTTCGACCACGAGGCGGCGGAAAGCATGGACGCCGCAGTGCAGGCCGCCTACCGACACGCGGAACCGGGTGACGTGGTTCTGCTCTCGCCCGCGTGCGCCAGTTTCGACATGTTCCGCGATTACGCGGACCGGGGTGAACGCTTCCGCGAATGCGTTCAACGTTTGTGAAAGAAGCGGCGGATTTCATGCGGTTTCCGCCTGAGGAATTGGTTTATGGCCCAGAAAAACGCACAACCGGGATGCGACCGCATTTTGGCCTTCGCCGTCGCCCTGCTCGTGCTCATCGGCATCGTCATGGTGTTCAGCTCGAGCGCGGTGTATGCGATGGAAGAATACCAGGACTCCTGGTTTTTCCTGAAACGGCACCTGCTGTGGGTCCTGATTGGAACGGCCATGCTGTTTGCGGCGAAATCCGTGGACTACCACAAGTTGGACGGCGCAACTTATCCCGTTATGGCCGCCACCGTATTCCTGCTCATCGCGGTGATGATGCCGGAGATGAGCAAGGAAGTCGGCGGCGCCCGGCGCTGGCTGGTGCTGGGCGGCTTTTCGTTCCAGCCGTCGGAACTGGCCAAGTTCGCCGTCATCCTGTTCATGGCCAAATCCCTGGTCAAACGCGCCGACAAGCTGGGCAACTTCGCTTACGGATTCCTGCCGAACCTCATCGTGCTCGGTATCTTTTTCATGCTGATTCTCCTGCAACCGGACTTCGGGACGGCACTCATCATCTCGATTGTCTGCTTCACCATGCTGTACATCGCGGGAGTGAAAAAAAATTACCTGGTCTACTCCGTCATCGCCGCCGCGCCGTTCCTCATCTCGGCGGTGTTGAGTGCGGAGTACCGCAAGCGCCGCCTGTTGTCGTTTCTCGATCCGTGGGCGGACCCGTCGGATACCGGTTTCCAGGCGGTGCAGTCGTTCCTCGCCTTCGGACGCGGCGGCATATGGGGACTGGGCCTGGGCGACAGCCGGCAGAAGTTGTTTTACCTGCCGGAAGCGCACACCGATTTCATCTTCTCCGTCGTCGGGGAAGAGTTGGGATTCATCGGCACCATGGGCATCCTCGCGCTGTTCATGCTGGTGCTGTGGCGTGGCTTCAAGATCGCGTACCACGCAAAAGACATTTACGGCACGCACCTGGCCACAGGACTCACGTTGCTGGTCGCTATTCAGGCGTTCACCAACATGGGCGTGGCGGTGGGTTTGCTGCCGACGAAAGGGTTGACGCTCCCGTTCATCAGTCTGGGCGGGTCGTCGTTGTTGATCACCATGCTCGGCATGGGGGTTTTGTTGAACATATCGGAGCAAACGGTCCGACGTTGATGCATACACGATGGCGAACTACGTCGTCATAGCCGGAGGCGGAACCGGGGGGCACCTGTATCCCGGTATCGCGCTGGCCAGAGCTTTGAAAGCCATGGACGAAAACATCGAAATCACCTTTGTCGGCACGAAACGCGGCCTGGAAGCCCGCGTTCTACCGCGCGAAGGCCTGCCGCTCAAAACCATCCTCTCGAGCGGCCTGCTGGGCAAGAAGGGCCTGGGACGCTGGACTTCGTGGTGCAAGCTCCCGGTGGGCCTGGCGCAGTCGATGTGTTTTCTCATCCGCAAGCGGCCGAACCTCGTGGTCGGTGTCGGCGGCTACGTGTCGGGTCCGGTCGCGGTGGCGGCGTGGATGCTTCGAATTCCCATTCTCGTGCACGAACAGAATACGGTGCCGGGTGTCACCAACCGGCTGATCGCCAGAATCGCAAGCAAAGTCGCCGTGTCGTTCGAGCAGTCGCGGGACTACTTCCCCGCCGGCAAGGTGGTGGAGACGGGCAACATGATCCGCGAAGAATTCTGCAGGGAAGAAGAACCGACGGCGTGGAAACCCGGCCAGCCCTTCCACCTGCTGATCCTCGGCGGGAGCCAGGGCGCGCAGTCGATCAACGCGGCGATGTTGGAAGCGCTTGAACATCTCGAAAGCGTGAAAGGGGATCTCCAAATCGTTCACCAGACCGGGGAAAAGGACGAAGCCCTCGTTCGGCAACGCTATGAACAGGCGGGATTCTCCGCCCGCGCCGAGGCGTTCATCTACGACATGGAAGAGCAGTACCGGAAGGCGTCGCTCGTGATCTGCCGCGCCGGAGCCACAACACTGGCGGAAGTGACGGCAACCGGCAAGGTTTCGGTGCTCGTCCCCTTCCCGTTCGCCGCACACAATCATCAGGAGCACAACGCACGCGTGCTGGAAGCGGCGGATGCGGCCGAGGTCATCCTCGACCGCAACATCAACGGACACAAGCTCGCCCAGTCCGTCCTCGACGCGATGCAGAATCCGGACAAGCTGGAAGAGCGGGCGAAGAACAGTTTCAGGCTGGGGCGGCGCGACGCGACGAATCGCGTGCGCGACCTGTGCCGTCAATTGATGGGTGCGGCGATTTAATACCGCCCCTTTTTACAGGAAGGATCATGCGACCCCATGTTTCTGGGAAAAACACGGCGCATTCATTTCATCGGTATCGGAGGAGCCGGCATGAGCGGCATTGCTGAAGTGCTGATCAACCAGGGTTACGACGTGACGGGCTCCGACCTCGCGCGCTCCACCGTCACCGAACACCTGGAGAAGGCAGGCGCGACGATCCACTACGGCCATGCGGCGGAAAACGTTGCCGACTGCCAGGTGGTGGTCACTTCCAGCGCGGTGAAAGCGGACAACGTGGAAGTGAAAGCGGCGCGGGAGCAATCGGTCCCGGTCATCCGCCGTGCGGAGATGCTGGCGGAACTCATGCGCATGAAGTACGGCATCGCCATCGCCGGCACCCACGGCAAGACCACCACCACGTCCCTGGTCGGCACCCTGCTTGCGGGCGGCGGGCTGGACCCGACGGTGGTCATCGGCGGCAAGCTCAAAAGCGTGGGCAGTCACGCCCAGCTCGGGCAAAGCGAGTTCCTCGTGGCGGAAGCGGACGAAAGCGACGGTTCGTTTCTGAAACTCATGCCGACAGTGGTCGTGGTCACCACCCTCGACGAAGAACACATGGAGTACTACGGCACGCTTGACACCCTGAAAGAAGCGTTTCTGAATTTCATCAACAAGGTCCCGTTCTACGGCACGGCGGTGCTGTGCCTCGATGAAGTCAACATCCAGTCGCTCATCCCGCACGTGGAGAAACGCGCCATCACTTACGGGCTGACAAGTCAGGCCGACTACACCGCACGCAACATCCGCTTCAAGGGACTCGACACCTGGTTCGACGTGTTCCACCACGGCAAAGCGCTGGGCACCCTGCATTCGGTTGCCCCCGGACGCCACAACGTGCTGAACACGCTGGCGGCGGTGGCCGTGGCGATGGAACTCAACCTCACATTCGACACCATTGCCGACGCCTTGAAACAGTTCCGCGGCGTGCAGAGGCGCTTCGAGATCATCCACGACACCGAACCGCTGGTGGTGGTGGACGACTACGGTCATCACCCGGTGGAAATCCAGGCCACCCTGCGCACGGTGCGTGAGGTCTGGCCGGAACGCCGCATGGTGGTCGTGTTCCAGCCGCACCGCTATTCGCGCACGCGTTCGCTCATGCAGGAGTTCTGGTCGTCGTTTCACAACGCCGACTGCGTGATCGTCAACGACATTTACGCCGCAGGCGAAGACCCTGTCGCAGGGGTGACCGCCGGACGCATGGTCGAGGGCATCAAAAACTTCGGCCACAAGCACGTGGAATACATTGCAGACCGCAAAACCACCCAGGACCGTTTGAACCAGCTTCTCCAGCCCGGTGATGTGCTCCTCACGCTGGGCGCGGGGAACATCTGGGAACTCGGACGCGAACTGATCGCCAACCTTCCCGCCCGGCTCCGCGGCGGAGATGCAGGAAAGGATTCCTCTTCATGCTGAACGATCCCTGGAAATCCAGACTCATCCGTTACGCCCACATGAATCATGGACACAGCGTGCACTTCGCCACCGTCACCGATGTGCCCAAAACCATCCTCGGCAAAAAATTTTATAAGAGAAATGCCATGACCCGTTCCATGAAATGGCTGGATACCCTTCAGGGAGAAGTGCGGCAGAACGAACTGATGTCCCGGCACACGTCTCTTTGCGTGGGCGGCCCGGCCGACTACTTCATCGTCCCCAAAAACATTGAAGACATCAAAAACGTATTGAGGAACCGCGGCGAGCTGCCGGTGTTCGTGCTGGGAGAAGGCACCAACCTGCTGGTGGCCGACCGCGGCATCACCGGAATCGTGCTCTCGGTCAAGGAAATGTTCAAAACCATCCAGACGCCAGTGTTCTCGCGCCTCACCAGTGGCGAGGAAGTGGCCTCCGTGCGCGTCGGTGCAGGCACCAAGATGTCGTACCTCGTCAAGTACCTCGCCAAGTACTCCCTGACCGGCATCGAAGACCTCGTCGGCATTCCGGGATCGCTCGGTGGCGCGGTGGTGATGAACGCCGGGGCCGACGGTACCGAGATCGGCGACGTCATCCGCAGTATCACGCGCATCAACGACGACGGCGAAGTCGAAACACTGAGCCGCGACGAGTTGACGTTCCGGTATCGAAAAACGATTTTCCCCACCCCGGGCGGAATCGTCATCGAAGCCGAATTGAAACTGAATAAGGGCGATCATCTGGAAATCCAGAAAGCCATCGACGCGCACCTCGACCGCAGGCGGCGGAAACAACCGCTCACGCTGCCCAATTCCGGCTCCGTGTTCAAGAATCCGGAAGGCGACACCGCAGGCCGCCTGATCGAGGAAGCGGGCCTGAAAGGATTCAGCATCGGCGGCGCGGCGGTGTCGATCAAGCACGCCAACTTCATCGTCAACCAGGGCGAGGCCACAGCAGAGGACATCCGCGAGATCATTGAAACCGTGCGGAAGGTGGTGAAAGAAAAATCCGGAATCGATCTCAAAACCGAGGTCGTGCTGGCCGGAGAATGGGATTGAGTTGAACCGCGGACGCAGGAAGGGGCGTTCGCCTGAACAAACGAATATGGTCCGCAAAACAAAGGTACCCCTCCTTCCTTTGCCCCGAACTTTGGCCGGTTCGGGGGCGGGCCAGTTATTTTGAAAGCCGGTAACGCTTGCAGTCTTTGAAAGAAAAAACCATCGGCGTCCTGATGGGCGGCCTGTCGAAAGAACGGGAAGTGTCCCTGACCACGGGCCGTGAAGTGATGCAGGCGATCCGGCGACTGGGCCTGAAAGCGGTGGAGATCGATGTCACCCACGACGTGTGGACGCAGATCAAGGACGCGGGCATCGACCTCGCGTTCGTCGCCCTGCACGGCACCTACGGCGAGGACGGCACCATCCAGGGCCTGCTGGAATACGCCCGGATTCCGTACACCGGCTCCGGCGTTCTGGGAAGTTCGGTGGCCTACAACAAGGTCACCTCGAAGGAGGTTTTCATGCAGAACGGCATCCCAACCGCCACCTACCAGGTGGTGCGCAAAGCAGAGCGCGACGCGTTTCAGCGTCATCTCGACCTGCCGGTGGTGGTGAAGCCGTCAGACCAGGGATCGAGCCTCGGCGTCACCATCGTGCACGAGGCAACGGAAATGGAAGCCGCGCTGGACCTGGCGTTCCGCTACACGGAGGAGGTCGTGGTCGAACAGTACATCGACGGCAAACTGCTGGCGATCGGCATGCACGGCGAACAGCCGATGCCGATCGTGCACATCCGGCCGAAGTCGGGCTTCTACGACTACGAGTCGAAGTACACCAAGGGAAAGACGGAATACATCTGTCCGGCGGACCTGAGCGGTATCGAGCGCGAAACCTGCCAGCAGGTGGCCATCGCCGTATTCCGCGCACTCAAGGGGCGCGGCTTCCCGCGGGTCGACGTGATCCTCGACGACGCCGGTGTGCCTTACGTTCTGGAGATGAACACGATTCCAGGAATGACGCCGACCAGCCTTCTGCCGATGGCGGCGAAGGAAGCCGGGATGAGTTTCGACGAACTCGTGCTGGAAATTCTGAAACGCGCCACGCGCGATTACAGGGACTGACGCATCATGGTCGATTACAGCACCACCTCACCGCAAAACCGCTCTTCCGGATGGAAGCGCGCCCACACGCAGAGGTCGAAGCGGCAGAAGAAAAAAGCCGTGCGTTACCGCACCGGTCCCAAACGCGAGGTGAATGTGCAGAAGGTACTGCGACTCGGCCTCGACTGGGGAGCCAAGGGATTGCTCGCAGTTATGTTGATGTACGGCCTGTTCCACGCGTACCAGTTTTTCACAACCGCGCCGCAGTTCCGCATCAGCCGCATCACTTTTCACGGCAACAAGACGGTGGATGCGGAACACCTGTATATAGCGGCACAACCGGTGTTCGGTGAAAACATTTTTCACGCCGACATCGAGGGGGTGTTGCAACCGATTCGCCTCAACCACTGGGTGCAGGACGTCTCGGCGATCCGCAAACTGCCGCAGAGCCTGCATATTCATGTTCAGGAACGCACCCCCTACGCGCGTTTGGAATTGGAACAAACCTATTTAATGGACCCGTACGGTGTGCTGATCGCGCCCGACTCCGGGGGTTACAGTGACCTGCCGCTCATCCAGGCGGGGACGCTCGGTGAAGTGGAACTGGGCAAACCGGTGCACATCGACTGGGTCGTGCCCGGCCTCAAAGCCATGAACGCACTCAATCAACTGGGGGCGTTCCGCGAACAACCGTTTCATGCCGTGCGTTTCACCCAGCCGCATCATCTCATGTTCACCTCGAAATCCGGACAGGTGACCTTGCGCATGGCGGTGGACCGGCTGGCGGAAGGGTTCGACAATTTCAAAGTGGTTCTGGAAGCATTGCAGTCCGACATCGGCAAGGCCCGGTTCATCGACCTGTCGTTTGCGGGCCGCGTGGTGGTCCGCGACGAGCCGTGGGAGGGCGGCACGGACGTACCGATCAAGAAGTCCTAACAGGAGGGAAACCCGCACATGTCCAAAAAGAAAAACTACGTTGTGGGCCTCGATATCGGCACCACCAAGATCTGCTGCATCATCGCCGAGGTCAGCCCGCAGGGAGAAATCGAAATCATCGGGCTCGGCCAGTCGCCATCGCGCGGTCTGCGTAAGGGCGTGGTGGTGAACATAGACGGCACCGTGGAATCCATTCGAAGCGCCGTGGAGGAAGCGGAGTTGATGGCCGGTACGGAAATCGAGTCCGTGTTTGTCGGCATCGCCGGTGGCCACATCAAGAGCATGAACAGCCACGGCATCATCGCCGTCAAGAACAAGGAGATCAACCAGCAGGATGTGGACCGTGTGATCGACGCGGCGAAGGCCATCGCCATCCCGCTTGACCGCGAGGTGATCCACGTTCTGCCGCAGGAGTTCATCGTCGACAACCAGGACGGCATTAAGACGCCGCTCGGCATGGCGGGCGTGAGGCTGGAAGCGAAGGTGCATATCGTCACTGCCGCCGTAACGTCCGCACAGAACATCGTCAAGTGTGTGAACAAGGCCGGACTCGGCGTGCAGGACATCGTGCTCCAGCAACTCGCCTCCAGCGAGTCGGTGCTCTCCAGCGATGAGAAAGAGCTGGGCGTGGCTCTCATCGACATCGGTGGCGGCACGTCCGATCTCGCCATCTTCTACGAGGGTGCGATCAAGCACACTTCGGTGCTGGCCATCGCCGGGGCGCAGGTGACCAACGACATCGCCATCGGCCTCCGAACACCGAACGCGGAAGCGGAAAAGATCAAACACGCCTACGGGTGCGCCTACTCGGCGCTCCTCGCCGAGGATGAAGGCATCGAAGTGTCCAGCGTTGGAGGCCGCCCGGCGATGAAGGTCTCGGCGCAGATTCTGAGCGAGATCATCGAGGCCCGCGTGCGTGAGATGTTTGAAATGCTCAATCACGAGATCCAGACATCGGGATTCGAGGAACACATCTCGTCCGGCATTGTCATCACCGGCGGTTCGGCCTCCATGCCGGGCATGGCGGAGCTGGCGGAGGAGGTGTTCCAGGCGCCGGTGCGCATCGGCACGCCCATGGGTCTCGGCGGATTGATCGACGTCGTCAACAATCCTGTGTACGCCACGTGCACGGGATTGATCATTTACGGAGACCGTTGCTACAAGGCGGGAAAGTACACGGAACTCCAGGGAAGGAATCTGTTCGACAAAATTTTCAGCCGCATGAAAGGCTGGATGGAAGAGTTCTTTTAATGAACAAGGAGGAACAAATGGGCTTGATTGAATTTGAGCAGGACAACGAGTACTCCGCCTGCATCAAGGTGGTTGGGGTCGGCGGAGGCGGATCAAACGCCGTCAACGCCATGGTGCGCTCGCACATCCAGGGTGTGGAATTCATCATCGTCAACACGGACGTGCAGGCACTGGAATCGTCCCCGTGCATGAACAAGGTGCAGGTGGGCGCGGAGGTGACCAAGGGCCTGGGCGCGGGTTCCAACCCGGAGATGGGCCGCCTCGCAGTGGAAGAAAATAAAAACCAGATCCGCGCCATGCTGGAAGGGGCGGACATGGTGTTCATCACTGCCGGCATGGGCGGCGGCACCGGTACCGGCGGTGCGCCGACCGTGGCCAACATCGCCCGCGAACTGGGCGCACTGACCGTCGGCATCGTCACCAAACCGTTCGTGTTTGAAGGCAGGAAACGCGAGCGGCAGGCCGAGGAAGGATTGCAGGCGTTGAAGGATTCGGTGGATACGCTGATCGTTATTCCCAATCAGCGCCTGTTGAGTTTCATCTCGAAAGACACTCCGCTCACCAACGCGTTCAGCCACGTCGATGACGTTCTGCGCCAGGCGGTGAGCAGCATTTCGGATTTGATCGTCATCCCGGGGCTGATCAACCTCGACTTCAACGACGTGAAGACCATCATGTCCGGCATGGGCAAGGCGCTCATGGGCGGCGGCACGGCGACCGGCGAGAATCGCGCGGTGGAAGCGGCGGAAAAAGCCATCTCCAGCCCGCTCCTCGACGAAGCCACGGTGGACGGAGCAAAAGGCGTACTCATCAACATCACCGGCGGCGACGACCTGACGCTCCACGAAGTCACGGAAGCCGCATCGCTCATCCAGAAGAATGCGCACGAGGACGCGCATATCATCTTCGGTGCGGTGATCGACAAGCACCTGCAGGGCGAGATGCGCGTGACGGTGATCGCCACGGGGTTCGAAAAATCCGAAATGCAGGAAGAAGAGCCGGTGGAGGAGGAATGGTCGGTGGCCGCGCCTCACGAGAGCGCCATCGCGTACAAAAAGGTGGTGGGCGGCGATCCGCAACCCAGCGCGCCGAAACCGCCCCTGTTCCGCAAAAGCGGGCTGAGGCAACTGGCCGCCTCCATCCGCAAGGAGTCGCCGGATTCGGTGGCCAACGAGTCGAATTACGACATCCCGACGTTCCTCCGCAAACACGCGGATTGAGCAGGCAGGAAGCAAAGCCCAGGCGGGGAGGAAGCCCCAGGTCAGGAGTGAAGGTTTCCTTCCCGCCCCTCCTTCCTTTATAGCGCGTTCAAGTCCCAGTTGTAATCCATGAACTCTATGTCGTAACTGGAGTCTTTCAATGCGGCGCGGTTGCGTTCCGGTGCGTACGGTGCAAGATACTCCCGCACCCCACCCTTTGGCTCAAAGTCTTCCTTGAACCAGTTGAAAATCGCCGACAGATAAACAGCCTTGCGCTGTTTGTCCACACGCAGGCCCTTGCCCGGATTTATGAGAAAGTGCTCCGCCTGTTCTGTCAATTGTTGCTCCAGGCGATCCGGCCAGTAGGCCTCCCTGCGGATGTCGGGACAACTGACCGACGCGCAGACGATGGCCATGTGGATGCGCGGCTCGTCCATTTTGCGCAGAATGCCGTGTTCGATTTCATCGAGGGTGATCGGCTTTCCATTAATGGCGCCGACCTCCTTTTTCCACACCGAACCAAACAGCCCGCCCGCGTCCTTGATGCTGTCCACGGGATAATGGTCGAGCACCATCTTCACCGCAAACACGTTGTAGGCGTTGATCCAGAACGCCAGTTTTTCTTCGCGCGTTTTGAACTCGTCCGGGGAAGCCGCCTCGAACTGCTCCACCACCTTGGCGAAGACAGGGTCGCTTTTTAGAACTTTATAAGGCAGCGCATTCAGGCGCACCCCGTCCAGCGTCGTCGGCCTGACGTGCTTTTTAAGAAGCGCGTCCCACTCCGAATAGTCGAACGCCCACGCGGCAGGGCTCCCAATGAAGATCACACACAGGCAAGCAAATATCTTGATCCCGTGCTGCAAGGTTGGTAATTTGATTGCAACCTTGGAAGATTCTTTCCTGGCAGGCGCCGGTTGCGGATACATGCTGCTTCTCCTTTGAGGGGGGTTCGCTTCAAAATCAGGTCCCAGGCTTTCGTCCCCGGCTTTACTGATTCCTTACACCTTATTCTAAAACGATGTTTAAAGATCCCAAAAACTGTTTGTATGTATCCGATCTGGACGGCACCCTTCTGGATCCACACAGTGAGTTTTCCGCCGAGTCCACGGACCGGCTCAACCGTCTGATTGACGACGGTCTCATGTTCACCATCGCCACCGCGCGCAGTTACGAATCGACCCACCCCATACTGAGCGAGGTGAACCTGGAAATTCCGGTCATTCTGTTCAACGGCGTGTACCTCACGGATTTTCATTCCGGGCGCAACCTGGAGTTGTGCGACTTCATTCCACACAATGTGGTTCATTCCATGATCCAAATGGTCGATCACCTGAGCGACGACCCCTTTGTGTACGCGTACGGCAGCCAGAACCGTCTCTACTACCGCAACGTCACCAACCATGGCTCCCAGGAATACCTGAAAAGCCTGGAAGGCGACGGGCGCCTGCACCGGGTGGAACATTATGAATTCCTGGAAAACGAAGCCATCGCCGGATTCCTGCTGATTGACACGCCCGAAGCCCTGCAACCCGTGCACGACACGTTGCTTCGGCAGTTTCCGCGTGAACTCAACCTGTACTTCGCCGAGGACATCGCACACCCCGGTTATTACTGGTTGCAGGCGTTTCACAAAAAGGCAAACAAGGGAAGCATGCTTGACCAGCTGGCGGAACAACTGGGGATCCCCATGAACCGCGTGGTGGTGTTTGGTGATTACCTGAACGATCTGGAAATGTTCAAAATCGCCGGGAAATCCATCGCCGTCGCCAACGCCCTTCCGGAGATCAAACAGGCCGCTCATGAAGTGATTGGGAGCAATGCCGAGGGTGCGGTCCTGAATTACCTGGAGACGGTTTGGTACGGGTCTCCAAAAAAGGTATCTTAACCGGACCGGGTTACGATAAGATGAAACATCGACTTTTGGAAAAACGGAAAACTGGATTGAGGTGTTGAAATGTCGGATACCGAACAACCCCAAGAACCGGACAAGACGATATACCAGCGGGACCTGACCGCGAAGGAACCCAAGGTTCCGGAAAAGGCCGAAGGCGAAAAACCCAAAAAGCCTCCGGTGAAACCGCCGCGCAAGGTCTTCAAACCAAAGAAGGCAAAAATCCAGACCAGCAAACCGCTGGAACACCGTACGCGGCACATCCTGGTTTCGACCCGGGAAGCGGCGGACCTGATCCGGCAGACGATCATCGGTTACCAGAAAGAACTCGAGAACGAACCGAGCAACGACCCGGACAAGGAATTCATCGACCGGGACAAGGTGGAAAAGTTTTTTGCCAAATTCTCAAAAAAATACAGCACCTGCCGCACCCGCCGCATAGGGGGCGACCTGGACTGGGTTTATCCCAACATGGACGTGTCGGAGGACATCATGACTCCGGATTTCAGGGACGCTATCCTGAAATGCGAGAAGTTCGTGATTCCGGAGCCCATCCGGTCGAAGCTGGGTTACCACATCGTGCTGGTGTGCGAGTCGCGCATCTGCAAGCGGGAAGCGGAAAAGAAGGAAAGCGTGGACCCGCGCTACGAGGCCCTCATGGCGAAGGACAACCCGACCATCCAGGCGCCGCCCAAAAGCATGGACATCCCCACCTGAAGCTTTTGCATGCGAAAACGGGGGAACCCGGACCGTTGCAGTCCGGGAGGCTCAGGTTTTGAACAAAAACAGCACGATGCCAAGGACGATGACCACCAGGGTGCCCCAGCCCATGATCTTCAGCATTTTATCTTCTCCCATACCGACTGCATTCCTTTCTCGTCAGAATTGAACGTCCCCACCCAGCTTGTTTTTTAAAATCATCTCCGCCGGGGTGTAATACTTCTTTTCGTTGTTGCATGACTTGCACGCCACCACCACGTTGCCCTTGGTGCTCTTGCCGCCACGCGCCAGCGGAACCAGGTGATCCATCGTCAAGTCCTTCCGGCCGAACGTTTCGCCACAGAAATGGCACAAGCCGCGGTCGATCTGCACCCGCCACCAGGTGGACTGACGCAGGTCCTTCGCCTTCTGCTTTTCGCGCGCGATCTGCTGGGGAGTGGGTTTTCCGCCGGGCTCCGTCCGCCCGTTTCGCGGTGTGCGCGTTCTTTTCATTCCGGGTTTGTTAGAAGGAGAAAAGGGTTCATATTACCCCGTACTGCGCGTACGGTGCCGGAAAAACTGGCCTTCGGGTACCAGTGCCGGTTGCCCGCATCGAACTCGAACCCCAGCGCCCCCGACAGGCGCGAACGCCACGTCCAGAAACAACTGCCGTAGCCGAACTCGAACACCGGATCGATGTGCAGGGTGTACGTCCGTCCCCGCGACTCGAACGTGTGGGCGATCTCGTAAAGGCTCTGCATCTCAAGCCGGTCCGGCAGACGCCAGTCCGCATGCCCGCCCAGTTGCACGCGGTTGAGATGTTCGATGTACTCGTTCGCTTCATACCACGAGCAGTAGTTGCCCGTCTCGGCATAGTGGTAACTCTGTTGCCACACGAGGCCGGTGGCGGTGTCGGTCACCGTGCCGTCTTCGTTTTCGACGAACCGTTCCGTCATGAACCCACCCGGTCCAGCACCGTCGCCCGGCGGAACGTGTAGCCGCATTGTTCAATGTCGTCCGGCTCCGTCGGGTACTTCATGCACAGGAGCGGCTTGTCCGGCGTACCGTGCACCCGGCACCGCTTGTCATCGGCCAGTTGGTCGCAGGCAATGGGGATGGCGTAAAACAGGCAGTTGTTGTCCACGTCCTCGCCCACCAGTTGAATGCCCCGGTATTTCAGGTAGCGTTCCAGTTCCTCAACCGTGCCGTGCTGGCGCAGGGTGACGTCCCGCACCACGGTCACGTTCACCGTCTGGCAGCACTCGCCGCATGAATGGCACTCACCTTCCCTGATCCGCATAGAACCTCATCCAGTTAAATATAGATTTCTCCCTCCGCCCCATCATGACGACGGGCGTTTGTTCTTCGATTTCCGTTTCGTTCCGCTTTTGCCGTAGTGCTCCGCCGACACCGTGGTGTAGATGCCGCCCCGCACGTTGAACTCGCCCACCACCTGCATGTAACGGGGGCGGCAGGCCTTCACCAGGTCGTCGAGGATTTCGTTGATCACCTTTTCGTGGAACGCTCCCTCGTCGCGGTACGACCACAGGTAGAGCTTGAGCGACTTGAGCTCGACGCACAGCTTGTCCGGGATGTAGGTGATGTCGATGGTGGCGAAGTCCGGCTGACCCGTTTTCGGGCACAGGCAGGTGAACTCCGGGCACTCCATGTTGATCTCGTAATCCCGGTCCGGATTGGGATTGGTGAACACTTCCAGCTCTTTAGACGATTGTTTTTTTGACATTTATAGGACTCGCAACATTTTTTTGATTTTTTTGACCGGACACCTTGCCTTTGCAGAAAGGCGTATTATATAAGACCAACGTTTCTGGCACTCTACCTCAAAGAGTGCTAACCCTTGCTTATTTGACCCAGACCCGAACCCGTAACCGGTTATTTTATAAAAAGTTATGGATCAACGCGGCGTTGCAGGAGGACGCCCACCATCACCAATCCAGTTTACTGGATTCCAAGTTTATCATTTTTTGGGAAGGAGCACAGTTCTATGAACATTCGTCCATTGCAAGACCGTATTCTGGTGCAACCCATTCGGGAGAAAGAAGTCCGAAAAGGGGGGATCATCATTCCCGATTCCGCCAAGGATGCGCCCACGGAAGGCCGAGTGAAGGCCGTCGGCCCGGGCCGGATCGGTGAAGACGGAAAACGCGTGAAACCGGATGTCAAAGTCGGCGACAAGGTGCTGTACAGCAAGTACGGCGGCACCGAAGTGAAAATCGACGCCGAAGATTTCCTGCTGATGCGGGAAGACGACATTCTGGGCGTGATCGACAGCAAATAAACCCACGAACCCCCTATTTGAGGAGAACGATATACAATGGCAAAACAAATCGTATATGACGAGGAAGCAAGACACAAGATTCTGTCCGGCGTCAATCAGCTCGCCGACACCGTGAAGCTGACCCTCGGCCCCAAGGGCCGCAACGTGGTCATCGACAAGAAATTCGGCTCGCCCCTGATCACCAAGGACGGCGTGACCGTCGCCAAGGAAATCGAACTGAAGAATCCGTTCGAGAACATGGGCGCGCAGATGGTCAACGAAGTCGCCAGCAAGACCAGCGACAACGCCGGTGACGGCACCACGACGGCGACCGTTCTGGCGCAGGCCATTTTCCGCGAAGGCATGAAGAACGTCACCGCCGGCGCCAACCCGATGGAAATCAAGAAGGGCATCGAGGACGCGGTAGCCGCCGTGATCCCGGCCATCCAGAAGCTCTCCAAACCGACCAAGGACAAGAAGGAAATCGCCCAGGTCGGCACCATCTCTGCCAACCACGATACGGCCATCGGCGAAATCATCTCCGAAGCCATGGACAAGGTGGGCAAGGACGGCGTCATCACCGTCGAAGAGGCGAAGAGCATGGAGACGGCTCTCGAAATCGTGGAAGGCATGCAGTTCGACCGCGGTTACCTGTCGCCCTACTTCGTCACCGACGCAGAGCGCATGGAAGCGGTTCTGGAAGACTGTTACCTGCTCCTGCACGAGAAGAAAATCTCCAGCATGAAAGACCTCCTGCCGGTTCTGGAAAAAGTGGCCAAGGGCGGCAAGCCCCTGCTCATCGTGGCGGAGGAAGTAGAAGGCGAAGCGCTGGCGACCCTCGTGGTCAACAAACTGCGCGGCACCCTGAACGTCTGCGCCGTCAAGGCTCCGGGCTTCGGCGACCGCCGCAAGGACATGCTGAACGACCTCGCCATCCTGACCGGCGGCCAGGTGATCACCGAAGACATCGGTGTGAAACTGGAGAACATCACCCTGGACGACCTGGGCCGCGCCAAGCGCGTCACCATCGACAAGGACAACACGGTGATCGTCGACGGCAAAGGCAAGCCTTCCGAAATCCAGTCCCGGGTCAAACAGATCCGCACCCAGATCGATGAGACCACCTCCGACTACGACCGCGAGAAGCTGCAGGAACGTCTTGCGAAGCTGGTCGGCGGCGTCGCCATCATCAAAGTCGGTGCGGCCACCGAGACCGAGATGAAAGAGAAGAAAGCCCGCGTCGAGGACGCCCTGCATGCGACTCGCGCCGCGGTCGAGGAAGGCATCGTGCCCGGCGGCGGCGTGGCGTACCTGCGCTGCCTCAGCGCGCTGGACAAGCTGGATGGCACCCACGACTACAAACTGGGTGTGAAGATCATCCGCCGCGCTCTGGAAGAGCCGGTCCGGCAGATCGCAGCCAACGCCGGTGAAGAAGGCACCGTGATCGTCGAGAAGGTGAAGAGCCTGAAAGGAAGCATGGGCTTCGACGCCCGCACCGGTGAGTACGTCGACATGCTGAAGGAAGGCATCATCGACCCGGCAAAAGTCACCCGCACCGCATTGCAGAACGCGGCCAGCATCTCTGCTCTGTTGCTGACCACGGAAGCAATGATCACTGACCTGCCTGAAGAGAAGGACGACCATGGTCATTCCCATGGCGCTCCGGGCATGGGTGGCATGGGCGGTATGGGAGGCATGGGCGGCATGATGTAAAGCCCCCTCCTTTTTGAATAGAATCCCCGGTCCCGTTTGGGGCCGGGGATTTTTTTCGCCCGTTAGGGAAGGCGATATTCGAGGAAATCCACCGGGGGATTTACCAATTCCGGTTGACATCGGGGCACGAATCAAATATAATTCTATAAATCAATTACTTACAAGTTACCGGTGAGCGACGGACACCACTCACCGCGCTGGAGAGGACAGGGGGTTGCCCGGCCGATCGACGGGACCTCCTGCGGCATCTTTCCCTCGTTCCAGCCTGCTTTTATGGTAAGGTACGGCTCTTGTTTGTTACGGACCCCGCCACTCCCTGTGGCGTACACGAGCCCCTGACCGTCTTGATCCCGAATCCTGTATTAAACCGAATCCAGTTAAAAACCATCCTCTGGTGGCTGGCCCTTTGGGTCGCCGCATGCGGGTTGCTGGCGATACCGCGCCCGGCGTGGGCCGATTCCCCTCTCCACTTCGTGGTGGAAAACCAGACCTTCGTGTACAACCAGGAACACACGAACATCGACGCCATCAACGACGGCTTCACCCTGATCGGCAACCAGACCAAAACCTATTTCCGGTACGCCATCGCACCCGCGGTGGCGGTGGACGTCGGCGCGTTTTTGGATTTCCCTTTCGGTGAAGACGACCGCGTATCGGGCGTCGATCCCATCATCTCCCTCCACTGGGGGTTCGCACCGGGCTGGCAGTTCACCGCCGGAACCATCGACCGGAACCATCCCCTGCACGACGCGTTCTTCAACGACAACCTGCGCTACATCGAACCCATCGAGCAGGGATTCCAGATCCGCGGGGACACGCAACACATCCTTCAGGACACGTGGCTGAGCTGGGAGGAACGGGAGACGCAGACGAAACGTGAAAAGTTTGCGGCGGGCAACTACACGCAATTGAAGGCGGGTGGCTTCATGGTGGACGCGCAGGTTTACTGGGTGCACATGGGGGGACAGAAGAACAGCGGGCCCGGCGTGTGGAACAACCTCAGTTACGGCTTCGGCACCGGTTACACCTACCACCACAGCAAAATTCTTCACCCCGGCAGTTTTCTGGACAATATCGGCTTCACCATCCACTACCTCGTCAACCAGGACGATCCCCCGGCGCTGCCACAGGTGGATGAGGAAGGCGTGGCGCTCCGCGTGTTCGCCACGGTGTGGGACACGTACGTGTACGGACTGTTCTGGGAAGGCGGCAGCGCGCATTTCAACTCGCCCCGGGGCGATTCCACTCAGCCGGGCGTGCCTTTGGCCAAGGGCGACCCGTTTTACAAGGCGGAGGATTTCCAGGAGGTCGGCGTCATCAAGACCTGGACGCTCGGCAACAACATCTACCTCACCGGCGACGTACGGGGGCAGTATATCCTCGACCGCTTCGTGCACATCGCGCACCTGAACGTCACCTGGCGCGACTCGTTTGCGCTGTTCGAGGAATTCTTCAGTAAAAAGCGGCCCGACCCCACCCGGCCGCCGCAGGTCTACTGGCCGCAACCACGCTGATTCTTTAAGAAGAGAAAAACCGCTAGAGCGGCGTGTGGACCTTCGCGCTCCCCTGCGGCTGGTCTGTGGCGAACACAAACTCGCGGATGCCCGCCTCATTGGCCAGACGGATCACCTCACCGCAGACCTTGAAGGACGCCTTCCGGTCGGCCTGAATTTCCAGCACCGGCTCTTTTTTATCCGCCGCCAGTTGCGCAAACACGGCAGGAAGCCCGGCCAGTTCGGTGGCCTTGCCATTCACCTCGATGCCGCCTTGCGGGTACACCTTGACCTGCACTGTGTCCTGATTGATTTTTTCCGCCGACTGCGACTCCGGCAGGTCCACTTCCTGTCCGTGCTTCATGGCGGTGGAGGTCAGCATGAAAAAGATCAACAGAAGAAACACGACGTTGATCATCGGCGCCATGTCCAGTCCGAAGGACGTGTCTTTGGATTTGCGGATGCGGATCATGGAATCGGCCTCACATCACGATCGAGTAATCGTTCACCCCGGCCTGCCGGGTGATGTCCAGCACACTGACGAACACCTCGTAGCGGGCGTCCTCACTCGATTCGATAACCACCTGTTTGTCCCGGCGCGTAGCCAGGGCTCGAGTTAGTTTATCCAGCAAGGCATCGGTAGAAAGAGTTTCCCCGTTCAACTTGATGGATCCATCCTGTTTTATGGCGATGATGACTGGTTTTTCAGGATTCTCGGCGGCCGCCTGCGACTCCTTCGGCAACAGCATGTCCAGCCCCTGCCCCTGCACGGCGAAGGTGAGCATGAAAAAAATCAAAAGCAGGAAGACCACGTCGATGAGCGGGGCGAGATCGACGCGAGCCCGTTTTTTATGACGGCGAATCTTCATGACGCAATCAGGGTTTTGGAAGAGGCGGTGCCCGGCGTATTGCGGTTCTGTTCGACGGAATGGACGAAGTAATGCGCGAAGCGCTCCATGGCGAAGCCCTGGCGTTCGATGCGTTTGTCAAAGAAATGCATCATGACGAGAACCGGAATGGCCACCGCGAGGCCCGCGGCGGTGGTCAACAGCGCTTCCCAGATGCCCCCGGCGAGCAGGCTGGGGTTCACCTGTCCCTTGTATTCGGCCACCTGGTTGAACGCCTGCACCATGCCGATGACGGTGCCGAGAAGACCCATGAGCGGCGAGATGGCGGCGATGACTTCCAGCCCCTTGATGTTGCGCTCCATGCTTTCCATCTCCTCCTGACCCACCATCGACAGTGTTTCCTCCAACTGCCACTTGGGCGCGTGGTGATTGTGCACGCCCGCTTCCAGCACCCGCGCCACCGGCCCGTTGGATCGACGGCACAACTCCAGCGCCTTTGACGTGTTCTTTTTGCGGAGTGCTTCCTGCACCGCCCTGTACAGGGCTTCCGGGTTTTCTTTACGTTTATTGAAGTACACCAGCCGTTCGATGATGATGGCGACTGCGATCACCGAGCAAAGCAGGATGGGGACCATGATGATCCCTCCCTTGGTGACCAGATCCATTGCCGATTGAAACATTGTCATGGTGTCGCTCCTGTTCTCTACAAAAATTTCTTTATTCAGGCCGTCATTCGATGAAAAACGAAACCGGCAGTTGGAAGGACAACGAAGCATCGCCCAGCCTGGCCGGGATGGCCTCGTAGGGACTGCCGTCGCGGATGGCCTTCATTGCGGCTTGATCGAGCACGTCGAATCCGGACGACTGGGCGACCGAAACCTGCACCAGGTTGCCGTCACGCGCCAGCTCGAACGCCACCACTGTGCGGCCTTCCACACCGCGCTGGCGGGCGGTGTCCGGATACACCTGATGGCCGGCGATCCGTTGCTGAACTCCCCGGGCAAACAGGCCCAGAATCCGGCGGCGTTCATCCTCGGACAGGCCATCATCGCCCCAGTCCTCCAGTTGCACCGGCTGGGAGAACGACCGGGACACGGATGCGTTTGCATACTTTTCAAAATGGGACACCGGTTGTGCGCCGGTCACCGGTGCGGGGTTTTCATTGGAGGTGAAAAGCGGTTGCGGCGTCACCGGCTGAACCTGCGCCGGATTCACGTGCGTCGTTACCGGGGTCTGCATGACGGCGGCCTGAGTGGTCTTTTGAGAATCCGTAACCGGCGTCTCCAGATGAATCGGGTGGACGACCTGTCTCGTTTTCCGTTGCCGGGAGGTTCGGTCCATGATCATCGCCTTCCGCGTTGCCACCGGTTGGCTCAAAACCTGCGGTTGCAATATCGGTTTCACCACCGGAGTTTTATGCACGACCTTTGCGGACACCGGTTGTGCCTGAGGCATCGTTGTGGGTTGGGGCGGCATTACCATGGGCTGGACCGGTTTCACCTGCGTCTTCACCGGAGTGGGTGCCTGCTTCATGAGCTGCGGTTTCAGTGCACTGGGTTTGGGACCGGCTTTTTTCTTTGGTGGAACCGGAACGGGTTTCTTCTCCGCAATGGTCATCCGCACTTTTTTGGTTTCCGGTTCGGGAATCGTCTTGTCGCTTTGAAGCAGGGGCAGAACCGAGATCAATACCAGGTGGAACGCCAGCGAACACACCACCGCGCGGGGCCAGTTTATGTTGTCAATGAGGGGTCTCACTTCAGCGTGCATGATCGATCGTCTCCCTCAAGACAAAGGTTGAAGGCGGCCCCGGCACAGAATGACCTCGGGGCCCTGTTCGCTGAATTCGGTCCACGTCGCATACACCCGTCCGCCGTTGCCGAAAAACAGATACGGGTACGCCACCCCGTTGCCCTTGGTGGGCAGTGCCTGCGGAGCGGTGAGAGCGCCGTCAGCCGACGCCTTGACCACCCATGCTTTGGCCGGCGCCCACCCACCCTCCAGGTTCGGGTCGCGTCCCTGAAAAATGATGTAGGCCGCGTCGTCCGATTCGGCGATATAGGGGTGGGTCGGGTCGAGCACCCCACCCTGGATTTCCTTCACCCATTTGAACGAGCGGCCGAGGTCGTCCGACACCGCGAGTTTCACGGTAGCGCGGCGGTCGATGGCGGTGTACCAGGCAACGTAGAGTTTGTCATTGATGAAGCGCAGGGTCGGTCCCGCATGCGGGCACCCGTCGATGACCCAGCCCGTTTTCGTCACACGCACCGGATCGCTCCACGTTTTGCCGCCGTCTTTGGAAGAAGCGACGACCACCACCCGCTCATGGCCTTCATCCACATGGCGCCAGGCCATGAACACCTCGCCCGACGAACCGAAGGCGATGGCCGGGCGGCAACAGGGGCAGATGTCCCCGGCGATCTTCACGTTCCTGCTGAACGTGGTGCCGCGGTCTTTGGAGGAGGCGGTGAACAGCGAAAACGTGCCCGGCTTGTTGGTGTTCTTGTCGCGCCCGTCCAGCCAGGCGACGTGCACGCTGCCGTCGGGTCCCACTTCCGTATCGAAGAACGACTGGAAGGATTCGCCCTCGTCATCGTTCACCCGCACCGGTTCGGTAAAGCTTCTGCCGAAATCCATGGAACGGGCGAAGCGCACATCCCCGTTGCCGTCCCAGGTGGTGTATATTTCGATGCCCGGTCCGGTTTCCAACTGGGGTCCGTTCTCGCCGTGGGAGCTCACTTTCTCAGTTTCAGGATGCACGGCGTGCCCGGGCGAAAACGAGTCGCCCATGTTGTGCGAATGCGAATAGAGAATGCTTGTCCTGCCCTTGTCTTTTCCGGCGTAAAGGAGTTTGATGGCTTCCGATGCGCTGATGCTCAATTGCCCACTGTTGCCCTGGCCGATGGCCTTCGGGTGCGGTTCCCATTCAATGATGCCACCGGAAGCACCCGGTTTATCACCGGCAAAAGCGGGTTGCGTCTGCCATTCCATGCCCGCCCAAATGGGAACGACCGCAATGAGAAACATTCCGAAATATATGATTCTTTTATACCTGCACCACATGAAGGAACCTCCAAACACTTTGAACTCGACCGAAATATCACTCAAAGGGATTTCGACCCCGCTCTCGGGAGGAACGACCCCAAAACGGGCCGGAACCCGAAGGGACTTCGAGCAATTTAAAAAATAAGGATGTCGTCGATGGAGTTGCTTCGCCTTTTGTATTAAAAGCCGGGGGTCCGGAATTAAAAGAAGCGCAAGGAAACGATGCTCAATTCCCAGCCGGAACGACTTTTGGAAATAGCGAAGGGTTTAGAGGAACCGGGGAGGAGGTTCTGGAATAGAAGGGAGATGAAAAGAAAAACCGGAGCGGAACAAAGGCAACGCCACCACTCGCTCATAAGCGGGAGTATTGAAAGGCACACTGTGCAGAAAGACGCTCGATGCAGAAGGGGAGCCGGATGCCGGAGCGGGGTTGTCATGACAGGGCAGTTGAATCTCCAGGCCGTCCAAACCCCGCTTCTGGTAGTGCGGGCAGGGTTTCTGGATGTCATGCCCCATCAGCGCACAGTGCAGGGCATGGGCTCCCTGTTTTTTGACAAACGGGGACTTCTCCATGACGTGGCCGTGCGGAGACGCCCAAGCGGACGTGCCCACGCAACACACCAAAAAGATTAAGCCTGCACTGATCCAGCTTTTCATTCCCATGAGGCAATTCTATACAACTGTCCAAAGGAAAATCAAGTTGAATTGCCGGGCCTGCGGATTGCTATTCATCGCAAAACCATTAAAATAAGAACCATCGGGCAACTTCCCCCTCTTTCCCCTTCTCACGAACTGGAGCGCGAACACAATGAAAATTCTGGGCATGATCATGGCTGGGGGCGAGGGAAGCCGGCTGCACCCACTGACCGCCGAACGGGCCAAACCTGCGGTGCCTTTTGGCGGCAAGTACCGGCTGATCGACATCGTGCTCAGCAATTTCATCAACTCCCGCATCTACGCGATCTACGTCCTCACCCAGTTCAAAAGCCAGTCGCTCACCGAACACCTGCAGGAAGGGTGGCGGTTCAGCTCGATTCTCCCGGACCATTTCATCCTGCCCGTTCCAGCTCAGAAGCGCACCGGCGAAAGCTGGTACCGGGGCACGGCGGACGCCATTTACCAGAACATCAACCTGGTGCAGGACCGGGATTACGATCTCGTCGCCATTTTCGGTGCGGACCACATCTACCGCATGGATATTCAGCAGAAGGTGCAGTACCACACGGAAAAGCAGGCGGACGTCACCATCTCCGCCATTCCGGTTCCGGTGGACCAGGCGCATCAGTTCGGCGTGATCCAGGTGGACAAGGCGGGGCGGGTCATCGGTTTCCAGGAAAAACCCAAAAACCCGACACCCATTCCGGACCGCCCGGGCCTGGCGTACGTTTCCATGGGCAACTACCTGTTCAATGCCAAGTTCCTGACGGAAGTGCTTTTCTCCGACGCGGACAAGACGGAGTCCTCGCACGATTTCGGCAAGGACATCCTGCCCTCGGTGTACGGCAACCACGCGGTTTACGCTTACGACTTCGCCACCAACCGCGTCCCGGACATCACGGAAGAAGAAATCGGCTACTGGCGCGACGTCGGCACCATCGGCAGTTACTGGGAAGCCAACATGGACCTGCGCAACATTAAGCCGATTTTCAATCTGTACAACCGCAAGTGGCCCATCAAGAGCAATTCCTTCGGCCTGCCGCCGGCGAAATTCGTATTCAACATGGAGGGGCGGCGCGGGCAGGCGGTGAACAGCCTGGTGTCGGAGGGAAGCATCATCAGCGGCGGCATCGTGCAGGACAGCGTCCTGGGCCGGAGCGTGATGGTGGAAGGCGGTGCGGCGGTCATCAATTCGATCCTCATGGACCGCGTGCACATCGGCCCCGACTGCAAGATCAACATGGCCATCATCGACAAGGACGTGTATATCCCGCCGGGCACCGTCATCGGCTACGATCCCGCCGAAGACGAAAAACGGTTCCATGTGGACAAGGAATCCAATATCATCGTAATACCCAAGGGATACAAGTTTCCCTCATCCAGATAGGGATTGAGCGAAAGCGGGCACACCATGACTCACGTCAAGACCGGGCTGGACCGTCTGCTGGCCGACCCGGCCCATATCCTGAAAGGCAGGCGCGTGGGACTGGTGGCCAACCACACCTGCGTCGCCGCCGACGGCCGCTACGGCTGGCTTCATTTCCAGGAACACGATGAAATCGAGCTGGTGAAACTGCTGGCTCCGGAACACGGCCTTTACGGCGTGGCGCAGGACATGGAATCGGTGGACTCTTCCGTCGATCCCGGCACCGGCCTCGCCATCCACAGCCTGTACGGAACCGACGAAGCCTCGCTCCGTCCTTCTCCCGAGCTGTTCGCCGACCTCGACACCGTGGTGTTCGACATCCAGGACATCGGCTCGCGTTACTACACGTTTGTTTACACCATGGCGTTCTGCATGGAAGCCTGCCGGGAGGCGGGAGTGCGCATGGTGGTGTGCGACCGGCCGAATCCCATCAACGGGCACCAGGTGGAAGGCAACTGCGTCGGTGAGGGATACCGCTCGTTCGTCGGACAGTACCCGATTCTGAACCGGCACGGCATGACAGCGGGGGAACTGGCGTGCCTGTTCAACGAACACTTCGGAATCGGATGCGACCTCGGCGTGGTTCACATGGAAGGCTGGAACCGGAACATGTGGTACGACGAAACGGGGCTTCCCTGGGTGGCGCCGTCGCCCAACATGCCGACCGTATCGACCGCAACCGTGTATCCCGGCATGTGCCTGCTGGAGGCAACGCAGTTGTCGGAAGGCCGTGGGACCACCCTGCCCTTCGAGCAATGTGGCGCACCGGGGATCGATGCCTACCGGCTGGCGGAACGCCTGAACCGCAAAAACCTGCCTGGCGTGCAGTTTCGTCCGCAGTATTTCAAACCGGGATTCCAGAAACACCGGGGCGAGTTGTGCGCGGGCGTGTTTTTACAGGTGACACACCGGGAACGGTTCAAACCCCTCATCACGGGGATCGCTGTCCTGCGCGCCATCTCGCAGGATTTTCCGGATCGGTTTTCCTGGCGCGACAAACCTTATGAATTCATAACCGACATCCCGGCCATCGACCTGCTGTACGGCAACCCCGAATTGCGGGAACACCTGCTGGGCGCAAACTTCTCGCTGCTCGATATCGAGCAGTCCTGGGAACCGGACACGCAGGCCTTCCTTCCCCTTCGACGGGAATACCTGATGTACTGACGTCCGTCAGTTCAGGTTCACAATTCCCCTCAACTCAACCGCGACAGTTTGTAACGGAACGTCGAGCGCGACAGACCGAGCAGGTTCGCCGCCCGCGACTTGTTGTGCCCGCACTGCTTGAGTGCCTGCTGAATGATGCGGCTTTCGAACTGGTTGACCGAATCCTCCAGCGAAAACCCCGGAGGGATTCCATTGCTCGTCCCCGGCTCGCGGGAGTGGTTCAGCTTCATGGATTCCACCACGTAACGCGGCAGGTCCTCCACCTGGATGACCTCGCCCTTGGACAGGATCATGAGCCGTTCCATCACGTTCTGCAATTCACGCACGTTTCCCGGCCAGTGGTAGTTTTTCAGCATCTGCAGGGCTTCCGGCGCGATGCCCTGAATGCGCTTGGCCATGTCGTGGTTGAATTTTTCCAGAAGGCGATCGATGAGCGGGGCCAGGTCCTCCGGCCGCTCGCGCAGGGGTGGAATCACGATCGGGTACACAAACAGCCGGTAGAACAGGTCGTCGCGGAACTGCCCTTTCTCCACAAGCGCCTCCAGGTCCTTGTTGGTGGCGGCGATGATACGGATGTCCGCGCGTTGCGGTTTCACCGAGCCCAGCGGTTCGAATTCGCGTTCCTGGATGACACGCAGAATCTTGGCCTGCGTTGCCGGGGACATCTCCGTCACCTCGTCGAGAAACAGCGTGCCGCCGTAAGCGAGCTGGATTTTGCCAGGCTTGCTTTTTTCCGCGCCGGTGAATGCGCCTTTTTCGTAACCGAACAATTCGCTTTCGATCAGCGTTTCCGGGAACGCCGAACAGTTGAGCGCAACAAACGGTTTGTCCGCACGGCGGCTGTTGTAGTGAATAGCCTTGGCCACCAGTTCCTTGCCCGTGCCGCTTTCGCCCACCAGCATCACGGTGGTGTTCTCCTGCGCCACCTCGGCGGCCAGCTTCATGACCTGCATGATCGGCGCGGAACGGCCGACGATGCTGGAAAAATCGTATTTCGATCCCAGTTCCCCGCGGATCTTGCCGATTTCCTGTTGCAGGCGTTCCTTTTCGCGCTCCATGTCTTTGAGTTCGGTGATGTCCTTGATCACGCCCATGACATAGGCGATTTCGTTGTTCTCCTCGTCGAGAATGGGAGTGTAGATGGTTTCCACCCACACCTGCTTGCCGCTTTTGTGGGGCAGAACCATGCGTTCCTTTTTCGCGCCCAGTTCCCCGTATGAAATGCGGCCGCCCGCACGCGCGGCTTCCTGCCAGCTTTTTTCGAAATCAGACAGTTTCCAGCAGGCTTTATTAACCACGTCCTCGCGGGAGACGTTGTACAGCTCCTCGCAGGCGCGGTTGAACAGGACCAGCCGGTGGTCCCGTCCCACGATGAAGATGCCGTCCCGCGCGGAATCGAGCACCTGGTGAAGATTGTATTTCATTCCAACTTGCCTTTATTTAAGGAAAAAGACCGAAATATCCTTCATTGAGGGATATAAAATCAATATAGGTACCTCGCAATCCGGCGGCCAATTTTCGTCAGTTCGGTGAAATTTGGCCAATTGAAAAATCATTAAAAACAATTACTTATATAAATATCACCCAAAATGGGCAGATTTTGGCCGGACTTCCCTCCTCCCTCTTTAACTTCCCATTTTACAAAGAGAATCGAATCAATGGGTTACGACCATGCCGCGGTTTGGCATTCAATTTGTATTGATTATAGAACATAGAGGGTTTCCCGTTTCCGGGAATGTGCCTGCCTTAAAAACAACATCACATACATATTAGATAGGATGGAGGTCTTTACATGAAAAGCAAGAAAGCGGTTTTGGCATTTGCGTTAATCAGCTCAATGGCGGTTTTCGGTGCCAACTCCGCTGGTGCGGAGGAGATGACGGTGGAGCCCTGGTTTGTTGAAGGTTACAACCAGGCGGAAACGATTTTGGAGCCGGGCACCACGGCCTACTGCAACAAGGATTTTACCGTCCACAACATGAGTGAAAGTGAAGAAGCGACCGTCCAGATCATCCGGGGCAATGGTGACAACTATGACTGGGATCAGATCGACCCCAATCAGTCCCTTGGATACAAAAAAGACGGCGTTTCCATTTTTTCCAGTGATTCTGGCGCTCGGCAGCACGTGGACGAAACCCGCATTGTCAATGGAACCATGGGCAGTGCGAATTTGAAGGTGCTTTGCAAGTAAGTCAATCTCGCTTGACTTGTTTGGCCTCACACTTTTAAAACCGGGTCCGCTTGTGCGGGCCCTTCAATGAATACAGATTGGAGGTTATTCATGAGAGGGACGAAAACGCTTTTTACCGGCATCGTAATTTGTTCCATGCTGACGTTCGGCGCCAGCACGGCACTGGGAGCAGGTGAAGAGACCGTCGAGCCCTGGTTTGTGGAAGGCATGAACAACGAGGAAATGATCCTGGAACCGGGAACCACGGCCTTTTGCAACAAGGACATCACCGTTCAGAACCTGAGCGGGGATGAAATGGCCCGGGTCCGGATCGCCCGGGGTAACGGCGACAATTACGATTGGGACCAGTTGGAACCCAATCAGACGCTGGGATACAAAAAAGACGGCGTCTCGATTTTCGCCGTGGCTCCGGGTGAACGGGGACCGAACAAAGGCCCCCTCTTCGACGAGGCGCGCATCGTGAACGCCACGATGGGCAACGCCAAGTTGAAGGTCATTTGCAAGTGAGTCAACGTCGTTTGGCTGGGCCGGCTTTCCGTGTTTTAAATCTTGAAACCGAAAGTGTCAACTTCCCCCAAATCGGGAAGCCGGCCTGAAGTTTGGGAAGGACGGGTCTGAAAAACGGCCGGGAGACATCTCCCGGCCGTTTTTTTATTTTTCCAAAGATTTTATTGAAGCGATGTGGACACGGCAGGCGGTGTGAGGATCGGCGGGCGAACCCGCATTTTCTTCGCACCCTGCAATTCCACCTCACGCAAAAGCACGCTGGGAGCGATGCTGGTGACGGGGATCGCCCCGGACTCCGCGTGGCAGAATCCGTTCAAAACCTCCCGCTTGTCTCCGGTGACCATGATCTTGCCGATCATGGAAAGCGGCGTGCCTACGAAATCGACCCCGCGAACCAACTCCTCGCGTCCGTCGGGATACACTTTATACAGGTATAACGGTTCGCCTTTGAACACCTGGAACCCGGCGCCTTCGGTGTGGGTCTCGCCACCGGTGATCTTTTTCACGAACAGGCCGAAGGGTTTGCCCTGCCGCTGGACTTCCTCGATGAGTTTCCGCTTCAACGTCGCGGCATCCACCCGCGACTTCGATTCGATGATGAAATTGCTCATGCGCGACATGGGCGCGTGCACGCCGTCGCCGCGGGCGTGGCCGTTGGTGCGGCTGAATCCCAGTACCGGCATGCGCGTGAGGAGAAAATTTTGCAGGGTGCCGCCTTCTACCAGCACCACCTCTTCGCTTTCCTGGCCTTCGTCGTCGAAGCGGTAATGCCCAAGCAGGGGGGTGCCCTGGAAACGGGTCATCTCCGGATTGTCCGTCACCGACAGGAATTCGGGAAGTATCCTCCGCCCGATCTTCTTGAGAAATGTCTTGCCGTCGCGGTCCTGCCGCAGGCGGTCGCCTTCCAGACGGTGGCCCAACGCCTCATGGAACAGCACCGCCGTGGCATCCGGACTGAAGATGGCCGGACCGATGTACGGGTCCATGCGCGGCGCGCGTTTGAGCTTCCCCAGAGACTCGATCAGGCGGTCGGCGCGGGAGATCAGTTCTTCCTCTTTAGGAAAGGGGTCGCCTTCGTGCAGGTAAACCGATTCCTCGTCATGCAGGCGGTCGCCCTGGGGAGACCGGGCCCAGCCTTCGATGACAAGGGCATAGTACAATTTCCCCTCACGGATCTTGTTGCCTTCGGAATCGTAGTAATAACGGATGGTGCGGTTGGCGGACACTTCCACCTTGGACTTCTCGATGTCCTCCGCGTTGCGGAACCGCTCGGAGACGGCTTTCGCCAGGGATTCCCATTCCTGCATGCGGGGCTTCCACTCAGGAACCGGCCCCAGCCGCACCTGCGGGGGGTTGCCGGGAGAAAAGTCTGAAATTTCGTGGCTTTCCACGCCACTGATGAACCGTCCCTTTTTCTTCAGCAGGTTGACGATGGCTTGTTTGTAGCGCAGATCCGTTTCATACCACAACGCACGCCGGAGGGCGCCGACCTGGTTATCGAGCGGGATCAACGCTTCGGTGACGTACTGATGGCTTTGCGGATGCGAACTGTCGAACTCGGGATCGCCCACCTTCACATCCACAAAAAGCGTCTGCTTCTGTTTGATGTCCGATTCCAGGAGCGCGCCGAGCGTGGCTGTCACTTCCGCCCGGTCATGGTGCCGCACCTGGTAATTGATGAAGTACGGCGGGCCGAAGTCATCCACCTGGAGCTCTTTCAACGAGCGGGCCATCTCCTCTTCCATGGCCTGGAAAATCTGGGCGCCGTTTCCGGATTCCGCCTTGGCCGGCAAAGCGGCCGCAACCCAGATCAGCGCGAGGCTTCCAAAGAAATACCGTTTCAAGATCTGTCAACCTCCCTCACAACGAGAAATTCAACTTGCATAACAAATACAACCTTTTGGCGTACAGATTTCAAATTGTACCGCCGTCCGGCCCTGGCCACAAAAATGTCTTGCCACATGCCCCCCACTTTGGGGGTACTGCCATTCCGAAAGCCCAGTAACCCTAATATTATCAATACATTCTCTCCATATTGTAGGAAAAATGCCGACAAAAAATTCATTTTGAGGGACATCTATTGACAAAATCCGCACCCGGCCCTATATTTTCTTGTTTATTTGAAAAGGGTTATGGGACTCAAAGACAAGCTCCTCCAGGACCTCAAAGAGGCCCTGAAATCAAAGCAATCTCTCAAGGTCGAGACCTTGCGCCTGGTTTCTGC
This sequence comes from Nitrospina sp. 32_T5, assembly GCF_052156635.1. Classification (NCBI taxonomy): domain Bacteria; kingdom Pseudomonadati; phylum Nitrospinota; class Nitrospinia; order Nitrospinales; family Nitrospinaceae; genus Nitrospina; species Nitrospina sp. 32_T5. The sequence continues at coordinate 35,014 of NZ_JBQKUO010000002.1, read as the reverse complement.
TGAAATCAAAAACAGGGAAATCGATCTCCGCAAAGAACTTGAGGACGAGGAAATCACCGCCCTCTTGTCCACCCAGATAAAAAAAAGAAAAGAAGCCGCGGCGCTTTACGAAAAAGGCGGCCGTGCCGATCTGAAAGAAAAGGAAGAGCAGGAAATGGTCATTCTGGCAGGTTATCTGCCGGAACAGGTGGGGGAAGACACCTTGCGAAAGCGCATTCAGGAAGTCATCGCCGAAACCGGCGCGCAATCCCCCAAAGACATGGGCAAGGTAATGAAGGTGGTCGCCCCGGAGTTCAAAGGCCGGGCGGATGGAGAGCAGATTCGCTCTCTTGTTACGGAAATGCTGGCGGGGTGACGCCTCCCGGGTGCACCCTCAGTCCCACACAACTTTTTGGCAATGGAACCCCGGGCACCTGCGGGGGTTCTCAACCATCAATCCTTGAAGCCGGTTCGTGATCGTTGAAACAGCATATTCCGGAACAGGTCATTGAAGACGTGCGCCAGCGGGCCGACATCATCGATGTGGTCTCGGACTTCGTTCACCTGAAAAAAGCGGGCAAGAACTACAAGGGGCTGTGCCCGTTCCATCAGGAGAAAACCCCGTCGTTCACCGCCAGCCCGGACAAGCAGATCTATCATTGCTTCGGTTGCGGTGCGGGGGGCAATGCGTTCAAATTCCTGATGGAACTGGAGGACCTCACTTTCGTCGAGGCGGTGAGGAAGCTGGCGGCGCGCTACCACGTCACCATCCCGGAATCCGCCCTGCGTTCCTCCAGCCAGCCGTCTGAACGGGAAACCCTGCTTCACGTCAACTCCCTGTCCGCCGAATACTTCGCGCAAAACCTGAAACACCCCCAGCTCGGCAAACCCGCGCGGAAATACCTGGAGTCGCGCGGCTTTGATGATGGCGTGATCGATGCGTATCAGCTCGGCTGGGTACCGGACGAATGGCGGGGCCTCCTGACGCACCTCGAAAAGAAAACCAAATGCACCCGCGCGCAGCTGGAAAAATACGGGCTGATCGTTCGCAACCAGGAAAAGGGCGTCGAATACGACCGCTTCCGTGGGCGCATCATCTTCCCCATCCGGGACGTGCAGGGACAGGTCATCGGTTTTGGCGGCCGCGTGCTGGGGGACGGGGAACCAAAATACCTGAACAGTTCCGAAACTCCGGCTTATAAAAAAGGAAAACACCTGTTCGGCCTCAACATGGCCAAAAGCGCCATTCGCCAGCATGACCGGGTGCTGGTCGTCGAGGGCTACTTCGACCAGCTACGCGCCTGGCAGGCGGGCATGCAGAACACCGTCGCCACCTGCGGTACGGCCCTCACATCCCAGCAGGCGGCCATGCTGAAGCAGTACACCCATAACGCCGTGCTGGTTTTCGATGCCGACAACGCGGGTCTGCAGGCCGCAGCCCGGGCGTTCGAGGTGTTCAAGGAACAGGGGCTCAACGTCTACATGGTGGCCCTGCCGGAGGGAGAGGACCCGGATTCCCTCATCCGTGACCAGGGAGCGGGAGCGTTGTTGTCGCGGGTGGAGCAGGCGCCGCCCTACATACACTTCGTGGTGCAGAAAGCCATTCAGAGTTCGCCGCCCAAAACACCGGAGGCGAAACTGGACCTCATCAACCGTCTCCTGCCGCTTCTCACCAAGGTGACGAACGCGGTCGAACGCAGTGAATACGTGCGATACATCGCCGAAACCGTGGGGGTGGAAGACCGGGCCCTTTTGGACGAACTGAGGAAAACGCTGGCGGAAAACAAACCCCGGGTCAAACCGCCGGTGCGGGAACAGCCTGTGGCGCACAGCCCGGAGTGGTACCTGCTCCACCTCATGCTGGCGGATGCCGAGGCGGCGGTGGAAATTCGCCGCTCGGTGGACCTCGATGGATTCCGACGTCCGGAATGCCGAAAAACCGCCCAATTTCTTTACCAATTGATTGATGACGATCAACCGCTTGCGCTTCACCGCCTGTTGGACCATGTTGAGGATGTGGAGGTGAAATCCGTGCTGACCCGCATCGGGCTCGCGCCGCTCACCTTCGACAACCTGAAACAGGCGGTTTCAGACTGTATTCTCGATATCCGCAGGAGATCGGTCCAGGACGAAATCAACAAATTGAGGCGCCAGCGCAATGAAGCGATGCAGGCCGGGGACAACGACCTTTCCCGGGAACTGCACAGCCAGGTGAGGAAAATGCAATTCTCCCTGATACCCGATTGAGTTATTTGCATCCTATTTATTAGAAACCGTTGGAATTCATAACACAGGAGAGTCGGACCTCATGTCAAATGCGGATAAAGTGGCAGATGTTTCGGAAATCAATCAGCTCATCTCACTGGGCAAGGAAAAGGGTTACCTCACCTATGAAGAGGTGAATGATGTTTTGCCGTCGCATCTCGTGGCGCCGGATCAAATCGACGATCTGATGCATCTGTTCGGCGAAAACGAAATCGATATTGTCGATTCGGCCATGAAAGAGGACAAGAGTACGGACGAAGAAGACGAATCAGAAAAGGAGGAGGCAGTGGTTGAAGAAACCATTACCGACACCAAAACCGATACAGTGAGCATCGACGACCCGGTCCGCATGTACCTGCGGGAGATGGGAACGATCTCCCTGCTCACCCGGGAGGGTGAGGTGGAGATCGCCAAGCGTATCGAAGATGGCCAGAACGAGGTGCTCTCCGCCGTGGCCAACTGCTCGGTGACGATCTACGAAATCGTCTGCCTCGGCGAGTCCATCAAGGAAGGCCTCATCAACGTATTCGAGGTCATCAACCAGGGCGAACCGGACGAGAAAAAGGAAATCGACGAAAAAGAAGAGATCAAGCGCCTGCAGAAAGCCATCCGGAACCTGCTGGCGCAGGAAAAGAAGGTGTTCCGCCTGCGCGAGCGATGTGAGACCAAGCTGTCCGATAAAATGCGCGAGAAGGTGGAGAAGGAACTGGTCGAGCAACAGAACAAGCTCGAGGACATGGTGCTGGACCTCAACCTGAACAGTGATGTGATGGACGGCATCATCGAAAGGATTTACGAGATCGCAGCCCGGTTTCGCGAAGCGGGCAAGCAGGAACGCATGATCGAGAAAGAACTCGGCCTGTCGCTCGCGGAGGTGAAGAAACTGGCCAAGAACTGGACCAAGCAGAAAAGCGTCAAGCTGCCGTCCAACAAGGTGGTCACCCGCGCGCAGTACGACAAGCACATGAAAGTCGCGCAGGCGTGCCGCCGCAAGATCAAGAAGATCGAAAAGGAAACCAACACCTCGAAGGACCAGCTGCTCGCCACGGTGCGCACCATCGCCCGCGGCAGGGTGAAGGACAAAACCGCCAAGCGCGAACTGGCCGAGGCCAACCTGCGGCTCGTGGTCAGCATCGCCAAGAAATACACTAACCGCGGCCTGCAGTTCCTCGACCTCATCCAGGAAGGCAACATCGGCCTGATGAAAGCCGTCGATAAGTTCGAGTACCGCCGCGGTTACAAGTTCAGCACCTACGCCACGTGGTGGATCCGCCAGGCCATCACCCGCGCCATCGCCGACCAGGCCCGCACCATCCGCATCCCGGTGCACATGATCGAGACCATCAACAAACTCATCCGCGTCTCCCGCCACCTCGTGCAGGAGTTGGGTCGCGAACCGACGCCGGAGGAGATCGCGGAGAAGATGAGCCTGCCGGTGGACAAGGTGCGCAAGGTGCTCAAGATCGCCAAAGAGCCCATCTCGCTGGAGACCCCGATCGGCGAGGAGGAAAACAGCCACCTGGGCGATTTCATCGAAGACAAGAAGGTGCTCTCACCCATCGACTCGGTGGTGAAAAAGAACCTGAAGGAGCAGACGCTGAAGGTGCTGGGCACGCTGGCCAGCCGCGAGGAAAAGGTTCTGCGCAAACGGTTTGGCATCGGCCTCGACTCCGAGCACACGCTGGAGGAAGTGGGCCAGGACTTCGCCGTCACGCGCGAGCGCATCCGGCAGATCGAGGCCAAGGCGCTGCGCAAACTGCGGCACCCCAGCCGGTCCAAGAAACTGCGCAGTTTCATAGAGGGCTGACCGCTTTCGGGCCCATAGCTCAGTTGGTCAGAGCCCCCGGCTCATAACCGGATGGTCCCAGGTTCGAATCCTGGTGGGCCCACCACATACGCTACAGATTTATATATTAAGGAAAGAAGGCCCGGGTGCCCCGCGCTCCCGGGTCTTTTTTTTATGGTTTTGCACGGACTGCGGCCCGATCGGCCCCTCCCCTGCATTTTCCCGCCCAAACAAAAATCTCACAATCCCCGCATAAAACCCTCTCCGGCCGCCGCCATATTGAAGGCAATGAAAACGGGGCCTGTTTACAGCACCCCTTCCATCTTGATCCAAATTTCGAGTGAACGGATGAACCTGAACCGTGCGATGAAACGAAGCCTGCTGTTGATCCTGCTGACCTTTCAATCCGCCTGCGCAGCGCAGATGGCGCAACTTCCCTGCGGCCCCGGTACCTGCGCCGGAGAAAACCGCTGGCAGGAGAGCATCGACCAGATCGCCGCGAAAAATTTTCCCGGCGAGGAATTTGAAGGCGTGGTTTACAAGGACCGGCTGTCCAATGCGTGGACCACGTTCGATCACCGCGTGCACATCACGGAAGACCTTCTGAATGCACTGGGCCGCGCCGGCCAACCGCACCTGTTGAGCATCGCCGCACACGAGATGGCCCACATTCAGTCCGAACACTTTTTGAAGAAAGCGACCAAGACCTACGTGCAGTGGTTCCAGTCGCTGTTCAACCACGATGATTACAAAAACAGCGCACGCCATGTTCCCGGGGGGATGGATCCCGAAGTCGCCGCCATGAGCCGGGAGCATGAGTTCGAGGCGGACCGGCTGGCGGTGCGTTACCTGGAGAAGCTGGGACTGGGTAAAACAGAGTACATCGATTTCTTGAAATGGATGCAGGCACACCTGCAGGACGCACCGTTGACGGAATCGGCCAGCCACCCTTCGTTTGCTGAACGCATTGCGCGGATTGAGGCCATGGGGGAGCCACCAGAAATTCAGAAGGGTGTGTGAGAAAACCAAAATGAAAAGGAAAAACAAAAGAGGCCGGATGCGTACCGGCCTCTTTCGTTTCCTGCGGATTCGTTTCAAGTGAGCCAGGGAGCCCACTCATCGTCAATCCATACGACGTTCGTCGTGCTCGAATTCGGGGTTTTTGTACAGGTTTTTGTCCCCGTTTTTGTATTCACCCGATTGGGAGGGAGCCACATGGTTCGGGGCAACCGTCGAACAACCCATTCCCAAAATAAAGACCAGCAACACGCACAACAGCAAACCACTCCCTCGCTTCACCATCTGGCACCTCCGCCCGGTCCGGGCAAATACAGGGTTCAAGAATCTCCACTATCAATATTAGTTGTTTGGGGGAGCGCCGCAACAATCAATTGCGTACAGCCAAAAACGGGCTCCATGAGGAGTGAATTTTTATAGCTTCATCCTATAAAAAATCATGTGGAGACAATTGAGTTTCGAAGGACCCCGGAATCGACCACAAATATAACACAAATAAAAACAACTTATTATTAGGCCTGGAACACCACCGATTCGACGCATGGGATTCACTGACGCGTTCAACCGCATCCGCCTGGAAACCGATTTGCAGACGCAGGAAGAGCTGGCACGTTTCCTGGGAATCCGGCAGAGTTCCGTATCCGGCGCGAAAAAGCGGGGGCGCTTTCCCAACACCTGGGCGGAGAAACTCAGCCGGCACTACAATTTGCGCTACGAATGGATCATGGAGGGCCATGAGCCGAAGCGGCTGGTGCCCGGGATGACCCCGGCGGAGATCCAGCAATTGATGGACCGGTTCTGGTGGGTTCTGCTCCACGCCTCCGATGCCGGCCGCACGCGGTTGAAAGAGGTTCTCGAAAGCGTTTACCGAGAAGCCCGCGAGAGCAGGTGACCCCCGCATGGCCCCTCCAGGAGGGACCCCGTCCTTTCTTCCTTTCCATCCTCCCCAGAAACGGTATCCCCCCGAAACCACTTAATTTTTAAGCCCGTACCGGCTCCCTTAAAAAAAATCACGACCAGCTTGACACCCCCGCGAAACATCTTATTTATTGAACAGAAGGTTGAGAGACACGGTTCGGTACCGAATCCTCCATTCTGGACCCAAGCAATGCGTTAACCCGTATCCTTTGGAGGAAGAACATGAGCAAGATTGTGAATTACACTCCCAAAACCTACATGGACAAGTTTTTCGAGGATGCTGATTTTTTCGGCCGGATGAGCCCGTGGGCCCCGCTGTGGGAGCCGGTATCCAAGATGCAGGAATCCCTGCGCTGCAACATCGAGGAAAAAGAAGACCGCTACATCCTGACCGCGGCCGTTCCCGGCTGGAAACAGGATGAGATCGATATCGGTATCCATGACGGGCGACTGACCGTCAAGGGCAGCCGTGAATCGGAATCCAAGTCCGAAAACGAAAAGTATCACCTGAGGGAGTTCAGCCAAACCAGGTTTGAACGTTCCTTCACCCTGGGTGACGGCATCGACCCTGAAAACGTCGAGGCCACCCTGGAGCACGGCATGTTGACCGTCAATCTTCCGAAAAAGGAAGAAATGAAGCCGCGCTCCGTGCAAATCAAGGTCAACAACGCGTAACCTCCCCAACCAGAGCCCGCGTTTCCTGAGGAAACGCGGGCTTTTTTTTCGCCGGTTTTCTTCATATAATGAGGTCAGGAAACGGGGCCCCACGGGTCACCTTCCTGCCCCATTGCCAACCCCGCAGAAATTAGAATGGAAGGAACCGAATGAAATCGCTGGCATCCATCAATGCAAAGGATATCGAAACCATCAAGATGGCCTTGAACGATGCTATCTCCGATATCAACATGGAACTGAAAACGAACCTGCCTGAGAAGAAGAAACGCGACATCATGGAATACAAGGCGAAGTACACCCGTGTGTACGACAAACTGCGCGCCAATCCTTCCATTTACGCCCTGGTGGAACACGAACTGGACATCGCCGCCGGCGGTCTGAACGATGCCATCGAACTGCTGGAAGAAAACATGACGGACGACCTGGACGAGCAGGAGAAACAGGACATCCAGGAATACAAAAACGAGTGCGAGCGGCTGATCGATATTCTGGCGAGTTGAAAGAAGTCTGGGGACCGGGCCGGGTGCAGCCCTTCCCTGCTTTGGCGGGACCTGCCTAGAAATTCACGTAATACCCGTAAGCGAACATCCAGCCCGTCACCCCCGCCCCTGCGGCCATGCAGAGGATCCAGGCCTTCTTGCTGTTGCGAGGCAATTTCGGTGAGTCTTCGTACATCCAGGCGGAATGGATCATCATCCCCATGAAGTAGGAAATGAACACAAATGCAATTCCCATGATGATGAACATGATGGGGCTGAATTCCATGTTGCTCGTGCTCATGCTTCCACTCCGTAACTCATGACCGGTTGAGAACCTTTCTTCCCACCCCGCGGTCGGGCGCGTTCCTGTTCAAAATTAAAATCCGGATTGTGCAATACCAAGCGTTTCCAGCAGTTTCGCCAGTCCGGCAATCAGCAGACCGATGACGACCAGGCCCGCGGCCACGGCGGCCATGATGGTGAAAAATTCCTTCTTCGTGCGGGTCTGACGAAGCCAGCTGATGACAACCGTCAGCACCAGCACAACGATAAAACTGATCCAGTAATACCTGGCAGACATTGGCAGATTCTATCAAGAATGGGTTGGAGAATGGGAAAAATCTGACACGGGCCCAAGCCCGTCATCAGGCCTGCAACCAGCCCCGGACGAGCTTTCTTTAGCCTGATCAGGCGTCCAGAATCATGAGACGGGCCGCGGTGGCGCCCCCTGAGGCCCGGCTTGCAACGGGAGCATCACCACCCGGCCGAAGGTCAACTGCTCCGGCTGCTTGTACTGGGGCACGCCGATCACGATCTCCGGCTGGGCCTTCTGCGCATCGGCAATGTACGTCCCCAGCATGCGGTCCCAGATGGACAGGTTGAACCCGTAATTGGAGTTGGTCTCACGCATCTCTTCGGAATGGTGGATACGGTGCATGTCCGGCGTCACGATCAGGCGGCGAAGCACACGGTCCACCGGCTCAGGAATGTAAATATTGGAATGCGTGAACTGCGCCATGCCGTTCAGCACCGCTTCAAAAATGATCACCGCAAGTACCGACGGACCGATCGCCAGCACCAGCCCCATCTTGAACAGCATCGATCCCAGAATTTCCACCGGGTGAAAACGCAGGGCGGAAGTGACGTCCAGATCCAGGTCGGAATGGTGCACGATGTGGAACCGCCAGAAGAACGGAATCATATGCACCACCACGTGCTGCAGGTAAATCATGAAATCGAAGAACACGATGGTGAGGACCACTTCGATCCACATGGGCCAGTCGAGGTAATTGAACAGCCCCCATCCCCGGTCTGCAGCGAAGGCGGCGGCGCCCACGGCAGCGGTGCTTAAAAACAGTTTGACCAGAACGACATTGACTCCCGTGAGACCGAGATTGATACCCAGCCGCCGCAGCTTGGAATCCACCGTCGGATGACGCGGGATCAGCCGCTCCAGCCCCAGCAGAAGCACAAATACTCCCAGAAAAATGGCAAAACGGATCTGGTCGACGTTCATGGCAAGCCCCTTTGGGCGCAGATTCTCTCAATGCATCACAATGGAGGTTTCTGCTGGCGAACGAGGTTGACCACCCCCTGAATCATGAGTCCGATAAACCAGAACCCGGAAAAAGCGATCATCCACAGTCCAAATAAATTGAACCAGTACTGGTAGGGAGTGTAGTCGATGGACTCGTGGTAGATTTTGCGGATCTTCCCTTTCTCCACCTCCGAGGCCTTCATATAGGAATGGTAAAAAGGATGCTTTGCCTTTTTTACTTCCTTTATCTTTTCATCGTGAGGCATGCGCAGGAACTCGCCGACCTTGATTGCATTTTCCTTGAAGAACAGGCGCATGCGTTTCAACTCATCACCGTCCGGTGGGTTGGCCATGGCATACCAGACGGTCATGGCTGTAGCCAGAAAAAGGGATATCCATAAGGAGATTTTGCCAACGAGTCGGTCGAGCTTGTCATCAAGTTCGTGCGGGGTTTGATCCATAGGTCGCGGTCGTGAGTGAATGATTAAAAAAGAAGTCCATTATGAATTATTATTTTATCGCATTCACGGAAATTCCGGCAGGTTCTTTCGGTGAAACCGATGAATTTCCGGCAAATATGTTTGAGGAATGTCAGGGGATACCCTATATTACTTGTGGAATCGAAACCATCGGGCACCCTTCAACTTTAAGGAGGGGAACATGTCTGCAACCCTGCCGGAGTCCATAGCGGAAAAAATCATTGAAGACAAAATTCAGGAATGGGAAGCCAAAAAAAGCGGCCGGTCCGGGAAGGAACCGGGCATCGGAGCCTATCCTTTCATCGCCATTTCACGGGATTACGGATGCCTGGAAGAAAAACTGATTCCCCTCTTCGAAAAAAAATTCCAGTGGAAGGTTTACGGCCGCAACCTGCTGGACCACATCGCCAGCCGCGACGCCCTGAACCGCAGCTTCATCGAAACCCTCGACGAACACCATGCCAACCAGTTGGACCAGTGGATTCATTACCTCATCTCATCCGGAGCACTGCGTCCGGACGAATACCTGGTCAAGCTGTCCAAACTGATGAAGGTGATCGTCACTCACGAAGCCGCAATTTTCGTCGGTCGCGGCGCACACTACATTCTCGCCGACAAACCGCATGGCGTGTTCGTGAAGCTCACCGCGCCTTTTGCTTACCGCGCAGAGCACATCGCCCGCCTGAAAAATATGTCGCAGGCGGAGGCGGAAACCCTGGTCCGGCGAATCGACCGGGAACGCCAGGAATTCATCCAGCACCATTTCAAACAGGACATCGAGGACGCATCGCATTTCGACCTGTCACTGAACACGCGGACGATTCCCGCGGACATGGTGTGCCAGCTGGTAGCGCACGTGATGGAGATCAAGACGTCAACCGTGTGGTGATCCATCCAGCCGTTCCGTCCCGGAATACGCCGCACGCGTTCCGCTTATTCATTCGACCCGTTTTCTTCTGAAACCGCGACCATGGCCACCGACCGTTCGGCCGGGTACGTCCGGCTTCTCAAATCCAACCGCCCGTTTCGCAACCTGTGGTACGCACAGGTGGTCTCCGAACTCGGCGACTGGCTGAACAGCATCGCCATCTTCGCGCTGGTGCTGAAAGTCGGGGGCACCGGCATGGCCATGGCGACGGTGATGATGGCCAAGCTCCTGCCTATTTTTTTCGTGAGCCCCATCGCCGGTGTGCTGATCGACCGCATGGACCGGCGTGCCATCATGATGGCCTCCGACGTGTTTCGCTTCGTGGTGGTACTGGGTTTCCTTCTGGTGGAAGACCAGAACGACCTCTGGTTGCTGTACACGCTGGCGGTGGTGGAAATCGCGCTGGCGGGATTTTTCGAACCGGCACGCAGCGCGGTGATCCCTTCCCTCTGCACACGCGAGGAGCTGGTGACGGCGAACGCGTTGAGCGGTTCCACCTGGTCGGTGATGCTGGCTTTGGGCGCGGCCCTGGGAGGCGGTGTGGTCAGCCTGTTCGGCATCAAAGCCGCTTTTGTCGTCGATGCCTTCACCTTCCTCGTGTCCGCATTTTTCGTCTCGCGGATTCAATTCCCGGTTAAAGCCGCCGCAGGCACAGAGGATGAAACCCCACGCACGAAAAAAGAGAACGGCTGGGTGGAAGGCATGAAGTACCTCGTGCGCCGGCCGGTGGTCGGCGTGCTTTCCCTTTTGAAATCCGGCCTGGCGCTGGGCGGTGGGTTGATGACCCTCATTCCGCTTTACGCCAACACTTTGTTCTCGACCGAAGCCGCCATTTCCATGGCCACGGGGTTGATGTATTCGGCGCGCGGGCTGGGTGCGGCACTCGGGCCGGTCCTCGTGAAACGCTTTTTCGGCGACTCCACCCGGGTTCTGCAACTGTCGATTTTTTCCGCGTTCTTCATCAGTGGCGTCGGGTTTTATTTTCTGTCGCGGTCGTTCACGCTGGGAACGGCGGCGGTGAGCATCGGGCTCGTTACGTTTTTTGGTTCCATCATCTGGGTGTTCAGCTCCGCCCTCATTCATCTGGAAGCGGAGGACCGGTTTCTAGGCCGCGTGTTCAGCACGGAGATGGCGATGCTCACCCTGGTCATGGGACTCAGCAACTGGTGGGTCGGGTATTCGATCGACCACCTGGGATGGACATTGAGCGAGGTGGCCCTGGGGCTGGCCGCAGCGTTCGCCTTGCCGGGAACCTTGTGGGGGTTGTTTCTGCTGGTTCGCAGGCGGGCTGAGAAAAGGAAGGCCGTGGACTCGATCTGCCCGGTGGAACCGAGCGATTCCAAACTGCCTCCGTCGAACTATTGAATCAACCGATCAGGGAGGATTGATGACAAAGTGCTCGGCGAGGGATTTGCCGATGTCGAAGTGGCTGGTGAACATATGGCTGTCGTCACGCCCTTCCGCCCACTGGTACGCATTTTCCACATGGTCGTGCATGCCGAGCGCGTGCAGGACGCCGACGGAGACGTAACTGGAAGCGAGATCGTCCGACTGCGAGAACGTGACCACCATGGATTTCATGTATTCCATCTGTTCCGATTCCAGGCTGCGGAACTTGGTCACCAGATTGACGAGGTTGGCTTCACCGTAGGTGTTGCTGTAACCGGAGCCGATGACCGGTTCCTGGTACAGGTGCAGGATTTCCTGTTCCAATGTGTCGTGCCAGCTCATACGGTTTGTTGGGGTTCTGTGGTTTCTTCCGCAGGTTTCACCCAGTAGGCCATGAACTCTTTTTCGTAGGAAAGCTGAGTGAGGTCCTCCATGCGGTCCAGGAATACCATGCCGTTCAGATGGTCGATCTCATGCTGCAGCACCACGGCGAGAAACCCGTCCGTCTTCACCACCACCTTCTCACCCCGGCGGTTGTAGGCTTCCATGGTGCAGGCGGAAGGACGGCTCACCAGCCCGCGCAAATCCTTGACGCTCAGGCATCCTTCCCAGAACTCTTTTTTCTCTTCACTGACCCAGGTGATCACCGGGTTGACGTAAACCTCAAGAGGTATTTCGGACCCATCCGGGTAACGTTCGTTGCCCTGGTACTCCACCACAATGATCTGCAATGAACGCTGAACCTGGGGCGCAGCAATGCCCACACCGCCTTCATCGTGCATGGTCTCGATCATGTCATCGATGAACTTTTGCAGTTCGTTGTCTCCAGGTGCCGTCAATTGTTCGAGATCCACCGGATCTGCCACGCGTCGCAACACCGGATGCCCCAGATACGCTATGGGTAACACCGCCACTTCCGCACTCCTAATCAATTTTGATTTAATTTTATTATTGTATCCCTGATGAAGAACGAGTCCAATCAAAAATGAAAATCGTTGCGATAATTTTTGCTTTCCCGCATTACGAAACGCTTATAATTCCGTACGCAAAAACAGGCATACCCCGTATCGGCCTTTATTTATGGGAGGGAAAAGGGTGTTGCTTCTGATTTTTTGTTTGACATTTAAACCCCATTTTTTATAATGAGCCCGCTTGATGTCCTACACCATACTCACCTTTTCCAGAAGGTCCTGTCTCAAAAAAATCTCGAAAGGAGGGATGATCCATTGACTAAAGATGAGCTCATCGCCAGCGTAACCAAAAACGTAAAAGATTCGAACCTCAGTAAACGATTGGCCGGAGATGTTGTCGACGCCACCTTTGATGTCATCGCCAAGGCGATCAAGAAAGACAAACGTTTTGCTTATCCCGGATTTGGAACTTTTACCGTGAGGACCCGAAAAGCCCGCAAAGGCCGAAACCCGCAGACCGGTGAAGAAATCAAAATCAAGGCAAGCAAAACGGTCGGCTTCAAACCCGCACCGAACATGAAGAATTCCCTCTAACATCCCAAGCAGATCGAATTCGCGGAAAAACCGCCCGGGTTACGGGCGGTTTTTTTGTGCCCTTCAGATCCCTTCGTACTCGCCCCGAAATTCCTTTAAAAGCAGATAAACAAAGGAATTCAAGCCCCGCATTAACCGGGTCCAGGCCGCAGGAATGTCAGCAAAATGTCAGGAAGTGGAATCGTCGTGGGGTAAGGGTGAGGTTTTCTGCGATTCCAGAAACTCGCGTTCGAACGCGGTGTAAACGCCCTTGTTGGCTTCTTTGGGGCGGCGGGTTTTACGCAGAAAATCGTTCAGGTACCAGTGCTTTTCCAGGTAGTGACAGACCCGGCACTCGGTGGCGTAACGGAACACCTTCCGTTGGTAGCTCAGCGAGACTTCCTCCACATGCGAGCTGGAGTTGAAATCCCTGTGCAGATGACAGCTCATGCAGTATTCATTGATGATGCGGTTGTTCTCAAAGGAGGCAAATTCCCCTTCGAACGCCCGTTCGACCTGCATGGCGTAGCATCCCGCGCCAGCCAGCAGAGCCAGCCCGCAGAAGACCCCCATCCACCTCCGCCTGCGGAAAACGGGTGAGGTCCGGGTTGCGGCCCGATCGGATGAATGTTTCGCAATTCGTTTCATCACCGATTCATTGTACTCAAACAGGCAGGGCGATTTCCAACCGGGAATGGCGGGCAGAAGCAGTGCAGGAAGGAATCAAGTGGTTTTCGACCTCAACTGGCCGTACATCCGGATGACCTTGCGGGAATACTTTTTGGGTTTTTTGCCCTGGCGCAGGTAGCGGGAAAGCCGTGAAGGCCCGTGGTTGTAGGCTTCCAGAGCCAAATCCAGGTCCTGGAACCGTTTCTGAAGTTTATCGAGGTACATCGCACCGAGCGCAATGTTCGTATCCGGGTTGAACAGTGTGAAGTTACCCTTCCACGCCATTTGCGCTTCTGTCGCCAGAGCCGAGCCGGTTGCGGGACGGATCTGCATCAAACCCAGAGCCCCTTTGTGCGACTTCGCTTTCTGATTGAACGAGCTTTCCGTAACGATGAGGGCCGTCAAAAGCAGAGGATCGTGGCCGTATTTCCGGCTTTCACTGAAAATCCGGTTGGATATACTCCGCATCCCTTTTCTGTCGAGGCCGGAATTGTATTTGCGGATCACCTCGTGTATCCGGTTTCTGATGCGCCGCTCCTGCCGGATGGCATCGAACCGGGCCTTCAGGTACAGATCCCGGAACGTCCGTTTGTCCAGCTTCATCAGGTACCGCGATTCCGCAGAAATTCCCTTCACAGCCCTTGATTTCTCAGGAAAAAAACCGAAAAGGGTTAACAGGAGAACCAACGATAAAAGACTGCTCTGTTTAGAAAGTGCCTTCATGCAGGATGAAAATCAGCGCAACAGATTCAGGTTTTGACATGAATTATTGCTAGTTGGAAAATGGATAGAATGTGGCGGTTCCGGAGTGGTATCGGAGCCGCGACCTCCGTCATTCAACGCCCAAACAACCCAGCCCCTGAAAAATCATGTTGGCCGCGGCTGGAAAAGGATTATATATTTAATTAAAACCCTTGTCAAATTGGGACTTATAGGGATTTTGCCGATATAAACTGGCTCCTCGTTTGGCTTTCCCTATAATGGAAGTTAAACCTTGTTATACAAGATTTTATGAAGATCGTATGTCCGAAATGCCGCGCGAATTATGAGGTCGCCCTCCCTCCCCTGGGCGAACAGGGCATCGAGCTTAAATGTGCGGTCTGCCACCATCCGTTCCGCATCAAGAAAAAAGCGGCCCCCTCTTTAACAAAGCCGCAGCCGCCCAACCAACCTCGAACAGGTGGGGAAAGTGCCTCCCCCGACTCGCAAAAAAGCCCCGGTGCCCCTCCGGTTGTTTCTGCCGGTGAGGAATCGTCGGAATCAAAAATGGAAGAAACATCAGGCGACATGCTGGGCCTGGGCGATGAACCGATCGATCCCGACCTGCCGGAGGAAGTGATCGCGCGTGCCGAAGACCTGGAAGCCATTCCCGACACAAAAGACTGGGATCAGGTAGCGGACTCGGCAAAAGCGCTGGAAGAGGAGGAACTGGCGGAAGCTGCCCAGTACGCGGAAGAGTTTGCCAAAAACGGGGATTCCTCAACCGAACATTCCGGGGAAACCGGCAACGACGCCATGCCGGAGAATCCGGAACCTGTTGAAACGACCGCCAAGGCACCAAAGGATCTGGTTGACCCTGAAATCTGGGTAGACGCAATATCCGGAGAGGCCGAGCCCGAGGCTCCTCCGGAAGAAGAAGCCTCCGATGCTCCATTTGAGGATCCGGAATTGTGGGCCGAGGCCTTTGCAGATGAAACGGCCCAACCCGCCGCCATCAATGCGGAACCGGAAGAGGAAGCCGCAGAGCCGGAAGTGGTGGAAGAGGAAGTCGATGATATCGATGCCTGGGCCGAAATGTTTGCCGAAATGGCACCGGAAGACGACCAATGGGAAAAGGCGGCGGCCGAAAGCGAAATGGAATCCGCGCCTCCCCCGGACGTGCAGGCCGAGGCTGACAGGCCCGGGGCCCAGGAGCCTTCTCCACCGGAAGAAGTTCCTCCATCCAGGCCGGACGAGGTCCCTCCAGAACCGGAACCCGTTCCTTCCCCGCCGCCCAGGGAAATGCCATCAGACCAGCCTGAGGAGGTGCCGCCCGAACCGGAAGGCATGACCGCCGGGACCGCGCCGGAGCCCTCCAAATCTTATGAAGATCTGGAATCCGAACTCGAGGCACTGGAGGCACAAAGAAAAAAACTCAAAAGTCAGAAGGCGGAGTCCAAACTGAAGCAACTGGAAGAACAGCGCCTGATGCTGGAATTGGAGAGACAAAAATTACAGGGTGAAGCTTTCGAGGAACAGGAGAAAAAAGAAGCGGATACCGCATCTATTCAGGAACAGGAAACCCGACCGGATCCCGAACCCAGCGTGGAGCCCGAAGTCCTCACTACGGTGGAGGAGTTGACCGCCTCTCCTGGAGAACCGGAAGAAATTAATATGTTGGACGACGATCTGGACGTCATCGGACTGGATGAAGAGTTCGCCGACCAGGAAAAAGAAGTCATTGGCCTGGATGAAGAGTTTGCGCGGGCAGATGCAGAAGCGACCCCGGAACCCGTCCCGCCGGCTCCCGAAGATGCCTTTACCGATCTGTTCCCGGAAACCGAGGGCGAAACCGAACAGATGCCTGAAACGAAAACCGCCGTCTCAGAAAAAGAAGCGACGCCCCCTCCGGAGGGAGAAACCGAATCGGGAACCCCTCCAAAACCCCTGCATCCCGGGTTCAGCGCCTTGGAGAATCTTGGGGGCGATTTTTTTTCCGGAGATCGGGTAACCGGGGAATCGAAGCCGGCGTCCAAGGAATCTGCCATGTTCGATAACCTGGGTAAAAGGGGTTTTGACGACTTGCCTTCGGACCCTTCACCCGGCCTGGATTACACTTCCGCCACATCCAACGAGGAACCGGACGACTTCACCGCCGCCTTTTTCAGTCAAAAAGGAGAACTGGACATCGCGTCCCTTGGAAAACAGGAAACGGACACCCCATCGCCGATGAAAAACGTATCGGATTCCAGCTGGGCCGAGTCGCTGGATGCTTCCGAGGAAGACGATGGGTTGACGCGGGAGGAAATGTGGGAACGCGAGTTTCCAAACATGGATGAGGATGAAGAGGAAAACGCCCTGGCGGTCACCCATGACGACCCGTTTTCCGATGTAGGGGATTTCCGCGATGAAGATGAAGAGGATCTGGACGAGTATGGCGACGATGCCCGCCCGGTGGTCATTGGCAGGGAATATGACGATGATGCGGCTTACGAGGAGGAGGGGTTTGAAGGCGTCGACGAGTCAGCTTACGAAGACTATGATGATGACGAAGATTACGACCTCGCTTTCAGGGAGAAAAAGCCCAGTCTGTTCTCAACCCATCAGCGACGCAAGGGCGGCCTGGTCGCCGCATCGGTCGTCGCAGGCCTTCTTCTGCTTGCCGGGACAGGGTATTTCCTCATGCAAACCTTCACTCCGGAGGAGTTGACCGACTCCATGGTGGCAGACGGTGAAATCCCTGAAGACATGGTTCCCCATGATACCCAAAGCACTCAAACTTCCCCCACCATCAATCCCGAGGTGCAGGATCTGCTTACGGAGTCCGGGGAGGAAAAAGAAATGGACATCGATCAATTGATGGGAGACACCCGGATTCCCGAAACCAAGACCGAGCCGGAAATCGAGCCGGTGGTGAAGGACCCTGAAACCAAGCCCGGCAACGCACTGGATGAGGCGGCGCAATTGCTGGAGCCTTCCGCGGACAATGAACTGTTGAAGGAACTGGAACAATCCGAAATCCTTCAGGAATCCCAACAGGAGATCGAGCAGGCGATCAAGCAGGAAGAAGAACTCGCGCAATTCATCGATCCCAATGCCACCATCGTGGCCTTCAACACGATTCTGCCCGTTGCTTATAACACCACGGACATCCGCGTATTGAGTTTCCGCCTGGAGATCGAAATGGACACGCCGGACAGCGCGGAAGTTGTTCGCAAGGCCCTGCCCGTTTACGAGAACGTGATGGTTTCGACGGTGGAGCGGTTTTTCAATCAGCGGTTCTATACCGATGTGGTGTATGCCAAGGAGAAACTGCGCGACAGGTTGCAGGAAGCGTTCAACAAGAACATCGAAAATGGAAAAATCCGCAAAGCCAGCTTCACCGACTTCGCTATCCAGTAATCAGTTTTCTTCCGCCCAATCTTCCTTTCCTGACCCTCCGGGGGCAATGTCCGGAGGCGGCACGTGCTCCTGCAATAGTTGATAGGTCTGGTGGATCAGGCCGCTGATGCCTTTCCCTGTCACCGAGGACACCGCCAACAGCCTGGGATTGATGATCTTCAGGCGTTCGCGGTAACGTTCGAATTTTTCTTCCGCTTCCGGGTGGTCGATCTTGCTCGCCACCAGGATCTGCGGCTTTTCATGCAAGTCCTCGCTGAAGGCCTTCAACTCTTTCTGAATGGTTTCATAATCCTCGATCGGATCGCGATCAGACAGGGCGGAAAAGTCCAGCATGTGCAGGATGACCCGGGTGCGTTCGGTGTGCTTGAGAAAGCGCGTGCCCAGTCCCTTGCCCTCGTGCGCCCCTTCGATGAGACCGGGAATGTCCGCAGCGACAAACGACTTGTATTCATCCACGCGCACCAGCCCGAGGTTGGGTGTGAGCGTGGTGAAGGGGTAGTCGGCGACCTTCGGCCGTGCGTTGGAGATTTTGGAGATGAGCGTGGACTTGCCGGCGTTGGGAAACCCGATGATGCCAACATCAGCAAGCAGCTTCAATTCCACCAGCAGGACACGCGAGTCACCCGGCTTTCCCGAATCGGCCCGGCGTGGGGCGCGGTTGGTGGAGGATTTGTAATGATCGTTGCCGAACCCGCCGCGGCCGCCTTTGCCAGCGACGTATTCCTGGAATTCTTCGGTCAGGTCCGCCAGCACTTCACCCGTTTCGTAATCCTTGACGACCGTGCCCATGGGCACACGGATGACGCAGGTCTCGCCGCTTTTTCCGGTTTTGAGATTGCCGCTTCCGGGACGGCCATTTTCGGCGCGGTAAAGTTGCTGGTAACGGAGGTCGAGAAGGGTGGTGAGGTTGGAAACGGCCTGCAGGACAACATCGCCGCCGCGGCCGCCGTCGCCGCCGTCGGGTCCGCCCTTTGGGATGTACTTCTCACGGCGGAAACTGCAACAGCCGTCGCCGCCTTTGCCCGCGCGGACGGTGATCTTGACCTGATCGACAAACATGTATGGAAACGCATCCCCTTATGGGGAGCGCCTCAGTTGGCGGGATAAATGCTGACTTTTTTCTTGGTGCGGCTCAGCCACTCGAACTTCACGACGCCCGGCGTTTTGGCAAACAACGTGTAATCGTTGCCCACACCGACGTTGGTACCGGCATGGATGGTCGTGCCACGCTGGCGCACGATGATCTCGCCCGCCTTCACCGTCTGTCCGGCGAACCGCTTCACGCCCAGCCGCTTGCCGATGCTGTCTCGGCCGTTCGAAGTACTGCCCTGTCCTTTTTTGTGTGCCATGACGTCTCCTTCGCCTTACTTGGAAATGCCGGTGATCTTGAGGCGGGTCACCAGCTGGCGGTGTCCGTTTTTCCGGCGATAGTTCTTGCGGCGTCGCTTCTTGAATACCAGAATCTTTTTGTCCTTGAACTGCTCCACGATCTCGGCTGTCACCGCACTGCCTGAGACAAGAGGACTGCCTACCTGGATGTCATCGTCCGCACCGACCAGAAGAACCTGATCCAGAGTGACTGTATCGCCGACGTTGCCTTCCACTTTTTCCACCTGGATAACGTCGCCTTCGGCAACCTTGTATTGCTTTCCGCCTGTTTTGAGTACCGCGTACATTCCAATAACTCCAATGAACCTGTCTGGGACCGGTTTGGCTGGTGAGAGATGCTTTCCTGCGAGCCGGAAACGAAAGAAAGAATATACCGAAAACCCCCCTCCAAGTCAACCCGGACTGGGGCCTTCCCAAAATTATTTTGATACGCCCTCAAAATGGCATACCATGCTGGTTTTCCGGGAAATCAGGGGGGAGCCGCAGGAAACCCGATTCTGCATAATATGTCGGCAAAAGACAAGGAAAAATGGAACGCCAAGTACGAGGCCACGGACTGCCTGGCCGGTCGCGAGCCCTGCCAGTGGCTGGTGGAACACACCCCGCTTCTGCCCCCCGGTGGGCGGGCGCTGGACATCGCCATGGGCGAAGGCCGGAACGCCCTCTACCTGGCGGAACGGGGGTACCGGGTGACAGGGGTGGACATCTCCGA
This sequence comes from Nitrospina sp. 32_T5, assembly GCF_052156635.1. Taxonomy (NCBI): domain Bacteria; kingdom Pseudomonadati; phylum Nitrospinota; class Nitrospinia; order Nitrospinales; family Nitrospinaceae; genus Nitrospina; species Nitrospina sp. 32_T5. The sequence goes on along the minus strand of NZ_JBQKUO010000002.1, from coordinate 15,207 downwards.
AGTCGCCATCGACCGGGTTCACCGCCTTGCCCGGGAAAAAAGTTTAAGGATTGAGGGCATTGCCGCCGATCTGGATACATACCAGTTCGAAAAAAACGCCTACGATGTGATCCTCTGTTTTTACTTTCTGGACCGGCAGCTGTTTCCAGCCATCCGCGAGGGCCTGAAACCGGGCGGATTCTTGATTTACGAAACCTTCAACCAGGACTATCTGAAATACAGCCGGTTCAAGCCCGAATGGGTGCTGGCACCGAATGAACTGCTGAAAACGTTCGGGGACTGGCTTGTGTTACATTACCGGGAAGTGGACGACCCGAAAGAGGAAAAAGCCTTCGCCTCGATCGTGGCCCGCAAACCCATACAGGAGTGACATGTCCCCATCCACGCACACGCAACTGAACTCGAACCGGATTTGCCGCTGGACCGCCCTTTTCCTGCTCGTCTGCATGATCGCAATGCTGGTGGGATGCAAGATCAAACACGAACCGGAAAGTTCCGGCCGGGTTTTGGAAGTGGACAACCTCACTCTCCGCTACATCAGTAAATTCCAGCTGGGGGATGCGGTGGCCCAGCTGCAACTGCAACACCCGCTCACAATCAGCGAAGCGGAGCTGGTCCAGCAGATGTGGTCCCTCAAATACAAGCCCAACTCCCTTTTGGGCGAGGAGGGACGCGTGTTCACCAAGGACGACGTCATGGACTCCAAACGGCTGCTGACCAAGGCCCTCAACCGGGTCCGGCCGGGGAATGTCGTCGGCTTCACCGTTGAATCTGATGGGGGAGACACTGAGGGAGCGGTCTTCGCCAGCGACAACCGACTGTACTGGAAGTTCGACAAGATTCAGGGAGTGGCGCACAATCTGACCCGCAACTTCAACGCGCGTTACGGCTCTTCGTGGCACATGCTGCCCCAGGAAGGACAAAAGTACTTCGTCACCGGCAAACTGTTCGGCAATAAAACATGGGAAAACTGGATCGTGGCGGATCTCGATTACAAGGGGCCGGTGAAGATCCGTCGGCTGAAACGCAAAACCGGCACCACGGTCCCGGAAAAACAGAACCCGAAACCAATGGCACCGGAAAACACCCAGCCGCAGGCCACCGGCAACGAGCCGCCTCTGAACCCGGAACTGGTGAAGAAACTGGAATTCCTGAAAAGCCTGCATGACCGCAAACTGATCGGTGAAGAGGAATACCTGGAGAAGCGGAAGGAACTGCTGGACAGTTTGTTCTGATATGGGCCCGGGCCGCCCGCCTACATCCTTTTCATTTTTTACGCAGGCAATACACCCCGTCACGAACGGTGAGCAGGACTCCTTCCACGCGGTCGTCGGCATGCACCGAACGGTTGAAGTCGTCTATGGCGTGGTCTGACTCGTCCTTCGGGTTCAGCACCCGGCCGCTCCACAGCACATTGTCCACAACAATCAATCCCCCGCTCCGCACTTTCGGAAGAACCGCTTCGTAATAATTCAGGTAATTGACCTTGTCCGCGTCAATGAATACCATGTCGAGCGGCCCGTCCACCTTCTCAACCGACTTCAAAGCGTCGCCTTCAAGAAGGGTGATCTTGCTTCCGTGCTCACTGCGGTGAAAGTATTTTTTAGCCATTTCAATCGCCGCTGGATCGACATCGCAGGTGAACAGGCGTCCGTCTTCCGGCAGGCCCTCCGCCATGGACAGCGCGCTGTACCCACTGAAGGTGCCGATTTCCAGCACACGTTTCGCGCCCAAAATCTGCACCAGCAGTTTCAGAAACCGCCCTTCCAGCCGACCTGTCAGCATCTGCGGCAGTTCCAGTTTCTCATGGGTTTCCTGCTTGAGCTGGGTCAGCAAGGGACCCTCATCCTGCGTGTGGTTGAACGCATAACGTTCGATCCTGTCGTCGATAAAATCCATGGGTCGTGCCTTCAGTAATTGATGATGGTTCCATCCAGCGTACGCCACGCGTACCAGGTGGCGACCGTTTCCAAAGGATGCCACGTCTCCGCCAGCGACCGCAACTGTTTTGCCTTTGGCATTTCGGGCAAATCATAAATCATCTTCACCGCCGCGCGCAGGCCCAGGTCGTCCACCGGAAGAACGTCCATGCGGTTCAGGGAAAAGATGAGGAACATTTCCGCCGTCCAGCGTCCGATGCCGTGAACCGCGGTCAGGCGCTCAATGATGGCTTCGTTTTCCAGGTAATTCAACTGGTGTGGCCGGATGGTCTTGTCGAGAAAGCGCGCGCTCAGGTCGTGCAGGTAGGCCGCCTTCTGACGCGACAGGCCGACGGCGCGCAGTCGGTCGACGGACACTCCCGCCACCCGGTCCGGTGTCGGCGGTTTGCCGTCGAACAACGCCTGAAAGCGGGCATAGATGACATCCGCCACGCGCGTGGAGATCTGCTGGCCGACGATCGCCTTGCACAGCACCTGGAAATAATTCCGGTTGCGCCGGAGACGCATGGGTCCGATTTGGCGGATGACGGCCGCCATCACGGGGTCCTGCCGGTCAAAATGGCGGAGGATGGCACGCGAGGCAGGGATGACGTGGTTGCGCGAGCGGGTGGATTTCGTGCGCGGGGGCATCAATCCACCTGCAGGAACTTGAAGCGGGTGAGCTTCGGCGCATTTTTCAGTTTCTGCGCGTAACCTTCAGTAAAACGGTTTTTGTAAAGGTCGAGCGTGACGAGATTCGGCAGGTGCTCGCTCTCGGCCAGCAGGTCGATGGCGCTGTCGGTGAGGCCGTTGTGCGGCAGGGTGAGTTTTTCCACGCTGTCGAGCACCTCCGATTCGCACAAGGCTTTCAACCCCTCGTTGCCGATGGACGTGCGGTCCAGATACAACTCCTTGAGCCCCCTCAGTTTGGAAGACGCCGCCAGCGCCGCCGCACCTTCGGGGCCGAGCGACGTCGCTTTCAGGTAGAGCGTCGTCAGGCCGGAGAGGGTCTCGGAGTTGCCGAGCGCCTCCATCGCCGCCGCGCCGATGTTGTTGTGATGCAGGTACAATACGCGCAGGCGGGTGAGGTGGGGCGACTCCGCCAGCGCGGCCACGGCCGCATCGGTGAGCTTGTTGTCGGCCAGCGACAGGGTGTGAAGTTTTTTGAGGGCCCCGGTTTTCGCAAGGAGGGCCACGCCTTCGTCGCCGAAACTGTTGGCATCCAGGTACATCATCTTGACCAGCTTCAGCCGGGCATAGCCCATCAAATCTTCCAGCTCGTCGTAGATGACGTCCTTGTCGTTGAGGTCGAGCTTGAAGGTCGGCTCTTCGCTGGTCTCGGCATTGGCGAACATGTCTCCCTCGTGCACCACCATCGACTCGCTTTTGTCGATGTCAGTGATGAGGGTCATGCTGTTGCGCACCAGGCTTTCGAACAGGGAGCCTTCCATGGTTCAAATCCACCCGTAGTTGTGCATGCGTTCGATGATTTGCTGGACCGTCTGTCCGGGGCGGGCGCGGCTGGTGTCGCACACCATGTCCGCCACGGCGGAGTACAAAGGCGCACGCTCTTCGTACACCTTTTTCTGCTCCTCCTCGAAAGACAGGCCTTCGGTGAGAGGCGGGCGGTCCCGGCCGCGCTGAAGCCGTTCCAGTATGATCTCCAGGCTGGCGTCCAGCAACACCACCTTGCCGTTGCGTTTTAGAAGCTCGACGTTGTCCGGGTTCAGCACCACGCCGCCGCCGCAGTCGATGATGCAGTTGTCACGCACCGCCACGCGGGACACCACGTCCGCCTCCATTTCGCGGAAGCGCGGCCAGCCGCATTGCTCCACGATGTCGGAGATGTCGCAGCCCGCGTCGTCCATGATCATGCGGTCGATGCTGAACAGCGGCCATTTGAGTTGCTTGGACAAAATTTTGCCGACGACGGACTTGCCGGTTCCGCGGTAGCCCATCAACACAATGTTCATTCCCATTTCCTCCCCAGGGTTCTGTAACGGGCGGCCACCAAAACCATAAACAGCTTCAAATCAATAAGTCCGATAACGGATGAAGGTTAGTGGATTTTTAAACCCGATGCAAACCAAAGACACGGCTCGCGGAAAACCACCGGGGACATCGCTGGCAACAATGCCCCCAAGTTATGTTAAAATGCCCGCATTGTCGCATGAAGGTCGGGTGTGGCTTCACCTCTTTCAGGAAAGGGCATACCGTGAACACTTTCAAAATTGTGAAGACTGTGGTGTTGGCCGGAATACTGGTTGCCTTGGGGGCTTCCGCCTCCTGGGCGGAAGAGGACAAACTCCTCAAATTGTGTGAAGAAGGAAACTCCGCCGCATGTTTCGAACGGGGTAAAAAGTACATCACCCTGGACAACGAAATTAAAAAAGCGATTCCCCTGTTCCGTAAATCCTGTGAACAGGATTACATGACGGCATGCATCTGGGGCGGTATCTACATCCAGAACCGGGGCCAGCAATACAGCCCGGAATGGAAGGAAGCAGCCAAAATGTTTGAGAAGGCCTGCGCAGCGAAAGAGGACGCCGCATGCTTCAACCTGGGGGCTTTGAAATACCGGGAAGGCCGGCAGAGCGCGGCCCTGAAATGGTTTCGAATTGCATGCGACATGGGCAATCAACCCGCATGCGGGAACATCGTTAAAATAGAAAAATGAGCACGCAACCGAAGAAAGCGAAAAACTGGGAAGAACTGATCAACGACGGCGAAAACTACGCAGGGCGTGGCGCGGAGTTCACCCCGGTGCAGAAAGCCCTGTTTGAATCCATACGCGACAAGGTGGTGTTGAAAGTGCAGGATCACTTTGTTTTCGCCAAACTGATGGACACGGAAGATCCAGGTTACCCGGTGGAGCTGGCGAAACTGATCGCCGGCTTCGAGCCCCTCGACAAGGTGACCTCCCTCATCATCACCCACAACAAAATGAACGCGGAGGCCATCCGCCTCATCACTGAAAGCAGGGTGCTCGGCAAGATCGAATACCTGCACCTGGGTTCCAACACGCTGGGGGACGAGGGTGCGCGGGTGGTGGCGGAATCACCGATGTTCAGCGAGGTCCACACGCTGAACCTGGAATGCAACGGCATCGGTCCCGAAGGCGCGAAAGCACTCGCCGCCTCACCGCACCTCACGAAGGTGACCTCGCTCAGCCTGGTGGACAACCGCATTGGCGAGGAAGGCGCGTATGCCTTTGCCGACTCCGACACGTTTTCCAACCTCACCTACCTGCACCTGGGCGGCAACCGCATCAAGTCCGACGAAGCCAAAAAGGCACTCCGCGAATCGCCCAAACTCTCCAAAATCGAAAAACTGAAAGTGTTCTGACGAGAGGGATGGCCGTTTCCAGGCTCTCTCATTCCTCTTCATAATCCGGGCGCAGAAGTTCCGGACGGGAGTAGTTGACGAAGTCGGGATTGGTCTCGACGCCCTCGGTCAGCACCAGCGTCTTGAGACCGGTGAGTGTTTTCGTGTAATAGACCGCATCGCCCCCTTCCTGGCCGAAATAGTTGCGGCCCATGTACAGTTTTTCCAGGTTGGGGAAATGGGTGCTTTCGCCGATGGCCTTGGCACCGGGGTCATCGATGGCGTTGTTGGTGAGCCACAGGATTTTGAGGTTGGGCAAAGGCTTCAGAGTGGCGAGTGCCACGGCTCCTTCTCCCAAAAGCTTGTTGGACGCGAGGTTCAATTCTTCCAGTCCGTCGAGCACCGTACCCGCCAACAGGGCGCGCACTCCCGCTTCCGTGATGTAGTTGCGCTCGAGAATCAAGGTCTTCAGGCATGGCATTTTGCCACCCGTACCCAGCGCTTCGGCGGTGGCGTCGGCCACTTCATTCCAGCCCAGGTTCAATTCTTCCAGTTCCCCGAAATGAGGCGAGTTCACCAGCGCCACCGCGGCGGGATCTTTCAGCCGGTTGTCTTCCATGGAAAGCTTCTTCAAATGCGTCACCATCACCCCCCCAGCTTCGGCGAGTTGCTTCACCCCCGTTTCGGTAATGAAATTGATGGAAAGGTTCAGGTCCTCCAACTGCTCCAGGTTGGGCGACTGAAACAGCGACATCAGGGCTTCGTCCGCCAACTGGTTGTCGGACAGGTCGAGGGTTTTGACCGATTTCACCGCATCGCATTCGGCAATGATGCGGGCTTCGTCGGTGCCAAAGTAGCGACCGGTCAACACCAGCCGGGAGGCATCCTGCTCCAACTGCCGGGCGATTTCCGCGTGCAGTTTTTCCGCTTTCTCCTCGTAGGTGGGCTCGTTCGCTTCATATTCCGTGTTTCCATCGCTTCGCACCGCCATATTGTTTTCTCGACTTTCCTTTAAAACAGGGTTTTCGAAAACCGCCGGATTATCCCCTCCGGCACTCCGATTGTAACAAATCCCCGGCCGGCACCATACCTCCCGGGAAGCTCAAAATAGCCCCGTCCCTGTCCCTTGGCCACCTGTCGGACCAAGCCTCCCGCAAAAAGGGGGGATTGAAGACCCGCAACCCACCCGAACTCTTCAATAAAAACAAAACTCCAATAGAATCAATCGGTTGTAACCCACCCTGAGGATTAAAAAAAATTAATGAACCATTCATTTTCTTTTAATGTTGCCGTCCTATATTTACAACCAAGGCAGGAGTTGCCGGGGAGAATCTTTTAATTGACCAGCGTCATCTTAATAAACAGGAGTGGGACCATGACCGTGTTCAAAACGCTCGATACCCGTGGATTGTCATTCTTCAGCGCGACCGATCAGTTAAACCAGGCTTTCAAGGATGTCAAAATGAACGGCATCCTGGAAATCATTTTGGACAAAAAGAAAAATTTTTCCGAAGCTTTTAGCCGCTGGGTGGAATCTAAAGGATATAAGGTATCCAATCGGGACGAAGATGCCCGGCTGGTTCGCTTGTTTATAAGCAAATCCAAACGGTAAAATAGAGATATAGAGAATCAATCGAATACATGGACATGCCTGATATGCAGTTGCCGGCTTTTTCGACTACTGATTTTCCTGGGGTCCCTCCTCTCCCCGGGTTTTAGCCCCTCCTCTAGTCGGGAAAGCCGGTTTTTTGTGTGAAGGACCTCCTTCTCACTTTCCCTGCCGGTTTCGATCATAAAGAATTTTCAAACCTTCCAACGTGAGAAACGGGTCGATCACCTCGACCACCGGAACCTGATCGGCGATGGCCTTGATGAGCCCGCCGGTGCCGATCACTTTCGCTTTTTCTCCCAGTTCCCCCTGCATTTTCGACACAATGTTTTCGATCATGCCGACGAAGCCGTAAATGGTGCCGGCCTGAATGCTCTCCACCGTCGATTTGCCGATCACCTTTTCCGGCCGGACGAGGTCCACCGGTGACAGCTTTGCCGTGCTTTTGTAAAGCGCTTCCATCGAAATCTGCAGGCCGGGAAAAATCGCGCCGCCCAGGTACTCGCCCTTATTCGACACCACGTCGAAGGTGATGGCCGTTCCAAAATCGACGATGATCAGCGGCCCGCCGTATTTTTCCAGCCCCGCCACGGCGTTGACGATGCGGTCGGCCCCCACTTCCGCCGGATTCTTGTAAAGGATGGGAATGCCCGTCTTGATGCCCGGCCCCACCACCAGCGGTTCGGTTTTGAAATACTTGCGCGACAACTCCTCGAACACCGGGATGAGCGGCGGCACCACGCAGGATATGACAATGTCGTCGATGGTGCCGGTGGTGATGTCGTTCAGCAGGATGAACTCGTTGGCCAGAACCCAGTACTCGTCCACCGTGCGGTTGCGTTCCGTACGGATGCGCCAGTGCGTGCGCAGGCAGTCCGCGTCATACAGACCGAAGACGATGTTGGTATTTCCAATGTCTACCGCTAAGAGCATGTGCAGAAATCCTGAAAGGCGGGGGGAGGAGGCGGGATGGCTCAGTCCAGCTCAAACGCCCCGGCGTGGTTGTTGATGAGAGCGGGGTTCTGCTCTCCCTTCTTAAGAAAACAGTTGCCTATGGCGAGCACGTCGATCTGCGTGCCCATGAAACAGCGAAACGCGTCTTCCGGCGTGCACACGATGGGCTCGCCGCGCACGTTGAAACTGGTGTTGACGAGCACCGGACACCCGGTGCGTCGCTGGAACGCCGTGATCAATGCATGATAGCGGGGATTGGTCTCTTTGTGAACTGTTTGAATGCGGGCCGAACAATCGACATGCGTCACGGCGGGGAGATCGGACCGCACCACGCGGAGCTGTTCCAGCCCGGTCCGGGAGAGATCGGCGTCCGTCAAGGAGCGACGCCGCCGCCGGGCCACCTTCGCCACCAGCATCATGTAGGGGCTGTCGGTGTCCATTTCAAAGTAGCGCGCCACCTCCTCTCGCAGGACGGACGGGGCGAAGGGACGGAACGACTCGCGGTTTTTGACCTTGAGGTTGAGGGTGGCCTGCATGTCCGGCGAGCGGGGGTCGGCCAGAATCGACCGGTTGCCGAGGGCCCGCGGACCGAACTCCATCCGTCCCTGGAACCACCCCACGGCGCGCCCTTCGGCCAGCGCCTCGGCGCAGGCGTCGATCATTTCCCCCTCTTCCATCACCGCAAATTGCGCCCCGGCGGCATCCAGCCGCGCCTGGATTTCCTCCTGTGAAAACTCCGGCCCCAGAAACGCCCCCCGCATGCCGTCAAGGGCAATGCCCGTCCTGCGGGGGTTGCCCGCATGCAGGTGATAAGCGCAGTAGGCCGCACCCAGCGCGCCCCCGGCATCCCCTGAGGCGGGTTGAATCCAGATGCGCTCGAACGCCCCGTCGCGCAGAACGCGCCCGTTGGCGACGCAGTTGAGCGCCACCCCGCCCGCCAGGCAAAGGTTCTTCAAGCCCGACTCCCTGGCGATCGAGCGGGTGAGTTTCAGCAGGACCTCTTCCGTCACCGACTGAATGGAGGCCGCGAGGTCCATATGCCGCTCCGTCAGCACCTCGGCGTCGCCGTTGCGCGGCGGACCGCCGAACAGCGCGTGAAACTTTGTGTTGGTCATGGTGAGGCCGGTGCAGTAATCGAAGCAGTCCAGGTTCAACCGGAACGTGCCGTCGGATTTCACGTCGATCAGGTGTTCAAGGATCGTGTCTTTGAATCGCGGTTCGCCGTAGGGGGCCAACCCCATCAGCTTGTACTCTCCGGAGTTCACCTTGAACCCGAGGTACTGTGTGAACGCTGAATAGAGCAGGCCCAGCGAATGCGGGAAATGGATTTCTTTTTGCAGGGTGAGTTCGCGCCCGCGGCCGATGCCGAACGACGTCGTCGCCCATTCGCCGACGCCGTCGAGAGTCAGCACCGCCGCTTCCTCAAACGGCGACGGGTAAAAGGCACTGGCCGCATGGCTCAGGTGGTGTTCGGAAAACAGCAGGGCCCGGTCGGGATCGCCCTCCCATCCCATGGCGCGCAATTGGCGCAGGAGCAACGGTTTTTGAAACAGCTTGTCCTTGATCCAGACGGGAATGGCTTTATGAAAGGTGCGGAATCCTTTCGGAGCGAAGGCGATGCTGGTTTCCAGCAGGCGTTCGAATTTCAGAAAGGGCTTGTCGTAGAAGGCGATGACATCGACTTCGGCGAGGCCGAGGCCCGCCTGTTCCATGCAGGAATGGATGGCGTGGCGGGGAAAGCGGGCGTCGTGTTTTTTACGGGTGAAGCGTTCTTCCTGCGCCGCGGCCACCACCACTCCGTCCCGCAACAGGGCCGCCGCGCTGTCGTGGTAAAAAGCGGAGATGCCGAGAACAACCATGGCCCGGCAGGATCAGAACAGGGTGTAGATGAACGGCGCCACCGCGGACCCCTGAGTCAGAATCACCAGCCCGCTCATCATGAGAAGCAGAGTCACGATGGGCAACAGCCAGTACTTCTTGCGGACCCGAATGAACACCCACAATTCCTTGACGACCGTCACGGAAACCTCCCGTCAAAACTGATTGATCAGCGACTCCGGCGCCGGGCCGGGGGGATCGCGTTCGATCCAGTAACTCGCAGCGGCGGGGTCCCGCCGCATCCGCAACAGGTCTTTTCCTAGTATACGAAGGAAAACCCCTGTCGGCGTCACCACGCAGAAATACAGGATGCCGAGGATGACCGGGCTCATTGTATTTCCTAAAATCCCACCAAGGCGAATCCATCTCCGATTGAACGGAGACAGCCAGGAAGGCCTCAACCCGGCAATGCCCAGTGTGACCACGGCGAGAACCAGAAACACCGGACGCACCGGACCGCCGTTCAGCAGGGGCCACAGGCCGATCCCCGCAAACACAGCGAAGAAAACCAAGCCAAACGACCTGTCGGAAGAACCTGATATAGGATCATCCTCCAAGCATTCATTTTCCACGGTATCCATGCCGAAAGATTATATATCAAATTGAGGATTTCTTCACCTGCGTAGGAAAACAGGATGCCTTGGAAAGGGGGATATGATGAGTGTGAACGCCCCGGTCAGGGGGTGGACAGGAGTCCGGGGACAGGGTGGCCCTCGACTTTCAGCAGGCCGTAGGAGCCGCGATCGATGCGGGCGATGGCGTGGTCGAGCAGGATGTAATCGCCGGAATTCTCCAGGGTGAGTTCGACGGCGGACGCCCCTCCGGCAGGCACCAGGGTGGTCTGCACCCGGTGCCGCGGCGGACTCATGGCCCCTTCCGGATAGACCACATCAAACATCTCCCCGATGATGTGGAAATTGAGGACGCGCGACACCCCGCCGTTGCCGACGAAGATGCGGATGCGTTCCCCCTGTTTCACCTGAAGGGCGCCCGGGCCGGTGAGGGACCGCACCCGGCCGTTCCACACGATGTACTCGGGCCGCTCCTGCATCATTTTTTCAGGAGAAAAGTCCTGGAATCCCCGGTCTCCCAACGCCCCACGGGTATAAAATTCGCCCTGCATGATGTAGAATTCACGATCCACCTCGGGCCAGCCGTCTTCGGGATCGATGACGATCAGTCCGTAGAGGCCGTTGGTGATGTGCGACGGCACGTTGGGCGTGGCGCAGTGGTAGAGGTACACGCCGGGATGAAGCGCCTTGAATACGATCGTCCGCGTCTCGCCCGGTTTCACTTCGGAAAGCTTCGATCCGCCCCCCGGACCCGTGACCGCGTGCAGGTCTATGGAATGCGAATGGGTGCTGGTGGGATGGTTGGTCAGCGTCAACTCCACCGTATCGCCCACACGGGCGCGCAGAAAAGGGCCCGGAACCGTGCCGTCAAACGTCCAGAAAACGTATTCCGTATCCGGGGACAGGGTGGACACCAGCTCGCGGAATTCCAACTTGAACTTGACGGTTTCGGATTTCTTGCGTTGAATGGGTGGAGGCAGGTCGTGAGGCCGTTTGGCGATATCGTCCACGCGGGTCAGCTTGTCCACATCGATTTCATGAAAATGCGGCGCTTCGCCGGGCCCTACGGAAGGCAAATGGCCCGAACGGTGTGGATGATGATGCGGGTTCTCCGCGAACGCGGGTGGGAGCAGCATCCCCAAAACGAGCAGAATAAGCGGGCTGAAACGAAGACACATCAAATCCTGGTACTCCCGAATGGCAAAGCGAACTGAATGCTAAAACGCCCGCATTGGTGTTTGAATTCAGTATAAGGGATCGCATCATGCAGGGAAAACCTTATATTCCCCAGGAACTGAAATCATGGAAATCAAACTGAAAGAGGATATCGGAACCCGGTGCATTGCGCTCGACGACGGCATCCGGCTTTATGAAAAAATCCTGCCGGAATTGAAAGCAAAACAACCCGTGTACATGGACTTCACCGATGTGGAGGCGGTATTCTCCCCGTTTTTAATGGGGTGTGTCGGTCGCCTGCTGGATCATTTTGAAAAAGAGTTTTTGATGGAACACCTCATGCTCCGCAACATCCAGCCGGAACACCTGAAGACCGTCAACGAATTCATCGACCGTGCCGAACAGCGGCTGACTGAGAAAACGGACCTGGAATCCATGAAGGAATTTTTCGAAGAGGATGAGCTCGGCGACATTTAAAACCGTCGGCTGGGCCGGTCCCACGGTTTGAGCCCTTCCTTCAAATAGTCAGGAAGTGGAAAAGGATGTGCCGGATCCGCCCCCGGTTCGCCAACCGTGCGGATTTCGCATTGCCTGCAACCTGGGGTCAGGCTCTCTCCCACAGGCGGGAAGACAAATCGAATCTGAATTCGTATAATAGGAGGCTCAAGAAAGGGCCTGACATGAATCTTTACAAAGCATATTCACTGATTCCATCGACCCGTTTGACGATGGACCACGAGGAAGATGACATCCGCATCGAATGGATTGTCTATTTTCGTGACGAGCCCCTGCCCGTGCCCAAGATCATCGCCAATTACCCGCAAGCACTGGAGATGAATGAGGAGCAATCGGCCCCCGAATACCTGCGCTGGATCCAGAGCCGTGTCAACAACCTGCTACTGGAAGAGGAAAAGGAGGAGCTGGAGCGGTATCTGACCGAGAAATACGGCATGTCCGCCTATTTTGAAAAAATGGTCATCCCGATCGACGTCAAAAAACTGCCGTGGTTTCGCGAACGTTACATCAACAGCATGGTCATCCTGCACGAGCGCGGCGACCCCTTCATCCTCAACTCCTGCATCGTCGGCATGGTCTCACCGTTCAAAAATTTCAACACCGTCCACACGGTCAGCGAATTCCTGCAGGAAATCGACCGGCAGAACGAGGTTTGACCGATGGCCCCCACCCTTCAGCCGCCCGGACTCACCACTCTTCCCTTCCCGGCGTCATGAGCGGCCGACACGAACCGGACGGGGACAAGTACCCTCCCCTTACGGAAAAAGAAAAACGCGAGGCGTACTCGGTGTACATCGCCGCCATCGGTGTGTTGATCATCATCATTTCATTTTTCTGGAACATCGTGTCCCTGCTGTTTGGCGGCGCCGAGTGAATCCCGTCACGCCAGCACCCCGGCCACGCACCCTGTAAGCAGGGTCGCCAGAAACGACGTCCACAACGCCCGCACGCCCAGCACCGAAACCTCCCCCACGCGCTTCCGCATCAGGCTCGACACCCCGCCGATGAAGATTCCCATGCTGGCGATGTGCACGAAACCGCAAAGTGCATAGGTCAGGATGGTGAGCGAACGCGGGGTGAATGCCGGGACGTCTCCTCCCTGCACCGCCGCCAGCGTGAAGTACGCCGTCACCTCCGTCTCCACGAAACGCGAACCTAGAATCTGGGCCGCCATCTGCCACTCGCCGGGTTCCAACCCGAGCAGAACCACGAACGGCCACGTGAGCATCCCCAAAATGCGGGCCAGCGTGATCGGCTCCCCACCCACTTGGGGAAGGAGGTTCAGCAACAGATCCAGCACCGCTTCCAGTCCCAGCACCACAATCAGCAGGGTGGCGATGCCCACCGCCATTCCCACGCCCTGTTTGCCACCGTCCATGAGCGCCACCATCAGGTTGGCGGGCGGGGACTCACCACCGTCGTACCCCGCTTTGGCGGGCACTTCGCCTGCGGTGACGGGCTGATCGTTTTCCGGCAGGGTGAGCTTGCTCACCAGGATGGCGCAGGGGATGGAGATGATCGACGCGGACACCAGGTGGCCCGCGATCTGTGGAAACACGTTCTGCAATGCCAGCACGTACACGGCAAGCACGGTGCTGGCCACCGTCGCCATCATGCAGGTAAGAAGCGTGAGCAGTTCCGAGCGCGTCATGCGTTCGAGATACGGCCGTACGGTGAGGCTGGACTCGATGCCGACAAAGATGTTGGCGGAGGCCGACAGGGCCTCCGCGCCGGACAGGCCCATCAGCCGATAAAAAATGCGCGCAAAAAACCGCACCACCGCCTGCATGACATTCAGGTAATACAATCCGGCGACCACCGCCGAGAAAAAGATCACCGCAGGCAATACCTGCATGGCGAGCACGAAACCGATGGATTTCGTCCCGTCGGGCAGGCTCTCCCCGGGCCCCAGGGCCAGCGGACCGAACAGGAACACACTGCCCTTTCGCGATGCGGCGATCAGGGCCAGCAGAGCGTCGTTCACCCACGACAACGCGTCGCGCGTGAACGGCAACCAGAAAGTGAAGGCGCCAATCAGCCAGATGAGGACCAGGCTCCCCGCCACCGTGCGCACATTCGGCCGGGCGCGGTTGCCGGTGGCCCAGGCCACAAGGGCGAGAACAAAAAATCCGGTGAGTGACAGCAAACGGTACGGGGCGTCGTCCATGCTCCTCCTTGAGAATCGGGGTTGGGGCAGGCGGACCTCGACGGGGTCCGGGTACAGGAATTATAACAATGCTTCCGCCCGGATCATTCCAGTTTGGCGGCCAGGGCTTTCAACCCTTCGCGGTAGTCCGGGTAATGCAGGCGCACCTTCAGTTCCTTTTTGATGCGGAAATTGCTGACCCGCTTGTTGGTCAGGTAAAAACTTTTTCCCATCTCGCTCAAACCGGCTTCTTCAAACGGGACCAAAGGCGGTGGTTCCATGCCCAGCAGTTTACAGGCGAGCTCGGTGACCTCCGCCGGGGGGGCGGGGCAGTTGTCCACCACGTTGTACACGCGGCCCGGATGCGGCCGTTCGATGGACGCCTTCAGCACCTGCACCACGTCCGCCACATGGACGCGTCCGAACATGAGGCCGGGCTTGTCGATTCGCTGCGCGGTGCCCTGCCTGGCTTTGAGCAGGGGGTTGCGTCCCGGACCGTAAATGCCCGCCAGCCGGAACAGGTGCACGGGAAGCCGGTGTTTGTAGGCGAGGCGCATCCAGTTCGCCTCGGCCTCGGCGCGGCGTTGCTGGTGCGGGAAGGTCGGCGCGGGGGGCGTCTCTTCTTCCACCCAGTCGCCGCCGCGGTCGCCGTACACGCCGGTGGTCGAGAGGTAACCGATCCATTCGCATTCCGGCAGGGACATCAACAGCTCGCCGAAATGGTGCAGGGCCACATCACCCGCGTCCCCCCTGGGCGCAATGGTGACGAGCACATGCGTGGTCTCGGCCAGCGCATGGGACACATCCGGAACCGTTTCCGGAGCGTCGAACGTCCACACCTGCCAGCCCTGCTGTTCAAGTTCTTTTCTTTTTTCTTCGCTCCTGCAGGTGCCGGAAACGATCCAACCCTCGCCGTGCAAATTTTCCGCGAGCGCCCTTCCCACATACCCGAGGCCAAAACAGAACAGCCTGGCAGGTTTCATTCCTTCCTTCATAATTTCCACGCGTTCGTTATAAAATCGGTCAACCATAGCATAAAATTTAAAGCACGCTCAGACCTGATTCCTTTTTCCCGGCACCGGATCGAAAACCGACATGACCCCGCTGACACAC